>JAYODI010000143.1:303-8170 GCA_038279365.1 Candidatus Latescibacterota bacterium | reverse complement strand
CAAAAGAGCCCATCTCTTTAACAAATTATTCAACGTTAATCCTCCCAGCTGTTTAAATTTACAAATGAAAAACCTTTGAACTTGACTGACTTATCCTAACACATTGCTGCCTTCACAAAACCCTCCTTGATCCCGACGATCTAAAGATTAGATTTTGCCCACCCCAAAAGCATCTGACATTTATCCCAACCAACACGTTTTATCGTCAGGTGCTGTTTTACGAGGCTATATTTTTGCAAATGGAATGCCAACGAAATTTATTTTTTTAAATCGTTTAAAAACAATTATTTAATATTTTAACACAAAAATAAAAAACCTCCCCGAAATGTACAAGTGATCACCCTGTTACACTTGTGCACCGCAAGGAGGCTAAAATCCAACGTTGTTTTGAACCTAATTAAGGCATATCCGATGCTTCCTCTTCTGCTGCCAATCGCCTATAAATCTTCATGCGATTAATCCCCAAAAGCCGAGCCGCTCGGGCCACATTGCCATTCGTTTGCGCCATCGCGCGTTTGATCAACGCCCACTCGGCCTGCTCCATATTCAACGGCAAATCATCCACAGAAATTCCAGTAAGCACATCAGATGACGGCGTTGAACCTGCTTCGCCAACCACACTCAAATGCAAATGCTTGGGCTCAATGGCTCTGCCACCACTTTCAATCAAAGCGCGTTCAATGGCATTTTTCAACTCGCGCACATTGCCCGGAAAATCATATGTTGCCAAAGCAGACAAAGCCGAATCTGTGATATCTGGTGTATCAATTCCCATTTCAAGCGCAATAGAAGACACAAAATGCTTTGCCAACAACGGAATATCTTCACGACGCTCTCGCAACGGCGGCACCTGCACCGGAAATCCTGCCAAACGAAAATACAAATCTTGACGAAATCGCCCCGTGTCAATCTCCGTACTCAAATCGGCATTGGTTGCTGCCACCACCCGCACATCCACAGCTATTTCCCGAGCGCCACCCACGGGCAACACCACGCGTTCTTCAAGTGCCCGCAACAGTTTGGCCTGAAGATGAAGAGGCATATCTGCAATCTCATCCAAAAACAATGTGCCCCCGTGTGCCAGCTCAAAATACCCCTGCCGATCTTGATCCGCCCCCGTAAACGCGCCTTTTTTGTGTCCAAAAAACAAAGAGTCGGCCAAATCACCCGTCACCGAAGAACAGTTCACTGGCATAAAGGGCCCCGATGCCCGATCAGACCCAAAATGAAGCGCCCGCGCAATCAGTTCCTTACCCGTACCACTCTCCCCCGTAATCAACACCGAGGTAGACCCCGCCTGTTGCAACCGTTCCACATCGCCCAAAATCTGCCTCAATATCGCACTTTGCCCAACAAAACCAGCAATGCCCCAACGCTTGACCTCTTCATCTGAAATCATCGACATCCGTCCAGCTAATTGATCGCGCTCTTCACTGAGTTGATCGCGTTCTTTTGTGAGCGCTTCTGATCGGGCAATTTCAGCCTTGAGCATCTCATTTTGTGTCTCTACCTCTTTCAACGCCCTGCGCAACTTAAGATGTGTACTCACCCGCATCAGCAATTCTTCATCGCGAAAAGGCTTTGAAATATAATCCACACCGCCCGACCGAAATCCTTCTACAACATTTTTCAACTCTGACAACGCCGTCAGAAAGATCACAGGCGTGTCGTGCATACTGGGATCCGTTTTTAACTGCCGACACATCTCAAAACCATCCATATCGGGCATCATCACATCCAACAAAATCAAATCAGGACTAAACCGTTGTGCCAAATCCAATGCCACCGCACCGCTCAATGCCACCCGAATATCATAGCCTTTTGGTTTTAAGATGCCAACCAATACATCCACATTCTCACGCTGGTCATCGACCAACAACACTTTTGAATGGGTTAAATCCATTTCGTTTGAATTCATAATTTTTACCTAACTAAATGTGGCCTGATATCATTTTAACAAATATATGTTCGGGAAAATCCCGTGAGAGAAAAGTAGATTCAGGTCATTTTAAAAAGCGTCACTTTTATTTAAACCCTTCAAAACCGCTTTAATCCCTTCCATATCATATTGCTCATCCAATGCCCGTAAGTGCTTTGCCAACGCCTGTTCTTTGGCACCCAATGTTTCCAAAATATCCAAATTTGCTTGCAACTGTGTAATGCTATGCTCCTCAGCCGCCATCACCAAACTTGTAAGCAATTCTGCGGGCAGAACCACATCCGTCCAATCTTCAACAGCAGACACGTCCTCTACTTCTTCAACATATTTCAATGAAACGCCCAACTGCGCCACCAAACATGCATAAATGTGTTCAGCACGCAAAGGTTTATTAATGAACTCATCAAACCCCAAGTCCAAATACTCTTGTCGTTGATGCTCAAATACCGATGCCGTCACCGCCGCAATCACAGGTGCATCTTCACCATATGTCTCATGCAAATGCTTCAGCGCTTCAGGCCCGCTCATCACAGGCATCCGAATATCCATAAACACAATATCGGGCATATGGGCTTCCACCCGTTCCAATGCTCTTTTGCCGTTCTCAGCCGTCTCCACCACCACCCCAATACGCTCCAAAACCTGCGACAGTACATCTCGGTTCGCTTCCTGATCATCTACAACCAATGCGCGCACAGACCGATTGCCTGCCAAACCAACAACTTTGGTCCAATCTTCAACCTTCTCACGTTCTGGCAACGCTGGTGCTGAGGGCAACACCAAAGAAAAGAAAAATCGTGCGCCCTCACCAGGGGTCGATTCCACCCCCAAGTCTCCCCCCATCAATTTCACATGCTGCAAAGATATCGCCAACCCCAGCCCCGTGCCCCCCTTGCTCAGCCCTTCATCTTCTTGTTGAAAGGGCTCAAAAATAGAAGCCTGTTTCGCTACTGGAATGCCCTCTCCCGTATCGGAAACCTCAAAGTTATACCGATCATCACCACATGCCTCTACCACCAACTGAACCTGACCCGCTTGCGTAAACTTCACCGCATTGCCCAACAAATTAATCAATACCTGACGCAGTTTGCCCTCATCACCTTGAACTGCCCCAGCCGGTATATCTGCATCCAAAACCCAAGCCAATTCCTGTTGTTGGCAACGCATTTCAAACATCGCACCCAGTCCTTCAATAAGCGCATGTAAGTCAAACACGCTCATATTAAGCTCTTCTCGCCCCGCCTCAATCTTTGACAAATCCAAAACATTGTTAATCAAGCTCAGCAAATGTTCACCACTGCGCCCAATGGTCTCAATGGCTTTGCGATGCCGTTTGTCCAAAGCCCCATCACTGTCCATAATTTGCGCATACCCCAAAATAGCATTCATGGGTGTGCGAATCTCATGACTCATATTGGCCAAAAAAGTACTCTTGGCTTGGTTGGCTTCTTCGGCTTGTTCTTTCAATTGAATCAATTGCTCGTTTTGTGCCTCTATTTCTTGCGTGCGATCCATCACTGCTTTTTCAAGTTCTTTGTTGCGTGCTTCCATTTGTTTCATTCGCACAGTATTGGCACCATAACCAACCGAAAGAATCAAACCCAAGGCAGAACACCCAAACAAGAGATACGCCCAAGTGGTGCGATACCAAGGTGGCAAAATAACAAAGGCATAGACCCCTTCTTGACTTTGGTGTTCATAAATATTTTGAGCGCGCACCCGAAAGACATAAGAACCTTCGGGCAAATTGGTATAATCTTTTTGCGTCTCAGATGTCCAAGCAGACCATTGTTTATCAAACCCATCTAAAAATATTTGATATACATTTTTTGACGGATCGTTAAAACTGGGCGCGGCATATTCAAAACGAAACGCGTTGGTCATATAATCCAGTGTATCATGTTGCGTAAAAGATGCATCGCCTAAAAAGAGTGTATCTTGGTTGGCGGTCACCTGCCGAACCAAAGCCGAAAAATCTGTTTGATAATCTTGATGGATAGTGCTGTCATAACGAACAATCCCTTCACCTCGCCCGCCGATCCAAATCACCCCTGCATATTTAGGATCGGGATAAATGCGGTTAATTGGAAAATCGCCCAAACGTAGAAACGGTGTCGTATCCCAATGTAGCACACCCGCTTCATCAACCACGGCCAAACCCATTTTGCCGTCACTGAACATCCACATACCTGCTTTCAGGTCTTCAGCCAACCGATAAACAGAATTTTGCGCAAAAAAATCACCAAATACAGATTCCGGTACAAAGGTTTTTGTATCTTTATCAAATCGCCGCAAACCTTCGGGATGCCTAAAAACAGTTCGCCCCTGAAGGGTAAGAACAAGCGTGCCATTATCAGCGCCCTGCGCTTCTTCATACCGCTCAATCTCTGCCTGTAAATCTTTTAAGACGATCTTTACGGTTGTATCAATTTGCGACTTTTGTAAGTGAGGCAGTGTCAAACGATAATTGCCACTCACACGTGTGCTCACCCACAAAATACCAGGCCCTTCCTCTTCAATATTTCGAACAATTCCGTACACATTGGGAATATGCCCCACAAATGTCCACTCACCTTTGATCCGCTGTAACACAGCGGTTGAATCAGACGAACCTGAAAATGCCAAATTCAGATGATAGCGCGAAGGATAAATACGCACCGACGACCGTGGCAGTACCACCCGAGGTTTCTGATTTTCCTCAATCGCAACCACACCATCTCCAGTAGCGGCAAGCAGCGTTTGATCAACAGATCGTAAAAACCAATAATTGCGAGGCTGATCAGGCCCTGGTTTGAAAATGGGAAAATTCCCCAACGTATCGGGCAAAGCCAAAACATGTAACCCACGATTATCGGCAACATACAACTCACCTTGGTGTCGAATCAACTTTCTCACCAAGCCACCCGCACCCATTTGTTCCGTGAAGAGAGAAAGACGTGCAGGTGTTTCAACCCGCGACAAACCATTTTCATATGCAACCCACAGGCCACCTTCGCGATCTGGGTAGAGATCATAAACTCTGTTATCTTGTAAGCCAGATGCCATATTCAAAACATGCCGCAATCGACCTTGTGTATCCAAAATTGCAACACCACCTAAGCGTGTTCCTATCGCAAGGGTGCTGTCTGCTAAAACGGTGGCACATTGAATCGTATTTTTTTCCAAAAAAGAAACTGCGGCAGATTCCATTTCAAAAGGTTCAAACATGTCACCATCAAAAAGAAATAAGCTTGTACGAGTGACAACCAAGTGCTTTTGAGATTCAGAAGGCAATGGCAACATCATCAGAATAGCGGCAGGTATAAATGAGTGGGTGACCGTCACATTTTGTAACGTATCTCCAACAACCTTCATCAATCCAACATCGGGTTGCAACACATAAACTTCATCCCCCACCAAAACAATTCTTTCAAATCGGGTTTGAGGTTTCCATACATGAACGACACCTTCTAAATTCGCACCTTTTGTTTGGGTAAGATCTGTTTGCCAACGAAACAGATATCTTTGTGTTCTAAAATAAATCCCATGGCTGGTCGATATCGTTTCTGATACATTTGTGAAATCGCGATCTTGTGGCGCAACATGATCCAAGAGCGAAACATATTGCAACTGCCCGCGTTCATCTGGTGACAGATAGCCAAACTCACCCTGTGCACCTAAAAAAATGCGCCCATTTTCATCTGTTGTCATCGACTGTGTGGTAATATTGTATGGAATAGAAATATGGCGCCAAGAAACACCATCATATTCAAGCACATTAGACGTTTGACCAAAATACATAAGCCCACGAGGGTCTTGTACAATTGCCATATTTTGCCGCATACCGTTATAGACTTTGGGGCCAAAGTTTTGGATATAAGGCACACCCATTTCTCGATACGCAGGCACCTCAGGGTCTTGTGCCCAAGCATGCCCAAAATCAAAGAACACCAAAAATAAAAGGAAGAATCGTTTCATAATTCCTATGATCAAATGAAAACATCCATTTACATGAACAACGAACACACCTTTAAAAACCCCAATGCAGAATGACTCAATGAGGTTTTTATAAACTGGGCAACATTCAAAAAACATCTCACTTTTTAGTACTGTTTATGAAAAAAAATGCACCTCCAACAATGTGTACCAGAAATCACGCGTTGTTCCAGTACACATTATTGGAGGTGCATTGCAACAACGCATCGTGTGTTTTATTAAAAGGAAACACACGAATACGTTTAGATAGAACAACCGATTCACATGCCATTGAAGCCCCCACAACAATGGCACTTCTATCCAAATATGAACTTAACATTCATTCATTTGACAACATATGTCAAGACCAATTATAAAGCCCATTCAAAAGCAAACTTGAAGAACACTTATTTCGGAAAATCCTCAAAATCCCTTGCACCATTTTCACTGATTACATTGGGATAATACAATGGATCATCCGCATCCACCAGTTGCCCTGTGCCCAACCAAATCTGATTGGGTGTGCGCATTTCCACACGAGCTGGATACTTCGCCTTCAATTCTGCACTCTGTTTGGCGCGCAAAGCTTCCACCGCATCAAAATCAAACCCATCCAACAACGCCTCACGCAATGCAATTAACTCAGCATTGTCAGGATCCGTCTTCAACAAATTGTGCTGTTCATCAGGGTCATTCTCCAAATCAAATGCCAAATCTTCGCAATCGCGAAACATAATATACTTATACTTCTTTGACCGCATCATACGAAACTCCGTACCCTTGCCCCATCGCGGTGCCGTTGCCTCAGTAATCACACCCACCCGATTCTCCAACGCCTCGCAAGCATCCCCCTTCAACACAGGTGTCAAATCCACCCCATCCAATCCATCAGGTTCATCCACACCAGCCAAACCACACAGCGTCGGAAAAAGATCGGCCAAACTCATCGGCGTCATCACTTCCTGAACCGCCAACTCACCACGTCGATGCTCAGGCAATGACACAATAAACGGCACGTGGGTCGCCGATTCGTGCCACGTATTTTTCCACCAAATACCGTGCTCACCTGCCAATTCGCCATGATCAGACGTATACACAATCACCGTATTGTCCAACAACCCATCGCGATCTAACAATGCCAAAAAATCGCCCAACATCTCATCAAAAAAATCAACCGCTGCAAAATATCCTGCACGCGCCTTCATGGCTTCTGCTTCATCAATCTCTTCCGTCCGAAAACCTTTAATTGCGCCTACCGTCATCGGATGGTTTGCAGAATCACCTGTACGCCCAATACGTGGCGGTGTCACCCCTTCGGGATAATACCGATCAAAAAATCGCTTCGGCGACGTTAATGGAAAATGCGGGCGGCTAAACGATGCATACAACAACCACGGTTGATCGGGATTTGCGTGCCGATGTTCTCGAACCCACGACAACGACTCACGCGCCACCCTATTCTCTTGCAAAAAGGACTCGGGAATCTCCGTCACACCTGCATCCACCGTGCGCGAGCGCATCTCCGATCCCCCCAAGTGATCTTCTGTCGTCACGCTCAACGGATCATGTTGATGCGCACACGACCCACCAAAATCTCCATAAGGCCGCGCACCAAAACCTGCAAACTGACGCGAACCACCCAAATGCATCTTACCCACCACAGCGGTCGCATATCCATTGGCCTGAAAGTGACTGCCAAACGTGGGCAACTCGGGTGGCAACACAGACGCATTGCCCCACGCCCCACACTTGTGTGAATGTCGCCCCGTTAACATCGAAATACGGCTCGGCGTACACAATGGCATCTGACAATATGCCGCATCAAAATTCACACCCTTCGCAATCAACCCATCCAACGTTGGCGTCTGACACGGCTCGCCACCTCGTTCCTTGCTCCGCGCCGACAAAAACCGAAAACTGTGTTCATCACTGTGCAACACCAAAATATTTGGACAATCAGACATATCACCCTCC
>JAYODI010000143.1:0-293 GCA_038279365.1 Candidatus Latescibacterota bacterium | reverse complement strand
CATTTCACCAACAAAATGGGGATAGAAATCAGCATTGTCAAAATCAAATCTTAGGCACGATCATAAGTCACTGGCAAAACACGATCTAAGGCAACATGCTTGCTGGCATCCAAGATCTCGATACCTACAATTCGATCACCTTCTCCAAGATCTAAAACCACATCCTCAGATACTCGGCGATTTACAATATCTTGTTTTTGATCATCTAAACGTATATAAAGCAAATCCGTCTTATCATTATAATGAACGTTCATTAAATTATCTCCCATTTACCATAAAACACATAAACAGTT
>JAYODI010000041.1:0-46871 GCA_038279365.1 Candidatus Latescibacterota bacterium | reverse complement strand
AGTCTAAAGAATAAACTCCCGATGTCCGAACCTTTTTTACGGACATCGGGAAGTTATCGGCAAGCAGCGCAAGAGCCCCAACCACCCAACACCAAAAATTCGCGCACAAAAACATAAAACAACTTCAGAATAAGCTTCTCATAATCTTATCAGAAAAACTCATTCATCTTTTTATGAAAGTAAGGTAGATGGCAAGGGCACCATTTCAAATCCTTGTATACCCTTATAGGTACACGTCTGATGATCATTTTGAGTATGCACTCTTTAAACGGTCTGACGCTGGTTGGTGGCAAGGTATAGCAGGTGGTGGCGAAGATAATGAAACACCTCTTGAAGCTGCTAAAAGAGAAACATTCGAGGAAGCTGGTCTGTCTCAAGATTCAGAGTTTATTCAGTTAGATACCATGACGTCTATACGAGCTACAGGATTTCGTGATAGTCATTTATGGGGAGACCAGGTGTATGTTATTCCTCAATATTGTTTTGGGGTCTCATTTAAACATTACCCAATCGTGCTTTCCAATGAGCACAATGAATACAAGTGGTTGAAATATGTGGATGCTTTCGAATTGGTAAAATTTGACAGCAACAAAACCGCACTGTGGGAATTAGACAGAAAACTGAATGGGCGAGGACCTCGTGATTGAGAAGGATTAGAAACCAAAAACCATAGGATATGGTGTGCGCTATAAGTTTGCCCCTTTAAAGCTTCGCATTATTGGGGCGCGCTGCCAAACCGATAACACAGGGTTTCAGTGCATCCCCAAACCACCCATCCCACACAGGCTTGCAGTGTAATTCAATTTCTGAATATCAAAACCACTGATACATTTTTACAGTCTGCAAGCCCGTCTGAAACCCCAACCGTTATACGCCAACAGCAACAAAGCAAAATGGGCGCAAAAGAACAACCTTGCTTCTTGCATTTTAAAATGATATTGTTTCTGTATGGCTAAACAAAAAATATATTTAGACACAACGGTGCCAAGTGCCTATTATGATTCGCGCACACCAGAGCGTCAAGCTCAGACATTGAAATTTTGGGAGGAAGTATTACCAAAATTTGATGCTTTTGTTTCTGGGCTTGTGTTACGCGAAATCGCCGATACTCCCAACCAAGAGAGGCGAGAACAAATGGAAATTTTGGTAGAAGGGGTATCCGTTCTGAATCTTGATGAAGAAGCCACTATACTTGCACAAGAGTATATTGATAGAGAGATTTTTCCTGAGAAGTATAGATCAGATGCCAACCATGTTGCCGTTGCCGTCATTAACGGAATTGGCTATCTTTGCAGTTGGAACTTTACTCATCTGGTAAAAGTGAATACGCGTAGAGAAGTCAATTTGGTTAATGCCCTAAAAGGATATGGACAAATCGAGATTATTGCGCCACCTGAACTATAGAGGGAAACATGAACGAATTAACAGAAATAGAAAAAGCGAATATTTGGGAGGACGTCCGAAGAGAATTTCCTAATGATGAAATGATGCAACAGATTCATTTTGTTCGACAAATGCATTATTTACAGACTAAAGATTTATCGTTGGATGAACGTATTCGTTTTTTTGGGGGTAAAACGGAAAAAGCAACAGCTTAAAAAGATGGTGATCGTACGCCCTTGAATGACAGCCCTCTATAGCTTCGCGCTAAGGGGGCTGTCGGCGTATAACAAGCCATTGCAGATCACCTCCCAACAACCTCCCAACCCAAATGGCCACGACTGATTCATTGGGCCGATTGACAAAACCCCGATCACTTTTTTTATGTGCGGCCACTTCTGCAATGGCAGACGTTAGATGCAAGCAACGCAGAGAGACCCAACAACCCAACACCCAAAAATTCGCACATAAAGACAAAAACCAATTCAATGTAGCTATCCTTCTCGCAACCCGATTAAAGTGAAAACAGTTTATGAGCCAGATCCAAATATTTGGATAGATTGCCGGAAGAGGGCAGAAAAACGATAGGACATAAGTGTTGTGACGACAGCAAAATAAAAAAGGGCACCCAATCGGGTGCCCTTTTTTAGTGATACAGATTGCTTGAGCAATCTCTTTTTTAATACATGCCACCGCCTGGAGGGCCAGCTGGTGCTGGGGGTTCAGGCTCAGGAATATCGGCCACCAATGCTTCGGTGGTCAACAACAACCCTGCAATAGAAGCAGCATTTTCAAGCGCGGAACGTGTCACCTTGGTAGGATCTGGCACACCGGCTTTGATCAAATCTTCATAGGTATCGGTATCGGCATTGTAACCGAAAGCACCTTCACCTGCTGCCACTTTTTGCACCACCAACGCGCCTTCGATACCGGCATTGTTGGCGATTTGGCGCAAAGGCTCTTCCAAGGCACGGCGCACAATATCCACACCTGTCTTTTCGTCGCCACGGGCATCTTTGCGGGTTTTATCTAAAGCGGCAGCGGCACGAATCAATGCAACACCACCACCAGGAACAATACCTTCTTCAACAGCAGCACGTGTGGCGTGCAAAGCATCTTCCACGCGGGCTTTCTTTTCTTTCATTTCGGTTTCGGTTGCGGCACCAACATTGACCACAGCCACACCACCGGCCAACTTGGCCAACCGTTCTTGCAACTTTTCGCGATCATAGTCAGATGTTGTTTCGTCAATTTGACGACGAATCTGACCCACGCGGCCTTGAATGTCTGCAGAAGCACCGTTGCCTTCAACAATGGTTGTGTTGTCCTTGTCGATGGTAATGTGCTTGGCTTGACCCAAATCTGCTGTGGTGGCATTTTCGAGTTTGAAACCAGCATCTTCGGACAAAACGCGGCCACCGGTCAAAATGGCGAGATCTTCCAACATCGCTTTGCGACGATCGCCAAAACCAGGGGCTTTAACAGCGGCTACTTTCAAGGTACCACGCACTTTGTTCACCACCAATGTAGCCAAAGCTTCGCCTTCGATATCTTCGGCAATGATCAACAACGGTTTGCCAGTTTGAACCACTTTTTCCAAAACCGGCAACAAGTCGCGCATAGCAGAAATCTTTTTGTCGTAAATCAAGATATAAGCATCATCAAGCACGACTTCCATGCTATCGGTATTGGTCACAAAATAAGGAGACACATAGCCACGATCAAACTGCATCCCTTCAACCACATCCAAGGTGGTTTCAATGCTGCGGGCCTCTTCAACAGTAATCACACCGTCTTTGCCCACTTTTTCCATGGCATCAGCAATCAACTCACCAATGGTCTTATCGTTGTTGGCCGAAATGGTTGCCACTTGGGCAATGTCTTTGCGACCGGCAACGGGCTTGCTCAATTCTTGAACAGCTTTAACAGCGGCAACCACAGCCTTGTCGATACCGCGTTTGAGATCCATAGGATTTGCACCTGCTGTCACATTGCGCAAACCTTCACGGAAAATGGCTTGTGCCAATACAGTTGCGGTTGTGGTACCGTCACCGGCCACATCCGACGTCTTGGAAGACACTTCTTTAACCATTTGGGCACCCATATTTTCATATGGATCTTCCAATTCAATTTCTTTTGCAACAGTCACACCGTCTTTGGTCACGGTGGGTGAACCAAACTTCTTATCCAAAACCACATTTCGTCCCTTAGGCCCAAGCGTTACTTTGACCGTATCGGCCAATTGATCGACACCACGCTTGAGGGCTTCTCGGGCTGCAACATCAAATTCCAGTTGCTTGGCCATAATATCCTCCTCAGATATAAACGAAACAAATTATTTTATAACAAGAATTTACTCAACAACAGCGAGAATATCACCTTCGGACATAATCAGATAGTCTTCGTCTTCCAAGCGAATTTCGGTGCCGGCATATTTGCCATAAAGAACCGTGTCGCCCGATTTTACCGACAAAGCGATCTTGTTGCCAGAATCATCGGCTTTGCCATCACCAACGGCAACAACCTCACCACGTTGGGGTTTTTCTTTGGCTGTATCAGGAATAATGATGCCGCCCTTAACCTGTTCTGCTTCATCAACAGGTCTTACCAACACGCGATCCCCAAGGGGTTTCACCTTTGCCATATGTCTTGCCTCCTTCTAAAGGATATTTTGTTAAGGTGAAAAAAATGAATAACGTTACGAAACATTGTTAGCACTCGCACCCTCCGAGTGCTAAACAGCCAAAAATATATCAAAGACCTTGCCTTTGCGCAAGAAAAAATGTTAAAAAAAATGGCAAAGCGTCTAAAAGCGTCGCTTTGCCACATCCATTGTTTGTAATTATTTATAAGAATAATAATTATTTGGCATTGTAGAGTTCTTGGAATTCGTGAATGAGGTCGTGCAACTTCTTGGCATGGGCCACATCTGTTGTCTGTTTGCATTTCATCGCCACACGAATAATATGATGCAACTTTACCAACTGAGCCGTATAAGCTTTTGCACCAGCAACATCACCTTCGGCGGGTTCTTTGATGCGCTGTGCCAAAAAGTATTGGGACACCACATCTCTAATTTTATCGGCGTGAACTTCTTTGTTATTGACCCAACGCACAATCTGATTAAAATTTTTGGTGTCTGCACCCGACAACTCATTAATCTGGTTCATGGCTTTTTCAATGGTTGTCACATCTTCCATCATGGCCGAAAACCGCCCTTCATCGCCATAGATACCACACGGGATTTCACAATGCGCCAACACCAAAGCGGGCAACAACATCACACACAAAACCATAGCAGCCAAACGTTTCATAATCTTAACTCCTTAGAAATTAATGAGTGGTTCTACCGAAATCGCAACATAAACATAACAGACAAAATACAAAATGCAAACCCCTAAAACAGCTCACCACAGATATGAAACAGCCCCCCCAGATGCCATAAGCTTTTACATTGCGTTTTCATAAACATGCCGTATATTTGAACGTGTTCAGACACACATCCATTCAGAGCACCGATGCCTCCCCACCACAGCTCTTAAAATGACACGGTCATTCTCTCCCGCCACACATACACGCATATACACATCTTTTATACCCGTTATCTTAGGCGCTCATGTCCGTCTCCCGTGACCAAGTCCTTTCATTTATGAAGCAAAACCCTGATCGGCCCCTGAAGATCAGGGAACTTGCACGTGCACTTCAGGTGGGCGAACGCGAATACAACACCTTTCGCAGACTCATCCGCCAAATGGGCAACGACGGACTCCTCGTTAAGTTGCGCAACAACCGATATGGTGCATCGGGCGCACAAAACTTAATTACGGGGCGACTCAGCGTACACTCAGGAGGGTATGGCTTACTCGCCCGCGAAGATGGTGAGCCAGACATATTCATTGGCACATCGCGTTTGGGCACCGCATTACACGGCGACAAAGTCATTGCCCGCCTCACCAAAAAGGCCCAAGGCAGCAACCGCCCCGAAGGGGAGCTTGTGCGCATTATCCAACGCGCAGAGCAAACCATTGTGGGCACTTTTTTTAGCAACGGCCAAAACGCTCACGTTACCTCAGATGACCCGCGCATCCCCCTTGAAGTTTATATCCCACAAGACATGACCAAAGGCGCCCAAAATGGTCAAAAAGTGGTGGCCAAAATACAAGACTGGGAGCAAATCAATAACCCACCACCAGGTTACATCGCAGAAGTTTTAGGGGACCCCGATACGCCCGGCATAGAAACCCTTATCCTCATCAAAAAACACGGCTTGCCCCTTGAATTCCCCTCCCATGTTGAAGAAGCCGCCCAAGCCATACCCAACACCATTCCCGCAGAAGAAATTGCCAAAAGACGTGACATTCGAGACACTGTATGTGTCACCATAGACCCCTATGACGCACGCGATCATGACGACGCGGTTTCATTGGATGTCTTGCCCGATGGCACCTATCAGCTTGGTATTCACATAGCCGATGTGTCGTATTTTGTCACGGAAGGATCCCCCCTTGACCACGAAGCACTTGCCAGAGGCACCAGCGTCTATTTGCCAGATCGCGTCATTCCGATGTTACCCGAGCACTTGTCTGCTGGGGTTTGTTCTTTGCGACCCCATGAAGACCGACTTGCTTTAAGTGTGTTTGTGCACATTCATCCCAATGGCGACATCATTGACACCGAAATTGCCGAAACCATTATGCGCAGTCACGAACGTCTTTCATATGAAAACGTGCAACGCGTGCTCGACAACCACCCCGACGCGCCCAATACCAATGCCTATCCTTTTGCCGATATGCTGCTCAAGATGGAGAAATTGCGACAGCACCTCACCAAAAACAAACATGAACGCGGTGCCATTGACTTTGACTTGCCCGAACCCCACATTGTGCTCAACGACAAAGGGTTCCCCATCGACATTCGCCCCTCACCACGCCTCAACAGCCACCGCCTGATTGAAGAGTTTATGCTCTTGGCCAATGAAGTGGTGGCCAAATATATGACAGATCGAGGCATACCCATTCTCTATCGGGTTCACGAATCGCCCGACATAGAAAAACTCGCCGACTTTGCCATGCTGGCCGCCGCATTTGGCCATCGGTTGCCCAGACCCGACCGCATGGGCCCATCGGATATTCAGCGCATTCTTGAATCGCTCCAAGGCGAACGCATTGGGCGCGTGCTCAACAGCCGATTGTTGCGGTCCATGAAAAAAGCCCTCTACACACCCAAAAA
Organism: Candidatus Latescibacterota bacterium; assembly: GCA_038279365.1. Taxonomy (GTDB): domain Bacteria; phylum Latescibacterota; class UBA2968; order UBA2968; family UBA2968; genus JABIFK01. The sequence continues at coordinate 40,262 of JAYODI010000041.1, read as the reverse complement.
CATAGGTCACTTTGGTTTGGCGTGTGAAACCTACACCCACTTCACCTCTCCCATTCGGCGCTATCCTGACCTGATTACCCACCGCATCGTGCGTGAAACCATCACCCAAACGGGCACACCCGAAGGACTCGCCCGCCGCAACAAACGGTTGCCCGACATTGGTGATCTGTCAACTCAACGCGAAATTGCGGCCCAACAAGCCGATTGGGATGCCATTAAGCTCATGCAAGTGCTTTACCTTGAAGACAAAGTGGGCGAACATTTTGCGGCAACCATTATTGATGTTCGCCCCATGGGATTTTTTATTGAATTAGAAGACATTCTCATTGAAGGACTCGTACACGTCAAAACACTGGACGACGACTATTATGTCTATCAAGAAATACAAGGCGCACTCATTGGGGAACGCACCGGCACCACCTATCAACTCGGTGATGCAGTAGAAGTGCAATTGGCCCGCGTAGATCGCCAACGCTTGCTCATCGACTTTGAACTGACGTCTCATGCTTCGCTCAGAAAATTGCGAACACGCCCACCTAAAAGGGGAGGCAAACGAACGCCACACCCAGCCCAAAAAAGCACACGAAGAGGTCGAAAACGTAGATAAATCGCAGGAGGTCACAATTCTACAGGTCAAAAAAACCGAATGATTTGCGACTTTCAGACCTGTGATTTTAATTCCATTCCCCATCCATCGTATTACGCCAACGCTTCGGTCAGGAGATTTTGCATGGAGCAACACGTTAAACATTATTGTGGTATCTTTGGCATCTATGGCACCCCAGAAGCCGCTGCCCATACCGTATTGGGTTTGCATGCCTTACAGCACCGCGGTGAAGAAAGTTGTGGCATCACAAGCGGGGACGGGGCACATATTTATACCCACAAAGGCATGGGACAGGTTTCAGACGTATTTGGAAACCCCGAAGATATAATACGTTTAACGGGCAATTTGGCCATTGGGCACAACCGCTATTCCACAACAGGATCAGACAACATTGTTAATGCCCAGCCCTTTGTGGCCGAATGTCGAGATGGTTATATTGCCGTGGCACACAACGGCAATTTGACCAATACCTCCGTCTTGCGAAAAAACATGCAAGAAACCGGTGCCATTTTTCAAACCACCACAGACAGCGAACTCATTTTACACCTCATTGCCCGCTCACCCGAACCCCAAATAGCCAATCGTGTATCGGATGCCCTCAAACAAATTGAAGGCGCGTATTCACTCGTCTTTGCAACCGAAAACAAACTCTTAGCAGCACGTGATCCCCACGGCTTTCGCCCCTTGTGCTTGGGGCAATTGGGCGACGCCTGGGTTGTGGCATCCGAATCGTGTGCCTTAGACATCATTTCTGCACGGTATATTCGCGACATTGAACCGGGCGAACTCGTAGTCATCGACGAAAATGGCTTGCGCACCTTTACATTTGCCGAAGTTGAAAAAAAAGCCTTTTGCATTTTTGAATACATTTACTTTTCTCGCCCCGACAGCCTCATTTTTGGCGACAACGTAGACAAAACCCGTCGCAACCTGGGTCGGCAGTTGGCCATCGAACACCCAGCCGAAGCCGACATTGTCATTGCCGTGCCAGACTCCAGCAACACCGCCGCCATGGGATATGCCGAAGAAGCTGGCATCAAACACGAAATTGGCCTGATCAGAAACCACTATGTGGGCCGCACATTTATTACCCCAGGGCAAGACAATCGCGGGGCAAAAGTACGGCTCAAATTTAACCCCGTTCGTGGTGTACTCAATGGCAAACGTGTGGTTGTTGTTGAAGATTCCATTGTGCGTGGCACCACCTTGCGCCACTTGGTGCGCATGATTCGCGAAGCGGGTGCCCACCAAGTTCATGTGCGCATTTCATGCCCTCCCATTGTTGCGCCGTGTTTTTATGGCATCGACTTTCAAACCTCCAAAGAACTCATTGCGGGTGAAAAATCTGTTGAAGAAATTCGTGAGCACTTAGGCGTAGACAGTTTGGGATATCTCTCTTTGAATGGGATGATTAAAGTTGCCCCCAATGCTGGGCGCCAATATTGCACCGCTTGTTTTAGCCATGAATACCCCATTCCCGTGGGGGATACGGTCAGTAAGCTGATCTTAGAGAAATAAATCACGAACCATAGCTTCAAGATCTGTTCTTGAACATTTACCAACATGTTGATGCCGTTTCCCAAACAGAACCTTTTGTCTATTCAAACGTTGACAACATAATGGTAAAAAGACATACTTAAGACACGCGTCATACATTTTATTTTCTGGAGCGGTGGTATGGGTTTGATTAAAAACATAGTGTTTTGTGCGCTGTTCCTACTGTTGTCGGCCCCATTAAGTGCTGCCGACTTGGATGATTTGTTTGATGTGCAAAAACTCAGCAAACACCTCAAAGCCACACCAACACAGCAAGAAACCATAGCCACCCATATCCCCAAACTCACAGCGATCATAGCTGGATATCAAATCACTCGTGCAAAAAAACTATGCGAGGCCACCCTTTGGCAAGGCCATATCCCACGTATTAAGACATTGCGCACCATGCGAAAAGCAACCCTTGACAGTGTTGATGCCACCATTGCGTCACTCAAAGAGTTGGCGCAATTTAACGAAAAACAAAACAAAAACCTGGACAAGCTACTCAAAGGCAACGACAACATTCTCGATTATCCCATTGCCAAACACCCATATCATCATGTCATTAACTCACCCGTTATAAAAGATTTTTTGCGCGAAAAACATGCCTATCGCATCACCTTGCCCAGCCAACCCACACCCAATAATACGTGGACATATGCCCAATTGTTAGAAACTTGGACGGCGCGTGGGTTTATACCTACTCTTCGGCCCATTGATGACCTGCAACATGCACCCGATATTGCATCTTCTCCAGACTTACAAACCCGCGTATTGCCACAAGCAGAACGCGCACGCATTGTCAAATCGCCCCTGCTCATTTCTGCTACATTGTTGGTGCCCGATTTGGGCAAAGCAGAATTTGACCTGCTTAAAACCAACTACGCACCCGACAGTGTTGATGTGACCACTTGGGATGAATATGTTGTCCAAAATCAAATGGAAAACATGATTCAAGTGCGCCTCAAACTCAACACACCCTTTAATGAAAAATACCTCGACCTCAACCGTTGGATCATCTTTCTCGAAGATGCCGACGGTGTGGGATATGAACCGCGCCAAGTCGAAGCCCGTGCATTTTATCCACTCGAGGCCGTAGAAGTTTCTGTGCCGGGACGTGAAATTGAAGTGACCGACGTATTTGGTCAATATTTTAGCCCCATCCCCGGAGAAAAAGAACGTTTTTACCTCGAAGCCCCATCACGCATGACTTATGTTGGCAATGAAAAACTGTTGCAACTCTATTTTCCAGGACGAGACTTTCAAGGCAATCCTATTGTTGACGAAAAGACCAAATTCCTTAAACTTATTGTGCAATCGCAAGAAACCGACTTTGGACGCAGTGAATTAATCTGGCGAATGGAAAAACCACAAAACAAAGTGCGTCCACCCAAAGGATAAATACATGCCCATTTTAAAACGGTATACGCTTATACTTTTATTTTTAGCAGGGTGTGCAACACAACAACCCCAAATTGGTCTGCGCCCCATTGAAAAACCCGCCCCACAGTTGCCGCCTCAGGCGGTCAATGCATTTGTGGCTGCCAAATTGGCCGAAATGAAAGGCGACAGAGATCAAGCCATTCATGCATTGCGATTTGCCATTCAACACGACTCCACTTCCGCCACCCTTTATGGTGCATTGGCACGTAATCTCACAGCTCGCCAACAATTTTTAGACGTCGTTGACCCCGCACAACGGGCCATCCAAATTGATCCGCACAATGTACAAAACTATTGGTATCTCTATCATGGCCTCATGAAAGGGCAAAAAGACACCACTTTGGCCTTGCAACAGCTTCAAAAAATAGTCCAGATAAAAGACACAAACCCGCTTCAGGCCTACGATCAAATGTTGCAAATTTATAGTGCGCGTGGGCAAACCCCACAGGTTATTCAAACACTGGACCGCATTGCGGCTTTGCCACAATTGGACAATGCACAACGCATGATTGCCGCTAAAAACTACGCCCAATTTAACGCCCCCAAACGTGCAGAGGCCATTTATCAAAGTGTTGTGGCCGAAGAACCCGGCAACATTGAGGCCAACCTCAGTTTGGGTGACCTCCAATTCGAACGCCAAGACACCACAGCGGCTATCCAAACGTATCGTTCAGCCGTTGCACAAGACAACAACAAAATCACCCGTACCAATGCACGTATTTGGGGGCAGTTGGTGCGTATTTATCGTTGGGAGCATCAACTCAATGCCATGTTGTCTGAAACACCATTTGATACCCCATTTGCAGAAACGATGGGGCAAGTTTTTCTCGACATGGCTCACGACCCAGGTGTTACGCGCAATGACAAAATAGAATTTTATCACCGTGTTGAAACCATTTTAGATCGCTTATTGGTCAATGAACCCACCCGCGAAGACTATTTGGCAAACAAGGCCCAATTGCTCTTAGAAACCGAACGCCCTGCAGAAGCCCGAAAATATTTTAACTTGGCCAACACCGAAAATGAAAATGCCAAATATTGGTTGGGCATTGCGCGCACACATATTGCCGAACAAAATTGGGATGGCGCACAACACTTGTTAGAGGAATTGCTGGCACTTGCGCCTGCGACCTCTGAGTTTTATCCACAAATAGTTACCGACTTGGCACAGATTTATCTGTTTCGCGATGATGTTTCACGCGCCAGAGAAATTTATAAACAAGCCGCAAAAGCACTCCCAGATCAACCTGAATATCGTTATGCTCTGGCCCGCACGTATTTGCGTGACCAAAAATGGCAAGAATCCATTGCCCTCTTAGAACCCTTAAAAGACAAAATGGAAAACCGACCTGACGTTTTGTTTGATTTGGGCCATAGTTACGAACGCGCCGGCCAAATAGACCAGGCAGAAAAAGCCTTTTTGCGCTTGCTTTCACTCTTTCCAGATCATGCAGGTGCCAACAATTATTTGGGATATATGCTGGCAGAACGAGGTGATCGCCTCAATGAAGCCATTCGATACATCCAAAAAGCTGTCAAAGCCGACCCTCAAAATGGGGCCTATCTCGACAGCCTTGGGTGGGTCTATTATCAAATGGGCAAATATCGCGAAGCCATGGAATGGCTGATGAAAGCTGTAACGGTTGAAGAAGAAGTGCTCAAACAAGCCAACCCCGACAATGAACGCCAAATGGCAGCCCTGTATGAAAATTTGCAAGTGATTCACGAACATGCCGGTGATGCCGCCCAAGCCATTGGCGACCTGAGGCGAGCACGCACCCATTATGAACGGGCACTCAAGTTTGCCCCTGAAAAAGAAACCCTCCGCAACAAGCTGAAAAAAATTATCGACGCCCCCAATACTTCGGATGCTCAATAATGGGTTGGTCGGTCACGGGTTATATGTTGCAAGTCACAGGTTGCAGCTTGCAGCTTGCAGATCTAAAATCATATATCAAAGAAAAAGCCTCCACATCACCTTTCATTGGGCGATTTGGGGGCTTTTGTATGGCAATATTCTGTCTGATGTTGGTGGGGTGTGCAACCACGGGCAATGTGCCAACCTCAGTGCCTTATACCACTGCTGCAGAACTCTTGCATATTATGGACGCACGGTATGACAGTTTGCGCAGTTTGCAAACCCGTGCACAGATCACACTTAAGTTGGATGGCATTCGGGAAAACCGCGCCGGAGCGGGTTTTTTATATCGTGCACCCGATCAGTTGCGTATCGACATTGGTAGTTTTGGCGTGTCTATTATGACGGCGGTTGCCAATCAGAATAAGCTTGAGGTATATCTGCCACGAGATAACAACCATCTTGTGGGACAACCCGAAAAGGTGCTTCGTGCACTCACGGGGGTTAATTTGGCGTATTACAACCTCAACCATGCGGTGTTGGGTTTACCCAATGTGTCGCCACTTGACTTGACCAAAGTGACTCAGTTTTTGCCTGGGGCAAATCAAGTGATTCTTGAACTGAATTATACACATTGGAAACGCAAGCTTGTGATAGACCGTCGCTCGGCAACCTTGCTTGAAGATTATATTTTTGACCTTGAGGGCAAACTGATTTCTAAACGGCTGTTGTCTGAATATTACCAAACAGGGGGTTTTGTACTTCCCAAACATATTGAGATTCATCAGGGAGATGATCTGATTGCAATTGATGTGAAAACACATTTATGTAATAGGGATATTTTGGATGGTGATTTTCGGATGTTGGTGCCGGGGGATGTGCGGCGGCATGATATTGAATGATGGGACTGGTGCTCACAGAATCATTTTTAGAAAGTCCCTCCCTCTGCATATTTCGATCACGATATCCGTTTTCACCCCACCATTACACCGCTACCGATGACAAACCTTTTCCCTTAAAACCGCAACCGAATCTGCGTGGGAGAAATTTCCAAACTGCGCTTAGACGAACGATCCAAACTCCCCAAATGAAACGTTTTGCTGGGTTGAATTGATAGCAAACCGTCAATCAAACCAAATACGCCACCCACAGTTGCGCCAACAATGGCACCATATAACATCTGTTCTTTTGCCGAAGCACCTTCATAAAAAGTGCCCGACATCAACCCTGTAAACCCACCCATAAGCCCCCAATAAATGCTGCTCTGTAAAGTCTTTTGGAAAATACCTTTTCCACCACGCCCACCAATGCCCACTTGTTGAATGGCATCTACATCAATACGACGAAACCCATTCTCTGTATCAATAAGCATCTGCCGAGCCTCAATAATGGGCAACAACTCCCCTCTCACCTTCTCGCCCCCCACCAAAACCAACTGCCCGCTTAAACGCTCACGTGACTGAAATTGGGGCTGCACCGTCTCAAATGAAACGGATTCATCTGTCTCTTGAGGATAGGCATCATCGGTTTCAGAAACACCCGCAAATGTTTCAAAATAACGGCGCATATTCATCAACTCACCATTGTCCTTAATGGGCAACAACCGATGGTGTTGCCCCACCTCGTCTCGATAGGTCACTTGCACACCATAGACACTCTCTGACAGCTTTAAAAAGACCGCCGACTGAAACCCACTTACAGGTGTCTTAAGCACCGATATATTTTGATTTCGGTTGTATTTTGTTTCGCCCCCAAACACAGCAAAGTGGTTGCGTTCTTCAAAATCAATCTCTCGCCCAATCACTGGGCTTAAAATCATAACTGTGCCCGTAACGGTTTTGATATCCACCACAGCCCATTGCCCCTCGCCCCACGCACGCACTTTTCTTTCACCACCAGAATCAGCAAAAGCATTTACAGATAAGGTAATAGTGAAAATAAAAATCACACCAAATCGAACCATCACGCACCTCCTATGGCATCGTTGTGATTACTCAATCACGCGAAACAACACCGACCGATGAATGATATGACCGCTGTTGCGATCTTGAATTTGCACACTCAATTTATGTACCCCCGTGGGCACTTGGGAAACATCAACCTGCAAATACGTTAAATCATCGCGCCGTTGCCCTTCGTATTCGGCAGTGACCACCGTCTCCATCTGCACGCCTTGTCGGGCAACTGTTTGTAAAGACTCCGAAAACCGACTTTTGGGCAACACATACTTAACCCTATATTTGTTCGCCTCGGAACCCCGCTGAAACATCTGATTGTTCCATGCTTCATTTTGTGCTTTGTTGCCCTCAACAACCTGCGATTTATCCTGGTCGTCCTGAAAGGTTTGCAAATTATTTTCAAAGCTTTGATCTGTAAATGATGCCCGTGATTTATTTTCGTCTTCCACGTCAAACGTCACATAGCCTTTTTCATAATCTACAGGCATAAACAAAGCCGGATCAATCTCTTTTTCATCGGGGGATCCGACCCGATAGGCAATGGCATAATCGGTTTTTCCAAAGTTATTGCGCGTCAAATTATACATTTCCAAATACACAAACACCGGTTCAGATTGAGAAAATGTGCGATTGGGCTGCGGCACAATGTTTAAATCATTGCGAACTTCGGGAAATGGCGTTTCTGAAGCAACCTGGCTGGCCAGCATCAAATCACTTGCAGCCAATGAAGTATCCGAAAAACCAAATTTGCGCAACAAACGAAAAGTGCCAATGGCACCCGACGCAGGATCCCTTGATTCGGCCACCACATGATACACACCAGCAGGCACTCGAATTTGACGCATAGACAACAAATTATTTTGCCGCAAACTGTCAGAAGCAGAGACCGTTGAATCTTGTGATGGTGGCAACATCATACGAGCAGTTGATACATCTTGGTAAGTGGCTAGCCAAGCCTCATCAAAAACAAACACGCCATCTTGCAATTCGACCTGGCCCATAGCATCTTGACCCAACTTATATTTGGGCAATGTATATGCCAGTTCTATACGCACACTGTCTTGCTCGCGAAAGGCAGATGCCTGAAATGGCATACGATATTTCACCCCTTGGTAAGGGTCACTAAAACGAGCCAACAAAGGCTCCTTGCTTATGCGATCACCCGTTACCCCATCAGACACCTGAAACGCCAATTGAAAATCTTCGTAAAACCACGTTTCGATCTGTTGGTTGGCAAAATTATGTTGTGTTACACTGGGGGCACCAAAGGTAAGAGGAGCCATTGATCTGTCGATGCCATTGGCCACAATTTGATCCACAGATGCGTCAAACGCATAATCGCCACGTTTGGTATTGCGCGCTAAAAAATGGCCATACTTGATGTAAGCCTTGCCCATATCGGTTTGCCACCCCGCCACTTGGCGCTCTGGGCGACTAAAACGCAAATTGGCATAAGCAATGCGGCCATAATGCTCTAATCGTTGCTCGCTGTATTCGGTTAAAAACAATGGATCTTTTGCCCGCCAAAACCGATCTAAACCGTCTTTGTTACGCGCAATATCTGCGCGCTCTTCATCGGTTGCGATCAGATCAACCGATTCCATCATTTGGCGCTCAGCGTGTGACATTTGCGCCAAAGCACGTGAATAAAAATCGAAAGCCACATCCATTTTACCTAACCGTTGGGCCCCCAACCCCCCAAACAATAAAGCATCTTTGTCTTGGGGTACTTGTTTGAGCAATTGTTGAGAAACCACCAAAAAACTATCGGGTCGTCCACTTTCTAAATACAGCAACCCCAAATGATAATAGGCATCGCGATACGTAGGATCAGATGCAATGCTTTGCTTTAAATAAGCTTTGGCACTCACCCGATCTTTTTCACTCCATTTTTTCCACTCTCCCCAATGGGAATCGCCGCCACTATTGGTCTGATCCAAATACGACATATCGCTGTATTTGAGTGCATTGATTAATTTATGTTGACCAATTTTATAGGCCGCATGGGCATTTTGGGGCTCAATTTTCAACACCTTTTCATATTGTTGCTCGGCATTAAACCAAAACCCTTGCGCCCACATCAAATCGCCCATGGTTACATTGTAGGTCACATGATCAGGGTCTAAGCGCATCGCCTCTCGCAAGGCACGCTGTGCCCACTGACGGTGTGTGGGCGTGTTTTTTATCATATACAATTTGGCCAATGCATGATGGGCAGGGGCATACGTTCTGTCTGTACGCAATACCTTACGAAAGGCATCCAACCGATCATCAACCGACACATCATCACCCAATGCCAACGCTTGATCAAACAAAATATCGGCTTCACTACGCGGTTTTTCGGGTTGTTCTACAATACGCTTACGCACCCACACATCGCCTCTGCTTTTCACATTGATCCAAGCTTGGCCTTTTCCGGTTTTAAAATCCAATGCGCCCTGATCGGGTGAGATTCCAAATGCATTTTGTATGGTGCCACCCTCTGTTGCAATGCGAAAACTGGCATCTACCGTTTCGGGCAAAAGCAATTCCACAGAACCATCTGTTTGCACATCCAAGGCCCCTGAAGTACTCACATTGCCTTCAAATGTCACACGCCCAGATCGCGACTCAATCCACCCCCGATCAAAATCTTCACCTCGCACATGAATCGCCCCCGTTTGTGTAGACACCACCACGTCATTGCTCGTACCTGGAACATTCAAATCGACCGTGCCGTCGTGCGCTTTAAACTGAAGACGCCCGTTTTTCTCAGGCCCACTTTCAAACTGAATTTGACCCGTATAGGACTCAAACATCCCCCGAACAAACCGATCACCTTGAGCCAAAATATGACCACTCATGGTAGACACATCGGCTTCGCCCCCCTTGAGTGTGAGTGCCACAGAACCACTGCTTGAAGAGACATTCACCCGCGAAGCAGTTGCAATCACCGACAAATCGCCCGACACTGACTGAAACTGCCCATTCACCAACTCACCATCTACTTGCACATTGCCACTTACGGTAGACACATTGACATCGGCTTGCTTGAGCCGCAACACCACATCACCTTGTGTAGACGATACGTTTATCCGAGATCCTAAAACCGTCAAATCGACCTGCCCGGTTTGTGTATCCACTTGAATTTCACGGGGCTCATCACTTACCTGCACCGAACCTTGCACCGTGCGCAAACGCAAAATCCCCTTCATTTCAGACACGGTCACACCCAACGAATCGCCTCGCATTTCCACACGGCTGTTAAAGGGTACATAAACGGTGAGATGGGCACGTCCTTGAGGCAAACGTAAGGTGGTAAGTTCATCACTGCCCAACAACTGGATGGTCCCACCAAATACTTGCCCTTGCACATGCACTTCCAAATTGGGCGAACCCACCACCTGCACAGATCCGTTGGGCACTTGAATATCGATAAATCCATTGGCCGATGCCGTTTGACGACGATCAATATTCGTCTGAGCAAAAACACTTGTTGCCCCAACCGTCACCAATAACAATGTCCATATCCACTTCATAGATATCCCTTTTATATCGCCAATCACACAACAAACCAACAAAATACGTTCATTGCAGACATCCCATCACCCACCATGAGGCAAGCCAACAATCTGTTGTAACAAATCAACCTTGCGCTTATACATGGCCAAAATAGTATGTACCGACGCCTGATTATGCGGGTCGGCATCTAAAGCCAACCGTGAAGCACGAATGGCCTCGTCAATCACTTTCAAATTGGTCTCAATGGCAACAACCGTCTCTGGCGCCAACGCCTCTCGCCGTTGATACAAAGTCTCAGTCAACTGCGCAATGGCTGTGCTATAACTTTGCTCTGAAGCATGAAAAGCGGCCAACGCAGGCGATGTTTCTTTTGGGGCTTGAACAGCCACTTGGGGGATGCCCATAGATTGTTTCATATACAAAACCGTCATCGCAGAAGAAGCGGCCACCAACAAGACAGCCGCAGCCGCAAAGCTTGCCCAACGCCGCCAAGGCAAAACAGGCTTTTGCACCACCTTATCAGCCACACTGGGCCACAAATCATGCTTTGGCGCCATCACCCGTGGCAATTGGGCACAATCTTGAGCCAACTGTCTTAAAAACGCCACCTCGGCTTGTGCGTCTGGGTTATGGGCCAAAAGGGCTTCCACTTCCCGCCTCTCATCTGCCGACAACACATCATCAACATAATCATTTAATTTTTCTCTCATCCCCATGCCATTGACCACACCAGCCCACAAATTGCGTTTTGGCGCCATCACCTGTGGCAATTGGGCACAATCTTGGGCCAACTGCTTTAAAAACGCCACCTCGGCTTGCGCTTCTGAGTTCTTGGCCAAAAGGGCTTCCACTTTTCGTTTGTCGTCTGCCGACAATGCACCATCGACATAATCGTTTAATTTTTGTCTCAAATCGTCAGGTATCATGCGTTCAACATCTCCCGCAAAAGTTGCCGTGCTCTGTGCAACTGTGCCTTAGACGACCCAATGGCCATTTGGGTCAAATCGGCAATTTCTTCATGCGAATAACCTTCTACTTGATATAAAACAAAGACTTCTCGCGCCCGATCGGGCAATTGTGCAATGGCCTGTTCCAAATCAATTTTCATACCTGGTGTGGGCTGATAACCTTTTCGGTCAAATGTCGCCACATCATCTGTGCCCACCATACGGCCGGCACGCCGTTGATCAGAACGCTGAAATTCGAACACCACATTCACCGTTAAACGATGTAACCACGTTGAAAAGGCACTCTCACCACGAAAAGACGCCAATTTTTCCCACGCACGTATAAAAGCGGCCTGTGTCAGCTCTTCGGCGCGATCCTCCCGTCTGGTGAGGCGCAAACAAAGTGCATACACACGCCCCAAGTGCAAGCGATAGAGCATCTCAAACGCTCGGGAATCTCCCGATGCAGCTTGGGCTACCAACCGCTGGACTTCATCTTGTGGGGGGGTATCCACATCGTCTGACATAGACGCAACCTTAAGAAGCGGAGCTGGAAAAGGTATCAATGTATGAGATGCGATAGACATCGTAAAGGTTTAAATCCTCAGGTGGAAAAAGGCGAAAGGCAAAAGTGAAACGGCAAACGGCAGATAGGCACCGCGCAAGAAAAATGGAGATTGAAAAATGACTTTGATAATCGCCCAATAAACCGCACCGGAATAAATTAGCTTCGCTGAACGTGCGTTTCCAATGCTATGATAGGGAAAGTCCTGCGGACTCAAGATCAAAAGATTAATCAAACGATTGCAATCTTAACCCATATTTACGCTTATGGAATCACGCGAAATAATTCGCTGCGGGTTGCTTGCTGTTTGGTTTGGGCATCGGTTGCTGTTACAGTGAGTTTGTAAATGCCCATGGGCATATCGGCCAAATTGATCTCCAAAAACGTAAAATCGTCTTCTTGGTTGCCCGAATATTCCGATGAAATCACCATGCCTCCCTTTTCACCCTTTTGGCGCAGTTGTTCTAAAGATGCAGACAAGCGGTTACGCTCAGGCACCACATAACGCACCGATACGTTTGGCGCATCGAAATTGCTCCAATCGGCATCACCCACTTCTTCTTTTATCACCTCCAACCGCCCTTGTAACTCATTCAATGCAATTGCATCAAACAAGGCCGGGTGAACCTCTTCTTTTTGAGGGGTTGCAATCCGATAAGAAATCTCATACTGCGTGCGCCCAAAAACATCTTTGCTCAAATCATAAAGTTCCAAATAAACAAAAGCCGATTTGCCACGCGAAAAGGTGCGCAACGGATTGGGCGTGATATTCAAATCTTCACGTGTTTCGGGAAACCCATTTGCCATTTTAATTTGACTGGCCAACATCAAATCACTCATTGCCAAACCCGTATCGACCACAGCCCATTGCCCCTCTTCACGAAAGGTGCCCACAGACCCGCCCAACCGGTCACCCACTTCAGCAATGACATGATAATCGCCATAAGGAAATCGCAATGTGCGTTTTTGTACCAAATGTGTTTGCGAATCATGCACTTCATTTTCCACTCGAAATATTTTTCGATACACATCGTTCCACCCATTGTCAAAAACAAACAGCCCATCATCTAAATGCACACTGTCGGCATAATCCAACTTCACCAACGGCACCGCATAGGCCAACTCCACACGCACACTATCGGGCTCGCGAAAAACGGCGGTTAAATGGGGCAAACTGTATTTTTGTTTGGTAAACGGATCAACAAAACGTGGCGGTTGTTTTTTAAATGCTTCTTTGTCGCGCATCACAAACAGGGCGGGTGTAACCCTTTGATTCAAGTCAGCACCAAAACCTCTTGTGGCAAAAAAAGACACGGTAGGATCAGCACCAGGGTCTAACCCCGCCAAACTTCCCCCTGCATCGGCCAGAATATCTGGCGCACTACTCATGCCCACATCCCCTGCAAAACCCCATTTATCCAACCCATTGGCACTGTTAAACGTAAATTGAAACCCTTCGTAAAACCACGTCTCACTAAATAAAAAGGACGCTCCCGCAGAACGGTGTAAATAACGACCAAATTTTATATACGTCTGCCCCCTTACCGTCTGCCACCCTTCCTCACCACGAGAGGGCACACTAAACCGCAAATTGGCATACGACACGCGCTTATAATGTTCTAATCGCCGTTCATTTGAATCGGTCAACAACAACGGATCGCGTTGAATCCAAAACTTGCGGTGTTCGGGTGTGTCTTCCCACATATCTGTGCTGGATGCGTGAGCGGACAAAGCCAAACGTTCTTCTTCGGAGGCAATGACATCCACATTTTCCATCATCTCGCGTTCGGCAGATGTCATGCGCTTCAGGGCTTCTTCATACAAGGCTGTGGCCCGATTGAACTGACCGCGCTCTTGAAACGCCAAAGCCATAAAAAGCAAAGCATCTTTATCTTCGGGAAAATACTTCAGCAAGCGTCCCATGGCCTGCAACAAACCCACTGGTTTTTTATATTCCAAATTCACCAACCCCAGCAAGTAATAGCCATCGCGAACCATGGGATCAAGCGCCAAACTCCTATCGAGCAACATCACCGTTCGATCCCACGCCTTTTCGGCAAAGTCTCGTGTTGCCCCCGGCCCCATCATCACGCCGCGATCTTTGGTCATCATAAATTCAATTAAAGCATTTCGGCCAGCCGTTAATGCAACTTCTGCCGAATTGGGGAACTGGGCCAAAATTTTGTCATAGTGTTCACCTGCATTGTGGCGAAACCCACGAAACAACATCACATCGCCCAACAGCAATTGATAGGTCGGGTTCTCTGGATCGCAGTTGATCGCTTGTCGTGTCGAATACTCTGCCAAACGACGCGAATCGGGCGTGTCTTCTTGCAAATACAACCGCGCAATTTGTGCATGAGCGGGGGCATATTTGTTGTCTTCTCGCAAAACACGCTTAAATGCGGCCACACTCTTTTGGATATCCCCTTCATTCAACGTTTCAGTTGCCACAGAAAAAAGAGAATCTACTTTGTTCGATTCGGCGGCAAACAAAGAATCAACGCCCAAAATACCTACAATGATTAAAGCAGATTTAAAAATGCGCCAAGTCATGTCCCCTCCTCGTTTTCGATTCCATCTCGTTTTATAAATAGGATGCTTGGGAAGTGGTGAGGGTTTAAATGTGCAAAGGAATAATGAAGATCGAAAAGATTTTGGTCATCGCCCCGACAAACCGCACAGGAATAAATTCCAGTGCTATGCTTGAGAAGTCCTTCGGACTCAAGATCAAAGGCTTAACAAAATGATCACTGTGCGATGATGGGGACAAACAGCATTGGAATAATGGAAATTGTTTAAATAAACCGGCAACGATTTGATAGCGTTTTTGATTCTTAGTCCAAAGGACTTTTCCCTAAAATAGCACCGGAATTTATTCCGGTGCGGTTGATCGAGCAATGACCGAAGTAATTTTTCAACATCCATAATTCCTATGCAATGATTGAGAAGTCCTTCGGACTCAAGGTCAAAAGATCCACCAAACCATGATGATTGGGTATCGTTATGACTTACCACATCACGCGAAAGGCTGCGAGGGCCAGTGTTGTTTGTTCACTTTGTAAATCTTTCACCAGCACGCGCAATGCTTTGGGACCTGGCATGATTTTGTCGAGTTCCAATGCCAAGTACAGCGGCTCCCAATCGCGATTGCCACGTTGATCATAAGACACAGCCGTTGCCCACTCGGCATCTTCTAAATCGCCCGCATCATTTAAGGCACGCACCTGAAATGTGAGCTCATAATGCGTGGCACCAAATTCATTGCGCAACAAATTATACACCTCAAAATACACCACCACTTGCCCACCGCGTTCATATTGCTTGAGTGGATTGGACAACACCAAAAAACGGTCACGTCCCAAGGGGCGATTTTCGCGTTCTACCACCCGACGCGCGATCAACAAATCACTTACATTTAACGCATCACCTCCAAAAGAACGCACATCCAATGTGTCGCGAAACGTACCCAATGATTGGGTAGACACATCTTGAATCTCTGCCGCCAAATAATGCCGGCCTGGATGTAACTCCAATCGATCACCCGAAAATACATACCCCGCTTGCAAAGCATCGTAACGCATAAAAGGCAATTTGTTCACCTTCATAATCTCACGCTTGAGCGTATCCCAATTGGCATCAAAAAGAAAAATACCTTGTTTGAGTTCCACAGTACGCAAACCTGGGCGATCCTCTTGAGAGGCCAGTTCTTCAACGGGTAACCCATAATACATTTCGACACGCGACTTGCCATTTTCACCCCGAAACTGTGCCAATTGGTGAGGGGCAATATAACGCTTCATCTTATACGGATCGGTAAAATGTTCGGGTTTGTATTCAATAAATGTATCAAACGCCAACGGATTGACCTCGCTGTCTAACCAGCCAATGCGATACTGCCAATAATCACGTGTATCGGTATTTTCGAAAATGAGTGTAAACCCATCGTAGCGCCACAACTCTTGACGATGGGTATAATTTTTAGACATCGATTCCCACTGTGACGCACGCGCCAAATAGTCTTGCATAAACCCTGGCAAATCGGCACCCGTGGCAAACCCTGCCGGATGCGCAACAACTGCAATGGGGTGCCCATAGCGAATGTATGCTTGGCCCTTATCGGTGTACCAACCCGAAATGTCTTTTAAAGGATCACCAAAACGCAAATCGGCATAGGCCACCCGACGCGCGTGTTCCAACAACCGCTCGTTATACTCGGTTAAATACAATGGATCGCGCCCTGTCCAAAATTTGCGAATGGCATCAATGTTTGGCGCAGATGAATCGGGGTCGGCCAAGACAAACACACTCATCATAAATTTTTGATCTTTTGGCGACATCAATTTTAAACCCGTCTGATACTGCGCAAAAGCCTGTTGCAAATTGTCTTGTGATTGATACCCCAAACCCAAGAAAAAATGGGCATTGGTATTATTGGGATGGCGCTTCACATAATCTTCAAACAACCCAATCAACTCAAGTGGTTTTCGCCCTTCAAAATACACCAACCCCAACAAATGGTGTATGGGCCAATAATCGGGGTCCAAA
The DNA here is from genome assembly GCA_038279365.1 of Candidatus Latescibacterota bacterium. Classification (GTDB taxonomy): domain Bacteria; phylum Latescibacterota; class UBA2968; order UBA2968; family UBA2968; genus JABIFK01. Next base: position 23,299 of record JAYODI010000041.1, on the reverse strand, counting down.
GCAATGGCACGGGTCAAATACCCAATGGCCGCATCGCGGGCTTCAATGCCATATTTTTCCAAACTAAACGTCACCTGTGTGACCCGAGGATCATCGCCATAGTTATAGTCTACCTGCTCCGTATCTAAGGTGCGTGTCATTTGCCACATTTCAAAACGTGCTGCCCAATAAAGCGGCAATATGTTATTGGGATCGCGATCCACCCCCCGTCGGGCATATTCAATGGCAGTGGTGCGTCGCCCAATGCGCCAAAAATACTCCGCCAAAGAAGCCAAATACGTGCCATTATCTCGCTCTTTGTCCATCGCGCGCTTCAGCCACCGTTCGGCACTGTGCACCCGCGACACACCTCCAAGCGCCATATACAACCGCCCCAATGCGTGCATTGCACGACCAGTCTCATCTTCTTTGATAGCTGCCTTGAGCAAATCAATACGCACCTCTTCATTCAATAAGGTGTCCTGCGCCGCCACAAGCAAAGAATCGACCGAGGCATGTGCTCGTGCAGACAGCAAGATGACAATCAAAATTAAAAACCAACGTACCATACTCTCTCCTTATATCCTGAAATCATTCCCCCTTGCCCATATCCGTCGTGTCTTATCTTGGACGTCTAAACCCCTTTAAAAGTTTAAGATATAATGGAACATCTCAAAAAATAACACAAAGAAAAAAACACACACCCCACTAAATATTGACAACGCACATTCTACACCCTATACTACGCTCATTGTCACACCCCCACGATCCGCTCCACAAAAGAAATGATGCTTAAAAATGACCTCGAACAACGCCTTTAAACGCGCCATCACCTCTCATCCTCGTGTCTTTGAAAAAAACCGATATGTCTACCCTGTCATTTCTCGCCGCTCACGCGGTCTTTCGGTGGGTGTGAATCTCAACCCCGATAAAATTTGCAACTTCGATTGTATTTATTGCCAAGTTGATCGCACCGTTGCCCCCCAATATCGCACCGTAGACCTTGCACTTCTCGAAACAGAATTGCGCAACCTGATAGAAGATGCCCAATCGGGCATATTGTTCAACCATCCCAATTTCAAAGATATTCCCGACACCCTCAAACGCATCAACGACATTGCATTTTCTGGAGATGGCGAACCCACCACCTATCCTCAATTTGGCAGTGTGGTCAACTTGGCGGCCCAAATCAAAACCGACCTCCAATTACCCGATGTCAAACTCATCGTCATTACCAATGCCACACGCTTCCATCGCCCCAATGTTTTGGAAGCCCTTGAAAACATGCACCAAAACAATGGCGAAATTTGGGCCAAACTTGATGCCGGCACTTCAGAATATTACAACCTGGTTGAACGCACCAAAGTGGGCTTTGACACCGTTGTTGAAAACTTAAATTTAGCAGCCCAACGCTGGCCCATTGTCATTCAAAGCCTCTTTATGCGTATTCAAGGGCAAGCCCCATCAACAGATGAAATTGACGCCTACTGCCAGATCCTTCGCAACATACAACAAAAAGGCGGCGCACTCAAAGCCGTTCAAGTCTACACCGTTGCACGCCGCCCCGCCGAATCTTTTGTGGAACCGCTCACCAACCAGGAAGTCGATCAAATAGCCCATCAGGTCAAACAATCACTCAACGATATTGCCGTTGATGTGTATTACGGTGCATAAAAAAAGGAAACGATTATGAAACTTGCCATTGGCGGTGACCATGCGGGTTACCCACTCAAAAGCCCCGTCATTGACATGCTCAAAAAACGCGGTCACGAAGTCACAGACTTTGGCACCCACAGCACCGAGCCTGTAGACTTTCCCGACATCGCCAAACTCGTCTGTGACGAAGTGCGGTTTAATCGGGCCGAACGGGGCATTCTTGTATGTGGCACAGGCGTTGGCGCGTGTATTGCCGGCAACAAATTTCCCAATATTCGTGCCGCCTTATGTCACGACACCTATTGCGCCCACCAATGTGTGGAACACGACAACGTCAACTTGCTTTGCTTGGGTGCACAAATTGTGGGCATCAAATTGGTTGAAGAAATACTCGATGCATTCTTAAACGCCACATTCAGCACCGAAGAACATTTTCGCCGCAGAGTGGCCAAGCTTGCCGATCTTGAAAAGGCATCTGCCAAAGAAATCATGTCGCAATAAAAAATGTATCTACCCTTTCATAAACACGGATCTACCACTGCTTTCTTGTCATTGCCTGAAAAGGAGTATCCATTGATTCGCACGTATCGCCCTGAAGATCTTGAAGCCCTCAAAGAAATTACGGTGATTTGCTTTGAAGGTGTGTCCATTGATCACAACATCGAAAAAAAGTTTGGCCAATTTGCCGAAACCGATTGGCGCGCCCGAAAAGCCAAACACGTTGATGCCGATGTATCGGCCAACCCCGACGGCGTCTTTGTTTTTGAAGAAAATGGCAAAGTAATGGGCTACATATCTACCCGCATCGACCACGACAGCAAAATTGGGCAAATACCCAACCTATCGGTCTTGCCCGAGTGCAGAGGCAAAGGCGCGGGTAAAGCACTTATGAAAGCGGCGTTCGACTACTTTGAAGAACAGGGCATGTCGGTTGCCAAAATAGAAACCTTAGATCAAAATGAAATTGGTCAAAATTTTTACCCACGATCTGGGTTTACAGAAGTCGCCAGACAAATTCACTATGCAATGCCTTTGAAAGATCGGAAGTTATAGATCCGTCACAACAAACAAAAAAGCGAGGCATGATTTTTCACGCCTCGCTTTTTTATATCTTCTATCACCAAAACATCAATTTTTCTTCCATACCGTTGGAAAATGCTCACCTCGCAAAATTTCGCCGTCAGCCACGTTTACAAACGGCTTCATGGCATGTTCGCCACTGGCTTCATACCGTGTCTCGTGTGTCATATAATGAATGGCAATGGCTCGCCGAGGGCGTTTGCTTTTATTATCGTGTGAACCGTGCCACGTCAAAGCGTGATGATAATGTACCTCACCTTTTTTGACGGGGCAAGGCATCACAGATACAGGGTGACCTTCAAATGAAGCTGGCATAGCATTATAATTTTCCAACGACCGAATAAAATCCATTTGATTGCCCCATTGATGAGACCCTGGTACCATACTCATACAACCATTCTCCACATCCACATCATCCAACGCCACCCAAGCACTCACCTCCGTCATCGGGCGAATAATGGGCCAAAGAGGCGCATCTTGATGCCAGTTTGTTGTACCCCCAATTTCAGCAGGTTTATACTGAATTTGATCGTGCCAAATACGCAATTCTTCAGCTTGGGTCAGTTGTGCCATATCTTCTAATATCTTTGGATTCGAATGTAACACGCGAAACGGTTCACTGGCCTCCCAAATATTCACAATTTGCCACACGGGTGCCTTGTCATCGCCTCGTAAATTGCGCAACAAAACGGGCTGGCGCACATCTTTGCGATCTTTATCGGCAATAACCCGATCAAGCTCTTCTCGCAAAACCTCTACTTGCGCATCGTCTAAGACCATGCCCCCATTTAAATAACCCATCTCATTAAATGTTGCCACTTGTTCTCCAGTTAACATCTTTCATCTCCCATTCACTTGTGTGTCCAAGCCAACATATCAGAGTACATAATAAAAGAAGGAGACTGCTTAAAAGCAATCTCCTTTTCGCCCAGCAACAAAGCCATTTTTTGAATATTTATTTTAACATACACGCAATCTCTTGATCCACACGAATATCACGCACCAAGTCAACCAAATCTTTAAAGGCTTTGGCACCATCTCCCAAAACCAACCGCCGAATTGCACCCACCTCATGCTCTGTATAATCGGCTATCGTTTCAAGTTGATCCAACAACAAAAGCCTTTCTTCATCGGGCAAGTCGGCAACAGATGACAAATGACAAAAAAAACGATACGAGCGCTCATCGGCCAAACACCGACATGCAGCAGCAAGCAATTCTTTTTTGCGTTTTAAATCATCCCGAACTTGTGTCATAAAGGTTGGAACTTGAACAGGGGCATCCGACATAAACATGGGGTGGTCTGCCATCAACACATCTCCTCGCAATAATGTAATGAATCAATTCCGTTCATATCAGGAGAGGTAGCAAACCATAGGCCAAAAAGACCAATCCTCCTCAAAGCCCAGTATTTCAACAAGTTATACAAGTGCGCACAAGATGAATGGAATCATAAAATACGGCAACTCCTTCCCTTTAAGGTGTTTTTTTCTGTTTTTTAAAAAAAGTTTACAAAAATAAAATTACTAAATTAGAAGAATACCAGGCAGCAAAAGTTAAACAAATAGACAGCACAACAATGACCCAACAAAACCCGTGTAACGTGCCCACTCTATCTAATTTTTGCCGATCCTTATTATTCAGTAAAATTTCACCTTTCAGGGGCTCACCAGCATCGTTATACCATGTCGAATCATCATCACAGCAATTGCCGCCATCAGCAAACTGGCCAACTTCGACAAAATCTTAGCCCCAGCTTGCCCCAAGATGTGCATCACCCCGTCGGCCATCCAAAAAACACCACCCGCAATAGAAATATTGGCAATGACAGCAATTGTTGCAGGCAACACACCGTGCTTGTCTACCAACAACATCGCCGTTGTTAAAACAGCTGGCCCAACAATTAATGGCACCCCCAATGGCACAGCACCCAAATGTTCAGAAGCCACACGTCGCTGCGGTTTATCTGATGCCAACAAATCATTGAGTGACAACACAAACAACAATGCCCCCCCCGCTATCATAAAGTCGGCAATGGTAATCCCCAAATACTTCAACACCACTTTGCCCAAAAACAAAAATACCAACGCCACGCCCGATGCTGTTAATACCGATTGGAGGATCATACGACGCTTGCGTGTCTTTTCTACGTCGGTGGTCAATGACAGAAACAGAGGTAAAATCCCAGGGGGGTCTACCGCAACAAAGAGCGGTACAAAACACAAAAAAAACTCATTCATAAATTTTCCCAACGTGAAATTAAAACAAAGATTTGAGCAAGCCCTTTGTTTTATCTTTTACTTTGTCTTTTATTTCCTCCGACTGGGCTTCCAATGCCTTTTGCGCTTTGGGTTGCAACTTGGCATCTATTTGGGGCTTGTCTGATGTTCCCCCAATTTGGATGCGCAAAGGCATACGTGCATCGGGCTTCAGATTTGCCCCCACCAGTTTGTCCACCCCCAAGCCCGATACGTTCAAACGCGAAACTGGCAGATCGGCATCAACAACCATATCCAATGAACCATCAATCCCCGCAGATCCCACCAACTGAAAACCCACATCCCCCGACTGAAAACCCATTTGGTTTAAAAAGACACGCCCATCATCCATTTTAAATGGTGCAATCAAAGACTTTAAGGGCATGTCTGAAAAACTCAAGAATTGTAAGTTTGGCACAAACCCCGATGCCGTTTGCAACCAAGGCCAATTGACCACACGCCCATCATCCAAGCGAGCCTCTCCATCGGCGCGAATGGTTTTTTCAATAAGCGTCAAGGTCGAGTCCATTTGGCCTTCCACTTTTACCGACACGCCCAACTGCCCAAACATAGGAATGGGCCAACGCATATACCCTTGCAAAAAGCGTTCTGCCTGAATGCGCGACAAAGATGCCGTTGCACGCACGGGTACCAACCCTTTCAACCTGCCATCTATTTCGGCTTGTGCCACCATCACACCACCCAATGTATTGGCCCGAATACTATCTACTTGCAAAATACCATGTTGTGCAACAGCAATGGCCTTAAAGTCCGTATAACGTGTGCTGTCACTCACCAAAGACCCAATGGCAACATCCAAACGTCCATCAGCCAAACGTATACCCGTAAGCAGTCCCGAGGTCTGATCACCGTCTGTGGGCATGGTCACGGGAAACAGGGCATCTAAATTTAACACACGCGCCTCAACGCGGGCCACAGCATAGGGTCGCACCTTTGATTGGGCATCAAGAACATAATCCAAAAGTCCGTCCATACGCCCCGTCAGAGTAAGATCGCTTTCACCCGCACGTGCCACCAACCGCCCAATGCGAAACACATTGCCTTGCACAAATGCAACCGACATGGCAAGAGAATCAACAGGTACCAACAACTCAGGTGTTTTGAGTAGGCCATTTTGTAACGATGCGTTGCCCAACACAGAATACTTGCCCTTTTGAAATACAGGATTTAAGGTTGCATCCAAAAAACCCTGGGTACGCAAATCAACCGCCAACTGGCCATCAACCTCGGTGTCAGTTGTGCCGAACAAAGGTTTGAGTTGTAGATTATTTGCGGTTGTAACCAGCTCAACAGGAAACTGTTTGTGATGAGATCGCACATCCAATACACCCGCAACACGCACCGAACCACCATACACTTTTCCTTGCAACACACCAACATTAAGTTGCCCATCTGTAAGCGTTATATGCGTTTCAATCTCGCGGGCATCCAAACCCGTCATAGACAAATGACCTATTTTCACAGACAAACGCGCATCCAACATCCGCAACCCATTCACGATACCATCAGCAGAAGATGCTTGTTCTTGTGTTGAAGATGCTTGCTTCTCATTTTCAGCAAGTTTTAATACATCCGTTTGGGCATCGATGGTCACAGCCAACCGTTTATCCACAAGAGGCGGCCATATAGGTGACACACGACCTGAAACTGAAAATTGCCCACCCAAAGCTTTTCCATTCAACCTCTCCAACAACAACACACCACCCGTTAAGTTCAATGTGGCTGTATCAATATGCGTTTCTTGTAATCCTTCACCAGAAACAGTCACACCCGACAACAACATGTGACCATCTACGTCGGGATATTGTGAAGGGACATTATCCACATTTAACAAACCACTTACATGCATGTTCAACGAAGCGTTCCCTGTTATATCAAGAGGCAATTGGGCAAGCTCACGCAACTTCGTGGTTCCTAAATTTAACCCCGGTTCTTCAATCTTCAAATCCAAGTCCAAACCCGTTTCAAGCACTTTTACCTGCCCAGATGCCGTCACTGTTAATCCTGCCCAATTCACCCCCAAAGCACTTACAGTCCAAACATCATCCTCTAAGTACAACTGATGTGTCAAACGCAATACCCCAGTGTCCAATGTGTCACGTTGTCCTTCTTGTTGCCACCCCACACGACCAATAGACAAATCACCCTTAAAATGCCCACCCGTTTCTGCTTGCGTCATTACAAGTGTATAATCAATATCCGCAAGTTGGATATTTGTTTTTTTACCCAAATCGGCATACAAAATGGTACCGTCAGCAATAACCACATCGTGCACAAAAAAAGCAGTTTTGTCACCAGAGCCCTCTTCCGAGCTTTGAGACAAATCTGCATAATTCGCATCGCCATTTTCCAGGATCACCACAGATATTTGAGGGGCAACCAAGTCTATTTTTTGAATAACCACATTCCCCCGTAACAAAGGCCAAAAATCGACAAAGATATCTGCTTCATCCACACGCAAAAAAGGTTGATTTCCAAACCCTGAGCGCTCTGCAACTTGTAGTCCTAACACCGACACATGCACACCACCCCAAAATCCCAACCCCACATCTTCAAGCACAACAGAGCGCTTCAGCGCTTGAGACATCTGAGGGATAAGCAATGCCCGTAAACGGTCTGAATGGAAATAGAGCTTCAAACCCATCAGCAAGATCATCATAAACACCAAAACACCCACACCAACCCAAATGCCTTTTCGAGAACTCATTTTGATCTTCACCTCTAAAAAACAATGTTTTCACCCATCACACATGACACCACAGTCAAATCATGAAATGCATCATTTATGCAACAACCTACTCCGTCGTTTCTTCTTGCGGTGTCGTCAAACCATATCCCAAACCACCCCAAATCACAATCATTCCCAATGCAACTCCCGGATAAAAAAAGCCTGGTAACCGTCCAAACACCGCCCCCAACATTGCAAAAATCCCAGACAACGCACCTTTGGCACCGCGATACACAAAAGCATCAATGACTTCTTTGGCACGGTAGCGCGCATCAAAAGACAAGGGGATATATAAAATTTCTTTACTGGCACGAAAAACCGAATAGTCTACAACCTTAAACACCAAATAAGCAAGTGCCCCAGTAAACAATGTGGGGTAAACCAACAACACAGAACATGTGAGCAAATGCACGGCTGGCATCAGGAGATGTACGCTTCGCAAAGACAAAAATCGCAAAAGGAGCGGAGCCACAACAAATTGAAACACAAATGCCAAACCATTGAGCAATGCATAAAAGTGCCCCATAAAAGCCGTGCGCTCATCTTTTAAAGGCTTGGTCATTTCCAATAAACCACTAAACCGCAAATCCAAAACCGTTGATACAGCCTGCGTTGCCGTAATCAACAAAGCCAAGTAAATCAAAGTGCGATTTTGCCCAAACAAACCCAAGGCCAATGTGCCCTTAGTCTGCCCCGTTTCTTCATCCTTCGGTTCGCCACCCAATCCATATGCCCACCACGCCATACCCGCTGCAGGAATCAAAGAAAAGGCAGCAAATATCAACAAAGTGTCACTGCCCAAACGCTGTGCCAAAAAACCCACCAAAAGCCCACCACAAATTGCCCCAACAGATGCAATGCCACAAATCGGCCCATTGAGTTTTTGAGCTTGTTTGTCATTAAGTGTGCTGTTGATAAAAGACCAATATTGCTCAATGATTAAAACAATATACGCTTCACGCAAGATATAAAGAACACCCAACGCAATCGACCAGTTGGACACAATGGCAAAATAACTGGCCAAAATCCCCGCCCCCGAAAGAACCGTCGTGATCAACAACGTGTTGCGCGTGCCTTTAGCCGAAAGCAACTTGCCATATCCCCACAACATCACAAAAAGCCCCACAGGAGACAAGGCCATCACAATGGGCAACCGATGTGCGCCATAGGTATCTATAAAAAGAGATACAGACACACTGCGCACCAACTCATAACCACACAGCAAAAAACCTGCAGCAATTCCCACCAACAAAACCGCTGCAACAGAATTTTGAGAAGAAACAGAAGGTGCTTCTAAAGAAGACGTCATGAAATAACAATCTCCTCTTGGGCATTCACAAACAAAACATCCGCCGGTACGTTATAGGCCGTAAACATATCGGCCCCCTTGTGTTCCAACAAATCCAAATTGTATCCCACCACCACCAGGTCGGCATTGCCAGAATGTTCGGCCACTTGTGCCCCCAATGCCACATCATCATCCGCCGCCAATGGTCGTACGTTGCGCGCAGAAATGGGCAACCGCCCCGAAGCAATACGTTCATTCAAATCGGCCACTTGCTCATGTAACAGATCAGAAGGCACCGTTACAAAAATGGTAATCTCCGCATTTTTCCAATCGGGATGCCCCAAAATAATATACGCCAGCAAGATCATCAAATTGGCATTGGCATCATCATATCGCGTCAGCCAAACATGAAGCCGTTGTTTATATCCAAAATGATGTTCGGTTGCACGCAACACGCATGTATTATAACCCAAACCACCTACCAACAAACATCCCTTCACAACCTCTTCCACTTCTTCTACATGAGCCCGATCAAATTCAAACAACACACTGTTGTTATCCAAACCCGATACCCCTGGCATCTGGATGCTTTGCGCCAGTGCAGTAACAAAAGAAGGTGAAACCATCGTATCTACAAATATACCCGAACCACTTGCCTCTGTTTGTGAAATCATATGCGACAAAATACGCTGTGTGTCTTCTACTTTTTCACGAGACAAATATCCTTCAGCATAGTGGATAAAAGTGCCAAAACCCTGTTGATAAGAAAACCATTTTAATAATTCAAAAGGGGCCAACCGTTCGGTCGTGTGCCGAGAAATGGCAATAAAGGAGGGGCGCCAACTAAACTCTTGAAAGGTCATGCTGTTGCGTTGTAAAAAGATTTGCAACCAACGCGTCAGTTGAAAACTGACCCCTTGAAAAATAGAGGCCAAACCCCGTGCTTCTTTTTGGGTACTGCGCACACCCCAATAAATGGCCAACATCACACACAAAGCCAAAATCGCATAAACCACCGACATTTGAAACATCATCACAAAACACAAAACCGATCCAGCCAATGACAAATACCACTTAGACCGAAACGAAGGCCGGTAAGATGGATTGCCTGCAAAGTGCTCCAAAAACGAAATGCCACACAACGCCCCATATGTTACCATAAAAAACATACTGATAATTTGTGCAACAAAATCCACATCACCCATCGCAACAAAAATCACAGCCAACGTCCCCGAAACCAGTGTCGCATTTGAAGGTTCATTCGCCGCTCCTCTGCCTTGAGACAAAAAACCATTCCCCGCAGGAAAAACCCGATCATTGGCCAAGGCCTGCAAGGTGCGAGGTGCAATCAAAAGCGAACCCACAGCTGAAGACAATGTGGCGGCACCCAAACCAATTGGAATAATGGGCCCCCAAATGGCAATGTCTGCCATAATCAACGGATTGGCCGCCATTGCCTCGGGTGTGGCACTCAAATGCAATTTAATGGTGACCAACACATACATCACCATGCCCACCAGTGTGGCCGCCAAAGTACCCAAAGGAATCGACTTTCTGGGGTTGGCCAAATCACCCGACAAACCAACACCAGCCGTCATCCCTGTAAATGCCGGAAACACGATGGCAAACACCGTTGCAAAATCATCGTGATTACTCAAAATAGCCGTAAAATCAATACCACTTAAAGGTCGGCTATCTGGCGTATTCCCAAAGAAAAATAACGTGAGAGAGATGGCCAAAATAACCGCCACCCCCCACAATGCTTTAACCCCCAAGTCGGCACCTTTGGTCAACATCAACCCAATAAGAAACAATGTGGCTGGCAAACTGATCATACGCGGGTCAGGAAGCCAGCCAATTTGTTCTTGTATCCAAGGAAACAGCGGGCGAAAAGCTTCGGCAAATGCAATCATATAAAAGGCCACAGAAACAGCTTGCGACAAATACAACGAAATGCCAATTGCTGCGCCAATCGTCGTGCCAAAAGACCGGCTGATAATGAAATATTCGCCCCCCCCTTCTACCTTAATGTTGGTTGCAATTTCAGAAACCGCCAGTGCTGTAGGTATCGTAATACAATGCCCAATCAACACAATCAACAACACCCCACCTAATCCCGCGTGAGCCACTCCATATCCAAAGCGCAAATACAAAACAGCACCCAAAATTGTGCAAATCGCCGCCAAAAACACAGGTGCTGTTCCAAAACCGTGCCCACCGCTATGCCCCATATCTGCCATCAAAACCCTCTTTGTTCAAAATTTTCATCAACAATCATTAGGATGGTCTGCAACCAACCACCACACAATGTAACATCACGACAATGCTTGAACACCAAACCATATTATTTTATTTTTTATGTTGTCATTCACTTAAAATACCATATTATTGTCTTACTCCCTGCCATTTTGTATGCATCACTTTACCCGTGGAGATTTGTAACATGAACAAAAAAAACATCATCATCGGCGTAGGCATTGCAGCGGTTTCCTTGGCCATAATCATATTTGCCTTCCTACCCAAAACACCCGAAGTAGACCCACTTGTCTTACAAATGGAACAAGAAATTTCAATGTACACGGGCCAGGTCGATTCGCTCACCAACGTTGTCGATGGTCTCAATAACCGCATAGACCTCATTCGCACCCAACTTGATACCGCACAGACGTCTAACAAAACCCTGGTTAGTGCCTTGCAACGCGTCACGGGCGAACTCAGAGAATACCAAAAATTGTATTCCGAACAACGCGAACTCAATCGCAAACTGTCTACAGAAATTCAGCAGGTTCGTGCCGAAAAAGATATCGCAGTAGCAGACAAAGAAAAAGCTCTGGCACAGGTTGCTGTAATGAAATCTCAAATGGACAGTCTAAACGACCAACTCTATACCAAAACGGTTCGCATTGGTCGATTGGAGAGCAACCTCGAAGTCGCGATGAAACAGGTTGAGCAAATGAAAGAAACCATGAATTCGGTCTTGTTGTATGTCGGCACGGAAGATGCGCTCAAGCAAGCTGGTTATCTCAAAGCGTGGCGACCAGCTCTTTTTAGCAAAGACTATCGCATCATCAACTTTCCCGAAGTCAGCAATGGTGACTTGCCCAATGGTGTGTATCGCGTTTCGCTCAACACGCCCTTCTCTTTACAAGGAGCGTTAGAAGCCCTTGCAGATCGCCATGGCAAACTCGACAAAGGCAAAGAGTACGATTTGCAACAATCCAATGGGGCCTTTGCCATCACCTTTACAGAACCCACATTACGCGGGCAACCTATTTTGGCCGTGTTAAAAAAATAGCCCATTACCACTTCAGACTTCACGCATCAAAAGGCTTTTTATGTCCATCATCCTCATCGTTATCTTGGTCGCACTCCTGCTTATTTGGGGGGGTGTTTTTGCTCTGCTCAAATGGGTCCAACCGCTGCAAGACAAACATTTTTTAGCGCTGGGCGGCTATGTGAGTGTTGTTTCAGCTGCACTCATTTTTATTGTTTTACAAACCGCTCTCACACAACAAAAAAATGCGCTTGAAAGCACGCAAACACGTCTCAACCAAGAACTCAATACCTTTAGGGACAAGCTCGGACAACAAACCGAACGCATTATGGCACAGCTCAATGAAAAAGCCGAATTAACCCAATCCGAAATGGAAATCCGAGGCCACTTGCAAACAGAACGTGCCGAACACACACGCACACGCGAAGACTTGACCAACACCAAAACACAGCTCAAAAACACCCAAGCCCAACGCGACCAAGAGGCAGCTGCGCACCAAGCTTATCTCGACAGTCTCAACACTGAACGCGCCACCCACGCCACGACACGAACCCGTTTGGAAGAAGAAAAACAAAACCTAACCACCGTCAAACGCGATCTGCAAACAGCCTTAACCAATTTGCAACAGGCCCAACAAAATCATCAACAAACTCAGCAAGACCTCCACCAAACACAGCAAAATCTTGACAAAACCCAACAAACACTTACACAAACCAAAGAACAGTTGGCCGCAAAAACCGCCGAGGCCAATCGTTTACAAGTGCAAATCAAAGAAACAGAAACCCGCCTTCAGCAAGCCCAAAAAGGTATGGAATCGGCACTCAAACAAGAGTTAGACAGCCAGCAGAATGCACTCAACCTATTGCAAACCGCTGTTGACTCCATTTATGAAAAAGTGCTTAAAAAACCGCGCACACCTTAAAAAGATCAATACCACTTCCAATCCAAATCATACCCCAACCCCAAGGTTAAATCCCAACGAAACGCAATGCCATCAATGGGTATGTTTCTGATTTTATTTACCCGATACAAAAAATTGCTCTGGCGGGCCGACAAACTCAAACCGCCCATGAGTGGAACTGTTAGTGTATTGTAATTTTCTACAGAGATAACCCGTCTGTCTGTCACACCAAAAAAACTGCGCACGCGTGAACGCACCTGACCATTTTGATGAAACTTTCGACGTACATCCAACCCAATTTCAAAACCCACATCATTTTCATTTAAAGTTAAATCGCGTTGTGCGCGCGCACCAAGGCTCACCAACAACTCTCGCTTAACCCGCCGCAAAAAACCCGTACTGCTTTTCACAAGTTTGGGGCGTTGCCCATCTGTTGCTGTAATTGCCGTACTATACCCAACAGAGCCATAAGGCTCAGCCACAAAATTGCGTGTGCGATACACATACGTTAAATCGGCATCAAATTGATCTTCCGACTTTTCCAAATCGCCAAATGTGGTTCCAACCTGACCAAATGACATGCGATTTTCAAAGCGCACAATATTCTGGCCCATGTCACGCGTTAACGCCCATTGCATAATGGCATTCCATGACACACTCGTTTCACCGCTCAAAAAAGAAATTTTTTCATTTTGTTTACGATATGCCAAAGTGGTGCGATCAATATAATTGCGATTAAAAGCACCATCTATGCCCCAGCTTGCTCGCCAAATACTTTGAGATTCAAGATCTGAAAAATCTTCTACACCAATTACAGTCGATGTATCTTGCAACATCGTTGCCATTAACCCCCGTAACGCAATCCCCGTATGAACAACTTGTGTGCCAGACTTAAATTCAACATACCCATCTCCGCCTTCTGCCAAAAACTCTGTAACAGCCACCCGATAGACCTCGTCATCTCGAATTGGTCGGCGATTAACAGTACCATCTTTAGGGTTAAAACCGACGACCATCAATTGAGAGGCATCGCGGTTGCTGCGTTGACTCCGGGCCACAATCGCCTTCAGTTGCTTGCCCGTTAACAACATCTTAACCAAACGATCGTCAAAACGTATCAATTCATCCACATCACCCCGTTTAAGGGGAACATCAGATACAATCTTTCTCAAACTCCCACGATTGATCATACCAACTTCACTGTGTATATGCCCTCGCATAATCCCTGCCACCAACTGGCCTTGTTCTCCTATTGTTTTGGCCCGAATACGCCCCAACGGTTCTTGAGCTGCAAGGTCATAATTGGCTTTTAGATCTGCTACACGTTCGGCAATTTCGGCATCTTGTTTCATTGAAGCATCAATCGGTATTTGTTGCGCCACCACATTTAAGAGCTGTAAAGTCCCATTATCATCATTGGGGCGAAATGTCATATCCACACGCCCCAAATGCACCCCATAGCGCGGTGTTGTTACCACCGACAAACCATTGAGCAAGCGTATTTCATAGGGCACTCCTTGAACCTGCTCCAACCCACCATACCCTCCCGCAACCACCAAATCTATGCCCACCAATTGGCGAGCAAAAGACAACGTTTTGCCTTCATCCATATGTGTTAAGGCAATCACGCACATTGCCCCTTGAGCGCGCAAAGCTTTGGCCGTTTCATTGGCCGTTTTCACGGGATCAAAAAATTTAAAACCTTCAATATTTCGAGGGGGCACGGTCTCAACCACAGCAGGGTCTAAAACCCCTAACACACCCACCAACACATCCCCTACTTGCACCAATGCGTTTTGAGACACCGGCAAAGTAACCCCTTCTTTGCCCGACATGTTGCTCAATACCATAGGCAATAAGGCTTCTTTTTGCCGCTTCAAAAGCACGTCTAACCCCAAAACCAAATCGATATTCCCTGGAAGCATGGCAGCTACATTGGCACGTTGTAAGGCCAATGCCATGGTTGTCCCTTCATCAAACCAAGACAAGGCTTCTGGCCCCAATGCATCTCCTGCATCCAAAACCAAAACATTATTTGTAGACTGGCTCAATTCGCGTATCAAATGTACGCGCACCGCCACACCTCCCAAACGCCCACGTGGCATCAATTCACCATACAGATCGTTGCTGTGAAACACCGTTAAATGCACATCATCTGCCCAAAGAACCGACGACAGACAAATCCAAACAACACCCATAAACCATATTTTTTTTGTAACAAAACCCATAACCCACCCTATTTGCTTGATTTCAAAATAAATGTACGCCCAATACATCCAACGTCATACCCAACTCCTATTGGCCTATTGGCCCGTTGCACCATTAACCGACTCGCCATAAGCGATGGCGAAACCACGGCATCTACGCCAATGTGTTTTACCATTGAAACTCAAACGCCATTTACTCTTCTATGGCCACCCTTTTAAAAGCCGGTGGCAACGATGCTGTTTTCACCGTTTTAATTTCCAGGGCCTGATGCGGATATGCAAACCCAAGCTTGTCACTTTGAGCAAATGCCTGTACAATTTTGCCCACTATATGACTCGATATTTCTTGTCGATCAACAGCTATTGATTGATAACGCAACCGCATCATAATGCCCGAATCAAAAAATTCAGCCCGAACCAATGGGTTCTTATTGGTTTCTGCTATAATATCTGCTGTCACGTCTTGTGCACAGGCAATAAGCGTTTGTTCTGCCAACTTATAATCAGAGTCATATGATATCCGCACAGGCACTTCATCTAAGATGTATTTCGATTCTTGAGACACTGCATAATTAATCACCATTTGATCAAACAACACCGCATTAGGAATCAAAATACCTCGATTTGAAGATTCTTCTCCACCAACAGTTCCCCCGACTTCGCCCAATAAAATGTGCGTTGGCGAAATCTCCAGCACATCCCCCCGTACCCCTTGAATAATAATGCGATCACCTATCACAAAAGGCTTTTTAATCATCACCATCAACCACGCAGCTACTCCCGTAACGGGTCGTTGCAACGACCACCCCAAAATCATACTTACAAAAGGGACAGTTATTCGCATTGAGGACAAAGACCCTGACATACTCACCACCACGAACAAAATACCCGCCAGCATAAACGAATAACGCCACATGGTCATGAACTGACGAATTTGGGCATTCGTGCGTTTTTGTCGCAACATGGCTTTGGTAATCAATTGCATAGATACCTTATAAATGACCAGCAATGCAGCCAGTGCTACGATCGCATAAAAAACACCTGAAATCGTTTCATTCCAAGGTTCTGTAACCTTGTTAATCTTTCGAAAAAATTCTAAAATACTTTCCTGCATAATACATCCTCTTTTTGGTTAGAAATATTTATTTTGAATCGTTTTCTTTGCGCAGAGAGGCATCCATTGGCAAATGTGCATTCAAACCTTCTGCAGACCGCACATGCAAATCGCGTTGTGGAAATGGAATTTCGATGCCTCGTTGTTTAAATATATCTGCAATTGCAAAATTGAGATCACTGCGCACAAAAAATTGTTGTGGTGGATTTTCAATCCAGACCAACAAGTCAAATTGCAAAGCACTTTCACCAAAAGACAAAAATTGTACGCGTGGTTCTGGGTGTGACAAAACAGAGTCATGTGAGCGTGCAACCTCCAACAAGGCAGCCTCAACCATTTTCGGATCAGACATTAAGGCCACATGCACACGCACATGAATACGCGTTTTTGTATCTCTATAACTCCAATTGGTCACACTTTGCGAAACAAAATGAGAATTGGGCACAATAATGGCAATATGGTCTTGTGTATCAACAGTGGTACTGCGCGCATTAACGGCTTGCACAGTACCCAATACCCCAGAGACTTCCACAAAATCTCCCACTTGTATCGGGCGCTCAAACAACAACACCAAACCACTTATAAAATTATTCGCCAAATTTTGCAACCCAAATCCAATGCCCACCCCCAATACCGCACCCAATGCCGTTAACGCTGTCAAATCAAAACCGATGTAATCTAATGAAATCAAAACGCCAATAGCCATCATAATGTAGTGCAAAACCCGTGCAATAGATGCTTGTACGCCCACATTAATATTCGCTCGAACAAATATCGTTCTTTTTAAAAAACGTGTTAAAAGGCGCGAAAAAACAATTGTACCAACAAATATTAAACATGCCATAATGAGCATCAACAAATTCATCTCTTTCGAGCCAATGCCAATACGGAAAGGTTCTGTCAAGAAACCAAAAATGGTCAGATGTTCATTTATAACACGTGTCGAATCTTCCATCACACCACATTACTCCTGTATATGTTGTTGATACTCGGCAAGTCCATACGTTGCCAACACCACCAGTTCATCTTGTTCACACAACGTCCAAGACTGATCCCACGCTGGGTTTAAATAAATCCATTCATCCTGCACGGCATCGCCACATATGCGCACACCCAGTGCAATCTCTCCCTTCACAAATGCCATGTTCTTTAATGTAGCAAAATTGATTTCCTTTCCAGCAACACCATAATCTGATGTCGGTCTAAAAAATATCTCAGCCCCTCCCGGACTAAACAATTCTTCATAAACCACATTCAACTCTCGTCGCAGTGCCACTTGCGCCAAAACATGACTGGCCATCATGGGGGTCACCAATACCTCACCCAA
The DNA here is from genome assembly GCA_038279365.1 of Candidatus Latescibacterota bacterium. Taxonomy (GTDB): domain Bacteria; phylum Latescibacterota; class UBA2968; order UBA2968; family UBA2968; genus JABIFK01. The sequence continues at coordinate 5,467 of JAYODI010000041.1, read as the reverse complement.
ACGATCATCAAATAGAGGTAAATTTTCGGGATCCATCAACTCGACAACCACCCCTGTGTTGGTGGTGTTTTTCAATGTTTCAGAAAGCATCATATGCCCCACAATGGTCCGAGCATCCGATTCTTCTTCACTTTCTAATCGGTCACTGCCCAATATAATCACATTTTCATATTGGGCAGGGTTGAGTGCCTGCAAATCCGACAACGACGTATAATCACCTTCAAAATGTCGCAGGACTACCCGATGGAGCCCCACCCCTTTGCGTTTAACGTCCATTTCGCGATCTGCAACAGAAGTCAACGACAACACATCAATCTCAAATTGTTCGCGCGCATAACTATCAAACTCAGCCAACAAATCGGCAGCTTTGTGATTCCATCCCAACACAAGAATACGCCAATGAGGTTTTACGGGTACATCCAACACCAATCCTGGCTGTTGTGTGGTCTTTTTAGGGGTGTAGTTTTTGGGCGGGTCACAATCTTCATAACAATGTGCCAAAAAAACCAATCGATCACCTATTTCCAACACAAAGTCACGAGGCGGATTCAGCAACGGATCAAAACTGTTTTCATCGGGTCGAACAACACCCAACAACACCGCTTTGGGATAAGCATCATTTAAGTCGCCAAATGTGAAACCCGCAAATTGATCAGGAGTACGCACATAAATTTCACTGCCTTCGCCATGAGACAATATTTCACGAAAAATACGCGACAAACCGGGGTGACGCACATTTTGCGCCAAACAGCGAGCAATAAAAACATCACTGGCCAAAACTTCAAAAGCCCCTTTATAAGACTGCTTCACCAATGCAACTTTACTCGGGTCAAAAATTTCGGTCACCAACAACGGCAATGGCACATCAACATCGTGTGCTTCATGATTTGCTACAGACAACAACGTTTTAATAATACGCGTGTCCGATGCATCAGCAGAACCATAGGCAAAATCAGCACCTGGCAAAATGATCGCACCTGCATGATGGAAATCGACGCGTTCTAAGTGCTCAACGCGTAATGGCGTACCGGAGCGAAACGTGATTTTTTTAGCATCCCACAAATCTCCTAATTCTTCACGCAACTCTTGTGTACGCTCCAAGCTCACATCTTCTGCCAAAATCACAACCTGAAGCCCACGTGCCCGAAACCGACGCAAATAACGCTGTACCCGCCCTTCCGAACGCATCAACTCTTCAACAATGGCAGGGGTTCGATTTGTCCATCCCAAAATTAAAATATGATTGTTCTGAGCAATGGGCGTAAACCCTTGTTCCAATTTTCGAATGGTCTGATTGAGCCATTGGGTCATAATAGCAATCAAAGACCCCATAAAAATCACATATCCCAAAACCGTAACCACCGTCGAAATCACGCGTCGAACCAAACCTTCATCATCCCCCAAATACCCTGGGTCTGTCAACCTCAAAAACGACCACCAAATGGCTGTACCATAATCATCAAAGGGCGCATCGGTCACCTGTACAGCTACCCCCCCCATCACCGCAATCAATCCCACAAATGAGGCAATCAACAACAATCGCAAATGTACACCGCGCAAAAGCATGCGTTCTATTTGAAATTTTAATCGATTTTTTACCCGTTCAATCATGCAAAAAATCCTTATTTGTGTGGAGAGTCTGACAAATCGATAGATTGAGGGCCTTCATCTGCCTCAGCCAAATGTAAAACCGCATCCCCCTGATGAACCAAAGGTTGAATCACGCGTCCAATAACCAAACCATCTCGATTGGCCACCACAGGCAATGCACTGCCGCCAAAAGGATCGGCAATGACGCCCAAGTTGTCCCCTTTGGTCACATATTCACCCATGCCCACAGACAATCGCAAGATACCACTTTGACGCGCCCGCACCCATCCTGTGCGTTTAGATACCATTGAAGCAGCACCCGGTGGCGCAATACCTGGATCAATCATATCCAAAGCTTCCATCACACGCAAAATACCATTGGTACCAATATCTATGGTATACTCATTAAACCGAAAAGACTCACCACCTTCAAAAACCAACAAAGGGATACCTTTATTGGCTGCAACGCGTCTCAAAGAACCTTCGGGACCCGTGCCAGGCATCAACACGGGTGCTGCAAAAGCCTCTGCAATACGACGTGTTTCGGGGTCTTGTAAATTGGCACGCACTTGAGGCAAATTTGTTCGTGGTGGTGCCGCCGTGTGCAAATCTATGCCATGCGTACATTTATATACCACCTCATGCAAAAACAGATAGGCCAAACGTGCCGCCATAGATCCGCGTTGAGCCCCAGGAAAAGACCGGTTTAAATCTCGCCGATCTGGCAAATAGCGAGATTGATAAATAAATCCAAACACATTGACTATGGGCACGGCCACAATGCTACCGCGCAGTTTTTTGACATCAATTTTTTCAAGCACTTGCCGAATCACTTCAATGCCATTAATTTCATCACCGTGCAAAGTGGCACTTATAAACAACCGTGCACCCGGATACGGGCCGTGTAACACTTCTACGGGAATCGTCATTTGTGTGTGGGTATACAATCGCGCCAAAGGAATTTTGATCTTCTTCATTTCCCCTGGCGCAATCGTTACACCGCCAATTTCAAATAGTTCCTGTTTTTGTAGCCTCTTTTTCATAATCAACCTTGTCTGGCATGTGAAGCATTTCAAGATACGTTGGCAATCCGATTACCCTTTTCCTTTTGTTTTTGTTTTTGCAGTGGCTTTACCTTTTTTGAGGTTATTCTCTATCAATTCAATAATCTTACTTGCCACATCAATGCCTGTTGCAGCTTCAATACCTTCCAACCCAGGTGAAGAATTAACTTCCATCACCACAGGCCCATGATTGGATCGCAAAATATCGACCCCTGCCACATTCAACCCCATCGAGCGTGCCGCACGAACAGCCGTAGAACGTTCTTCTGGGGTAATCTTTATAACCTCTGCCGTCCCTCCCCGATGCAAATTAGAACGAAATTCACCAGGGGCGGCCTTGCGAATCATAGAAGCCACAACCCGATTGCCCACCACCAAACAACGAATATCAGCACCACCGGCTTCTTTAATAAACTCTTGTACCAAAATATTGGCTTTCAAACCACGAAAAGCCTCAATAACCGATTCTGCTGCCTTTTTTGTTTCGGCCAATACCACACCAATACCTTGGGTGCCTTCTAATAGTTTAATCACCAAAGGTGCACCATTAACCGTCTTGATCAACCCATCAATGTCTTTGGTAGAGTGTGCAAATCCTGTCACGGGCAAACCAATGCCATCGCGGGCAAGCAATTGCAAAGACCGCAATTTGTCTCTCGAACGAGAAATCGCCTGTGATTCATTAACGGAGTATACGCCCATCATTTCAAACTGCCTCACCACTGCTGTACCATAAAATGTATATGACGCACCAATGCGCGGAATAATGGCACCGTATTTGGGCAATGCCTCTCCCTGAAAAATCACAGATGGACGATGAGAAGTAATATTCATATAACATCGGGCATAATCAACCACATGCACTTCATGCCCCCGTTCAAGCCCTGCCTCCTTTAAGCGTCGTGTCGAATACAATGATGCCTTACGCGAAAGAATCGCAATTTTCATACCTGCTCCTTCTTATTTTTGACGCGACGTTTACGCATAGGCCGTCCCGCCTGAAATGATTTCCCCGGATCCACCAAAAAGCGGTTCCGAAGTGCCTCCCTGCCCAACAACATACGAAATCCCATTTCATCTCTGTTTGTCAGTGTCAATTCAATTTCCCACTCTCGATTCAACAACCGAACCGTCATACCAATCACAGGGCGCAATTCTTCCTGCCCATTAGAGCTTCGAATCAAGCGGTCGCCAATTAACTCAGCCTCGGCAGACACGGCCTCATGATCTCCACGTTGTAACGGGTGCACCTCAAATCGCACCATATGCTTATCACCACGGCGAAAGGGCTCCACATTAAACGCGTGAAGCGCAGATGAACGTGCACCTGTATCTATTTTTGCTTTTATTGCCGGAACGTCCAAGTCTGGCAACGCAACCCACTCGCGCCACCCAATCACCCAGATGGGCTCTCGTTTTGCCATAAATACCCTCATTTTAAATATGATACATAATATACAAGTGATTATCCCGCCCAGCAAGCACAGTCCCCTAGAGTCCATAACCATCTGTTTTATCATAATTTGCCTAAATAATTGGCGGATTCAAAAAATAGCCCCACTTTTGTCATAACCTACATGTTTAAATTTTAAACAAAAAAAGGCGGTGTTGGAAAAATCCAACACCGCCTTTTTATAGATTGATCTTAAGATCCCAAAGGATCAAGAATCAAATCACCTTAGAAAGTTAAGCCAAGCGAGAGACGAATGGGATACTCATCGAGGGCTTCAGCCTTCGAATAAGAAAAGTCTACGCTCACACCTTGCTCACCAATCTTTTGCTTCAAACCTGCACCCAAGCTCCAAGATTCAGAATCATAACCGGTCTTGTAACCTGCGCGCAAAGCAATCATATTTTGGATCCAAGCTTCACCACCAAAGTGGTAACGGTTCACAGAGTCGGTAAAGAACATCTGCTCAACAGCAACCGTCACAGAAACAGGATCACCCAAGTTGCCATACACTTCGGCAGCACCAGACAAGTTGAACACCATTGGGAAACGTGCTTTTTGACCAATCACGTCTTTGTCACCACCCAAGTTACGAAGAGCCATACCCAAACGGGTGGACTTGTAACCGGTGTAGAACAAGGTACCGAAATCTATGTCAATTGAGGAATAGCTTTGAAGATCGAGATCTTCTTTCACATAACGGATGTTACCACCCACCGACAACTTGTCGGTGACTTGCTTGGCAATGGTCACACCAGCAGCGATGTCACCAGCTGTTACCATACGGCCTGTACCACCGGGTTGAGCTGAGGTGGTTTCTTCAAACGATTCCGTTGAGAAATAGGCAAAGTTCACTGCGATGGTTGCAAAGTTGGTTTTGGCACCCAAGGCAAATGAACCCATTTGAGAACCGACGATCCACTTCAAATAAGAAGCAGAAACGGCATAGCGCTCAATTTGGGTAATACCTGCTGGGTTGTAAAACACAGCCGACAAGTCGTTGCCAACAGATGAGTAAGCATCACCCATAGCGGCAGAACGTGCATTGCCTGTCAACTTCAAAAAACCATACGATGTGGTGGTAATACGAGCATATTCAGCCAAGTCCGTTTCGGGTGGCACACGTGTTTGGTCCACCGGAAAGGCACCCAATTCTGCCTGAGTCGGCCGCACTTCTTGAGCGTCTGCATACATCGGCAAAGACAGCGCAAGTGCCAAACCGAACAGCATTGCTTTTTTCAACATGATTTATTCTCCTTTAAAGGTCTTACCAATTTGCACTTGCACTACTTTATAATGAGGAAGGTACCTTGCTGTTTTTTGCCTTCAGAACCAGGCATCAATGAAGTGACTTTCCAGAAGT
>JAYODI010000142.1:0-8363 GCA_038279365.1 Candidatus Latescibacterota bacterium | reverse complement strand
AAAGTACTCGATTATACAAGATCTTTGACTAAAAATTCTCCAAAGGGTGTTCAGGGAAAAAACTTGCTTCGTTTTTCGAGTACAATAGATAAAGATGATTTACAAAAAATGGCTTCGGCAATTGCAGACTGTGAGAAAGTAGACTCCCGTGAATGGTAGATACCTTCTTGATACGAATATCGTTATTGCACTTTTTGCCGATGATCAGGCTGTTAAGGACAATCTTGAGCGTGTTGATGAGGCATTTGTTTCAAATATTGTATTGGGTGAATTGTATTATGGTGCCAGAAATTCAACCAAGGTTGACGAAAATATTCAACGAATAGAAGACTTTTCGTCTGCTATTTCTGTTATTCATAACAATCAAGATACAGCACGACAGTACGGTCAAATTAAAACGGTGCTTCGTACAAAAGGACGTCCTATTCCTGAAAATGATATATGGTTGGCTGCTCAAGCCTGTCAATATCACTTGTCACTGGTTTCACGAGAGCAACATTTTCGAGAAATAGAATTGTTGTTTTTAGAAACCTGGTGATGTTTGTTTCATCTTTATAAGAAGTACTTCTCTTTCTTCACCATTTCCTCATATTCTTTCCGCGCTGCTTGTACTTCCTCAACAGTAGATACTTCTGCAATGGGTACATCCCACCAAGATTCATAACCCGGTACGCGTATTTCACGGTCAACATCGACTGCGATGACGGTTGTGCGGTCGTAGGTTTTGGCTTCGTCTAAGGCTTTGAGCAGGCCTTCTTTGCCTTCGGGGCGTAGGACGATTGCGCCCAGGCTTTCGGCGTTGGCGGCTAAGTCTGTGGGAATGTTGCTGCCGTCTAATTGGCCTGTTTTGGGGTTGCGCATGCGGTATTTGGTGCCGTATTCGTGTGCGCCTACGGCATTGGATAGGCCCCCGATGCTGGCAAAGCCGTGGTTGTTTAAAAGCATGATGGTGAGTTTGATGCCTTCTTGCACGGAGGTGGCAATTTCTTGGGCCATCATGAGGTAGGAACCGTCGCCGACCATAACGTAGACTTCGCGATTTGGGTCGGCCATTTTGATGCCGAGACCACCAGCAATTTCGTACCCCATGCAGGAGTAGCCATATTCCATGTGATAACCTTTGGGATCACGGGTGCGCCAGAGTTTGTGCAGATCACCAGGCATGCTGCCTGCGGCGCAGATCATGACGTCTTTGGGGTCGGAGAAAGTGTTGACGGCACCGATGACTTCGCCTTGGCTTAAGATGGGGCGATGGCCTAAGTTGTAAATGCGATCGACTTCGGTTTCCCATTCGTTTTTGAATGTGGCCACGCGTTGGGTGAGGTCGTTGGAAACGCGGTGGCCTTGTAGGGCTTCGGTGAGTTCTTCAAGCACCACACGGGCATCGCCTACAACGGGGAGGGCGCTTTGTTTGGCGGCGTCAAATTCGGCCACATTGATGGCAATGAATTTGACATTGGGGTTTTGGAAGGCGGTTTTGGATGCGGTTGTAAAGTCGCTTAATCGGGTGCCGATGAGAATGACGACATCGGCTTCGCGGGCAATGATGTTGGCTCCGGGTGTGCCTGTGGCACCCATTGCGCCGAGGTTGTTGGGGTGATCAAAATTCAGTGAACCTTTGCCGGCTTGTGTTTCGGCAACGGGGATGCCTGTTTGGGTGACGAAGGTATCGAGTGCATTTGTTGCATCGCTGTATAAGACACCACCACCTGCGATGATGAGGGGGGTTTTGCTGTTTTTAATTCGCGCGATTGCCTGGGACAAAAGATTGCGGTCGGGGCGGTTGCGAGGCACAGTCCAGATGCGTTTTTCAAAAAGTTCTTCGGGATAGTCATAGGCTTCGGTTTGCACATCTTGGGGTAAAGATAGGGTAACGGCTCCTGTTTCGACTGGTGATGTTAAAACGCGCATGGCTTCTGGCAAGGCGGTGATGGCTTGGTCGGGTCTGTTGAGCCTGTCCCAATATTTGGAGACGGGTTTGAAGCAGTCGTTAACGGAGATATCTTGTGACATATTGGATTCTAATTGTTGGAGCACGGGGGCCACATTGCGCCTGGCAAAAATGTCTCCGGGCAAGAGCAAGACGGGCAAACGGTTGATGGTGGCTGTGGCGGCACCGGTGATCATGTTGGTGGCGCCTGGCCCAATGGAAGAGGTGCAGGCCAAGGTGCCCAATCGGTTATTCATTTTGGCATAGGCCACGGCGGTGTGTACCATGGCTTGTTCGTTGCGGGGCTGATAATATGGAAACTCGTTGCGGTATTGGTGCAATGCTTGGCCCATGCCTGCGACGTTGCCATGACCAAAGATGCCAAAGATGCCTGCAAAAAAAGGCTGTTCTTGGTTGTCGCGTGAGACATATTGTGCTTTTAAAAATTGCACAACGGCTTGTGCCATGGTGAGTTTGCGTGTTTTCATGTGTCGATCCTTTTATAAACCAAGGGTTTTTAAATACGCCCGATTGTTTTTGGCACTTTCTAAGGGATTACCTTGCCCTGGCAACACATCTTGTTCCACAACAATCCAGCCTTCATAGTGGATGTCGGTGAGTGCATCCAAAATGGCTTGGAAGTTGAGTGTGCTTTGCCCCAATTCACAAAAGACGCCTCGTTTGATGGCTTCAAAATAGTTGAGGCCTTTTTCTCGGCACTCTGCTGCTATGCCTTCGTGATATCCTTTGAAATGTACGTGCCCAATTCGATTGCCATATTTGTGGATGACATCAATGGGATTGCCGCCCCCATAGGCACAGTGTGCGGTGTCTAAACACAGCTTGAGAATGCGAGGGTGTGTGGCTTCCATGAGCATATTGACTTCTTCGGGTCTTTCGATAAACCCAGCGCAATGGGGGTGAAAAACCGTTTGCAACCCCGTTTCTTCATATACGGACAGTGCAATTTGGTTGGCGGTATGTGCAGCGGTTTCCCACTGAGGTGTGGAAAATGCCATGGTGGGCAAAATGCGGCCTGCATGGTGTGTGCGTATGGGGTCGGTTCCATTTTCGTCGGAAAGTACAATTACAGGTGTTTCACCCGCGACAGCGGCTAAGAGCCGGGCCGTTTTTAAGGCTGTTTGGCGGCCTGGGTGTAAGGCTTCGGGGTTGCCCAATGCCACAGGTACAAAAGCCCCCAACATGGCAAGCTGGTGTTGAGCCAAAAGTGCTTTTAAGGCGTCGGGTTCTGTGGGCATAAAACCCCAATCACCCAATTCGGTGCCTGCATAATTGGAGGCAACCATTTCTTGGAGTACCCGTTCATAACCTGGGGTATCTCCTTCAACATCGAACTCCAAAACACCCCATGAACAGGGTGCATTACCAATGCCCATGATGTTAGCCATTGCGTACCTCAAATAGCCTGTGGAAATGAAAAAAGCCCAACATTATTTCCAAGGAATTGCATTTTTCTATGCGCTTGTTTGGGATTGTGGCGATTTGTTTTAGGCTTTGTAATTTCTCGCCAATATACCATCTGGTCAAAACCCTGTCAATGTGCATACTTGTCTACTTACTTGACATGTCATAAAATACATATCATGTTAGAAAATAACGGAATGGGTAGTTATGCGATCCTTTTTGGAGAAATGGTTATGGCAGTTAACCCAACCCCGAAAGTGTTGATCATTGATGATGAGCCAGGCATTGTTGAGATGATTCAAAGTTTGCTCGATATGCATGGATATGAATCTGTAGCCACAACACAATGGACAGAAGCTTTAGATGCTGCCGAGCATGAAACCCCCAATTTGATGTTGTTGGACTTAAATATGCCAACCATTGATGGTGTTTCTTTGCTCAAGTTTTTTCGAGAACAAGGGTATACCTTTCCGGTTGTTGTTGTTTCTGGGTTTATTGATGAAGAGATTCGAGACAGTTTAAGGCCCTATGGGGTGGTTGACTTTGTTGATAAACCTTTTGAAATACGACATCTTTCTACTGTTATTGCTGCTGTTTTGGCATCTCAAGTACCTGCAGATACAGATGTTTTAGAAGAAATTCCTCCTCTTGCTTCCTCCGAATTGCCTGCCGTTCCTACCATAGAACCTTCTCCTGAACCGCCTCCGCTGCCATTAGAAAATTTGCCTCAAGGGGTTTTAGCACCCCGCAAAGAATCACGACGTCGTCGAGAACGCGTGATGGTGCCTCCGCCTCGTAAACCTTCCTTTTTCAGCCGAAGTTTGGTTCAATATTTCATTATTGCACTTGTTTGTTTTTTGTTGGCTGGGTTTTTGATTGTTGTTGTTAAGCGCAGCCAAGAAGTGCCTCTTGAGCTTTATCCCAATCGATAAATATATAAAAACAAAATAGTTGTCACTTATTGCCCAAAGCCATAATCGGATTTGTTTTTGGGTGTGGCCTGTTTTTTGCAAAATTGTTGTTACCTTTTTTTGTGATGGGGTTCTAAAAGGGTGACTGTTGCAAAAAGCCGTTTACCTTGAGGGTTTTGTTTTGAACATTCAGGCCGATGTTGCACTTATTGCTGCATGCCAACAGGGTGATGCAGGTGCCATACGAGAAATTTTCGACATGTATAAAGACCGTGTGTATGCATTGTGCCGGCATATGGCGGGAAATACGGAAGATGCCGAAGATTTGACACAGGAAGTTTTTGTGTCTGTGTTTCAACACCTCGATCATTTTCGGGCCGAATCGACTTTTGGAACGTGGCTTTATCGGATTGCGACGAATCATTGTTTGAATCGATTGCGCAAGAAACGGCCTGAAATACATTCATTTGAAACCATGCAAGAGATTGATATTGCTCCACCTGCATCTGGCCCTAACCCAGAGGATATGGTGGTGCGAAAAGAGCTGAATCGGCGTATGGAACTTGCTGTGGCGGCTTTGCCAGAAAATTTGCGTATCGTTTTTGTGCTTGGCACACTGGAAGGCTTGCGATATAAAGAAATCTCTGAGGTATGTGACTGTTCGGAAGAGGCGGTGAAGATGCGGATTCATCGGGCACGAAAACAGGTGAGAGACAAATTGAAAAATTATTTGGAAGGGTGACAGATTTTACATCGACATCACAAGAGAATAAATTCTCTCGCTCAGATTACAAAGTCCTACGGACTTAAAGTCAAAAAACTATAAATCAGTGATTTAAAAACGTTGTTATGACTCACAATTGATTTAGGAATAAATTATGAACTGCTTTACGTGTGAAAACAATCTGTCGGCATATATCGATGATGAATTGACCACGGATGTGCGCCGTGAAATTGAAACGCATTTGGATGCATGTGAAATGTGTCGAAAAGAATATGAATCATTGCTTTCGACCTGGGAGCTTGCTGGAGAGATGCGCACCGAAGCAGCACCTGATGGGCTTTGGAAGGCGGTGGCATCAGAGCTTAAAGAAAAGGTCCAAAACAACACAACGACAGAAGACCTCGCACTGATTGTGCGTGGCTTGGCCAGTGAAGTGCGCGATTTAAAGCAGGTTGTTGAAGGGTTGCGGCGAGATTTGGAAGACCGAAATAACAATGAGATTAATCAATCAGACTTGGGGTCTTTGGTTTTGCACGGCCGTCGCCGTCATACGGGATAACCCCTTTTATTTTTGATAATGGGATGTGAGATCATGGCAAAAACAGAAACCCCAAAAAATCAGAAAGATGTGCGTATTTTGGCGATTAACAAAAATGCCAATTTTTCGCTGCGTTTCAATCAGGCAGGCTATGAGCACGTTGAAGTGGTGAACAACTGCCGACGTGTGGTTGAACGGCTTGAGAATCGGGACTATGATATTCTGGCCGTTGCAAATGTGAAAGAGTTTGTGCATCAACTTGGCGAATTGCGAGAGCGTGATCAGAAGAAAATTTGCGCTTTGCCACTTTTTGTTTTTGGGGGGCGGCAAAAGGAAATTGTGCTTGAAGCCATTCAAATGGGTGCGGCTGATTATGCAACCAACCGGATTGTGCCGGGGCATTTGAGACGCAAGATTGAGCACATTTTAAGCAACGATATTCCAAAACGCGAACTGTCAGATGGTCTCTTGACGGTTTTACCCAAAGTTTTAAAAGACGATCAAATTGAGATTTTGTTTTGGCCCGATTCGCCAGAAGAGGTTGAACGACTGACGCAGGAATTGAAAGAAGATTTTTTAGAATCTGAAAAGAAAAAAAATAAGAACTTGTCACAAAATGAAATGGATGCATTGTTGGTGGCAAATGATGTGGCCAATCAAAATACCGATAAACGGATTGCAACGTATGATTACAAGCATCCACAACGCGTTTCGAAGATGCAACAACGTACGCTTGAAAATTTACATGCAAATTTGGCGCGTGCGTTGGCGTCGGCTTATTCAACCATTCAGCGGTCTGTTGTGGATTGTGACATTGCATTTGTAGATCAAACGACATACGGTGAATTTATCATTTCGCTTTCCAATCCATCGTGTTCTTATACTTTTACGGTTCAACCTTTGGATGGACCTGCGATCTTTGATTTTTCATTGCCCGTGGCCTATTCATTTATTGATCGTCAGTTTGGCGGGTCGGGTGGCAATCCGCCCCAAGAAGCGCGTCCGTTGACTTCGTTGGAACGCACGGTGATGTCTAAGGTGATTACGCGTACGCTTGCGGAGTTTGAAGCGGCCTGGTTGCCGTTGATTAAAATTCGTGTGTCAGATGCCGAGCTTGAGACCAATCCTGAGTTTATGCAAATTGCTGCCCCGTCTGATACGGTGGTGTTGATTGCATTTGAAGTGAACTCTCAACATGCATCGGGGTTGGTTACTTTGTGTTTGCCCTATTTCACACTGGAACCTGTGATGGCCTATTTGAACCCGCAAACATGGGCCAGCCGAGAACGCCGAGGGTCTCAAAATACACGTGCACAAATTAAGCAGAAACGCCTGGACCAACTCAAAGGCATTCCAACAGAAGTAACCGCAACGTGGGGATGGGGTTCTTTAACGGCGGAAGAACTGGCACAGCTTCAAGAAGGGGATACCCTTGTGCTCAACACACGAACCAATGACCCCAGCATTGTGTTTGTGGAAGATCGTCCGATGTTTTTGGCCAAACCTGGCCAAAGTGAAAAAAACAATTATGCGGTTGAAATTATACGCGCCCTGTCAGATGAAGAGTTGCGCCAGTATATGTGATCATAGGAGAATGAAAATGGCTGATACACCCGAAATGTCTGAAGATGCCAATTGGCCGCGCGATTTGTCAGCGCGATTACGGCGTGTTGGAAAAGCGTCGATGGAAGTGACCATTGTGATTGGTCGAACCCGTGTGCCTTTGGAAGATGTGCTCAATTGGGAAGCGGGTTCTGTGACAGAACTTGACCATGTGGCAGGGCAACCTGTGGATATTATGGTGAATGATGTGCTTTTTGGTATGGGTGAGGTGGTTGTTATTGGCGATAATTTGGGCATTCGTATCAATCATTTGCTCAAACCCGAAGATATGGTTTTGAACTAAAGGGGAGGCGCATTGATGACAACCACAATTCAAGAAAAAAAGGGACGTTTTGTGCTGACTGCGCAAACGGCCATGCCAGAAAATGTCGAACCTACACGCTGGTCACCCGTTGTTTTGCAACAAAAGAAATTGACCGATAAATTGCGTTTTGTTTTGCCTGCTGATCCTGCACAGGAGCCATTGCCCAAACCGCAACGGGCACGCAATGCATCGCAAAACCAAGAACCCACGCCCATTACACCTGATGACTCACTTGAACAAATTGCAAGCAACCGACCTGCCGATGTTGCACAGGCGATTCATACGGTTTTGATGCGTGGGCAAGGACAAGAAGATGTCGTCAAAAAAGCGGCTGTTTTGTTGGTGGGGCTGGGATCTCATTTGGCGGCGTCTGTGTTGCAACAGTGTTCAGAGGAAGATACACAAGCAACCATTCAGGTGTTGAGTCAGTTGGATGGTGTGACGGCACATGAAAAAGATGAAATTTGTGAGGAATTTCGGCAAATTCTGATTGCGGGTGATTATGTGATTCGTGCAGGCAAAGGGTATGCAAATGACGTGTTGCGCCGCGCGTTTTCATATCATCGTGCGCAAGTATTGCTCAAACAAGCAACAGGCGAACCCACCCGTGGATTTGCCATGCTTGAAAATGTTGACCCCAATCAGATTGTGCCTTTCATTTCAAAAGAACACCCACAAACCATTGCGCTTATTTTGTCTCAATTAGACCATGTGAAAGCGGCACGCGTGCTTAATGGCCTGTTGCCTCATATTCAAGAAACAGTGATTGAACGCCTGGCACAGATGGATCATATTTCGCCTTCGATTTTGCAAGAGGTTGAAGACAATTTGGCCAGTGAACTGCAAGCCATTTTGTCAAATGAGATTACCCAAATTGGTGGGCCTCGGGCGGTGGCAAAAATTTTGAG
>JAYODI010000040.1:0-47818 GCA_038279365.1 Candidatus Latescibacterota bacterium | reverse complement strand
TTTTCTCGGAGCTACGGTGACTTTTTGCTTTTTACAGAAACTTACGGACTCAATCAAGTCTTATATGTTTGGCATATGTTTGCCTCAGATGTATGACAATAAGGCTAAACAGTCTTTCATTGCCTCTCCATTTCTTTTTTAAAGAAAAAAACCTTTATCGCCCTGAGCTTATTATCTTAAACTTGGTTATTATTTGCCGATACATAAGTAAAGGGGGCGGCCTATTATCCTGCCTTACCTTATAAATAAATATGGCATATTGGATTCATTTATGCCCCGATAAGTATAGTATGAAGCAAATCCCAACCAACTCTACGCAATAATTGCTTAAAGAGAACATCAAACACGATTGTCTTTACACCGAAAATCAGGTGGCAAACACACCTTTAAGTAAATATACCAGATGAGTAGGTAACCTTCTATGAGACCCATTTTACACGTTTGCCTGCTTCTCATTGTCCTAGCCGGAACGGCACAACCGATTCTGGCCCAAGCCAAGTTGTATTGGGCAGATACAACGACCATATGGCAAGGAGAGGCAAATGGCACCAATCCAAAGCAGATTCTTACTGGCATTGATAGCTTAACAGCCATAGCCATTGATCCCATTCCACAACATCTCTATTGGAGCACGCAAAGGCAAGTTTGGCGTTCTAATTTGGACGGAGGCAACCCAAAACAGATATTTGAGGGATTCCAAATTACTGATATGACTCTTGATACTGCAAAAAAGAAAATATACCTTACCTCCCCTATGCTTTGCCTTGATATAGAAAGCGGTCAAATCGATACCGTTTCATCTCACATTTTCAAACGACTGGCTTTTGAACACGAGACCCAAAGACTCTATGGCACCACTGGCAAATCGATACAATCGATATCTACAGACAGCACAGTTAACAACGCAGTCTCAACCATTACCGACAATATTTCTCTCGAAGATTTAATTTTTGCGCCACAATCCAAAAAAGTTTATTGGATAGATATTGTAGCCAATGCAATTTGGCGTGTAAACCGCGATGGACCCCAATTAGAAAACTTCCTGAAGGATGGTCTTTTAAATATCCGTGGACTTGCCATAGATGAAAGCAATCAAAAAATTTATTGGACGTCCAAATCCGTTCCCAGAAGTGAAGTATCGACCTTATACGTGGCCAATATAGATGGAAGCAATATGAGAGAAGTCATATCTGTGAATTCCAAAGGCGGATGGATACAAGATATGGCTTTCTATTTTCCGACATCCCCCAACCAGTTATTGGGAGATGTGAATGCGGATGGCCACATTGATTCACGAGATGCAATTTTAACATTGAGATCTATTGTTCAATTGGAAGCACTCACCAAAGACCAAATCACAAGCGCTGACGTAAATGGAGATGGCACAATAGATTCACGAGATGCAATTTTGATTCTCCAGCGCATCGTCGCCCTCATAGACCGTTTTCCTTTAGAAAACAAATAAAAACGTGAGACCATATCAGAGAGGTTCCTGATGGCAAGGGTTACAATCCTTTTATTTATATTGCTTCACACAGCCAACTTACATGCAGCACGGTATGAAATTTCTGATACCTCAGGTGTTCAGGGAGCAAAAAGTGTTGAAGTAAAAGTCTGGCTACGCGATGGAGATGGTTATGCGGGGGGACAATTTGAAATTAAATATGACCAAAATGTACTCACAGCGACAGAGGTGGTAGCGGGCAGCCATTCTTTGGCATCAAGCTTCCTCGTAAATGGCAATATAAATGAGCTGGGATCGGTTAAAGCCGTAATCGCAGGTCCGACAAAAGCAAAACAGACAGAAGGCGTATTGGTCGTTGTCCGATTCAATATCAAAGAAAATGCCCCATTGGGAAATTCATCAATCACATTTGGTGGAGACATAAAAGCCTTTCACGAAAACCAAACGAACCTAAGCGTTCAAACCTCCCCGGGCACCTTTATCACGCTGGACCCAAATACAATTCCCCTATTTGGTATCCTATTAACAGCAGACCCACCCAGAGCAACATCAGGTGATTCGGTTGCCGTTGAAATCAGGGGTGTCAAACTACAAGGTGCCGTCGGCGTAACCGTTCGGTTAGCTTATGACCCTACCAAACTTGAGTTTTCTAACTTTAAAGCCCCAGAAAACTTTGTTTCCCCAGGAGAGAAGCTAAGCGAAAATCCACGCTACATCGAAATTGGGGTTGCAACCTTGGGAGAAACCATTCAGACCGATACAAGCCTCATTGGCACCGTCACCTTTCGTGTGGCCCCAACTTTTTTAACAACAAATATCACGTCATCTTTTGCAGAGTTACGGCGAAAAGGTGCTGAAGGATTTGAAACCATAGACCCAAAATCATCAGTGGAAATATCAGAAGGATGTGTAGAAGATTTCGACGGCAGCGGTGAAATCGATTTTCGTGACTTCTTTCTTTTTGCAGAAAATTTCGGTACCAATAACCGACGTTTTGATTTAGATGAAGATGGTACGGTTGGCCTTGGTGATTTTTTGGTTTTTGCCCAACGTTTTGTAACCGGTTGTGAATAATCAGCATCAAATAATTTTCTACAGGTTTCAAAAAGAAACCTCCGTAAATCATCCATAAAAAACGAAAAAGGGCTACAAAGGTCAGAAACCTTTGTAGCCCTTAATACATGCAAACACATTAAAAACCATTATTTACATTTAATTGGTAACCCCGAGGGGAGTCGAACCCCCGTTGCCGGGATGAAAACCCGGTGTCCTAACCACTGAACGACGGGGTCACCACATATGGAGACTTAATATATACAAAACCGTTTTTTTGGCAAGTCCGAAAATCAAAAAAATCTCAGACTTGACAAAGCGCCCTGCACCACATACCCTATTCAAAACAGATAACATATCATTATCTCCCACAATTAGAGACATTTCTTAAGGTGCTTCCCCCAAATATCAATGAATCAGGGCAAATCGCATTGATAAGTGTTTCATTGATAAAATCTGCATAATCCAGGCATCCCTCACCTTGCCAGATGAAGCCCGCACCGCCCCATCTACACTTGGCACTTGACATGTAAAACCATCTTTTGTTAATTAATCACGTCTACCCAAACCGAAAGCTTTTACTTATTCTGCATATGAATACATCGTGTAAACGCGCTTATCGTGCGTTACAAACAGTTTGTGGGCGATTAGCTCAGCTGGTTAGAGTGCTGGTTTCACATACCAGAGGTCGGCAGTTCAAGTCTGCCATCGCCCACCATTCTATCCCCCTATCTAAGAACCAATTGGGGAGTTTAAAAACCGCAGAATAACTGCAAGATGGTAAGGTGCATCTACTCTAAGGTGCACCTTACTTTTTTGTCTGCATGCCAATTCACCCCAAGGGAGAACCACCGAATGAGAGAAAGTCTGTTTAAGTTGCTCGAGCTCCAAGAAATAGACAAAGAAATCGACGTTCTTCGACAATCACAAAATGACTTCCCAAGCGAAATTGAACAGTTGCAAAACGAACTCAAGATTGCGCGGGATCACTTAGATACCAAACAGAAGCAGTCTGAAGAATTGGAAAAGAATCGGCGAACGCTCGAACGAGACCTTGAAGCCGTTAATCAAGATCTTCAAAAACACCAAGAACGTCTCAATGAAATAACAACCAACCGCGAATATGATGCCGTCCAGCACGAAATTGAAGCCCTCACCATTCGCAAAAATGAGCAAGAGAGTTTAATTCTTGAGACCATTGAGTCGGTTGAAAATATCACATCAAAGCTTGAAGGCGATCGTGAATATTTCAAAGAACTCGAAAAAGAACGCAATGAACGCATTGAAGAACTGACCGCCAAGCTCAACTCTGTTGAAACCCATGTGAAAGGTTGGGAAAAAAAGCGCTCAGCCATCGAACCCAATGTTGAACGTCGGCCATTAAATCAATACAACCGCATTCGTCGTGTGGTCAAAGGTGGTGTGGCGGTTGTTGCCGTGCTCAAAAACTCTTGTGGCGGGTGTTTTCGGCAGTTGGCCCCCCAACGCATGGTTGAAGCACGCAGAGGAGATACCCTGATGCGCTGTGAAAACTGTGGGCGCATTTTGGTGTGGGTCGAATCTGAAGATCACTCTGCCTAACCACAGTGCCTTTTGTGGCTGAATCCAAAAACGACACAAGACGGTCTAACAAAACAAAAAGAACAGCAAACAGATATTTAAAAAATAAGCGAGCCAGGTGATCGCGCCTTAATCGGTGAGGAAAGTCCGAGCTCCACAGGGCAAAATGCTGGGTAACGCCCAGGCGGGGTAACCCGACGGAAAGTGCAACAGAGAACAGACCGCCAACGGGTGCTTAAAAGCACTGCGGGCAAGGGTGAAACGGCGGGGTAAGAGCCCACCGCGTGTTTGGCGACAAACACGGCACGGTAAACCCCATTTGGAGCAAGGCCAAATAGGAGCGGATGAGGTGGCCCGCCTCGTTATCACGCTCGGGTTGGCTGCACGAGGTATTGGGTAACCAATGCCCCAGATAAATGGTCATCCATTCGGGAAATCGAATGACAGAACTCGGCTTATCGGCTCGCTTAAACAACAAAACGGCGGACTCTACCAAAGGGTCCGCCGTTCCTATGCGCAAAAGAAACTTCATGGCCACATTCACGCACCAAAGAAAGGAACCCTATGACCTTTCGTCAGAAATTTGATACCGCAGTCACCCAAAACAACAGCTTTGTCTGCGTTGGGCTTGACCCCGACCCGGAACACATCCCCGAACACCTTAAAGGCACACCAGATCCCATAACCTCATTTCTTAAAGAAATAGTATCAGCGACCAAAGATATCGCCTGTACGTTTAAGCCCAACTTTGCATTTTTTGGAGCACACGGACAAGCTGGCTGGCAAGCCCTTCAAAATACCATCAAAGCCATCCCAGAGCATATCCCCATCTTACTCGACTTCAAAGCTGGCGATATTGGCAACACTGCCACACAATATGCACGTATGGCCTACGACCAATTGGGTGTTGATGCCATCACCGTAAACCCGCTTATGGGCACAGATGCCATTGAACCTTTCTTGGTTTACAAAAATGGTTGTGCATTTCTTTTATGCCTCACCTCCAACCCAGGTTCGGCAGATGTGTTGCGGCTCAATACAGACCAAGGGGTGCTCTTTGAGATTCTGGCTCAAAAGTCTGTAACCTGGAATCAAATTGGTCCGTGTGGATTGGTTGTCGGGGCCACCCATCCAGAAGACTTGATCAAAGTCCGAAGCATCGCAACAGACTTACCACTCTTATTACCTGGTGTGGGCTCTCAAGGCGGCGATGCCGAGGCCACCGTCAAAAATGGTTTGGATGCCAATGGCGGGGGCATCTTGGTCAATGCCTCACGCAGTATTCTCTATGCCTCAAATGGCAAAGACTTTGCCCAAGCGGCCAGACAATCAGCCGAAAGCCTTCGCGAAACCCTCAACAACGCTCGCACGTAATATATTTCAATACATATGACAAACCAAAAAGGCCTTCGACTTTAGTCGAAGGCCTTTTTTCATACAATCCCGGTCTGTCCACGTATCACGTATTCCGATCAACAATGGAAATGGGCTTTCCCCTATCATCAACTGCCACATACACCACCTCAGCTTCTGCAACCTGTATCATGCCAGAATCATCTGCCCGATCTGCTTCTACATCAATAAACACGGTCACCGAAGTATTGCCCACACGTGTGGTTTGGGCATAAAAAGACACCACATCTCCCACAAAAACAGGCGCAATAAACGCAACGCGATTCATAGCCACAGTGACCATGCGACAATTGCGATGCTTACCAGCCTCAATAGCACCCGCCAAATCCAAATGACTCAATATGGCCCCGCCAAAAATAGTGCCATATCCATTGGTATCTTTGGGCAATAACATGATCCGTATAGCGGGATCTCTTTTTTGAATATCCTCTGCCATCACAACCTCACAAATTTCTTGTGCCCTTAAAAATTAGAGCATCACCCTATATCTATTGCCCATAATATTGATCATTGAGCTTACCCACCACATCTGGCGCAATATGTCGGGCAAGTAAAAGTTGTAGCAAAACTTTGCCTTTTTCATGAGAGCCAAAACGCAAAATGGCCTGATCAAATGCCGCTTTTCCCAAATCCAAATTGCCTAAGGCCAAATATGCCCCAGCCACTTCAAAAGCGGCCACCGGCAAATTGTCTGCCATCTCTAAGGCTTCTTGTGCGGTCTTGAGCATTTCATCATACAATTGGGCATCAAAAAAGCGATACGCCAAATCTTCTCTCATGCCCGCTTGAAAAGCCATCGACTCTTCCTGTGCTGCATGCAATGCCGCCTGAAACACCTGTTTTGCTTCTTGAATGTGACCATACTTCAACAAGCGTGTGCCATGGGTATAAATACGTTTGGTAAAATTCTGCGATTTCTGGGCACGTGCAAAATCTTGTGCCGCCATGTCCTCCAACCCTTCCTGCTGATGCAAATAGCCCATTGTCCAATAGGCTTCCACAACACCATAGCGCCTTTGCTTCATATAATCAGAAAGCAACTGTAACCACAAGGTCTTGAGGTCTTTATCATCGCGTACTTTTGGTATGGTTCGTTCATAAATGGCCACACTCCCAAAATCTTTCTTTAAACGATAGTCGGTAAACTTGCCTTCCTGTAAATATTTATAAAAATAATGGCAATCTTTAAAACCCACCTCTCCAATGCGTGCCGAGGTTGCTTCTTCGAGGTTTGAAAAATCAGAAACAATCGCATCCCGAATCACCAACACATCGGGTTCAAAATGGATCACGTCCAAATATGTCATCCCCACAGATCGGAACACATATTCAAACACACTGGGTACATAAGAATATGCATCAAAAAGAATCCGACTGTTGGTTGGATAGGTTTCTGCCAACCAACGTCCTGCTGCAATTTCGACCCGATCTGATTCGCGTGTCTTTTTTTGTTCAAATAAAGTTGAAGAAGCACGCATCTGAGGCCCATGCATACCCACTACAACAACAACCAAAACAAAATGCATGTACTTTTTAAACGAGAACCGTTCTTGTATCAATGACCACAAAAAACAAAACGAGGCCGCAACAAATATCCAAATGACAGGCAATATGGGTAACAAATGGCGTGTTCTTTTCAAATTGGATTCTACCATCAGGTAGCACAAAAAAACACCCACCCAAATCAAAGCAAGAACATGCTCAGTCTTTAACACTTCCCGATACCACAACAACCACACCCCACCACCCACCAGCGCCACACACATCGGCACAACACCAACTTGTGTGACCACCATTTGCAACCACAACAACGCATCTGCCGGATCACGCACCCGATGCCCAAAAGCCATAATCTCTTTTTCGCTCTGCAAACTGCTTACAAATAGGGTAAAGTGCGTTAAAACCGATGGATTTGTGAGCAAAAAAATCCCACAAAACACACCCATCAGCACGCCCCAATGCACCCAAATTGTGCGTAATTTTAATCGCCCAAACCACCCTTCAGACGGAAAAGACTGGTACACGGCCAAAGCCAACACAGGCATAAGAAAAATACCTGCATACTTGGTAGCAAAAGCCAAACCCGCGCCCAATGAAGCCCATATCAAATTTTTTAGTATGGGACGATGTACATAACGACAAATAAAAAACAAACTGATCAATAAAAAAAATAACTGTGGTAAATCAGGATGCGATTCGATGGCCCATCTCAAAAAGGTAGGGTTTAAACCAAGCATATAAGCCGCCAGCACCCCCACCATCCCCTGAAAGATTAAACGCCCCAAAAGATAGGTCAGCCAAAGACATCCCACCCCCGCCAAACTGCAATACAATCGAACCGCAATCACTGCCGCTTGCTCAGACCCATCAAAAAATATAGACCAAACATGCAACATCCCCACCGGAATCAAATAAAAAACCCCACCATATTTAAAAGATGGTGACAAATTAAAATCGGTCACATACACATTCCAAACATGCATGACAATATCAGACTCATCTATCGAAAAGACATTGGTCATGCGCAAATCGTCAGAGCCAATGGGAAGCAAATATCCTACAAAACTCAAATAGAATAACCCCAATAACCCCATCAAAACCCAATCTGATATAAGCAATTTATTTTTCACGCCATAACCCGTTGTGACAGTACACATTTTAGAAAAAAATATCTTTAAAATATAGGCCCTATTTGCATCAGGGGTCAAATAAGCACCTTTTAAAAATAATTCTCTTGACCCCCAATATCAACTTTCCTAAAATGAGAGTACTCTCACCATATTGCGGCTACGGCAAGGTGTTCATCCTTGCCGACCAAAGCCCTTCAAAGCTGTCTGGTCGCCCGACCGGGCAGCTTTGTTTTTATAAACCCTACCCTTGACATCTTCTGTGACATATGTGATCTTAAACGGTTATCTACAGATACACATCTGCTCAAGAAATACAATATGCGTTTCCAAAAACGCCTGACCCTATTGCTTGTGAATTGTTATGCCCATTATCACACTCAACAATATTTGGAAAGCCTACGGGGCCAACGATATCCTGCAAGGAATCTCTTGGCAAATTGATCCGGGAGAAAAAATTGGTTTGGTCGGTCACAATGGATGTGGCAAAACGACTCTCTTTGGTGTTTTAACGGGTAAACATTTGCCCGACCAAGGCCAAGTGCATCAGCAACGCAACATCCATATTGGCTTCCTTGAACAAGAACCCTCCTTTCAAGCAGATCAAACTGTCTTTGACGTTGCATTAGAGTCCTTTGCCGACTTATTAGACATCCAACATCGCCTACACGACATGGAAATGACCATGTCTGACAAACACGATGAACCCGGCTTTTTAGACAATTATGGCAAATTGCGAGACCGTTACGAACTCGAAGGTGGATATGCTCTTGAAGCCCGTGTCAAAGCCATTCTTTTTGGCTTAGGATTTCGAGAAACCGACTTAAACCTGCCCACTAAAGTTTTAAGTGGTGGGCAAAAAAATCGACTGGCACTGGCACAGCTTTTGTCCAGAGAGCCCGATTTGTTGCTCTTAGACGAACCCACTAACCACTTAGACTTACAAGCATTAGAATGGCTCGAACACTTCCTTTCTGAATATAAAAATGCATTTGTCATCATCTCACATGACCGTTATTTTTTGGAACGCACCGTTACCAAAATTGTTGAAATAGAACAAGGACACGCATCCTTTTATCCTGGATCTTACACTTTTTATGTCAAAGAAAAAGCCCTTCGCATCGCACAACAGCAAAAGGCATTTGATGCACAACAAAGTGAAATTTTACGCACAGAAGAATACATTCGCCGAAACATTGCGGGGCAAAAAACCAAACAAGCCCAAAGCCGTCGCAAAGCATTAGAAAAGGTAGAGCGCCTTGACAGCCCAACAGAACGCCGCAAAATGGGGCTTAAATTTGCCACCTCCACACGGGGGGGTGACCGGGTTTTCCAACTCGAAGGGTTAAAAAAAGGCTACGAAAACCGAGCCCTATTTAGCAACCTTGACCTCATCATTTGGCGCGGTGATCGCTTGGGCATCATTGGCCCAAACGGAACAGGCAAATCCACACTCCTCAAAATCATTTTGGGAAAATTATCGGCCGACGCTGGCAAGGTAACACCAGGATCGGGCTTAGAAATTGGTTATTTTGATCAAACCCGCCAAGATCTCAACCATAAGGTAAGCGTTTTGGATGAGGTTTGGTCACTCACCCCCCAAGTGCCAGTTGCTGAAGTGCGTGCTTTTTTGGGTGCCTTTCTTTTTACTGGCGATGATGTTGAACGCAAAATTGGCAACTTAAGTGGTGGCGAGCAAAGCCGCGTGGCATTGGCAAAGCTGATGCGTACCCCTGTCAATCTGTTGGCCCTTGATGAACCCACAAACCACTTAGACATTGCGTCTCGCAATGTGTTGGAAGAAGCACTCGAAAACTTTAGTGGCACACTCATCACCGTCTCTCACGACCGCTACTTTCTCAACCGATTGGCCAACCGCCTCTTGGTACTTGAAGAAGGGTCTTGGCGCATCATTGAGGGCAATTACGACACCTATCAAGAGCAACGTCAAAAAGAAGCCGAAACCATGGCATTAAAAACATCGGCTCCCACAAAAGACGACCATAAAAATCGCAAACGCATCCAACGTGAGCAAGAACGCCAAAAACGTCGCGCTGGAGAATTGGAACAAACCATTGCAAATTTAGAAGAAAAAATGGCCCAACTCGATATAGAAATGGCACGAGAAGATCTTGCCACAAAATGGGATGAACTGAAATTATTGGCAGAAGAAAAAAAAGCGCATCAAATACAAATTGAAGCACTTTTTGCAGAATGGGAAGCTTTAGAAAATGACTTAACACCCCATCTTTAGATCATTACTCTTAATTAACCAAAAGCATATTTCCTTTGCCATTAAAGGAGCCAAATGGCCAAAATTTTAATAGTCGATGATTTACCGTTAAACCTCGACTTTCTGGAAGAGCAACTCAAACTGCTCAACCACGAAGTTGAGAAAGCCATTGACGGCAACCATGCCCTTGAGCAAATCAAAGCCTTTCACCCCGACCTTGTCTTACTCGACTATGACATGCCAGAAAAAAATGGCGTTGAAGTCCTCGAAATATTGCGACAAGACGAAACATATGCCAATCTGCCTGTTATTATGATCACGGCAAAAAGAGATCACGAAGATCGTTTGGCAGGTATCGAAGCAGGTGCAGATGACTATATTACCAAACCCTTCCATATGGATGAGGTGGCCACACGCATTCGCTCGCTTTTGCGCCTAAGAGACTTGCAAAAACAAATCGTAGATCGTGAAAAGCGCCTCTCCCAAATACAAGGTGTGGGCCAAACACTCGTCACCCTTGCCCACCACATCAACAATGCCACCCAAGCCATTGCAGGCATGGCACAATTGTGTATCCATGCCCCTCAAGACTTGGCACAACATCAACACCTCGCATCCATTTCTTTTGTACAATCTCAAAAAATCACGGCTGTTATCGACAGTTTACAAGAAATGGTCGATCATATGAACCTTAAGACATCAGATTATGCAGGTGATCCCGACAAGATGTTTGACATTGAAGCCGATTTAAAAAAGCGACTCGAACAAATTGAAAACAAAAACGATTGAGTCCGTCTCCAAACAAACAAAAGGCCCGTTTCGTAAGAAACGGGCCTTTTGTTTGTTATATGCAATTTTAAAGTTGATCGCGCGGCACCAACATCGCCATCAACTCAGCTTCTGCAGCCAATTCTTCGCCCACAAAGGCCTTTCCTGCACCTTTGCATACATTGCGCCGTTTTTGTAAGGTTTCGACTTCTAAGCGCAATTGATCGCCAGGTACAACTTGCCTGCGAAAACGCGCTTTGTCAATGCCCATAAAAAGAGGCACCACATCCACGTCGTCTTCATTTTTCATCAAAATGGCCGCCCCCTGAGCCATGGCTTCCAAAATCAACACGCCCGGCATCACGGGGTTACCAGGAAAATGCCCCTGGAAAAAGGGTTCATTCATGGTCACATTCTTTATCGCCACCAAGCGTTCCCCACGCTCCCATTCAATCACGCGATCAAGCAATAAAAAAGGGTAACGATGAGGCAAGGCCTTCATAATACCCTCAATATCCAAAACAACCTCCATAAGACCTCCCCTAAAATAAAGGAGGGGAGTAAAGCCCAAAGACACAAAACAACACGTGTATCTTTACGCCTTGCTCCCCCTTCTTTTTAAATCTTATTGCCCACCCGCTTTGGTTGAGGCTTCCAAATCTTTGGCGAGTGCTTCCAAAACTTTGTCTGTCAAATTATGGGCTTCTTTGGCATAGGCCAGTGCCGCCGAATTCAATACAAAATCATAGTTTTCATCTTCGGCTACTTTTGTAATAATCTCATTGACCTTGCGAATAATGGGTTCCGACAATTCTTGCGTTTTTTGTGCCAAACGCCCACGCTGTGGATCTGCGGCTTCTTGTACAAAACGTTGCAACTCTTGATTCTTTTGCATAATGGCTTGTTGCTCTTCTTGTTTGCGCTTTTCACTCAACAATAAAGCTTGGCGCTCAAATGTTTCTTGCATTTTCATCAAATCATTGCGCCGTTTTGAAACCTCGCGCTCCAACTCTTCTTCATAGCGTTGAAATTCTTTTTGCGCATCCAAATAGGGTTTGTATTCACTCAAGATCTTTTCAGAATCAATATATCCCAATTTCATTTCTGCCTGTGCAGTGCCTACAAAACCAGCCACCATCACGGCAAGTGCCACAAACCATTTCATCTTATTTTGCATTGCAAACTCCTCCAAAAAAGTGAGCAGGCAGAAGGCAGAAGGCCAATGCCTCACCACCTCTACCCCGGCGTTATTATTTATCATGATAAAATTAAAAGAACTGCGGACCAAACTGGAAGTGGGTCATCATTTGTACGGGTTGGCCATCGACACGCGCCCGATCTATGCCCCAAGCAAAGTCAAAGCCCATAATACCCACCACTGGTGCCACAATGCGAATACCAAAGCCCAATGATCGACGCAAATCTGCAGTACTGATTTTGCCCAAATCATCCCAAGCATTGCCCGCATCGGCAAAAATTAAACCATAAAACTGATTTTGCACAATCGGAATACTGATTTCAGCATTAAACAGCAACTGTGCCACCCCACCAATTTGCCCACCCTTATTTTGTGGCCCCACAGATTGATCGGGATACCCACGCAACATAGACCCCGTAAAGAGATCAACACCACCGGGTGTATACAATTCATTAAAAGGCACAGACTCAGATCCATAACTGGCCACAACGCCTAACTGCGAGCGCATATTTAAAGCCACTTTCCAAAACAGAGGAAAGTAAAAACTGGTCACCAAATCATGCTTGTGAAAATCGCGATTTCCACCCAACAACCCACCCGCCAACGCAGGTGTGTAGGTCACCACCGAACCCGATGTCGGAAACTGAGGCAAATCTCGGCTGTCACGCGTAAAATTGGCACTCACACTGCTGGTAATGTTGTCACTCAATGACGTGCTGCGTGCCGATGTGCTGTCTGTAAAGTTGATAAATTTCACACGTTCAATGCGATACCCAACAGAAGCGCGTGAATAATCAGGCCACCGCAACCGACGCCCAATGCGCACACTGCCACCTTCGGCACGTTGATCAAAGTCTGCAGCACCAAAGTTGGTATACCGTTGTGTGTCTCGAAAGAGGGAGCCTGACACGCTTGTGGGCGTATTGCGAAACCAAGGCTCCGTAAATCCAACCCGAAAGGTTTCTCGCCTTGTACCAAACTCCCACTGAAAATCAACTTGCTGACCATTGCCCCTAAAATTGGGAATTTGCAAACCAATAGTACCCACCAACTTATCGCGCTCACTGTAGCCGGCACCAATAGACGCCGTGCCAGTGGATTTCTCTTCAACCTCAAATTCCAAATCGATCTCAGAAGATGCTTCAATAGGTTGGGGTGTGGGAACCACATTGCTAAAGAAATTGAGTGCCATCACCTCACGCATACTGCGCTCTAACAAGGCACGGCTAAATGTTTGCCCAGGCCACACACGCAATTCACGCCGAATCACACGGTCTTTGGTTTTGGTATTGCCCTTAATTAAAATTTTACGAATCTTCCAAGGATCATTTTCAGTGATGTCAAAATGCACATCAATCACATGGTCATCGCGTTCCTTTTCGTCTGGAAAAACTTGTGCACCAATATGCCCAATATCCATGTAGGCATTTCTGACTTGGTCTTGTGATTTAAACACCCGCTCTTCGCTGTATACCCCCCCCGAATCGACCACCACCAAACTGGCCAATCCCAAGTCGGTTAATTTTTCATTGCCAGTCCAGCTCACTTTACCAAAATGATACAATGGGCCAAGCTCTAAGGTAATATCCAAAAACATATCGCGCATATTGGGGCCATAAGACAAACTGTCGCTTACAATAGCGGCCTCACGATATCCATTTTGTCTTAAAAATGACAAAACATTTTCTTTATCGCCTTCATAATCGTCTTCTTTGTACTTGCCGCCACCAAACCACCATCCATCTTGCTTGGTTTCTTTCATCTGTTTACGCAAACGCGTGTTGGTAAACATCTCTTTACCGTGAAACCGTATTTTCTTTAAATTGACCTTGCGGCCCTCTTCAATTTTGAAAGTAAGCGGAAGGCGCCCCTCATCATCGGGGGATTCTATCTCTGCTTCTACTTTTGCCAATAAATATCCATTCTCTTTATATAATTCCAACACCTTGTTTTCTGCACGCTTCTTCTCTTGTGGTTTGATCAATTGATCGGTAATCAAACCCAATTCACGTTTCAGTTTTTTATCTTTAAATGCGCGATTGCCCTGAAACTTCACCACACCCAAACGTGGATATTCTATGACTGCAATTTCAACAACCACACCACCGGGGGCATTGGTATCAATAAAAACTTTTACATCACCAAACAAACCCATTTTATACAAGTTTCGGATTGCACGCCCAGCATCTTCATTGCCCAAACGTTGGCCTTCGTAGAGACCACTTTGATCTTTAATCAGCGATGCTTCGGCATAAGCGTTTCCTCGCACTCGAATTTCTTTAACCACATAATCTGTCAACTGCGCCTGAGCACCGAATGTTTGGAGCAAAATCACTGTTATGATTACAAAAAAATATTTCATATCATCCTTCATCAACAAAACAAACCTCCAGGCCTAAACCCCTCCCAAAACGGGTCTTCCTCTTTTTAAAAGCAACTATACCGTCAACGCTTGGCTTGTTAAAATGGTTCCGCTCGTACGGCAAACGGCCCGGACATTTGTCCGGGCCATCTTTATGCGCTTATTTACCCCGGCCACCCCACTTACCCATTCTTGCGATCGACAACTTCTTCATCATCATCTACGGCATCATTGCTATTTGCATCTACAAATTGTAACCCATCACCTTTTTTACTCACGCGCACTTGGCTACCACTTGTAAAACGCCCCATCAAAATATCTTCGGCCATAGGATCTTCAATCATTTTCTGAATGGTGCGTTTTAAATGTCGGGCACCATATACCGGATCATAACCTTTTTCGGCCAACAATGTCTTTGCGCCTGGCGTGAGACTCACTTCAATACCGCGTTCACGCACGCGCACCAAAGTGACTTCCAGTTCGATATCCACAATTTGGATAATTTCTTTGCGTTCGAGCGGGTTGAAGACCACCACCTCATCCAATCGATTGATAAATTCGGGATTGAATGTTTTCTTCAACTCATCACCAATGCGCTCTTCCATTTTTTCGCGAATCGATTTTTTATCCGCACGACCAAAACCCAACCCACCGGCTTTGTTGAGATCTTTGGTACCTAAGTTTGAGGTCATGATCAAAATGGTATTTTTGAAGTTTACCTTACGACCAAAACTATCGGTCAAACGCCCTTCATCCAAAACCTGAAGCAACAAATTGAACACATCGGGATGTGCTTTTTCTACTTCATCAAGCAAAATAACAGAATATGGACGGCGCCTTACCTTTTCGGTCAACTGCCCACCTTCATCATACCCCACATAACCAGGAGGTGCCCCAACCAAACGAGATACTGCAAACTTCTCCATGTACTCTGACATGTCTACAGTAATGAGCGCTTCTTCATCATCAAATAAGTATTTGGCCAAAGATTGCGCCAAATATGTTTTCCCAATACCTGTTGGCCCCAAAAACAAAAATGTACCAATGGGGCGATTGGGGTCTTTAAGACCCGCGCGTGTTCTGCGAATGGAGCGACAAACCGTAGACACAGCTTCTTCTTGACCAATCACTTGGGCTTGAAGCTCCGACTCCATTTTGATAAGCTTTTCCGTATCGGCTTGTGCCAAACGGAATACCGGAATACCCGTCATACTCGAAATGACTTCGGCTATATGTTCTTCATTTACTTCAACCACTTCGTCTTTGACCTGTTGTTCCCAATCGAGCCGACGCTCTTCAAGTTTGTTTTTTAATGCCCGCTCTTGATCCCGCAGTTTGGCCGCTTCTTCAAATTGCTGATTTTCTGCTGCGGCATCTTTCGCAAGTGTCACTTCGGCAATTTCATTTTCAAGCGTCTTAATTTCTTCGGGTGGGTTCAACCGAGAAAGCCGCAACCGCGAACCGGTTTCGTCAATGACATCAATGGCTTTGTCGGGTAAATGTCTGTCGCTGATATAACGATCAGCCATGCGTGCTGCCGCTTCGATGGCTTCATCGGTAAAAGCGACCTTGTGGTGTGCTTCATATCGGCCTTTCAGACCCTTCAAAATTTCAATGGTTTCATCAATAGAAGGGGCATCTACGACAATCGTTTGAAAACGGCGTTCAAGTGCACCATCTTTTTCGATGTATTTGCGATATTCATCAATGGTTGTTGCACCAATGCATTGCAACTCTCCCCGAGAAAGTGCGGGTTTAAACATATTGGACGCATCCAAAGTGCCTTCGGCACTCCCTGCTCCTACAATGGTGTGTAACTCATCAATAAAAATCACCACATCTTGGCTTTGTTGCAATTCGTTCATCACGGCCTTAATGCGTTCTTCAAACTGGCCACGATATTTGGTACCGGCCACAATACCACCCATATCTAAGGTCACTACGCGTTTATCCAGCAAAACCTGAGGTACGCGCCGATCAACAATGCGCTGCGCCAACCCTTCTACAATTTGGGTTTTACCTACCCCAGGATCTCCCACCAACACTGGGTTGTTCTTTTTGTATCGGCTCAATACCTGCGACACACGCTCTATTTCTTGGTCACGGCCAATGGTTGGATCCAATTTGCCTTGCCGTGCCAATTCAGTCAAGTCACGCCCAAAGTGGTCAAGGAATGGGGTTTTGCTTTTCTTCTTGTCTCGTTTACCCGAAGTTTTCCCTTGCAAAACGGCAATCACCTCCTCTTTGGCGGTCTTGTGATCGACTCCGAATGCAGCCAGAATTTGTGCAGCAACACCATCTTTATCTTTGAGCAAAGCCAACAGCAAATGACTGGTGCGCACATACTGGCTCTTCATTTCTTTGGCTTCGTTGGCAGCAATTTCCAAAATTTGCTTTGCTCGAGGTGTAAATGGCACCTCGCCCATGGTCATCGAACTGCCAGAAGATGACACATAGTCATCTATTGATTGTTTGATATTTTCCAAATTCAACCCCAAGTTCACCAACACTTGGGTGGCCGTGCCTTTGCCCTCGCGAATAATGCCCAAAAGCAAATGCTCAGTACCGATATAGTTATGCCCCAAACGCGCGGCTTCTTCACGCGCCAATTGCATGACCCTTTTTACCCTATCCGAAAACATGTTATTCATTCCAAACTCCTCTTGCCAGCCCAGTGTTATTCAGACGGCACCAATTTTCGCCGAACCCAATCAGCACGAAAAACATCTCTTTCAGCAGCTTCCAATTGCTTCCCCATCAAAAATTGCAAATGCGAAGGTTGGGTTTCAATCATCAATTCATTCAAGGTCTGTAAAGACACCTGGTGAACCATTTTGAGACTCACGCCCAAACGTACTGCAGACGCCAAATTCATGAACTCTTGAGAGGTCAACAAACGCGCGTGTTTCAATATGCCCCAAGCCCGCCACACCTTATCTTCTATTTTAGATCGCACGCTACTTAACAAAGCATCACGTGCATTTTCTTCACAGGCAACCAATTGTGCAACCGCCTGATTCAACATCTTCAACAAATCTTGTTCTGATCGCCCAAGCGTAATCTGATTGGACACTTGAAACATATTTCCCAATGCGTCTGAGCCTTCACCAAAAAAGCCGCGCACCGCAAAACCCATTTGGGTAATGCCACGCACCACCGCATCCATTTCTTGGGTTAAAACCAACCCTGGCAAATGAATCAAAACCGATGCCCGCAACCCTGTACCAGTGTTGCTTGGACAGGCAGTGAGATAGCCCCAAACATCATGAAAAGCAAAATGTAAAAATTCTGCAAATATTTGTTGAAGCTCAAAAATGGACTGCCACGCATTTTGAGGTTGCAAACCCGATAAAATGGCCTGGAATCGCAAATGATCTTCTTCGTTGAGCATCACACTAAAACGCCCAGCTTGCCCAACCAAAACCCCACGTGCCCCGTTGCGCTTCATCATCGCAGGACTCATCACCTGGCGCTCAACCAAAACCTGCTGCTGCAACAAACTGAGATCATCGGCACCAAAGTAAGCCAATTTTTTTGTTTTTTCATGCTGTGCACTGGCGGCCAAAACCGCCTGCACCAGCAATTGGCGATGCCGTTCTGTTGCCCGGTGTGGAAATGGCAAATCGACCAAATTACGCGCCAGCCGCACCCGACTGCTTACAACGATAGCAGATTGTTCTCCAGTGCCGTCTAACCATGATACAGGCAATCGTGCAAAATCGTCAAACGTCATGAGGATGTACTTTTTATGACCAAAATGCGATCTCTAAGTGCGCTTGCTGCTTCGTAGTCTTCTCGCGCCACCGCATCGCGAAGCAGAGCTTCCAAAGTGACCACAGTTTCTGCTGCTTTGGGGGTTTCTGACATAAAGTGTTGTGTGGCACCATGTAACCGCTTAAAAATGCGTGTTAACTCCGTTGCAAAAGCAGGATAACATGCAGCACACCCCAACAACCCATCGTGCTTAAATGCTTCGAGGGTTTGGCCACACTGGGAACAAACAAGAGACCCATCCATAGCACCTATTCTCAAGCAACAATGCCACCATTGGCCATACGCACCACACGATCTGCACGCGTAGACAATTCAACATCGTGGGTCGCAATAACAAATGTTTGCCCGCGTGAACGCGCCAAATCCCAAATCAGGGCATGCAACTCTGCGCTGCGTGCTGCATCTAAATTACCCGAAGGTTCGTCGGCCAACACCACCTTCGGTTGAGCAACAAGCGCACGTGCCACAGCCACGCGCTGAGCTTCTCCACCTGATAACTCGGCGGGTAAATGATCAACGCGTGTTGACAACCCCACCGAGTCCAACAAGGCCATTGCGGGTTTTTGTGCTTCGCGCTGTGATACCCCAGCGATTAACAACGGCATCATCACATTCTCAAGAGCGGTAAAATCGCCCAAGAGATGGTGAAATTGGAAAACAAAACCAACGTGTTGGTTGCGAAAATGCGCCCGATCTGCATCAGACAGCGCCAGAATATCAACCCCATCAATGCAAACGTGCCCTGAAGAAGGAACGTCTAACCCACCTAAAATATGCAAAAGTGTACTTTTGCCAACCCCAGAAGGCCCCATTACAGCGACAATTTCGCCTTTTTGAACCTCAAAATCAATCCCTTGAAGCACATCAATCTGCCCATTACCCGTGGGATAGGCCTTGTAAATCTGGGTGGCCTTTAACAATGCTTACCCCTCATGGCCTTCTTCTGGGCGCATATGTGGAAACAAAATGACATCTCGAATGGAGGGCGAATCAGTCATCAACATCACCATACGGCCAATGCCCACACCCAAACCACCCGTAGGCGGCATGCCATATTCCATAGCACGCAAATAATCTTCGTCTAAAACTTGGGCTTCATCATCACCCTTGTCGCGCAACGACATTTGATGCTCAAAGCGTTGGCGCTGATCAATAGGATCGTTCAATTCAGAAAAGGCATTGCCTGCTTCCCAGCCATTGATAAAAATTTCAAACCGCTCAGTCAACTCGGGGTTGTTGCGGTGTTTTTTGGCCAAAGGCGAAACAGCCAAAGGATAGTCGGTGATAAATGTGGGTTGGATCAGTTTGGGTTCCACACACAACTCAAAGAGCTCATTAATCAATATACCTCGCTCTACCCCAGGTTCCAATTCTGACCCACGCTTTTTACAAGCCTGAGCCAAATCGGCATCAGAGGCATTGACCACATCAATCCCCCCATATTGGGCAATGGCCTCAAGCATGGGAACGCGTGGCCAAGGAGGTGAAAAATCAATTTCTTTTCCTTGATAAGACACCACTGGAGAACCCGTTACCTTTGTTGCCACTTCGGCATACATCGTTTCGGCCATATCCATCATATCGTTATAATCGGCATAGGCCTGATAGACCTCCAACATCGAAAACTCGGGGTTGTGCGTGCGATCTACCCCCTCATTGCGAAAATCTTTGCCAATTTCATAAACGCGCTCCAAGCCCCCAACAATGAGGCGCTTGAGATACAGTTCATCCGAAATACGCAAAAAGAGGGGCATATCTAAGGCATTGTGGTGCGTCACAAAGGGCCTTGCCGAAGCCCCCCCATAAAGCGTTTGCAAAACGGGCGTTTCCACCTCTAAAAAACCGCGTGTATCTAAAAATGAACGCACAGCAGAAACTATGGCACTGCGCTTGCGAAACACAGCCTGCACATCGGGGTTGAGGGCCAAATCCAAATAACGCCGCCGATAGCGCAATTCTTTATCGGTAAATGCATCGTGCACAATGCGTTGCCCATCTTTCATTTCTTCTTTTGGAACAGGCAATGGGCGTACAGCCTTAGACAGCAATTCAAGTGTTTTGACCTGAATGGAAATTTGCCCCGTGCGGGTCTTAAACAAAGGGCCTTTCACACCAATAAAATCACCAATGTCCAATAATTTCCAAATCTCAAAGGCCTCAGCGCCCACCACGTCGAGCTTTACATAAATTTGGATGCGTCCTTTGCCATCGCGCAAATCGGCAAAAGCCGCTTTGCCATGTCCGCGCATCACCATCAAACGCCCCGCAACAGCTACTTCGTCTTGAGAAGCTTCCAATGCGTCATATTGTGCAATGACATCTACCGAATGATGCGTCACATCAAACGAATAGGGATAGGGTGTGTGCCCTAATGCCCGAATGGCATCTAACTTTTGCAAGCGTTGCTCAATGAGCTGTGATTCTGGCGCGTGCCCCTCGTCCTGATTCAAGACCAATACCTCCCCAACCCATAAATAAAGATGCGATGAAACAAAGCCCCCAACCTTATACCATTTGGGGGGCTTTACCCAACCCATCTCAATGGGCCACCGCAGTCTAAATTGCTGATTTTTTCAATGTTAAAACGCTTTTAAACTATAACCAATATGTCAGATCAAGTCAAGCACCGTGCATGTGCCAACTACCGCTGTCCTGCTTGGCTTAAATAGGTATGGATAAAGGCATCAATATCGCCATCCATAACCCCTTGCACATCCGAAGATTCGAAACCCGTTCGAGCATCTTTGACCATTTGATAGGGCTGAAAAACATAATTGCGTATTTGGCTGCCCCACTCAATGCTTTTCTTTTCGCTTTCTCGTTCGGCTTTTTTCTGATCTTCAATGTCTTTAAAATATTGATACAGACGCGCTTTCAATATTTTCATTGCTGTATTGCGGTTTTTAAGCTGTGAACGCTCATTTTGACATTGTACCACAATACCCGTTGGCAGGTGCGTAATACGCACAGCCGAATCCGTTTTATTCACATGTTGCCCACCGGCACCGCCAGCGCGATAGGTATCCACTTTTAAATCGCCCGGATCAATATCCACTTCAATATCACCCTCGGCATCGGGATAGACAAAAACAGACGCAAAAGACGTATGGCGACGGCTATTGGAATCAAAAGGCGAAATGCGAACCAATCGATGCACCCCCGATTCCGATTTTAAATAACCAAAGGCATAATCCCCTTTGATTTCAATGGTTGCACTCTTAATACCTGCGGTTTCTGCGGGTAAAACCTCTAATGTATTAATTTCAAAACCGCGTCGCTCGGCCCAACGCGTATACATACGCATCAACATTTGTGCCCAATCGGCGGCCTCGGTGCCACCAGCACCAGGGTGAATGGTGAAAATGGCATCGTGGCGGTCTTCGCGGTTGCCCAACAATCGACGCAACTCAAAATCGCCCAATTCGTTTTCATACCCCCCCACTTCTCGCCCCACCTCAATCAATGCATCGGCATCATCTTCTTCTAGGGCCAATTCGTACAACACTTCCAAATCACTCAATCGCCCCTGAAGCGCCTCCCACCCCTCAACCCATCTTTTTTCAGTATTTGCTGCATCAATGGTTTTTTGTGCCGTTTCTTGATCATTCCAAAATTCGGGTGCTTCCATTTTTTTTTCGAGTTGTGCAATCTTCTCACGTCGGGCATCTAAGTCAAAGATACCTCCCGAGTGTATCCACACGCACCCGAAAATCTTCTAAAGCATCTTGCACTTCTTTACCTTGAAGATCGTCCATATCAAACCCCTTTCAAACAACAAAAAGGAAGACCCGTGGCCTTCCCTTAAAAAGTCACACCTATAAAGCGCACATCGCTCAAGCCAATCATACATTCAGATTCCAAACTACCGCAAATCGATTGTCTCAACATTTTTGGGAATATGAAATGTAAAGATATCGGCATCCATCTTTTTGTCGATCTCTAAATCGGACAGCTCAAACGTGGTCACATTGTCATGCAAATCATAATATTCAACCTGACGCACCACCCACATGCGCTTGTCGATCCACAAACGAATGCGGTGAATATACGTATCTTCCAACCTCGCTGTCAATTCTACAATATGACAGGCCTTGTTATCGACCTTTTCTTCACCCATATAAACAGGGGCATAACTTTCGGCATACCCCCCTAATAATATCAGATCGAACAACAATTTCTCAGGGCTTTTATTTTTTTCTACCGTGTTGTAATCACTAATTAAAACCTGCTCATTGGCAGGGGTATAATTCCATACTTGCTCACCATCGGTCACCACCGTTGGTCCTTTGGTCTCAAAACGAAAGCGATTGGGTCGTTCGACATACAAACGGCCATCAATGGCACTCTTTTGGTCCATAATGCGCCAATAGCTCTTTCGAACAAACCGTGCAGACAGTGTTTTTAAATCGTCAAACTTGTCCTGAAGGCGATCAATGACATCCACCCCGCGGTCTTTGGCCAAGACTGGGCTTGTCAAAAAAATACAAATCAATACCAAACAATATTTTGGAATCCTCGAAATCATCACACCATCACAAGGTTATAGGCCACACGTCAAAGGTCTTTGAATTTGAACCGATGTCTCAATAAACGCCACATTTCGACGACACTCACATACCTTAAACGCCTTGTTCCTCTAATTGCTCCAAATAATCTTCGCTGACCAGTACCGCACGCCCCTTACTCGAACCATCAGAAGGCCCCACAATGCCAGCGGCTTCCAATTCATCGACCAAACGCGCCGCACGAGAATAGCCCACTTTCATGCGCCGTTGCAACAAAGAGGCCGACCCCTGTTGATTGGTGACAACCAAACGCAAAGCTTCTTCAAAACGTTCGTCCCGATCCCCACTGCCGATGGCCACATCGTTTTGCACATCGCCAAACTCTACATTTTCCAACTCTACATTTTGTTGGCTAATCCATTCGACAATGGCATCGGTTTCATCGGGTGAAATCAGCGCACCATGAATGCGCAAAGGCTCAGGCCGCCCAGGCGGCAAAAACAACATATCGCCATAACCCAACAGTTTTTCGGCGCCATTGCCATCAATAATGGTGCGAGAATCCACTTTAGAAGATACTCGAAATGCAATGCGCGTTGGAAAGTTTGCTTTAATCGTCCCCGTAATGACATTGACCGAAGGCCGTTGTGTGGCCAAAATGAGGTGAATGCCCACAGCACGCGCCATTTGTGCCAGCCGTGCCAATGAATCTTCAATATCGGCAGGGGCCGTCATCATCAAATCGGCCAATTCATCAATGACCACCACAATATAGGGCAAACGCTCGGGGATCTCATCTTCGGGGCCTGCATCTTTGCGCAAACGATCCATTTTGACATTAAAATCTGTAATGTTTCGCGCATTGTACTGAGACATGGTACGGTAGCGATTTTCCATTTCGGAAACGGCCCATTTCAATGCTCCAGAAGCCATTTTGGGATCAATGACAACAGGGGCAAGCAAATGGGGAATGTCATTGTAAATAGACAACTCCACCATTTTGGGATCTACCATAATAAACCGTACTTCTTCAGGTGTGCTGCGCACCAAAATACTTGCAATAAGTGCATTGATACAAACCGACTTACCGGCTCCCGTTGCACCAGCAATAAGCAAGTGAGGCATCTTGGCCAAGTCGGCACAATAGGGTTCACCCGAAGAGGTTTTGCCCAGCGCCACCATCAACTTGGAGTCGGACTGCTTAAACGCTTTTGATTTCAAAATATCTTTGATATACACCGTTGAAGGTGACGGATTGGGCACTTCTATGCCCACTGCCGCTTTGCCAGGTATGGGCGCCTGAATACGAATACTACGCGCCTTCATGACCAAGGCCAAATCGTCTGCCAACCCCACAATCCGATTGACCTTTACCCCTGGCGGGGGTTCGACTTCATACGTGGTAATAACAGGACCAGGATTGACTTGAATAACCTTGCCCTTAATATTAAAACTGCTCAAACTCTCTTCTAAGGTCTGTGCACCATCCAACAAGGCTTCACGGTCCATCTTTTCATCACCAATTGGTGCATCTGTCAAAAAATCTAAGGCTGGCAAAGTATATTTGGATGACCGTTTTTGAGGCACCATCTTCTTTGGTTTGGATTGCTGTGGCACAGGTGCTGGTGGTGGCAAATCCGCAGCCTTTTCAACAATGGCAACATCGGGTAATGGCGTTTGGGGCACATCATCTAAATACTCAGGCTCATAATCTGCCTCCGACAAAACTGGCTCGGCCGTATCGGGCACACTGTCATCCTCAAAGTCTTCATCTTCGACTTCTGGAACAATCTGTGCCTCAAATTTTTCAACGGGAATGGGTTCCTCAAAGGTCTCTTCCTCTTCTTCCTCCCAATCCTCGTCCGCGTCATCATCTTCTTCTTCAACCAAGGCCAGTTTTCGCCTTGCTTCTGCCTTTTTTTCAGTCAGTCGTTCTTCGTGTTTTTGGGCTCGTAACGCCTTTTTTTCTGCCCACGATGTACGCACCTTTTCAAACCATGCCATCACGCCTGCAAGACCACTGCGCCAAACACGGGTGATAAAATCACCCACTTGGTGCGCCACCTGTCCCAACCATTCGGGAATACGGCTAAACGGTATCTCTGTGGCAACCATCAGCAACACCACCAGTGCCGCCCCCAAAGAGATATAAGCCCCTACACGCCCCAAATAAGGCACCAAAAATGATGATGACAGGGTCACCCCCAACCAACCACCCAACTGCCAAGCCAAATAGGTACGCCCACGAGAAGGCACACCCGTTGCTCCACAATACAGCACCATTAGACCCATGAGAGTTGCGCTTCGCACCATCAAGGGGTGTGTGTTATCCAAACGAAAACGATTCCACCCCCAAAGCAACACCAATGCCGTAAGCAAATAGGCACCATAGCCCACACCAAACAACAGGTAATAAGACAAATGGGCACCAAACCACCCAGCCATATTTTGGGCCAACTCGGGTGGACGGCTTGAATTGGGAGGATCTTCAGGTGAATATGACAGCAGACTCACAGCCATCAGCAGAGCCAATGCCATCAGCACGACGCCCAAAATTTGTGTGGGTAATTCGGACTTTTTAACAGAACCTTCAGATGAGGCCTTCGATGACCGCTTCATAGCACATCCTTATCATCGAAGGGGAGAAAGAAATGGGGAACAACACCAGCAACAACACGGGGGAACGTGTTGGTTTTGCATACAAACTGTAAAACATGATTGTAAGATCAATGTAAAAAACAATCAAATGATTTCTTTTAGCTTTTTATTATCAATTACTTATTCCACGGCTTAAAACAACCGGTGTTTTGGCTTGGTAAA
Organism: Candidatus Latescibacterota bacterium; assembly: GCA_038279365.1. Classification (GTDB taxonomy): domain Bacteria; phylum Latescibacterota; class UBA2968; order UBA2968; family UBA2968; genus JABIFK01. Next base: position 22,040 of record JAYODI010000040.1, on the reverse strand, counting down.
CTTGCCCCGAAACTGAACGCGCCTCTAAATATAGGACAAAAACCCCTGGTTTGAGAAATTGTTGTTGGTCACTGCGCCCATCCCACACCACTTCCCGCCTGGAACCACCCTCATTTGCAACAAGCAATGACCGCACTTTGCGCCCCAATCGGTCAAAAATGAACAAATCGACAAAAGCCCGTGATATTGGCAGATGATAGGTAATACGCGTTTCTACATCAAACGGGTTGGGATCAGCCACAAGGCGCACCGAATCCACTTTGACCACAGCCACACTATTGGGTTGCCCAGGTGTGGCACCTTTGATGCTGTTCATCCAATTCAAATGATCCATACCCGAAACATGGGCATCAATGCGTTCCAAACTCACATCCGTTGTCGCCATCGGATAAGCAATGCTATCAATGACAGCCCCCGTTGCATCGCGCAACCGCAACACATCACCACCATTGTTCAACCGGGGCCAACGTGAAAGCGTTATGCCCATCTCTGGTATTTCGGCCAAAATCACGCGATCTTGCCCCCGTATTTCACCCACAGCAACACCCCCATCGGTGCGTCCATCGGACAGTTGCCACCCACTCAAATCGATAGTGGCATTGCCCATCCCCAAGAGTTCCACCCATTCTCCCCCCTCACGCGGTGCAACCATTACCTCATTGATCACCACCGATTGAGGCGCATACCCACTCAAAACCGTCCACTTCACCACCTGATTATGCACATCTTCATCACCTACCAAAACACCCTCGGCCACAACCTCCCTCACACCACTTGGCAAAACACCAATATCTACAGCCAAAATTTTTGACTCGCCAACCCCCAGCGCCCCACCATCTTGAACCTTCGTCTCTGCCAACCCTTTCAGGCGTACTTGAAACGCATGGATGGCTTCTTGCCCCACATTGACAGCCCACAATTCCACAGCCCCTTTTTGCATCCACGGTACAAATACCGAATCGGACTTTGTATGCAATGCCAAATCTACGGGCTTCACGCTCACACTGTTCACACGCCCAGGTGTGCCCCCTGCCCATTTGCTATTGGCCCAATTGTTTACCTCGTCGCCCCCCAAAGGGTAAATCTTTTCTTCTGAAAAATCGGGTGTATTGGGAGCTTGATACCTCATGCTGGCCACAGTATCGCCCATAGCAGAAATTAAAACCACGCGTTCACCCACACCATTATTTAGCCCACCATTGCCAAATGTGGGATCATCAATGGTCACAATCAACGCATCTTGAGGTAATGGATCATATCGTTTAGACAACGCAAAATAGTCGGCGTCCAATATCAATGCAAATTGCCCAGGTTTGAGCAGAAGGCCTTGTGTCACTGAGACAATGGCATCTGTGGCATCGCCATCTCCAACCCGCCACCCCGTCAAATCAATGGCCACATCTCCCGTGTGGTAGAGTTCGATATACTCATCAAAAAATTCGGTACCTGCAGGATCAAACATCACCTCATTGATCACCACTTGCGCATGCAGATTTGTACTTCCAAATAAAAAACAGGCAACGCCCACCCAACACCATTTGGAAAACTTGAACCATTTGCGATATGCGATCATTTGCATGGCCTTTGATTTAAGAATCGTAATCAAATCTTGCCGTCTTTATGTGCCCTTCATATCAATCGTATTAAACCATTCCACGGCGACGGCGTACGGCCCATTCCACAGCAAGCAACCCCACCAACAAAAACAATGGCCACTGCTGCCCCCACAAACGCCCTTGATAAGCCACCTCTATGGGTTCTGGGGCAAAATCCAAACCGCGCACAACATCACCCAATTCTTCAGGCTTTAGAAACTTGCCCCCACTGTTGTTTGCAACTGCCACAAGCAACTCGGCATTCATGCGCACCGTTTCATACTCCAAACTATACCGATCAACCGTAAATGCGTTGCGTGTTTGCCCAACATCAGTTCCATCGTACGTGGCCTTTACTTCAAATGTATAATCTCCTTGTGCAAACCCACCCAAAGTGCCAACATATCGCCCATTGCCCTCATCGCGCAAAACTACCTCGCGCATGCCCAAACTATCAGATGCCACCGCAACAACACGAGCCCCCACAAGTGGCTCCAATAACCCATCAAAAACTTGGGCATAAACAGCTACGGGTTCCCCACTGCGATAAGTGGGTTTGTCAGCCACTGCTTTGATACGAGCAACATCTTCGGGTGTGACCAACCAACGCACCACATTTTTCCAAAACGTTTGTGACACCACATCATTTTTGCCAATCCCCCACATCAGCAAACCATGTCGCCAAAAGGTGCGAAAACCAATGGCCATAGACTTGCCGCGTTCCACAGGCATCACCGCCATAACGGGCATGGGGTTGCCATTGACACGCTCTGTTTCATGAACAGCCAAAACCGTTGCAGAAGGTACCGCTTCTAAAACTCGGTTATAAGCCAACAAAGGGGGCAGAGCACGCCAAGCCGTTTCATCGGCCAATGGGTCATCTGACACCCTCAAAATGGGGTGCCTGCGAACCGCTTGAGGTAAAAAAATGGGGCACAACGCTTCTTGATAGGTCAACTCATTCCGTAACATTTGCCACGGCAAAATATGGGCCAAAGGAGAAATTGCATAAGTGCTTCCAAATGCGGATGCCCCACCAATAGTCAGCAACCCGCCACCCGCTTTTACAAAAGAGACCAAGCGCTCTTCACCGTCTCCTGCAAGCGTGGTGTGAGCCACATCTATCAGCACCACCACATCATACTTAGAGACTTGTCGCAATGCCGATTGAACCTGATTGTCCCATCCATTTTGGCCGTGATTGAGCACCACATCTAATTCTAAGTTTTCATCGGCAGACCACAAACGGCGCAAATAGGCCAAATCGGCACTGGGGCTGCCAGCAAGTATCAACAAGCGCACACGGCTTTCCAAAACCTCGGTAGCCACAACCACCGTATTGTTTTCCACGGTGCGTTCCCCTGCCTGAGGTGCAATGTGGACCTGATAGGCGTGTCGCCCGGCACGTGCGGGTTGGATGTCAAAAGTAAACGCTTGCTCCCCATCGCGCAGCTGCACAACTTGCGAGGCCACTTCCCGATTGCCATCGCGCACCACCACACGTTCTTGAATTCCGTCATATCCCGATGCCTGAAAACGAACAGCCAAAGACAGCTTGCGGCCCACATACCCCAACCGATCCATCACACCCGATACCACAGCCACATCTTTGGGTGGTACCGGATCGCCAATGCCCACCGCAAAAACAGGTACCCCCAAATCAACGGCAGCACGCTCGGGTCTGCGCCCTTGGTTTTGCCCCCCATCCGTAAGCACCACCACCGCGCCCAACCCTTGACCAACCGTTTCTTCATGTAGGGCATCAAAAGCCCCAGCCAAATTGGTGGCTTGCCCATCCCAAACCAAAGCATCTATATCATCAACAGCCTTTAGAGATTCTGCAAATTGATAATTTTGGAGGCGTGCAGTCTTTATTAGCGCATCAAAAGCATCAAGCGCCAACAACGCTTTAACCACATCGCGACGTACCACATTGCCATCGGCTATTTTCATACTCTCGCTGCGATCAACAAGCACAGCCACCAAAGGCTTACGCGTGGTTTGAAAACGAACCGCCAAAATGGGCGCCAACAACAACACAATCACCAACAACAATGCCGCGATGCGCACCCCCAACAGCCAAGCCAAATGGCGTGTGCGATAAACCTGAAAGGCCAAATAAATACATATTGGAACCAACAAGCTCAATACCCAACCATTGGCAAGTGTAAGATCAATATCACTCATAACCCACCTTGTCGTTCTTTTCGACCAGGCAAAACCAACCGTGGGTTGGCATTTAAATCGAGCCCAGAACGCTCACCTTGTCGCATGCGATAAGACCCCACCGCCGCAATCATGGCTGCGTTATCTGTACACAATTGGGTGGGGGGATAAAATACGGTTTGACCCTCTTTTTGGGCCCGCGTTTCCAACTCCAATCGAAGCCGTCGGTTGGCAGCCACCCCCCCACTTAACAAAATGCGTTCCACACCGGCCGCTTTGGCTGCTTGTATGGTTTTATGTGCCAATACATCGGTCACGGCATACTCAAAACTCGCCGCAATATCAGCTTGCTGAGCCACCAAATCGTCCTTATCCATATCGCGCACCAAATACAACACAGACGTCTTCAAACCGCTAAAACTAAAATCGAATGCATCATCGTGCATCAGCCCACGCGGAAAGTCAAAAGCCCGATCATTCCCCTCTTTGGCCAACATAGAAACCCTCGGCCCGCCCATTGTCACTTCGCCCTCTTTTAATAACCCCATCAATTTGGCCACTTTGTCAAAAGCTTCACCGGCGGCATCATCACGTGTGCGCCCCCAAATTTCATAGGTGCCCAACTGAGGCACATAAATCAACTCGGTATGCCCACCTGAGGTTACCAAAGACATAAAAGGCGGTTTTAGATCTGGATGCGCCAAGACACCCGCAAACAAATGTCCTTCTATATGATGCACACCCAGAAGAGGCACATTGGCCCCCATTGCCAAACCCTTGGCCGTTGAAACACCCACCAATAAACACCCGACCAAGCCAGGGCCTTGCGTGACAACAATGCCACCCAAATCGGTCAAATCCAACTCGGCCTTTGACAATGCCTCACGAATCACAGGAAGGATTTTGCGCACATGGTTGCGTGACGCCAACTCGGGCACCACGCCCCCATAAGCACTGTGCTCGGTTTGCGAAAACACCACATTGGACAAAATTTGACCATCGGCAATAACTGCCGCTGCAGTCTCATCACAAGACGTCTCAATACCCAAAACGGGCCGATCCCAGGCCCACCAAGAAGTTGCCATAATTGAATGCGTTCTATTTACGTTCTATTTATTATAGAAAGAGATGGAAGGGAGAAAACAACACACATATAAAAGACACCGGGCGTGTCAGTGTGTTCCAAAAAAGAAAATCGGCAGTAATAAACCCAACCGATTGGAGAAGTTTTGCGGGAAAATAAATTTCGGCGAAGGTCCAAAGACCCTCGCCGAAACAAATACTATTTGTAGGACTCGGTGATATTCCGACCCATACTGATTTCGCCATTGTCAATGCGCAGATTAAACCCACAATCGGGACTGTTGCACACCCACGCTTTGTATTTTATAGACGCACCATCACGCCCATAGTCTGACAAAGGCAATAAAATACCGTTGTTACACTTCAAACACTGTGGAAACTCTTGCGCCATACAGCCCTCCCCTCCACTGGTCTTTCGACTCACATTTGCAAGCCTTTTACCCGTCAGAGAAGCCCCGCCTCGCACGCGACACCTTCTCAATCATTCGCAGGGCATACAATGAATGAGAAAGTAAAATCACTCTAAAATCATACTGGCGATAAATTTATATAAACTTTTTGCCAAAGTCAAATCGTTTTATTTTATAAATTTAGGCCTCTTGCAGGTTAAATTGACAAATGGGTTTGATTCCCTTATACTTCAGGCCAATTTGAGAATATAAAAAACGAATGAAGCAAAAAAGAAAAAGAAAAACAGGGGTTTATTTCGATTTCTTGGTCTTTTTTCTTCACCATTCTCTTTACCCTCTCTCGATACGGAGCGTGTCTTATGTCCAACCGACTCCTGTTATATATCATCATTGGCCTTGTTGCAGGTGCACTTTTTGGTGGCCAATTTCCATCCGAAGCGGGTTATGTTGCCTTTTTGGGCACATTATTTATGAACGCCCTCAAAATGATTGTTGTCCCCTTGGTGGTGGCATCACTCATTGTCGGCGTGGCCAATTTGGGCGACCTCACCAAATTGGGCGGCATTGGCAAACGCACCATTATTTATTATATGGCCACCACGGGCTTGTCTGTCATTGTCGGTTTGGCTTTGGTCAACATCATTCAGCCCGGAGTGGGCTTAACACGCGGTGGCGAAACACATCTTCAAGCGCAATATCAAGTAGACAACCTTCGCGTTACCCTGTTGAACACCCAACTTGGCACGACAACCTACGATGACCGATATCAGATTATCCTCAAAGACCAAGAGTTATCGGGCGTGATAGACCCCAGCAAACCACACGACAACACCCAAATGAGCGTCAAACGATGGGAAGACCCACGCACAGGCGCAACCGTAACGCCTCAATCAAACGGCGCAGGCATAGCGATCGACCTGGCCGTGGCCGATGTGGTACGCGGTAAAGACCGATCCATCTTTGATGTCTTGGTCGATGTGATTGTCGGCATGATTCCCACCAATATATTTTCATCTATGGTCAATACCGAAATTTTACCCCTGATTGTTTTCTCGCTCTTATTTGGTGGGGTGCTCATTACCTTGGGGGATGTTGGCAAACCAGTATTGACACTCATCAATGGCATCAATGAAGCCATTATGAAAATTGTGCACATTGTGGTCGCCTTCACACCCATTGGTGTTTTTGGGCTTGTAGCAGGGCGCATGAGCATTGTGGGTGGGTGGGAAGGCTTTTTGCCCGAACTCATCAAATTAGGTTGGTATGCCAGCACCGTTATCTTGGGCTTGCTTCTGCACGGATTTATCACATTGCCACTCATTCTCATGTTTTTTGCCAAGAAAAACGTGCTCACTTACGCCAGCAATATGCTTACGGCCCTTTCAACGGCCTTCTCCACATCATCCAGTTCTGCTACGCTCCCTGTCACCCTTGAAGGGGTCGAAAAAAATGGCGTTTCAGAACGCACTGGCAGTTTTGTTTTGCCCTTAGGCGCCACCATCAATATGGATGGCACAGCACTGTATGAAGCCATTGCCGCCGTTTTTATTGCCCAAGTTTACGGCATCGTATTAGGCCCAGTAGAACAAGTGGTCATCTTCCTCACCGCAACATTGGCGGCCATTGGGGCTGCGGGTATTCCACAAGCAGGCTTGGTTACAATGGTCATTGTATTAAAAGCCGTCGGATTGCCCATTGAAGGAATCACCCTCATTCTTGTCATCGACTGGTTCCTCGACCGGTGCCGTACCACCATCAATGTGTGGGGCGATGCCGTGGGTGCCGCAGTTGTTGAACGCTACGAACAACAAGCGTAAAGTCTATAAAACGCCAAAAGTGAAACGGCAAATGTAAAACCACTAAAACAAACACCCAATCGTTCACGCTATCAAATCACACGATTTATTCGTTTGCCGTTTGCCATTTGCCGTTTGCCATTTGCCATTTCATTTTTTTAATTTTAAAAAAGGCCTCTCCCAACCCCCATGAATTATAATCCCGAAAATCCACTCATTATCCAGAGTGACCTCACCGTTTTACTCGAAGTCATCTCACCCAAGTATGAAGCGGCACGTAATGAATTGGTGCGTTTTGCCGAGCTTGAAAAAAGCCCTGAGCACATGCACACCTACCGCATTCACCCCCTCTCACTCTGGAATGCGGCAGCATCAAAAATCACAGCAGACCAGATCCTGTCGGTTCTGGAAACTTATAGCAAATACGACATTCCGCAAAATGTAGAAATTGAAATTAAAGAAGCCATTGCACGATATGGCAAAGTGTTGCTCTCGCGTGAAAATGACGCGCTCATACTCTCTGCTGAAGATGCACTTATCATCACCGAAGTGTGTCGCCATAAAAGTGTCAAACCCTATATCGAAGAACAATTAGGGCCCAATCGGGTGCGCATTGCCCCCCTCTATCGGGGCCACCTCAAACAAGCCCTCACCCGTTTGGGCTACCCGGTTAAAGATACGGCAGGCTACCTCCAAGGCACATCACTCAAGGTCACCCCACGCGACATCGCCTTGTCGGGCAATCCATTTGGTTTTCGAGACTATCAGGCCGAAGCTGCCGATATTTTTCACGCAGGTGGTGGCCCAGACGGTGGCAGTGGCACCATCGTGTTGCCCTGTGGGGCTGGCAAAACCATTGTGGGCATTGCCGCAATGACCCGTTTACAAACCCAAACCCTCATACTCACCACCAACATCACGGCATCTCGGCAATGGCGGTCAGAACTGCTCGACAAAACCGACCTCCAAGCTGATCAAATTGGCGAATATTCGGGAGAAATTAAAGAAATCAAACCCGTTACCATTGCCACCTACAACATCCTCACCTACCGCAAATCGCGCGAAGACGACTTTCCTCACTTTGCCATTTTTAACCAAGGCAATTGGGGCCTCATCATTTACGATGAAGTCCACCTCTTGCCAGCACCCGTCTTTCGATTTACGGCAGAGCTTCAATCGCGAAGACGTTTGGGTCTCACGGCCACATTGGTGCGCGAAGATGGCCTCGAAACCGATGTGTTTTCACTCATTGGTCCCAAGCGCTACGATGTACCTTGGCGCGAATTAGAAGCCAAAGGGTGGATTGCCACGGCCGAGTGTTGTGAAATTCGCCTGCCACTTCCCCAAGACATGCGCTTGGAATATGCCGTGGCAGGCGGGCGGGGCAAGTTTCGCATTGCGGCAGAAAATGCCAACAAAATTCACCTGATCCGGCACCTCTTAGAAAAGCACAAAGACGATCAAATTTTGGTGATTGGTCAGTACATTGATCAAATCGAAATTATTGCCAAAGAGCTCAATGCGCCCATCATTATGGGTAAAACACCCAACGAAGATCGCGACAGGCTCTACGGTGAATTTCGGCGCGGTGAACGCAAATTGCTCATTGTGTCTAAAGTCGCCAATTTTGCCATCGACTTGCCCGATGCCAGTGTGGCCATCCAAATTTCGGGTACGTTTGGATCACGCCAAGAGGAAGCCCAACGATTGGGCCGTATTTTGCGCCCAAAAAGCGATGGCAGTATGGCCTATTTTTATAGCCTTGTTACCCGTGACACACGCGAGCAAGAATTTGCGCGCAACCGTCAAACTTTCCTAACCGAACAAGGTTATCGCTACATCATCAAAGACGCCCAAGAAATATTTGATGAATCAGGACTTGAACAAACCGTCTAAACCAAATGATGTTTCTGAACACTTGGGGGAAGGAGAGAGCCCCCAAGTGCTTCAGTACCTTATTGGCCTCATCCAAATTCCTCGCCCCATCAACTGCGCCATTACCTTTTTCTCCGTTTTACTCGGTGGATGGCTCGGCACCCTCACCCTTTCCAATTCCTTACTCTTAGCGGCCATATCTGCCACACTTATTACCGGTGGTGGCAATGTACTAAACGATTTGTGTGGCCTGCAAGAAGACCGCATCAACAAACCGCAACGCCCCCTCCCCGCAGGCATAGTCTCATCCACAATGGCCATCATCTTAACCTTTTTTTTACTTTTGGGTGGCCTCATCCTTGGCTTTCTGTTGCCTTCTCCTGCCCCCTGGATTGTGCTTGTTGCGGTCATCGCCCTTATCGGCTATAATTTTTGGCTCAAACGCGTGCCCTTACTGGGTAACCTTGTTGTAAGTGCCTTGGGAGGGCTTGCATTTGTTTATGGTGGTTTTGCCGCACACGCCTACCCGCCTTCACGATGGCCCGCATTGTTTGCCGTACTTTTTCATTTGGGGCGAGAGATCCTAAAAGACTTAGAAGATATACCAGGTGATCAGGTCCTTATGGGCAGCACCATTCCATTGTCTTGGGGCAAATCTACAGCACGCATCCTCATTACAGGCATCTATGCCACATTAATGATTTTAACCCCCTTGCCTGCACTAATCGACATTTATGGCAATATCTATTTTGCCCTTGCCTGCCTCCTCAACCTGTTACTTATCTACGTGCTCATACGCTTGCGCCAAGCAAGCACGCCCAAAATCTTGCGCCATCTCAATCACACATTAAAAGGGGGTATGATTTTGGGCCTCTTGGCCTTCTTTTTTGACCGCCTCTGACCTTGACATCCATTGTCATATCAGCTATACTAAAAAGCGAAAGATAGAGCCGGTTCCACCGCATTAAGAGGAGTATAACATGATCAGCATTAAAACAGCCATTCTTGCAGGCACAGTTGTTGTTGGATTGGCCGGATTTACAGCATATGCATCGGGTACTTTCTGCACGACAGAAACCGCACAAAGCCAACCCACTCAGGCCATTTTTACATCAGGTGGTGACAAATCGTGTTGTGCCGACGACATGGGCACCAAAGCATCTATGACACAAAACGCGGTCTTTACCCCCAAAGTACAAACCGCTGCACTTGAAAGTGGCAGTTGCCCCTACGAAGCCAAACATCAAGCGGCATTGACAACCAAAGGTGAAGCCTGTGGTGCCAAAACATCTGCAACAACCGCTTCAATGGCAAATGCGGGTGAAGCTTGTGGTGCCAAAACAACAATGGCATCACTTGCCACCGATGGCAAATCGTGTGATGCAACAGCCACAACAGCTTCCTTGGTAACCAGTGGAGAAGCCTGTGGTGCCAAAACAACAACAATGGCATCACTTGCCACCGATGGCAAATCGTGTTGTGCCACTGATGGGGTTAAAACCACGGCATCTAAAACCACACTCGCCGGTGTTATTCCCACAGCAACAACAACCAACTAAAAGTATTGAACCAATAAAAAAGCCCGATCACATTTTGTGTGATCGGGCTTTTTTTGTGCCCACATCTTGCACATTGCCTAATGAATGCGTATAATACACCAACATTTTTAGGAGGTGTCAATTGAAGGTCATTGTTATAGAAGATCAAAAACCTGTTAGAGACTCTATTGGTGATATTTTAGAACTCTTAGACTTGCAAACGCATCTTGTAGGTGATGGACAAGCAGCCCTAGAAACATTGCTTGAAACCCAATTCGATCTCATCACCCTCGACCTCAATATGCCGTCTCTTGATGGTTTGAGTTTGGCAGAAGCCTTAACTGCCCAAGCCACCCCCAATCACAACACACCCATTATTGTTATCTCTGCCTATTTATCAACAGCCACCTTGGGAAGCCTCCAACAATTAGGTATCAAACATTGGCTCCCCAAACCTTTTGGCGCAGAGGAACTTTTAGACATTGTCAGAAAAACCCTCAACATCCCACAATAACAGCCTCCGTTTCCACGCCTAAATTCTACGCATTGGAACTTTATTTAGAGAATCACTGATGAACGCAAACGAACGCATCAAAACACTCGTCAAAGAACTCAACACACACAACTATAACTACAATGTGCTCAACGCCCCCACCATTTCTGACCGTGAGTTTGACCAACTCCTACACGAACTCATCGACTTAGAAACCCAACACCCAAATCTCATTGAGCCAGATTCTCCCACACAGCGTGTGGGCTCTGACCTTTCCAAAGAATTTCCAACAGTTGTTCACGAAGTACCTATGCTCAGCCTAGACAACACCTATTCTGAAGATGAATTGCGCGACTTTGAAGACCGTATTCGCAAGGAACTCCCAGGTGAAGATTTACAATATGTGGCCGAACTCAAAATTGACGGCGTGGCACTGAGTCTCACCTATGAAAACGGCTTGCTCGTTCGCGGTGTCACCCGAGGCGACGGCGTTCAAGGAGAAGAAATTACAGCCAATGTCAAAACCATTCAAGCCATCCCCATTCGCCTACGAGAACCCATTGCACATTGCGAAATTCGTGGCGAAGTGTATCTCAACCACAAAGTCTTCGACCAAATGAATGAACGGCGCGAGCAAGAAGGTGAAAACCGCTTTGCCAACCCGCGCAATGCCGCAGCAGGATCGCTCAAATTACAAGACCCACGTTTAGTGGCCCAACGCAAATTAAGTTTTTTCGCTTACTTTTTTCGCTCAGAAACCCACGCAAAAGAAACCCACGCAGAAAACCTCGATTTTATAACCCAACTCGGTTTGCCCGTTAACCCCAATCGCGCCATTTGCAACGGCATTGAAGACATTCTCACCTATGCCCGCCATTGGCAAGCGCAACGCCCTCATTTGCCCTATGACATTGACGGCATTGTTATCAAACTCAACAATGGCAACCAACAAACCAAATTAGGAGCCACCGCCAAAACACCCCGTTGGGCCATTTCCTACAAATACTCTGCCGAACAAGCCGAAACCAAGCTCAATCAAATCACCCTCCAAGTGGGGCGCACGGGTGTTGTCACCCCCGTGGCCAACCTCGAACCTGTTTTACTTGCTGGCACAACCGTGAGCCGTGCCACGCTGCACAATGCCGAAGAACTCGAGCGCAAAGACATTCGCGAAGGCGATACCGTTATTCTCGAAAAAGGGGGCGACGTCATTCCCAAAGTGGTGCGCGTGGTGACCACCAAACGTCCTGCCCAATCACAACCCTTTGTGTTTCCTCCAAATTGCCCAGCCTGCAATGCGCCCCTCGTTAAAGATGAAACCGAGGTGGCCATTCGTTGCATCAACACCCGTTGCCAAGCCCAAATGAAAGGCAATATGCGACACTTTGCCTCTCGCACCGCAATGGACATTGAAGGTTTGGGAATTGCCCTCGTCGAACAACTCATAGACAACAAACTGGTGCAAGATGTGGGTGACCTATACACACTCACCCTCGAACAACTCTCAAACCTCGACAGAATGGCCGAAAAATCGGCCCAAAATGTACTTGATGCCTTAAATGCCAGCAAACAGCAACCCTTTCACCGCGTGCTCTTTGCCCTTGGCATTCGCCACATTGGCGCAACTGTGGCACGCGCCTTGGCCGACAATTTTCACACAATTGACAAACTCCGCGAAACACCCCCAGAAGAAATTGAAGCCGTTCACGAAATTGGGGGCGCAATTGCACAAAGTATTCACGCCTATCTCAACAACGCAGAAAACTGGGCCGTCATTGAAAAACTACGCACAGCTGGCCTAACCCTCGCCACTGAAACACCAACAGACACTGGCCCAAAACCGCTCGATGGCAAAACGGTTGTGGTCACAGGCACGCTCTCACGCTGGGGCAGACAACAAATACAAGACCTCGTGCGTGCACTCGGTGGCAAACCCACGTCCAGCGTCAGCAAAAAAACCGATCTGGTGATTGTGGGCGAAAACGCTGGCTCAAAAAAAGACACGGCCGAAGAATTGGGCATCGAAATCCTCGACGAAGAAGCTTTTGCCCAGCTCATCAACCAATAACACATCCCACTCCTCCTCGCCCACAAATAAAATTTACATCAACATAAATTACTAAAATTTCAAATTGTTTAAAAACAATCAATTACAACACTTATTTCACGAATCATATATTTATTAATCTCACACCAAACCCGAAACACCACCCCAACACCGCCACGCGCTATCTATTAAAAAACACCATTATAAATGATTTTTAGGCTTTTTACTTGACAGAAATCACCCATTTTGTTAATCTTCATCCCACTTAGGTGGGGCCATAGCTCAGCTGGGAGAGCGCATGACTGGCAGTCATGAGGTCAGGAGTTCGATCCTCCTTGGCTCCACCATTTTAAAGACTATAAAAACAAGGGACTTGCGATTACCAATCGCAAGTCCCTTTTCTATTTTAGCGCGTCATTACAAGAATCCAAATTCAATCAAACATCGCCGATCAAAGACCGTTTCGGGGAGAACCGATTATGGAATCCATTTAATCCTGTTGTATCTGACATACACCCATTGAGTATGACAAACGCTTCTTCAATAAGCCCAAAATGGACAGTACAATTATCTTTTAAAGCCCAACAATGTCATATCCGGTTAAGCACCGGTTCTTTCTGGATTTGACAAATAGGGTGATTTTCAGTAATTTTTAGGCCAGTGCTAATCCTCATTCAATGGATGTATATATAGGAGGTTATATGATTAGCAAGCGCAATGAAGCGATTGCCAAGGAACGGGAAGATCGTTACAAGCTAATTCAGAAGGCCAGTGCAGGTGATGAAAAAGCGCGCAAAGTGTTAGAAGCGCCTCCCTATTCCATGAAGGTCTACACGCCAGAAGAACGAAAAGCCTACGAAGAATCATCGTAAACCATTCTTGCGAAAATGATTCGTTTATAAAGTGGTGGTTGAACAACTTGAAGCGCTTCAGGTATCAAATGATCAAATCATTTATGCCCCTTATATTCATGACATCGCTCAACTTCACCATTTAAAATGTAGATCAAAAAAAAGACCGCCGGTATTCAAACCGACGGTCTTTTTTTATGGATCAAATGGAAAACGATTTTTAGCCATTCCCATTTGCTCTTGTAGCTCTCAATTTCAAAAAATTTATTTCACAATGCGATTCCTACGTCCAAATGTCATCGCCCGCTCAGAGGGTGCAGACACCTGGTCAGACGTCGAATACGATTGGCGTGTAGCAGAACCGTTTGAACGACCGTTTGGTGCATTGGATGGGTTCGATCTATTGGATCTGCCGTTTGATGTGCGAGATCTGTTATTGGCCCCACCAGACCCGCCATTAGCACCATTTAATCTGCCGTTCCGTCTTCCTTGTGAGGGTGGCGCCACAGAGACACCACTCTTTCGCAATTCGGCAATGGCATCCGAACGAAACGGATGATTCTCAACAGTTGTTAATGGCACGCGTGTCAATCTTTCGATGCCTTTGAGCAACCCCACTTCTTCCGCATCACAAAACGACATCGCGGTGCCTTCTGTGCCTGCACGGGCAGTGCGTCCAATACGATGCACATAACTTTCTGGTTCGTGAGGCAATTCATAGTTGATCACATGAGAAACCCCATCCACATCAATACCCCGCGCAATAATATCCGTGCCAATCAACACTTTAATATGCCCCCGATGAAAAGCCGACAATGCTTTTTGGCGGGCATTTTGTGTTTTATTAGAATGGATGGCATCGGCAGCAATGCCTTCTCTCGACAAATGTTGCATCAAACGATTGGCCAAGTGTTTTGTGCGCGTAAACACCAATGCGCGCAACACACCTTTGTCTTTTAAAATATCTGACAAAAGCGCGCGTTTGTTTTTCTTTTCAACAAAAAGCACCTGTTGGGCAATCTTGGTCGGCACAGAAACCGACGGAGTTACGTCCACTTGAATGGGATCTTTTTGCATCTGTTTTGCAAGGCGCGAAATATCCGCAGACATCGTAGCAGAAAAGAGCAACGTTTGCCGACTTTCCGGCAATTGGGCCACGATCTTTTTAACATCAGGCAAAAAGCCCATATCCAACATACGATCCGCTTCATCAAAAATGAGGGTTTCAATCTTATCCAAATAGACATGTCCCTGATTAAACAGATCGAGCAAACGTCCTGGTGTGGCCACCAAAATATCGGGCTTTTGTCGTAACGATTTAATCTGTTGGTGCGCCGAAACGCCTCCCAACAAAACCGTGGTGCGCAAAGGCAAATGTTGCCCATACGTGCGCAAACTTTCGTCTATTTGGAGAGCCAATTCACGAGTAGGTGTCAAAATAAGGGCGCGAATACGTCGAGGACCGCCTGGTTTTTGTGCTTGGAGTTGATGCAAAAGAGGCAATGAAAACGCAGCCGTTTTACCTGTGCCTGTTTGGGCAACAGCAACAAGGTCTTTGCCTGCCAACACTTCGGGAATGGCTTTTTGCTGAATGGGAGTAGGGGTGTGATACCCTTCGTCAGACAATGCACGAAGAATAGATTTGTGGAGCGAGAGGTTGTTAAACGATTGTTGCATAAATTCCAGTCTTGATGTTCCCGAGATAGAAAACGACAGATGCTCGGGGAGACACTCAAAACAGTTTTGGAGACCGAGATATGACGCAGGAAATCTTAGGAGGGTTTTTGTAGCGTGGATTACTTAAGGCAAATATACGGCAAAAAAGAAATAAAGCGAACTTTTTTATTTACAGCATTCATAACAACCACAAAAAATAACCGATTGCCTCCGTCTATTCGTGGCACTATTTTACACAACACCACATCAAGCAAATGCCATTTTTAAAGATCAAACCCGCCCAGACAAAGGAGTAGATATTGAAAATTACACGCATCACAGCCACCCCCATTCGCGTGCCCCGTCCACAATATTTTACCAGCAGCCTTGGGCGCAGTGCAGATAGTGAAAATGCAATTGTCGAAATAGAAACCGACGAAGGCATCACCGGCATAGGCGAAATTTGTAGCATCTGGGACAGAAAAGGCCGTGGACAAGCCGAAGACATCAACGACTTACTCGCCCAAGCACTTATCGGGAACGACCCATTTTGCATTTCTCAAATTCACACCAAAATGAACGCACTGTTGCACCGATCTTACCCAGCAAAAGCCGGTATAGATATGGCCCTTTACGACATTGTGGGCAAAAAACTCAATACACCCATTTACAATCTTTTGGGTGGCAAAATAAGAGAAAGGGTCCTTCTCAGCCACTCACTCTCAATGGGCGAGCCCAACCAAATTGCAGAAATGGCCGCATCATTGGTCACAAAAGGTTACAAAACCCTCAAAGCCAAAATTGGTCGCAATTCAAAAACCGATTTAGAAACCGTCGCAGCCATTCGCAATCGCATTGGTAACGACATTACTTTGCGCGTTGATGCCAACATGGGCTGGGCCAATGCCAAAGAAGCAGTGCGCAACATCAAGGCCTTAGAATCCTTTCAAATAGAACTCGTTGAACAACCCTTGCATTTTAGTGATCTATTGGGTCTTCATCATGTGCGCGAACACGTAGACACACCCATAATGGCCGATGAAAGTGTTTGGACACCCACCGACGCAATGGCCTGTATTCGTGCCGAAGCCGTTGATGTATTTAACGTATATGTCTCAGAAGCAGGCGGTATTTTTCCAGCCACCCAAATCTTTGCCATAGCCGAAGCCGCCCGTATTCCCTGCATCATTGGCAGCATGCCAGAACTCGGCATTGGCACCGCAGCCCAAGCCCACCTGGCTTTTGCCATGAACAACTTGGGTTATGCCAGTGATGTCAACGGCTTCATTTATCACGCCGACGACATTATCAACGAAACCTTTCAAATCACCGACGGTTACTTAAGCCCACCCCAAGGCCCTGGTCTGGGCGTAACCCTCAACCGCGACAAAATCGAAAAATATCGTTTTTAGGGCAAATCATTCACGGGGTTGGGCAAAATCAATCACAGGAAACCAATCTGTATCAAAATCGCCCAAACCATTTTTACCCAAGCGTTCAACCATATCGCGACAAACTTCTATTGCGTGAACCAAACCCAAAACCCCCACACCCAAAAACCCATCGGGAAATTGCCTGATCTTCAACAGGGCATTGTTGCAATGTTTCACCGCACCATGATAAACACCGTGTTCAATTTGGTGACACGCGGCGGCTGTTTGGATCAACCCCTGAAAAAAGATGCGACTGGGTTGTTTGTGTCTGCGCCAAACCAACTCCCACGCCTCATGCGAATCCCAAAACTTGTGTGCATGAAACAATTCAAAACCACGTTTCAAATCTGCCCAATCTGCCACAGATAATCTCGGCTCAATAACATCATCATCTGCCAGCACATAGGCAACTTTAATACGTGCAGATGTATCCGATTTGCTCACGCGTGTGCCCCAATAACCACATCCAAAGTTGCCAATTGCGCATCAATACGCTTACCCAATGGCTCTTTGGTAGGTGTTTCGGTGGTCACCAATCTGTTTGTATAACGATACCGAAACAACACGATGGGAATGCCATCATCTACCCGACGTTTATCGGCTTCCAAATTGGGGTGAATCAAACCATGAATCGCATTCTCACCTTCAATCACACGCCCTGTATTCAATTGGCACACACCCGCCACACGCCGTGTAATCTGCTGGCCTATTGCAAAATCACGGTATAATTCATACACATAATAACCTGGGCTTTCCCAATCTTCGTGCAAATCAACGGTTGCCACAAATTTTTGATTTTGAATAAATTTTTTAATAATGGCAACCTCAGGCACGCCTTTTTTTAAACAGGCCCAATTAATGTCCACACCTTGTGCATTTTCACGTGTATCGTGAACATATCCCCACGGATTTAGACACGGAATCACCCGAAACTGCAAACGATCCAACCACTTCGCCCAGTTGCCTTCCAAAAAAGCCATTGCACCTTCAACACCCGCAGGTTCATCACCATGTGTGCCCCCATTGATGTAAATGGTAGGCAACGACACATCTTGCGACAATGTGACACACAACACTGGCAAACCATTTACCATGCCCAAACGCTCAAGGTGTACAGCCTTTTCGGTCAAAGCCTCTATGCGATTCACTACCCTGTTGTAATCACGCATCCAAACCACCCAAAAAAACGCTTCGCACACCAAACACATCAGATCATGAGCAAAAAACCCATGCCTCTCTATGCCCGGCGCACGAAGCGACAAAAAATCTTCTGACTAAAATTTAGAATGAAAATTTATGCGTATCAAAACGGATTCGGGCAGACACATCTCCCGTAATTTTAACCGAGGTATGCCCCCCTCGTTCACTCAGCGACACATCTGATTTGCCATTGTGTGTCAAAAAGTAGGCCATGGTTACCGACAACAATTTCTTATGGCTCACAAACCGAATCATCGTATCGGGCTCTCGCCCCGGGTGACTTGGAATTCCCAGGCCTTTTTTGGTCAAAATAGGCTCCGTGGCAGCAACAGCTATTTGCATACGCTGTTTTTTGCCGCGAATTTGAACATCAGACGAGCCAAATGTCACATCACAAAAAGTATGTAAACGAGACTCAACCAAAGCCGCATGAGGCACCACCACCCGATCCACAACCAAAACCCCCTTCTTTTTCACCATTACAATGGCACGCCCACAAAATGTGGCCGCAGGGCCATCACGCATGGTGCCCATCGCATCTGTGGCATCAATGCGAAAACCCTCATATCCGCTCCCCTCAATCACCGATGTTTTTACCGACACTTTATCGGAAATACTCACACCATTTAAGAAAATGGTGTTTTTAGAATGAGCCGATGGTTCATACAAATCAAAACGACGAGCACTAAATGTGGTGTCCATATAATCATCAACACCCACATTCTCAATCAACATTTCGCCACCAGCCACCACAAAAAAGCTCATCAAGTCGCGATGCACATGCGGTGCATCGGTTGTGCCGCCTCTTACAGAAACATACAAATTCGTCTCAGGCATCTGATCGGCCACATACCCCCAATCAAGACCACGCACCAAAACGCGATTCTCCCACACACCCAGTTTCCCCTCCGTTTCGCGCCCAGGATGAAACAGAGCCAACTCCGCCACATTGGGCCAAGGGCCATCCAAACGCGCCACTTCTTTCATAGTCAAACGACGATCCAGTTCAGATGTCACCTCACCCGCACCAAAGCGTTCTGCCGCAGCATAATGAAAAGGCAAAACACCAAAGCGATTCACATCGCCAAAACTACACGGCACACCATTGGGCGTGAATTGCAAAGGAAACTTAAGCGTGGCTTCTGTGCCTTTGAGTTGCAACAATTTGTGCTTTTTGCCTGTGGCACGTTCCCAACTCAACAAATACATAAACCCATAACGCATGCCGTAGTTCCAATAGCCAATACCCTCTGGCCAACCGCCGTCCCCTTTAAGAGATTTAAAAAACGGCTCAACACTTTCTTCCACAATCTTAAGCACGGCTTCCGACTCTTTACACAAATCACCCATTGCCAATGCCAACATACCCGCCCCACCACAACACACCGTATTCCAATTGGTATGTGGGTGTTTAAAATACATCGGTTTGTCTTTGGCCTTCATCACATGCAAAAATGGCCTTAACGATCGCTTAACGGCCGTATCTACAAAAAGCTTCTTTTCATCTGCCGACAATTCGTGATACAACCCATCAAAAGCCAACGCCAAGGTGGCCGAGTTTTCGCCGTAAGACAAATCAAAAATAGCCTCAGGGCGTGCATCGCCTTGGCGCCACGTAATCCAAGACCAATATTCCCACCCCGCAATACGCGCCACATCAGCCAAAACCGCATCGCGATATATGCGGTCACCCGTTCGCTTGTATTCAGCCAACAGCGTGACCACACGCGTTTGCATCTTTCGCGCCCGAATCAAATGCGAGTTGTGTCCTGTTTCATCTACCACAATGTTTGTATCTTCCAAAAACGTTTTTGCCAACAGTTTCAAATTTTGTCGTGCATTGCGCGCAATTTTATGTTCGGCTTTTTCGCGCAACCGACCATAATGTGAATCAGAAATATACAACCGAGGGTAGTCTGTGAGCTTCATAACATCTCCATATCACTCAATACGTCATGTGTATTATTTTGTAAGTGCTTCAATCACCATCTCATGAATACCACCACTGCTTACCACAATGCCACGATTGTTGCTCATAAGTGCATCCGTGGCAAAGTCCAATGGCTTTCCAAACATATCCGTCACGCGACCACCCGCTTCTTCGACCACCAAAGAACCCGCTGCATGATCCCAAATCTTTTCGCGATAATCGGGCTGGTCAGGAGAAGGTAAGCGCAAATACAAAGCTGCATCACCACGTGCTACGGCACAATATTTGGCCTGACTGTCCATGCGCAAAGATGGTGTGACAATGCCCACGGCCGCTGCAAGAGCTTCTTGTCTTTCATGATCACTATGCCCAGCTTCCACACTCTCCACAAAGCGCCAAGCGCGTTCATCTCCCGCTTTGGCAACTGAGGCTTTTGTTTCGCTTGAATCGTTACCCAAAGGTTGAATCGTCGTTCCCTCACCGCGAACAGCCACCAACAGCACGCCCAGTTCACCGTCAAAGGCATCCATGTCCAATGGCAACGCAGGGCAGGCCACAGCGGCCACTTTCACATCCCCATCCACCACCAATGCCAGTGCCACAGCATATTGGTCTCCACGCAAAAAACCTTTTGTACCATCAATCGGATCCAAGGTCCAATAGCGTTGACTCACCTGACCATTGCCTGCATCAATCCAACCGCATACGGTAGACGCATCGGCCGTTTCGAATCCGTTTACATATTCTACCACACGGTGCAACATGCCTGCTTGGTCTGGCTTACGCAAAGCCGCCGAATCTTCTTCACCCACAATCGGGTCATCTGGAAAAGACGACTTGATCAAGCGACACACCAATGCTTGCGACCCAAAATCGGCCACCGTCACGGGGCTGCGATCAGACTTTTCTAAAGCATGCGCTTCCACCAGTTCTTTGCGTACCACCTGACACAATTTTGCCGCCTCTTTCACCGCAGCCACCGCCACAGCCCGTTCCCGCTCAAAACC
This sequence comes from Candidatus Latescibacterota bacterium, assembly GCA_038279365.1. GTDB lineage: Bacteria > Latescibacterota > UBA2968 > UBA2968 > UBA2968 > JABIFK01. The sequence continues at coordinate 960 of JAYODI010000040.1, read as the reverse complement.
CATCAAAAAACCTCCTAAAACATTTATTGACGCCCAAAATGATCCATTTCACCTCGGTCAATCCACCCGGGCAAACGCACAGCCGCCGACTTTTTCCAAGCCGTCAAATACAACACTGCCGTAAAACGCGCCGCTTCACGGGCTTGTTGGATTGTAAATTTCTGTACGGCAACCTCACTTTTATACTCTGCCCCTTTAGGTGACACATATTGATCCAACGCCAAAGCCTGATCGATATGCTTACGGCTTTCAGCTATTTGCCCAACAATCGCCCCCATCAAACTGTCTGCCGCTTCTGGTTTTAAATCGGCAGCAATCACAGACGATTTCAATTCCATATTTTGAATCAAACCGTCAATATTTTCGTGAATACGCGAATTTTGGGGGGTGCCATCTTCACCGCGTCCATTCCAATAAATGGTCAAATTCAAAGGCTGGCACAACTCCTGTGCAAAATGAGCCACAACACCTGCATACAACAAACACTTTGCCTGAATATAAGGGTGCTCAGGCCATTTGCGATATTCAGCCAATGCCAAAGTCAACTGATCTGTCGCTTCCGCCGTGGCATAAGGCAACAAACCCACTTGTTCTACTTTTTTACCCAATTCAGCGCACATACGCTCAAACTCATATCGAGAAAGGGGCAACATTTTACCTTCTACCAACTCAGCATTAAAATAATGAATCGGGTGAATCGCTTTTTCCAAAGAAAGGGTGGCTCTGTTTTTGGCCACATCGGGGTCCACAGAAGCGTGAGCAATCATGCCCACACCCGCCTTCATAAATGCAGGATAATCATGAGGCAGTGTTTCAACTGCCGCACGCGTCAAAATGCCATGACCGCGTGGCCACCAAGCCGAAGCTGAGGTTGTCATCCACAACAAAACCATTAGCACCATCCACCGTTTCATACCATTCCCCTTTTATAAACCAACCAAATAGTAAATCTGCGAATCT
>JAYODI010000141.1:0-8442 GCA_038279365.1 Candidatus Latescibacterota bacterium | reverse complement strand
TAATAGTTTTAGGGTGGGTTTTGGGTTGGTTATAAATGATGGCAAACGCATTGCCCAGGGCAATCGCGGGCGTGTGCCTTCACTCACCAAACGCCGCACATGTTCATTTTCATCCATCACCCATTGAGACAATATTTTGAGTGTCTCTTTTTCATATCGTATTAAAAATGGGCGAATGGCAAACTCAGCCGTAAACCGCTTTGTAATTTCATACATGGCTTTCATAGAAGCATCGAAGTGATCCAGACCATACGTACCCAAAAAATGCTCCACGGGCATCAACTGGAACCCATGTACAAACATCCCACCTTTATCAGGATTCTCCGGCCCCAAAATGTGAATCAAAATATCCAATGCCTCAGGATAATCCTCCGGCAAAAAATCTCGGAGCCCCTGAGCCATCACTGCCACGCGGTCTTTCAACTCCAATGGCTTCAACTGTTTTGCCACCTGCTTCACAAATCCCGATCCATCAAATTGAGGATGTACATCTTCAATCAACTTGGCCAATTGTTGCGCCAATTTTTGATCGAAATAGTCCTTCAATTGCTTCGATTCTTCCATATATTTATTATCCTCCTGAATCAAAACCGATACACCAACTGTCTATATATGACACGTACGATTATACTCAATAATTTGATATTGTGTCGCAAATAATTGAGATGTTTTAGGCATATAGATGATCAAGGATTGTTCATGTCCAATACCGTTCACAAAGTCACCGCATTGATCACACGCGACCGCAACAATCAGCGTGAAATCCTTGTCTTCCAACACCCCACAGCAGGCATTCAGTTACCTGCCGGAACCGTAGAACTTGGAGAAGACATAGAAACCGCCGTCATCCGCGAAGCCCAAGAAGAAACAGGCATTCAAACCTTTCACATCCAAGCCCATTTGGGAGACATTAAAAACGAACTGAGTGAAGGCGAATGCATCATCACCCAAACCATCCAAGCCCGCCTTGAACCCCATGAAAAATCGATGCCCTATGAACGCGCATTTGGCAGAGGAGTAACCGTCACATTCCATGAATCCATCAATGACTGGTCACATATATCTTATAATGAATACAACCAAATGCCCAATCCTCAATCCATTCGCTGGAGAGTAGACGGCTGGGTGCCCAATGAAACCATCAGTCACAACAAACCCCGGCATTTTTATCACCTCACCACACCCGAAGAAACCTCTGATCGGTGGTCGATCATCGCAGATGGCAAGCATACCTTTGAACCCTTCTGGACACCTCTTTCACCCAAACCAAACCTCATTTCACCACAAGATGGATGGTTAGATGCTGTTTACGATCAACTCATCTAAAAGTTAAAGTTCTGTTTACTTTCTCATTCAACCCAAAATGAAAAAATTATAAAATGCACCGATCCGACAAACAGGCATATCCCGAAACGCCTCAAAAAACAGTTACAGACATGTATCATGGTATTGCTATAACGGATGATTACCGTTGGTTGGAAAATTCAGAAGACTCCGCTGTGCAAGAATGGACGGCCAAACAAAATCAATTTACGCGAAAAATTTTAGATGCCATTCCTGAGCGTGAGGCGATCTCTCAACGTTTACAAAACTTATATACCTCTCACTCTGCAGATTACCACACCCTCACCAAACGCGGCAATACGTTTTTTGCAATCAAAGTTCAACCCGCCAAAGAACAACCTATACTTGTGAGCTTTTCTTCCATCGATGATCTCAGTACGGAACGCATTATTTTGGATCCTATGAAACTGGACCCTCAAGGTACAACCACCATCGACTTTTATGTACCATCTCCCGATGGCAGCCTTGTTGCTGTGTCGTTGTCTCAAAACGATACAGAAGAAGGGACGCTATATCTTTATGAAACGGTGAGTGGGCGCAAGCTCAGCGATGAAATTCCGCGTATTACTTATCCGACCTGTGGGGGTGATGTGGCTTGGCATGGTGCAGGTACGGGATTTTTTTATACCCGTTATCCATGCGGTGATGAGCGGCCACCTGAAGATCATACCTTCTATCAGCAAGTCTATTTTCACCAACTGGGCACATCCATAGAAGATGACAGATATGAAATAGGGCAAACATTTCCACGTATTGCCGAAGTGTTTTTGCGGCCCTCTGGCGATTATGATTATCTGCTGGCTCTGGTTGCCAATGGCACCTCTGGCGAATATGCGCACTACCTGCGTGATCGCAAGGGGCACTGGCATCAAATCACGTGTTTTGAAGATGAGATCACACATGCAACGTTTGGAACAGACAAGACTCTTTATCTTTTATCGCGCCAAAATGCCCCACGCGGTAAAATTGTGCGTTTGCCACTTTCCACACCCCGTCTTTCACAGGTCAAAACGATTGTTGAACAAGGTGAACATACCATTGAAACTTTCACATCAACAACCACACGTCTATATGTCACAGAGCTAACGGGTGGGCCATCGCAGATTCATATATATGATCACAGTGGTAAAGATAGGGGTGTGTTGCCACAAGAGCCTGTTTCATCTATTGGGCAAGTACTTCACCTGGATCAAGACGCCATATTATTTCGCAGTACCAGTTTTATTACACCACCTGCATGGTATCGTTTTTCACCTCCTACTAAAATGCCAATTCAAACCGCCTATGTGGTTACATCACCGGCCAATTTTAACAATGTGGAAGTAACACGTGTTTTTGCTACATCTAAAGATGGCACACAGATTCCGCTCAACATTATTCATCACAAAGACATTGTATTAGATGGCACACATCCAACTCTTTTATATGGCTATGGAGGTTTGGGTATCAGCCTCACACCCTCTTTTCAGGTCAGGCGGCAACTTTGGTTGGATTATGGTGGGGTATTTGTCGTGGCCAATTTGCGAGGAGGAGGGGAATATGGCAAAGCCTGGCATCATGATGGCATACAGACCAAAAGACAAAATGTGTTTGATGACTTTATTGCCAGCGCAGAATATTTGATTGCACAGGGATATACACAACCCGCCAAATTGGCTATTGAAGGTCGCAGCAATGGGGGGCTATTAATGGGTGTGGCTCTCACACAACGGCCCGACTTATTTCGAGCCGTTGTTGCGCACGTGGGTATCTACGATATGTTACGCGTTGAGCTTCATCCCAATGGTGCAAGCAATGTTCCCGAATTTGGAACTGTGCAAAATCGCGAAGCGTTTGATGCGCTATATGCTTATTCACCTTTTCATCGGGTCGTAGATGGCACGGCCTATCCTGCTGCGATGTTTGTAACGGGTGAAAACGATGGCCGCGTTGATCCTGCCAATTCACGTCGTATGACCGCACGCCTACAGGCTGCCACGCGTTCCCACTTACCTATATTGCTTCGCACAAGCATGGCTTCTGGGCATGGTATTGGAACGACACGGCATGAACAAATTGCCGAAGAGACCGATGTATTTACTTTTTTAATTAACCAATTAAAGGGTGAGAGATAAGTCTTTGTGCGTTTGGTAGCGAGTATAAACGCTGTTGGGTTCTTTTAAAAAATAGGTTATGTTGCGTTGGATAGTATAAGAGATGACAAAACCTGACCTATGACAAAAGAGTTCACGGAAAGGATCGCCATGTCAGATCGCGTTCAAGCAACAAACAATATGGTATGGCCCCCTAAATTGGGGCCTAATACGCCTAAAATTTGTATGGGTCGCCACGCCGAAACCGATGCAGAAGCCATGCGCCAACTAAAACAAGTGGGTGTTGATCATGTCTTGATGGGTGGCGGTCGCATTCCGTGGGATGAATCGGAGCTTCGGGCGCGTATGGCCCGTTTTGAAGCCAACGGCCTCACCATTTGCAACATGATGATTTCAGGATTTCCAGATGTCATCTACGGACGGTCTGGCCGTGATGAGCAAATCGAGAAAGTGATCCAATCTATCCGTGTCGCTGGTAAAGTGGGTCTGCCTGTTATTGAGTACAATTTTTATGCCTATCGCCTCATGGAAGGATACAAAGAAGAAGTTGGTCGTGCAGGTGTGGGTTATACTGCCTATGACTATGCGCTTTCTAAAGACTTACCACCCAAAGAAGAGATTGGAAAACACACGCGAGCCGAGCAATTAAAGCGTGCCAAATATTTTCTTGAAGCAATCGTTCCCGAAGCCGAAAAAGCCAATGTGCGTTTGGCGCTACATCCCAATGACCCGCCTGTGCCTATGAGTCGTGGGTCGGAGCAATTGATGGATACTTTTGAACACTGGAAAGAATATCTCGACTTGGTAAAAAGCCCCTATAACGGTATGACCTACGATTGCGGTGTGACGTGTGAAATGGGTGAAGACCCTGTGGCGGTATGTCGTTATTTGGGTGAACGAGATTGCATCAATCATGTACATTTTCGCAATGTGGTCGTCAGAAAACCCTACGTTGATTACACCGAAGTATTTATTGACGAAGGACAAGTCAATATGTTTGCTGTGATGCAGGAGCTTGTTCGGCAAAAATATGCGCGAGGGTTTAACCCAGAGCATCCACGTGCGCTTGATATAGATCGAAAAGAAGGCCGTGGTAACCAATACCCTGGCGGTGGCGGGCTTGTGGGTGAAATTTATAATATTGCCTATACCAAAGCGATGTTGCAAGCCGTCTTGTCTGCATAAAGCATCTTTGTTGATTTGCTTGACACTGGGAAATAAGATGTGCGGAATGGTTAGCCGTAGATTTTCCAGTCACCCCAGGCGCGTTGTATTGCGCGTACTTCATCCATTGTTTTTGCGTCAAACGGTTCAGCATCTGCACCGCGCAGACATTGCTCCAATTCGTTAATGGTTTTGGCTCCGGGAATAACGGTGCTTATTTCAGGCATAGAAATGGTCCAGTGAAGCGCGGCCTCAGGCAAAGAAGAGATATCGGGGGATCGTGCAATTAAAAATTTAAATTGATTTGCTTTGTCTAATTTGGCTTGAATTTTTTCTTTTGGCTGATTTGCTTTGGGATCTCCTTCGTTAAAGGGACCTTCGGCGGTAAAGGCGTCTGTTAAAAAACCGTTTGCCAAGGATTCTCTTGCAACAAAACCCGTGCCCGTTTCTTTGATGATGGGCAAAAGCGTATCAATGGGCTCTGGCAGCATTAAAGAGATACCAACTTGAACCACATCAACGATGCCAGAACGGAGATACGGTTCGATTTGTTTGACCCAGGTTCCCGAATACAAATGAAAGCTAAAACCAACGGCTCGAATTTTGCCTTTGCGTTTCAGTTCGGCCATTGCAGAGAAGGTTTCTTCTGGATTAAAGAGATCGGGTTGATTGGGTGTTGGGGTATGTACAAAAAGCACATCGAGATAATCTGTCTGTAATCGTTCTAAAGATGCCTCGGTACTTTCTATTGCACGTTTGGCAGAATAGTCTTCAAGGATCATCCGCTTTCCGTTGCCATCAACGGATAAAGATCTTCCAAACTTACTGGAAAGAATCCATTGATCACGTCTTCCGCTTAATGCTTGCCCACAAACCGTTTCGCTTCTGCCGTCAACTTTTTGGCTGTACATGGGCGCTGTGTCGAGGAAGGTCACCCCTAATTCCTGTGCTCGATGAATGGTGCGAATAGACTCGGCATCGTCTGCAACGCCATAAGCGCCTCCGCCCATTGCCCAAGTTCCCAGCCCATATTCACTGACTTCGATGCCCGTTTTGCCCAATTGTTTGTATCTCATTTTTATTCCTTATAAAAAGTGTCAGAGCAAAATTTCTTCAATGACCCTGCCTTCGGGTTCTGGCATGGTAATGCCCAGCAAATGGGCAATGGTTGGTGCCAAATCAAGGCTTGAAATGCGTGGCAGTTGTACACCCTTTTTAATACCTGCGCCTGTTGCAATGAAAATCCCATCCATGTCTGGGTCACTCGCCAAATAACCGTGTGTGGATGAATAGTTCACAACGGGTGTCACCTCATCTTCTCCTTCTGCACTGTTGTTAAAGAGATAGCCTTCTTTGGCAAAAAGAATCAGGTCGCCCATGCGCGGATCATCTTCTGGACTGGGCATGCCAACGGTTGGGCCTTCTTTTCCATCTATAATGCGGGCAATGCCTTCAACATCGCCAAACATTTTTCGCAACTTAGGCAACAACTCTGCTTTGCGTGTTGGGTCTGTTACATAGACACATCCAACACCGCCCAGCGACATCACGGCTGCTGCACATTCAACCAAATTTGGGCCATTTGCACGTGCAAGCCCCGCCAATTTTAATGCCACATTGAGGTTGATATAACGCGTTACTTTTTTGAACCCATGATCTGAAACAATGATAAATGTGGTCTTGTCTCGCAATCCACTTTCATCAACGGTCTGAACAATATCCCCTACCAACCGGTCGGCATAAGCAATGGCTGCATGGCTGGCTTCGGTGCCCACGCCATAATAATGGTGGTTCCAATCGATGCTCAGCATATGATATAACAACAAATTGGGTTGATGTTCCTTAAACATAAAACAGGCGGCCTTTGTCCACATTTCATCGTGCCATACCAATGCTTTGCGCCCTGGGCGATGTTGCATCCATCCAATTTGCTCCTCGGTAATGATACCGGCCGCCATCATCTCTTGTTCAACTTTGCCTTCCACACGCGGAATTTCGGGAAATGCCCAAGTAATTTTTGGGGCGTTGGTAATGGCTACCCAGTCAGATTCTGCAGTGGTCAGCCCTGCATCAAATGCCACATCATAAAGTGTGGGGACGCGCACATATTTTTCTTTGTCTGCCCATTGGTAAACGACTGGTGGTTGATTTGGTCCAGGCAGGTTCAATTCGCCCAAATAAAGCACGCCATGTGCTTGCGGGGAGCGACCTGTGATCATAGAGGTGTGGCTGCTCCACGTATTTGCTGGGCTGGTTTCGGTCATTGCATCGGCAGTGGATCCTTCGGCCAACAGTTTGCGGATATTGGGCACTGCGAGGTCTGGTTGTCGCCACAAATAAGCAGGAATACCATCAAGGCTCATCACCACCACATGGCGATCGCGATTGGGAGAGAAATGACTGTTCATAAAACTCCTTTCAAGGTATGGACATGGTTTTTTAATTGTTGATCACACTTGGCAGTTGAAACAATGATTGATTTTTGTTTCTTTTGGTGCATTTTTCTTGCATCTGTAAACGACAATATACATCCCGCCATTCACTACGTAAAGGAATCTCAATATGTCGAATTTTGAACCGGCTCTTGTTGGTCCAAATGAATCCATTAAGGTTACAAAAATCGAAACTTTTGTGCTCAAAAGCTCTTGGGTTTTTGTCAAAATTTCTACCGATGCGGGCATTACGGGTTGGGGTGAAATGCTCAAAGATGATGCAAAAGCGTGTGCCGCAGGTGCGCTTGAAGTGGCCCATTATTTGGTGGGTAAAGATCCACGCCCCGTTACGCATCATTGGCAGGCCATTCATCGAGGTGCTTTTTATCGTGGGGGGCCAATTAAAACTGCTATTCTTTCGGGCATTGATATGGCCTTGTGGGATATTGCTGGAAAATGTTATGGTGTGCCTGTTTACAAACTGCTGGGTGGCCCCACGCGTGAACGCATTCGTGTTTATGGCGAAGTTAGTGAAAAAACAGGTGTCAATGCTATGAAAGTTGGGCCAAGTACCACACGCAAAGCTTTTAAATATATTGAAGGGCAGAAATTTGTTGATGAAGTTGCCGAGCGATTTAAAGCATTGCGTGACAAACATGGGTCTGGTGTGGATATTGGTGTAGACTTTCACGGTGCTGTCCAACCCCCTACAGCCATCTTGCTTATGAAAGCACTTGAACCTTACCACCCGTGGTTTTATGAAGAAATTGTTCAGGCGCTTAATGTGGATGTGATGGCCGAACTCGCACAAAAGACCCATATCCCTATTGCAACAGGTGAACGGATTTTTACCAAGTGGGGTTTTAGAGAAATCCTCGAAAAGCGGGCTGCTGTTATTTTGCAACCCGATATTTGTTATGCCGGCGGTATTACAGAACTCAAAATTATTGCTGGGATGGCTGAGGCCTATTATACCCCTATTGCGCCTCACAATCCACAAGGGCCTTGTTCGCTTGCCGCCAGTTTGCAAATTGCCGCCTCCGTTCCCAACTTTTTGATTCAAGAACGGGGTGACAATGAATATGCAGATTTGCTTGCGAAACCCTTGCCACCTGTTGCCAATGGTCATCGCCCCGTTCCAACCGACCCTGGTTTGGGCATTACCATTGACGAAGATAAGCTGATGGCACAAGTGGGCGAACCCCGCCCCTATAATACTCAGTTTGATCCCGACGATGGTTCGGTTATAGACTGGTAGTTTATAAAACATGTTGTGACCAAGACGATCAGAGATCGGCTTATCCTCTCAATGGGATGGGCTGATTGATGATCGTTTTTTATTTTAAACGTGTGTTAGATATATAAGGCATCGCAGGGTTTGGGATGTTTGGGCAAAATAAGAGAAACAC
>JAYODI010000039.1:28755-48359 GCA_038279365.1 Candidatus Latescibacterota bacterium | reverse complement strand
AAGGGTTTTCATACTTTAACTCTCCCTTGAAATTTTGTCCATTCGTTTTGGGGGGAAATATAACACATTTAAAAAAAATAACTTACTTTAAATTTTCAATTTTTACATATTTATAAATAACCACGCACATCTACGATCTTATGCAAGATACGTGCCGCAACTGAGTATTCCCCCCGCTCCTTCTAAAACCTAACTTTTAACTTGCGTCAACAAAGGGAATGTCTATATGATAGACATGTTTAAGTGGTGGTGGAAATCCTATAAAAACCCTTATATAATAAATTCGCCCCCCATATGCAACCTTACCATAAATATTTTCACAACAATTGGCACATCGTTTAATTTTTACCATATCTTCTCATAGAATTATCCTCCCTGCCCACTTGGCAAATGAAAGGAGCCTACCATGGCCAAAACGTCAAAAGACGTTCTTGCTACTGTTAAAGCGCAGAACCTCAAACTTGTCGATTTGCGTTTTACCGACTTTCATGGTACGTGGCAACACTTCACCATTCGGGCTTCCGACATAAATGAAGACACCTTTGAAGACGGTCTCGGATTCGACGGTTCAAGCATTCGCAACTGGCAAGTTGTCAACAAATCTGACATGTTGGTCATTCCCGACCCATCCACTGCATTTATCGACCCCTTTTTTACCGAACCAACACTGGTCATGATTTGTGATATTGCTGACCCCATGACCAAAGGTGCTTACTCACGTGATCCACGTGCCATTGCCAAAAAAGCCGAAAACTACCTGCAATCAACCGGATTGGCCACCACCGCCCTATTTGGCCCCGAAGCCGAATTTTTTATTTTTGATGATGTACGTTACGCCAGTCGCCCAAATACTGCCTTTTATTCCGTAGATTCCATCGAAGGCACTTGGAATTCTGGGCGTGATGAAGAACCCAATTTGGGGTACAAAACGCGCTTTAAAGAAGGACTTTTTCCCGCCCCCCCCAATGACACCTTACAAGACATACGTTCAGAAATGATGCTCACAATGATAGACTTGGGCATTGATGTGGAAGTGCACCACCACGAAGTGGCTACGGGTGGACAGTGTGAAATAGATATACGTTTTTGCCCTTTGGTTGCCTGTGCAGATCAAATGATATTGTACAAATACATTGTCAAAAACGTAGCGCGTAGGCACGGAAAAACAGTCACTTTTATGCCCAAACCATTGTTTCAAGACAATGGTTCGGGCATGCACACGCACCAAAGCCTCTGGAATGGTGACGACCCCTTATTTGCAGGATCGGGGTATGCAGGCCTTAGTGAAATGGCTTTGTATTATATTGGCGGTATCCTAAAACATGCCCCCGCACTTATCGCACTCACCAACCCCACAACCAACTCCTTTAAACGCTTGGTTCCAGGCTATGAAGCCCCCGTGAACTTGGCCTACTCGCAACGCAATCGCAGTGCGTCCATACGCATTCCGATGTACTCGCAAAACCCCAAAGCCAAACGTATCGAATTTCGATGCCCAGACCCAATGGCCAATCCTTATTTGGCATTCTCAGCGATGCTCATGGCTGGCCTTGATGGCATTCAAAACAAAATCTATCCCGGCGAACCCCTCGACAAAAATTTATACGATCTCTCGCCTGAAGAAAAAGCGCAAATTCCAACCGTCCCCAGCTCATTAGGCGAAGCCCTCGACGCCCTACATGCCGATCACGACTTTTTGCTCAAAGGCAACGTATTTACAGAAGATGCAATAGAACGGTGGATCGACTACAAACGGAAACATGATATTGATGCTGTCAATATGCGCCCCCACCCATTCGAATTTGAACTATATTTCGATGCTTAAACAACATTCAATTTCCAAACACCAACGGCTGGCGATAAAATCGCCAGCCGTTAATACAAACACCAAAAGCGAAGGGCGTATTTTACCCTTCGCTTTTTTAATGGTTTTTAAAAAAGTTATACTTTAGGAATCACGGACGTTTCAATACAATCCGTTATCCAATCAAATTGTCCAGAATCCGATCAGCAACCTGAGCTTTTACGCTGCCAGCATCATAAAACCCACTGGCTACGCGATCGCGTGCTTGTATGACTCGGTCTTCGCGCACATCGGGCACAGAATTCAATTCCCGCTTTGTCGTACGGACATCTTGAATCTCTTGTGCTACTGCGTCAACCACACCCGCGTTCAAAACGGCATCTGCAATCGCTTCACGAACTTCAGGTTGGTCATAGTAACCACTGGCTACGCGCTGCTTCACGGCTTCGACACGAGATTGGCGCACGTCACTGACGGCGTTCAAATCGACCGTGTTAGCAGTTTGCGCGCCTAACGAACGGGCTGTCGTTGAAATCTCAACCACATCGCCAGTTCGTCCTGTTGTGCGCTTGCGACGCATTTCTGCGTTTTGTCGTCGCTCTGTCTGCTGAGGCCCTTGGACCTCATTTATTGCATTTTCTATTCTCATAGTGTTCACCTCTATCATGTATATCGACCTTAGCATAATTATCTTGAGGTTTTTTTTCAAAAAAAATGACAAGATTCAAAAAAAATCATCAAAAATATGTCTAAAACTGAGGCAACACAGCTCCAACCGTATCAAAAACAAAAAAAAAGGTGTGTTTCACACTGAAAACACACCCCTCTAAAAAACTTAAATATTTAATTTTAAATATTTTACACAAAACTATACTTTAAAAAACTGTCCGCAATATGTTCTCGCACCTCTGGCTTGTCATAAAACCCGTTTGCCACACGCTTGCGCACAGCCTCAAGCCGATCCATTCTTACATCTGGCAAGGCATCCAGTGTCGATTTAGACATTGCCAACTCAACCCGATCACCCACTCTTTGTTCTGGAGGTATTGGCATCAGCCTGGTGGACAGACTGCCCTTTCCACCCATTTGTATTTTTGTTGCAAGGGCCTGTTCAATTTTCATATCTACCTCACTGTCGTATGTCTAAGCCACCATAATTCTCTGTGGGCCGATTTTGCACCAAGTTATTTAAGCTCTGTATCATTTTTGCGCCAGCCACATTGTGCTGATGCTTGGTCGCTGGCAATGCCGATTTAAAATCTACCTGATCTATTGGATGCGATGTCGCACTTGCTGCCTCACCTTGCCCATCCGCGGTACGTGCCGCAGCCAACGCATTTTCAAAACGAATATTCTTTGTTTGGTCTGTCTGCTGGCGCGTAAAAAAAGAACCCGAACCTTGAACACCTGAGATACCATCCATGGTAGCCACCTCTCAATGTGATAATTTTTCCTATTAACCAGAAATAAACACCTTAAAATCCCTTTTAATGAGACATATACATGTCTGCGCTTAAATAACGCAAATATCATTCCAGTTTACAGCCCACAACAAAAAAAAACCTCCAACCAAACGGTTAGAGGTTTTTGCATGAATTTTTGAAAACTTAATTTTTAAACCATATATATCATATCTTATTTTGAGCGATCAATAAACCGAGCAGCCGTTGCCATACGGGGTTTGGGTTGATAAGCATTTGACATTTGCTTGCGTTTTTTAAGCCCAGACAGTTGCTGCCGAACATCTTCCATAGAACGCTCAAGCAAAGATTGATTATGATCTTTAAGAACCTGAAAAGACTCAAGCAAGCTACGCATCTCATCAATGAGTCCATCAATTCTGCGCTTTTCAATCACCGGTCGATCCAAACCCAAGTTGTTCCAACTTTGGCGCAAGGGGCGCAACTCGGCTTCCAAATCGCGTACTTTGCGCATCAAGGCACGCGTTTCAGACGTTCCCGTTGTTAACCCACCAATGTCCATTGCTTCAATATAAGCCGTCTGTTTTTCAACAGCCAACTTCATGGCACGATAATACTTCAATTGCGCTTCCAGTAAAGCTTCTATCTTTTGACCCGCGTCTATCATGAATTACCCCGTCACGCTCAATCCTGGTTTGTGCGCAGATGAACCTGCACCTTCGGTTTCCTGTACGGCCTTTTCCCAAGCACCGAGCAAATTTTCCATAATGCGAATACATTCTTGAAGATATTCGGTGTTCAATTCCATATTGGCCTCAACCAAACGTTTATAGATATAAAGATACAACTGGCGCAACGATTGAGAAATCTCCCCGCCAATATCCATATCCAAAGCCATGTTGAGTTCCATTACGATATCTTGGGCCTTAATCAACGCATTGCCCTTGCCTTCATAATCTTTCTTATGAATCAAATCAATGCCCTGCTTCATCGAACGAATTGCACCTTGATATAAAAGCAAAATCAATTTACCTGGCGAGGCCGTATTGACCTGCACTTGGCGATATTGGCCGTAAGCTTTAGGACTGGCTGCCATATCCTCCTCAACGCTTGGAATAAGTGATGGAATGAATCGGACTTACATATTATCTGGAATTTGCAGATGGCAAAGATGCCAACTGTGCCCCCAAAAATGATCCGATAGAATTAAATTCTGCAACTGCTGTTTCCATAGCTGTAAACTGTTTCAACAATGTACTTTCTTTTAATGCAATACGCGCATTGAGCGCAACAATCTGGTCTTGTGCAGACTTAATGGTGTCATCAATAGCTTGTTCTCTTGTCGCTACCAATCCCTCAAAAGGATCGGTAATCGACTTTAAGGTGCGTCTCACCTGATCGGCAATGCCTTGTGTCACATTAACCGATCCTTGGTTGCCCCCTTGAGCAATCAATTGGGCAGGTGTCAAATTCACCCGAATAGACAAACCCGCAATATTGGCAGAATCCGTCGCCCCTGTTAACACGCGCCCCGACCCTGTTGTTGTTTCACCATTGATGGTTCCAACCACATCCACACCATTATATGTGGCATCTGTCAGGCCCATTTCACCCGTGTTTTGACTCACCGTAAAACCCGTGGCCACACCATAGGCTCCCGCTGTCAACTTTAGCTTCCCACCCTCATTAGACGCTGTGACCCCAATGGCAAAACGTCCTTCTTCAGTGACATCAACACCGCCAAAATCCAAACTCCCGCCACCTTCATTGCGCTCAATTAATGCCAATGTTAAAGAACTGTTTCCAACTTGGTTATCTGTAATTTGAATTTGCCCATTGGCCGTAACAGATGTAGAAACATTGCCACCAAATATACTGCGCACCTTAGACAACAAATCGTCAACGGTTTGTGTGGTAGGGTCAGAAATGGTAAATGAACCCGATACCCGAGCACCACTGTGCAATGTACCTTGGATATCAATGGTATCATTGGCCACAACACCTGCACCAAAAAGATTATCAAACGTGGTGGCACCCGTAATGGCCGTGGCACCATCTGTGGTATTGGCCACAGACCCTGTACGCACCTCTGCCACCGAAGAATTTAGTTCCGTGTTAATCTTCGACACGATTGTGTCAATATCATCACCGGCACTCAAATCAATGGTTGCCGCACGCGAGGTCAGTGTATCTGTAATCGTAATGCTCTCACCAGCAGCCAACCCCGCGGTCAAATCTGTTGTACCCGTATGGGTCGCTTGCTCGGGAGCTGTGGTAATATTGATTGCATAACTACCCGCTTTGGTGTCGTCACTTTGAAACACAAATTCTATATTTGCATCTGTGGTTTTGCCATCTGCCACCATCACTTTTCGAAAGGCATTAAAATTGGTGGTCAAACTTTCGGTTAACTTGTCTTCATCAACTTGCAAAAGACCTTGGCGGTCAAATGAAACACCAAACAAGGTCAATATATTTTCATCTTCAGGCAACCCCGATACAGGTGTGGTAATCACCTGACGCAATTGTGACTGCAAGGTCAGCAATGTCGAATCACCCGACAAGGGGCCAGATGTTTCTGAATCTTCATCAAATACAAATTGCTCACTAATCAAAGACATTGTCTCATTAAAGTCGGTAACAAAAGTATCTATTTTTTCACGAAGCCCCGATGTGTCACGCGATATATTGATACCCACTTGGGTGCCAACTGCAACATCTTTCAAGCTCAATGAAACACCATCAATCGCATCCGTTACGGTGTTGCTGGATCTGGAGAGAGTTACACCATTTACGCGAAAACTGGCGTTTTGTCCAGAGACAACTTCGCGGGAACTTGCATTTTCCCCTTCACTTGTTACCGCAAAAGTACCAAAGTTCAGAGTACCGCCGCCTTCATTATTGGCCGACAAAGAGACAGACAACTGACTTTGACCTGCCGTATTATCCGTGACCACCAACTTACCACTGCTGTCTACACTGGCCGTTACGGCCCCACCAAATACGGTTTCAACCTCACTCAATAAATCTTGAATGTCGTTTGAATTGACATTGTTGATGGTAAACGAACCCGACACAGCATTGCCATTGCGATCTGTACCTGAAATTGTAATCGTATCATTGTTGGCAACATTGGCACCAAAAACCGCATTAAATCTCGTGCTGGCACTAATGGCCGTAGAACCGTCTGTGGTATTGGCCACATTGGCGGTATGCACTTCTGCCACAGCGGGGTCCACGCTCGATGCGCCCGTGAGCACACCCAACGCTTCAAGCACGTTGCCATCATCAGCAAATGTGGTCGTACCATCTATTTGTAACCGAAATACAGTACTGCCATTGTCATCTTCTTCGGTTACAATAGATGTGGTCACACCCGCCGGGCCTGCTGCATCTATGGCATCTTTAATATCCTGCAAAGAATCTGTCGCCAAATTGATGGCCACAGTTTGATTGCCAATGGTCACCGAGCCCGAAGGAGACGTATTGACACCCAATAAGCTCCCCACCGCTGTTGTGCTGCTCACAAATTGTTCAGACTGGGCACCACCCGTAATCGCATTTTTTATTGATGTAGACGTATTTGTAAAGCCAAGACCTTGTAACACATCGGTGGCACTTGCATCCAACAAACTAAACCCCTCAACACCCGTATTTTCACTGGTGATGAGCAATCGAAAGTCTGTGCTGGATACTTGCAAAATTTGAGCAGTAACACCTGCATTGGCATCGTTAATGGAATCCTGCAGATCCGTTAATGTATCATCGCTGTTAATCGTAATGGCTTTGCCATTGATAACAATATCTCCCCCAAGACCCAATGCTGTGCTTTTGCTTGAAAAAGATTGCGAAGAACGCGTTTGCGCCTGTGCCAGGCCCAAAACCTCAACAGAAAAAGACCCAGATGCCGCACCACCCGTTGAAGATACCCCCACGATATCTTCATGGCTGGATGACACATTAAATAAGTCAAAGCCTTCAGGCTTAGACAATGCTTCCACACTGGTCTTTGTCGTCAACAAACTGGTGTTGATCTCTTGCAACACCGTGAGCTTGTTTTCTTCTCTAATTTGTTGGTTTTCGAGCAATGTCACAGGTCTGCGCTCAATGGCAATCAACTGCTCAACAATCGTAGCAGTATCAATGCCTGAACTCAAACCTGAAAAACTAACTCCTGAACTCATATTTGCCTCAACATGGTTTTCGGATACCCTATTGCCCCATCGCAAATGATCCGGTCTACTCTAATACATCGGCAGATTATGAAATTACTTGAACCCATTACAAATAAAGCAAAACACAGGCCACACAACAGTCGCGTTGCTCCATTTGTATTTTTTTTATGTTTTTACAGCCTTTTATAAACAAAAACACGGACAATGCACAAAAATAAGGCCATTGTCCGCTGCATCCGTGCAGCTTAAAACTGAAAAGAAGGTAGGTCGGCAAACAAATTTGCCGACCTACTCATCATTTTATGCAGTATCGTTGACAAAGAGCCCAACAATTTTATCTAAGCTCTCCTCAACCTCCAAAACCCTTTCGGTTGGAATTTGACGAATCACATCGCCGGTTTTGGGGTCGGTTACACGAACCACCACCTTACCGTCGTCATGAAACGAAATATTCAAATCCTTATCGAACGCTTGTAAAGCTTTGCTGAGCCGCTCCGCGGCTTTTTCCAGCTTTTGCACATCCATCACCTTTTCTTTTTGGGCTGGCTGTGCCTTACGTTCGGGACGGTCCACGACTACATCCTGTTGCGTGGAGGAAGGAGAGTTTTTAAAATGGACACGCTCAGCCGATGACTGCACTGATTTTGTGGCTTGGATAGCGAATTCCATCTCCTATACCTCACGGAATATCGAATAGGCAGTAAGGGTATTTATGCCCTTACTACCTACTCAAAACTTACTTGAATACCTCAGGGTTACCCGAGGAGTGACAGGGCATTTTGTGGCAACACATTAGCTTGCGCTAAGAGTGATGTGCCCGACTGGACCAAGATCTGAGCCCTTGTAAAGGCCGAGACTTCAGTCGCAATATCTGCATCTCGGATAGACGATTCAGATGCCGTGATGTTTTCTATGGTATTCTCGTTTGCCCGAATATTAAAGGCCAAACGATTCTGGAAAGCACCCAAATCACCACGCTGTTGAGCAACTGTGGCAATTGCAAGGTCAATCGTTTCCATTGAGGTTTGCGAACTCGACAAGCTTGAAACGCTCGTACTGCTGAGGTTCAAGACACTACCAGAAGCGCGCATATCTCGAATATTGATCTCAATGCGATGTACTGCACCATCATTGGGACCAATTTGGAATGTACCACCGGTACCAGCACCGATGACCAACTGCGTACCATCCAAATCAGAATCGCGATATCCATCGGAAGCGGGGTTCAACCCTTGTGGGTCTTTTTCACCGCTCAACGTGAGTTGAATACCCAAACGGTCAAAGTTGGCCACAATTGCACTGCCAGTGGCAACCACACCACCTACAGCATCCGTATCCAACGCCGGACCAATGTCAATGGTTTGCGTGGCAACACCATTACCCAAGGTAATGGAATTATCACCTGGAGTATCGGCAAAAACATAGGTGCCTGCAGCAGCACCTGAATTTTGAACATTTACAACGCCAGTGGTTGCCGAAGCAAGCGCAGTTGATACAGTGGGATCGCCACTCACAACATTACCATAGCCTGTCAACAACGTTGTGTTGTTATATGAAGTAACCGTAGAAATACGATCAATTTCATTGTTCAACTGAATATATTCCGCATTAAGTGCTTCACGGTTGTCGTCATTAACAGTCGATGAAGCCGACTGAACAGACAACTCACGCATACGGATTAAAATTGCATTCACTTCATTCAGTGCGCCTTCAGCGGTTTGAATCAGGTTTGTTGCCTGCTCTGCGTTTTTCACAGCTTGACGCAAACCTGTTAACTCGCCTCGCATACCTTCAGAAATGCTTAACCCTGCGGCATCATCTGCTGCACGGTTAATCCGCAACCCCGAAGACAATCGCTCGATGCGTGTCTTCAAATCGCGGTTATTGATACTCAAAATCCGGCGTGTATTTAACGCAGGAATATTCGTATTTACTCGGAGTGGCATCTCGATAACCTCCTTGTTTGTCTCACTTTAAAAAATGGAGACCGTTATGGCGTCCTTGCCATAGTGTTTGGTTTACTTGGTCAGGAAAGTAAACCGGAGAGATTGGTCAGGGAAATTGTGTACATCTACAACAACAGAATGCCGAACATCGGCAAAAATAACACTTTATTGGGCCTAAATGCGTCACCTCCTTGTTGTGGCTCATAAACATAGTTTGCCTTTTTTACAATTATCGGCAATACCAGAAAGAACCTTTAACTTTTTCTTAGGAGAAGCGCAGCCCATTTGCCAATACCCGGCTCAAATTCCCTTTGGCCACTTCTATTTTTTGTTACTTTTTTATTTTTCCGCAAAACCTCATTTTCATAAATTATTATTTTACAATTTCTTAAACGTGACGTTTCAAGACCTGACTCCCAAAACATCATTTTCACTGGCCTGGATTCATTTAAAAGTTTGAAGGAGGTTATCGAGACGCCATTCAATATCTTTTTAAATAACCCAAAAACTAAATAGAACAACTTGGTATTACTTTATATATCGACTTGTGTAGATTTTGCTTTAGTGCTTTTTTAGAATTTTAAAAAAAACGTCCGCCTCAAGTCTAAACCTTACAAGCCGTCTACCAGTACGCGTTGTCATCATTAACCAACGACCAGTAGACCTGTGACCAGTGACCTCTTTTTTATTGCAACAGCGACAATGCCGATTGTGGTATCGCATTGGCCTGCGCCAACACAGAGGTTGCTGCCTGTGTCAAAATTTGTGACCGTGTAAATTCAGAAATTTCACTGGCCACATCGGCATCGCGAATAGACGACTCTGAGGCCTGAATGTTTTCAATGGCATTGTTGGCCGATGATACCGTAAATGCCAAGCGGTTCTGAATGGCACCAATGTCCGATCGTTGATTGGCCACCCGTGAAATCGCCAAATCGATATATGGAATGGCTTCACGCGCACTGAGCAACGAAGAAATAGACGTCACATTCAAGTTCAATTCTGTGC
Organism: Candidatus Latescibacterota bacterium; assembly: GCA_038279365.1. Taxonomy (GTDB): domain Bacteria; phylum Latescibacterota; class UBA2968; order UBA2968; family UBA2968; genus JABIFK01. The sequence goes on along the minus strand of JAYODI010000039.1, from coordinate 38,005 downwards.
CACTGGCACGCATGTCGCGCATACCAAACTCAATACGATCCACAACCTTATTATCTGGCCCCACCTGAAATGAGCCACCCGTTCCCTGATCAATCTGAATGGTTTGGCCATCCAAGTCGCCATCTCGATATCGATCATCCAGGGTCAATATAATGCCCAAACGATCAAAGTTGGCCACCACTGTCGTTCCCGTGGCCACCACACCGCCGACTCCGTCTTGATCCAAAATAGAGCCAATATCAATCGTTTGTGTCGCAATGCCATTGCCCAAAGTAATTTGGCGATCTGTGCTGCTGCTGTCTATAAATGAATAGGTGCCATTCCCAGAGCCAGAAACCGTCACATCGCGCACACCCGTGGTGGCACTGGCCGTTATCGCCGTCGATTGTGTAGTGCTCACCGTATTGCCAAACCCAGTGAGCAACACCGTATTATTATAAGAGGTCGAATTGGCCACACGGTCAATTTCGGCCACCAGTTGGGTATATTCGGCTTGCAAGTTGGCTCGGTTCGAATCATTTACCGTAGAAGAAGCCGCTTGCACAGACAACTCACGCATCCGAATGAGCATGGCATTCACTTCGTTCAATGCCCCTTCGGCCACCTGCGTAAGGTTTGTGGCTTGCTCAGCATTGCGCACAGCTTGGGTCAAACCACCAATTTCGGCACGCATGCCTTCACTAATGGCCAAGCCAGCCGCATCATCGGCGGCTCGGTTAATGCGCAACCCCGTTGCCAAACGCTCAATATGCGTAGACAGAGAGCGACTGTTCACCCCTAAGGCACGCCGAGCTGTAATGGCCGTAATATTATGATTCACTCGCAATGGCATTTAAAACGCTCCTCGGTTGCGTTCTGCTTAAACACGTTGAGGGAGAAGATGTGAGATTGACGCAAAATGCAACCTATGAACAAAGGCTCATTGTCTCACGAAGCAGAAACGTCCACACACACCTAAAGCAATGGGTATGCCATATTGGACCACACGGCCCAACATTCACCACAAATCAAATCATAACAACAACTTACACCCAATTTCAAATTGCAATCTTGAATAACCACAAAATCAGAGTAGGATATTTTTTTCCGCTCCTTCAAAAAAACCAATGCCATAAATACATCATAGATTACCCCAAACAAAAAGCGGACGGGCCAAATATCTGCCCTTCCGCAATATCGCAACACATTTTCCATATACGGCTAAAACGATATTATTTCTCCCAAAGACCATCCTTCAAAACCTAAAACGAAACATTGACCATCATTTGTGCATGATCAAAAACAAAACTATCAAGTACATTTACTGTCCAAACTGCCCTCAGCACCATCAACCAAATATTCGCTCTTATCGATATTCGTAAGTATTTTTTGCAATATTGTCCATAATTGTAGCTACAAATGATCAAAAAATAAAAAAAGCGTGATCTATAGAGATCACGCTTTTTTTATTTTTAGCTCTTACAAAATGCGCTAAACAGATGCCACCATCCTCACCCCATCAGATTCAGATTTGCGCAACAAATGACTCGGCAACGGTCCCGTCTGCCCCATGGAGTGCTCATACCGAATTGCGGCGGCACCCGCATTAAATTGAATGCCCAACTGTTTTCTCACATCGCGCTCAATAAAATCGCGCAAACGCACCAAATCTTCGCGTTTTAAATCATCGGTAAACACAAAAGCCTGATATCCGCCATCGGGATCACCTTTATAATAATCAGCCACCAATGTATAGTCCACCTCATCGGCATACAACTTATCACCACTCTTCGGGCACGTATAAACCCACACGCCCTCAGAATGCGGTTCGGCATGGTCATAATACGGTGTGCCCGGATACGTGGTGATAATCGTCACATCAAAGTCATCGGGTTTGGCTTCCAACAACCACGCGTGTGTCTCCATGGCCGTTTCATGCGATTCACCAGGGTGGCTCAACGACATCAATGCTTTCACTTTTAATCCGTGTCGGCGCGCAATCGCCACACACCGCGAATTGTCTTCACGTGTGGCCTTTTTATTGATGTTCTCCAAAATCTTAGGCGCCCCCGATTCAAACCCCGTCAAGATCCACCGAAACCCCGCCCGATACATCGCCTCGGCCTGTTCATCGGTAAACAATTCGGCCTTAACAAACCCACGCAATCGAAATTCAACACCCAATTCGGTTTGAACACGCGAAAGTTCATTCATCAGCCCAACCATTTGCGGGTTCACATTCAATTCATCGTCATAAAACATAAACCCTGTCATGCCATACGTGCGGTGTAAGTGAACAACTTCTTCCACAACCGAAGCCGTAGACCGCGTGCGAATGCGCCGCAACATGGCCGACTCTCGCCCCCCACAAAACCCACACGCAAAAGGGCACCCCAATTGCGCAATCAAACTCATCGCAGGTGTGCCCTCAATTTTATAATGATAACTGTCTACATCCACCAAATTGCGAGCCGGAAAAGGTAAGGCTTCAAGCCCTGCATTGGTCAAAAACAAATCGGTCTTGGGATCATCGGCATCAATCACTTGCGGGGCATTTTCATCCAAAGCCGCAAAAATAGCCACCTCACCATCACCTGCCACCAACACATCAAACAAACTCTTAAGATGCGTGAGTGCCTTCGTGGCGCGCCCCAATCTGTTCTTTTTGTTTTCTCTGCGAACCGCCGCATGCACCAATGTGATATGCGGCCCACCCAAAATCAACTTTGCATCGGGCCGTTCATTTCGCACCACATCACGAAGCACTTTTACCGCAGGCATTTGGGGCGTGGTTGCCGTAAACCCAAACACCTGCGCATCGGTTTGGGCCACATGATCGCGAATGGCTTCATCAAAATTTTCAACGCCCGACAAATCCACCACTTCCACGGGCAAACCCGCTTGCTCCAACACCGCCGCCACGCGCAAAATACCCAAAGACATAAAAACGCGCTCATCCAACAAAAATGGCGATGGCGGAATAATCAAACAAATAGGCCGAACATCTTGGCCTTTTTGGCGCAACAAAAAAGGGTGTGCCATAAGCTACCTCCAGAACCCATCCGTGAGTTCGACAACTGTTAGCTTACCTGCTAACACGGTAGTTAAAGAAAGGGAACAAAATAACGTGTGTATTTGGGCAGAAGAAAGCGGAAAGAAGGGAGAAGAAAAATCGCGATTGTTTCTTCTTTCTTTTCTCTTCTTCCATCTTCCTAATATATCACGTTATTGAATCAGCGATCCTAAACCCCTATTTTGTCAATGCTTGCACTTGCGCGTCACACATTTGCGCAGACTCTTCACTGCCAATGGCGCGATAACATTGACCCAATTGCCGAAAGAGATCGGGGTTGGTGGGCTGCAACCGTATCAGAGATTCATACACCTCCACAGCTTTCCACATATCTCCCGTTCTTTTGTATATATCGGCCAATTGTATCATGTTCTCCGGTGATTTATTTAATTCATAAGCCGCCAAAAAAGCCAATCGGGCGCATACGCCCTGCTTTTGCTGAAGCAACATATTGCCACATTCACTCAAAAGCACTGCCAAATCAACAGCACCCGCCTCTTTTGGAATGGCCATATTCAGCGCCCCACCATACACCGTATTGAAAATAGGGCCTATCAACTCCCGCACATCTGCCATTTGCCCTTTGTGAGCACGCGTGACACACAAGCCCAATAAAATATCCGTTAAATTGGGCTTGCGTTTTTGCACATCCACAAGCAAGGCATCTGCCTCATCATAACGTGCCTGATCCAACAACAAATGTGCATAATTGGCATGGGCTTCATAACCACTCTCACTACTTCGTTCCACAGCATGCGCATACATCTCTTCTGCCGTTTTCAAATCGCCCCGCCGCCGCATCACATACCCCATGTTCAAATATGGTTCGGGCATATCGGGGTTAATTTCCAATGCATTTTTAAACCAACGAACAGCTTCTGTTTCTTCACCCAATTCCAAGTAAAACGTGCCCCGATTAAACCGATGCTGTGCATTTTCTGGGTCGCGTTTTAATGCCTCATCTATCGCCTCAATCGCTTTTTCGCGTTGGCCAAGTTGGCGATATACACCTGACAAACGCCCCAAGGCATCGCCATGTCGCGGGCTGGCTTCTGCCGCTTTTTCATACCACACAACCGCCTCATCCATACGCTCAAGGGCTTCTAAGTTTTGTCCCTTAAAAAACCGAATGGAATATTTACCCGCCGTCATATCCGTTGCACTAAAGGTCACCTGATCTTCAAATTGAAGGGCCCGATCCAATGCAACCAATGCATCCTGATGACGGCCCATTCGGGTATAACACTCACCCAATGTCAGCAAAGTAATCGTATATTGATCATCTAACTTTTGAGCTTCCAACAAATGGGGCAAAGCCGTTTCATAGTCTTTTTTGCGCATAAAACAACGTCCCAAATACAACTTGGCGGTTGTTTCAATCACGAGGTTCCGATCTTTGCGCGCGTGTCCGTCATCCAAAATGTGACGATATGCCAAAATCGCCTGATCCAATTTGCCCTGAATGTAATACGTCATCGCCGCATGTGACCGCACAATATAATCATCGGGGTGTTTTTTTAACCACGACTCAATAATGCCCAAATACCGATTTTGTTTTTCCTTCACCACCTCAGGTGACGAATACCCATAGTGTTCCACACGGATATCGGTCACTTCACACGTCACCCCAATATCTGCCAAAGAGGGTGTAACTTGCTCATGAATGGGCATTGTAAATTTCACGCCCGGCAAGTTGGGAAACAATCGCATTTGCAAACAACGCACAGGCTCAAACCCACGATCATCCAAAACCCAATAATAGGCTTTCTTTTTGCCCAACCCCTTCCGCATCACTTCTCTTATTTTGGCATGACAATCTTTGGGCAACACGTCATCGGGGTCCAACCACATAATCCAATCACCCGTAGCCAAAGACAACGACACATTGCGCGCAGCAGAAAAATCATCACACCACTCAAAATAACCCGTCTTGGCACCATATTGTGCCACCACCTCAAGCGTATTGTCCGTAGACCCCGTATCCACCACCACAATCTCATCCACCAAACCCTGCACACTCTCCAAACACTTACCAATGCGATGGCCTTCATTCTTGGCAATCATGCACAACGTCAAACGCCCACCCTTCTGCTTTTCACCTTGGTGAACACGCACCTCATTTGCCATTTTCCCTTTGCCGTTTGCCGTTTCCACCTTACGCTTTGCCATTTCATTTACTCTGCGCACGTTTTCTCGAATGGTCGCCACCTTGGGGGCAAGTGCAAGTGCTTGTTCATAATAATCCAACGCCATATCCAAATCATCCGATCGCTGTTTCAGCGTGCCCAAATTATTCAAAGCCTGATAACTCTGTGGGTTGACATCCAAAGCACATAAATAAGCCGCTTCTTCACCCACAAGGTCATTTAACTTGCCCAGGATATCTCCTTGCACCAGATACACAAAATCCAACTGCAAATAATCACTCGTCGTTTTGTGACCCATTTGAATCAATTCAATACACCGCTCAATGGCTTGTTTTGCACCCGTCAAGTCATCCACATCGCGCAAAGAGAGTGCCAACTCATAAAATGCGTTGGGGTTTTCGGGGTCGGTCTCTGTCTTTTGAATCGCCGCTTCCGCATACAATTCATTGGGGCGATCTTTTTCCACATATCCATAATGATGAACTGGCGCAGTCAAATCTCCGATTGTGCCACCCATTTCTTTGATTGTGTCCTCGACCAATTCATGCACAGCACCCTCAAAGCGAATATGTGCATCATTTTGAAACAACCGCACTTTTGTGGTTGGAAACCACCCCAAATACGTTTTTTCTTCTGCATAATGCCCCAAGCAACTTTCCCACCCCACCCGATTACCGGCCTCCACATAATTGCGCGTGGTCATCCGATAACCCATTGCACGATTGGAAGCAATCGCTTTGCGAACAACTGCATGATCTTTTTTAGCCAACACCTCATCACAATCCAAAATCAATATCCAGTCACCGGTTGCCCGTTCCAACACCGCATTGCGTGCCTTTGCAAAATCTCCTGTCCAAGGCACATCTATCACCACCGCACCTGCTTGTGTTGCCACAGCTTTTGTATCATCTAAAGACCCCGTATCTCCAACCACAACCTCATCCACCAACCCCTTCACCGAAGCCAAACACTGACGCAAAAAACCGGCTTCGTCTTTTGCGATCATACAAAGTGACAAAGTCGGTTGATGGGTGTGCGTATTGCGTCGTTTATTTGAGGTCTTTTGTTTTTTTCGTTTCATAAACTTTTAATCCATCTGAAATCAGTAAAACGGCAAATATAACATCTGTGAAATGCCAAATGTGAAACGCCAAATGTGAAATCTTTAAAATCCATAAAACCTATCACGCAATCAAATCCCACAATTGATTCGTTTGCCGTTTGCCGTTTGCCTATCCCGCCTTATTCAACATCGCCATAATCACCACATCCGTAAATGCCCCTTGAATCCAAAGTGCATCACGCAACACCCCTTCACGCTCAAACCCACATTTTTCCAAACTGCGGATCATGCGCGTATTGTGAGCAAAAGGCGTAGATATAACCCGATGGAGTTCCAAACCCACAAATGCATAATCGCGCATCAAGCCAATGGCTTCCGTGCCATATCCTTTGCCCCAATGGTCTTTTTCACCAATGGTGATATGCAACTCACACCCTTTGTGTAATCCATCAATATGCCGCAACATGCCTACACCAATTGGCTGATCACGCTCGTTCCGAACGCCCATGACCACCGAATTTGCATGATCCAAGTCCACTTGAATCATATCCCGAAACTGTTCTTCTGTAAGTGGGTTGGGGTCATCCGATGTCATGGCGATGATCTCTGGGTCATTATACCAAACCAAGCCCACGTGCCAAAAATCATCCTCAAATGGCCCCAAACTCACGCGCTTGCCTTGAAAATGAACCCCATTAGCCATCCGTATCGGCCTCATCAACTGCGGCTTGCAAATCGCCTAACACGCGCAAAGCCTCAGGGTGTTCAGGATCAACAGACAACACCTCTTCCAACTGGGTCACACCTTCTTGTTCTTTGCCATTTTCCAGCGCCAAAACAGCCAAATAGGTTTTGGCATGCAAATCATTGGGTGACAAGGTTAAATAGTGTTGCAACATCTCCATGGCCATCTTGCCTTGTCCAAGTTGTGCATAAATCATCCCGATGTTATAAATCACATCTGGGCTTTGTGGTGACAATTCTGCGGCGCGGTTCATCATATCTAAGGCATTGTCTAAGGCCCCATCTTCCCACAACAACACAGCCAAATTGCTATATGCCTCACCAAAGTTGGCATCCAGTTCAATGGCTTTTTCAAACGCAACCTGACTCTCTGCTCTTTTTCCGGCCATAAACAAACAACGTCCCAAATAGTTTCGCAATCGCGAGGATTCTGGGTGTTTGGCCACCAAATCTTCAAAAATATCAGCTGCCTCGGTTGGACGATTTTTTTCCAATAAAACAGCCGAATAAATTAAGGCCGCTTCCAAATAATCTGGCTTGGCATCCAATGCCTCTTTATAACACGACAGTGCCCCTTCTGCATCCCCTTCTGCACGACAAGCATCTCCCGCAATCAGGCTTTTAACTGCCCGAAGTTCATCTGATTCGGCCTGTGTGACATCAGTGACATCACAATGCACAAACACATCGGGTGCACACACCACACGGCGGTGTGTTTGTTGACATCTGCGCACAAAATCAGCCCAAAAACTGGGCGTTTGAAACCCAGCATCAAATCCGCCAAACAACCGCAACACATCGGTGCGAACCACCACACAAACCGGTTCCACATCGGTCACGTCAACCAATTCATGTTTTTCTTGTGTGTGGAAGCGCTTTGCAAAACGCTGCAATTCACGCTTCACACTCTTATATTTCGATTTGGCAAATTGAGGGCCATCTGCCACAGGTAATCGGGGCACAATCACAGCAACATCGGATTGGGCATCCAAATAATCGGTTAAACCAGACAACCAATTTTCGGTCACCACCACATCATCGCGCACAACTGCAACATAGTCTTCTTGCAAATCACCCAACTGCACATTTAATGCCTGCGCCCAAAACTCACCTTCTAACACCTGCACGCGAAATGCAGACAGAGTAAATCGTTTTATGGCTTCCTGGCAGCGGTCCAAACTACTTCCGCGAGACCAAACAAAAACAGCGGTTTTGACCTTTTCTGCAACAGGTGCAGGCTTACCACCCAAAGAAACCTGGTTATCCAAAGTCATTTCACGTCGAATTGGTTTTTCGCGTAAAGCATACAATCTATTTTGAACTTTCTCTGCCGCATGCCCCCACGTTAAGTGATCCTTCACATACACACTGCCTTGGCGGCCTTTCTCACGTGCCTGTGCCACATTGTCAAAAACATGGCGCATTTGTGCGGCCAAACTAATGGGGTCGGGTTCCAAAACCCAATTGCCCTGCTCGGTGTCCACTTGATCTGTTGGCATCGCATCCACTTGTGATGGATGAGACAATTCGACATCGCCCAAACCAATGGCAAACACCACACCACCCACATGAACTGCAGAGTGTTTAATCCCTTTTTCTTGCAACGTACGCAAAATGGCCTTCACGCCTTCTCCTACAATATTCACATCGTGAAAAACAATCAGGGCATTGGGCGCACAAATTTTATAGCAAAATTCAAAATCAGAAATCACGGCACGGTTGGTGTGTTCACCATCTATAAAACAAAATTGAGGCGCCACATCAATCTGTGCAGGATCAATTTCACTGGCATCGGCATCTATTGTCACAATCTTATGCATATCTTCAGCCGACACATTTTCAAGCAATTTCAGCATTTTTTGTGTTGAATTATTGGGATAAGGAAATGAAATCCCGCGTTCATCGGGCTGTTCGGCTGGGCGTTTGTCAATGGAGTAAATTTTCGAACAGCGCGGATCAATCAAATGAGGTTGAATACTCCCACCCAAATGAGATCCAATTTCCAAATACACATACGCTCCAAATGCTTCACGTACAGCGCGTTGTAACTCCAAAAGGGCCAGGCGGTCTTGTTCACTCGTGCCAGATAAAATGGCATCAAACAAACTCACATCCAACCCCTCCAATCGCGCTTCAAAATCGGCTACAGAAACCACAGTTGCCTCCAAAGAATTTACGAAGCAGAGAAGAAGCGAATCTACGCACAGCCGTAGGCTACAACGAGCGTAGCGAGTAATCTACGAA
>JAYODI010000039.1:7919-28655 GCA_038279365.1 Candidatus Latescibacterota bacterium | reverse complement strand
AAGCGAATCTACGCACAGCCGTAGGCTACAACGAGCGTAGCGAGTAATCTACGAAACAAAACACGTTCGTCCATTCGCCCATTCGCCTATTCGTCCATTCGCCCATTCACCTACTCACTCATTCGAATATTGCGACGTTTTGCCGAAACAAAATAGGCATTTTCTTCACTGCAAAAATCATCACATGCCCCACCTTCTGTCACAATCACGGGCAAACCACATGCCATAGCTTCAGCAACTGGCATACCAAACCCTTCGCCACGATACGGATGCACCAAACAATCACACGCCGTGTAAAGCCCAGCCATCTCTTCTTCCGACAATTCTTCAGTTAAATACAATATCTCAGGGCCGTCAGGATCGTCTTGAATCTGCTTAATTACCTCACCAGCCGTTTGACCTTTGTAAAAAGTATCATCACCCATTCCCTTAATGACCAAACACACATCGTCACTTGCAGAAAATGTTTGGTGATAGACTTTGAGCAACACATCAATGCCTTTACGGAAAATAGTGCCCCCCACAAACAAAAACTTGAATGTTTTGTCCGTTTCTAACTTGAAGGGTTTGGCATCTGGGTGCATCAAATCTGTGCGTACCCCATTGGGAATCACCTGCACCCGCTCGGCATCAATACCACTGTCCACATAACATTGTTTCACATACTGGCTGGGGACCCAAATTTCATCCACTTTTTCTTGCATGGGCTTGACCCATTCTTGTGGAATCTGCCCAAATTCCCAAGGTTGAATCATCACCCAATGGCCTTCTGCTGGCGGGGTAAAATTTGGAGGCCATTGATGGCGCACATGAAACTGTGCGGGTTCACTCAAAGAGACATTCAAGCGTTTGGCAATCGGTTCAAGGCGTTTGGGGTCTTTTTCAGGGCCAAATGTCGCAGGCTCATAAGGCACCAATTTCAATTCACACCCAGCTTGAATCAATTCTGAGGTCAGAGCCATATTCACGATCGACAAACTGTGATATACAAATTGCGTACCTTCCCACACACCCACCAACTTGCCATCTTGAGAAGGCTTTTTAGACAACACCCCTGCAGAGACCTGCATTGTCGTCGCTTTATTTTTTTCTATCTCTTTAGGAACAAAACGCCCATCTGCACCAAAACGCCCCTGCCACCGCTTGACAAATCGTTCTAAGTTAGGGCGCACATGATCATACCGTCCATCTGATGTCCCTTCATAATGATCCACCACTGCTTTGGGCGTATAGCGCACTCGGTAACCTAAATCGCGCACCCGCAAACACAAATCCACATCTTCTACACCATTGATATAGGCTTCGTCAAACCCACTCACTTGCTCAAATATCTCTTTCCGAATCAACAAACACGCCCCCGTCACCATATCCAAGTCACGCGCCACATTGACTTCTTTCGCATCTGCTGGCGCATGGCGATATACATGATCGGGTGTGCCATTGATCATTTCCAAACCCGCATGTTGAATTTTGCCCGTATCGGGGTATAACAACTTGGCCCCCACAATGCCAACAGATGAATCATCATCTAACTCGGCAACCATCGCCTCCAACCACCCCACATGAGGCACCGTATCATTATTCAAAAACAAGATGTATTCACCCAAAGCCCGTTGTGCACCCACATTATTTCCGCGTGAGAAACCCAAGTTTTCTCCATTGCGAATCACACAATAACCCGCCTTGTCGGTAACACCTTCCAACAGTTTGCCCGTAGCATCACTGGAACCATTGTCTACCAAAACCACCTCAAAAGGCACATCGGCACGTGTTTTTTCCAAGCCTTCCAAACAAGCCTTTGTATAATCGGCTTTGTTAAATAATGGCATCACAATGCTCACCTTTGGGTGAAAACCATCCCCCATTGCACGATGTACTTCGCGTTTTTTGCAAACGGCAATATACATATCATCCGCATCACTGACCCGCCCCGAAATAGCACATTGCCCCGACACTTCGGTGTTGTTCGACCACTCGGTTTGCCCAAGTAAAGTTACTTCTCCAAAAACCTCTTTAAGACGAGAATGAAATTCTTCCAATGTCATCTCATGTTTGTGATGCGGGTTCTGCCACTTGGCCGCGACTTTTTTATTGGGCGTCGAAATCAATGCCACCCCACCAACCTTTAGTGCTTGGTGCAATCCTTTCAGATAGTTCGCAATATCTCCATCGTTCAAATGCTCGATCACTTCAAATGATGTCACCAAATCATAAACGCCCGCATCCACATCCAATGAACGCACATCGCCCACAGACCATATCACGCGATCATCAACATAGGTGCGTTTGGCAAACGCAATGGTCTCTGCATCCAAATCAACCGCATCCACATGCGCAGCCACCTGAGCCAACCGCTTTGAACCATACCCTGTCCCACATCCGGCATCCAAAACGCGAGCGCCCTTGGCAAAAGTTTCGGCCAACAAATAGCGTTTCATATGGGGAATGTAGAGCGAATAATCCGTTAGGCCCGGAATCACACGTTCCCCCGTTTGTTCCAAACCCAAATCACCTCGTTGCCCAAAACGAGCAATCACAAAAGCGCCATCTTTGTAGTTGGGATCTTTCAACTTTGCACCTAAAGCATCCCCAATGGCTTTGCCAAGTTGTTGTTGCACATCTTGAGCCAAATCTTTTAAATAAGCAGGGTAAATCACAAAAGGATTTTGTTGTAAACCAAATATGCGAATCCCCTGCAACACCATTTGCCGTTCGTTTGAAACCACTGCCACATTCAAGGTCAAATCGGCTCCATCCATCGGCAATTTTTCAAAACTCACAAAACCCATTTGCCATTCACGTTCAAAGAAACTTGTAACATCCGCCTTGGAATACGGCACCAAATCCGATATTTCCACGGGAAATTGATGCTCAAAATGAGCCATATCCACAGATCGGATCACACCTGGCAACATCCCAGCTTTGGGCCGAATGGCTTCAACCCACAAACACCGCAATCCATGTGACCACGTCCAAGATACCTTCACCTGTGCAAAACCTGCTTGTTCCATTAATTGTTCTGCTCGTGCAACCGTAAAGCCCGTTTTGTGATATTCCCCCCCATGGGTTTGCAAACCATAAACGGTATCCAACGCCCACCCCCAGCGATGTTCTTCGGGGGTGCGTAACCACTGCGTCATCGTCCATTCCAAATCGGGCAAATTTAAACACAGCACACCACCCGGTTTTAACACCCGGTGCCACTCTTTTAAAACCTTGGGCACTTCATATTTGCCCAAATGTTCCAACATATGAGATGAGAAAATTTCATCCACCACCCCATCATCCATTTGCAAATCAAAAATATCCATCTGCAAATCAGCCGTTGGCACATACGCATCCACATTGATATATCCCGCACGACGATCTTCCCCACATCCCAAATTCAATCTTACAGATCCTTTTTGTTGGCGAAGCAGCTGCTTAAACTTCTCCCCAGCCTTCGGATCTCCAATTGTTTTTTGCTGGTGATCTGCCTGCTGATTGCTGACCGCTGACTGCTGCCCTCCCTTTTTAAATATTCTTGGGCTAAATTTGGTCAATTCCGTCATGCCCATATTTTGTACAATCTGGTAAAACCCTTCATTGGTATAACGATCCAAATTCAAATGCATCATATCGGGTTCGGGTGCATAAAATGTCACAGTCAACACCAGCAAGCCGCCCGGTTTGAGGTGATCAATTAAATATTTGACCACCTGCTCGGGCTCTACCAAGTGCTCGATCACTTCCATACATACAATCACATCAAACATGCGCCCTGCCAAAGGATCGTCATCACCCAAAGCTATCGAGCGCACATTTAAACCGCGCTGTTGAAAACGCCAGTTGGCATAATCATAGGTTTTGCCCGGCAAGTCGGCATAGGTCAAATGAATACCAGGCAAATCACTCAACTCCAACAAAGATGTACCAATCCCCCCCCCATAGTCCAACACCTCAAAAGCGGGCATGGCATCACTGACTTGTTGACACAAATTGTACACCGCTCCCCGCCACCCCATATACATATTGGCATAATTAAAATGCGTGAGATCATATATAAAATGTTCCGTTTCCTGATAAAATGCATCCACAGCTGTTTCACTCTTGCGCTCTGCCGAACGCCATTCTTCAGTAAGAGCCTCACCCGCAGTGGGCAATTTGGCCTTCACAACTTCAAGCGACTCACCCGTATAGGCCACCAACTCGGCAATGGCCGACTCGGCATCACCTGCCCCTCGAGGAACCGTCAACATATTTTGAGAAGACGCGATTCCTTTTGGTGCAGATACCATTGGCGTCGGTTTCAATTCTGTATCCAACACACAACGTGCGATGCCCGATGTGGCAATGACTTCAGCAATCACCTGGTCGGCTCGATGGGCATAGGTATGCCCACTCAAAACGGCTTCTCGACCTGCAGTGGCAATCGATTCACGTTCAGGATCATGATCCAAATAATAGCGCACCAATTCTTCCAAATTGTTGTCGTCATACAAAACCAAATGTTTGCGATCTTGAAACAAATCGTTCAACAAGGCATTGTCTTCTAAGCGGTCGGTCAACAACATACTGCCCGAACACAACGCCTCAAACACGCGCATATTCAAATCGCCATTCAAACTGCGGTTAAACACAATTTTGCTTCGGCTGTTAAACAGAGCCATTTCTTGCAAAATTTTACTTTCAATATGCACATCAAAACCGGCCTTGATCAATCGCTCCAACAAACGCACCCGATGCGGGTGCCATTGGCGATGAGTTTGTCCTACAAAACCGATATCATACGACTTATGTGCCGCAATTTTACCATGAACATCGGGTGCACATGCCGATGGCAACCACCCGACAAAAGGGCAACCTGCCACCTTAAATGCATCAATAAACTGGTTGTGCACCAAATAGGTGTGACTAAACATTTTGGCATATTTTAATCGCCAATCCAATTGCCCCGTGTGTGTGTCTACCGACAGGCACACCGTGGGGCAATCCAACTTTTCCAACCCCATGGGCAAAAAGCCAGTGGCACTGTCTACCCACATCATCAAATCGGGCCGCCACCCTTTGGGCAACTGATCCAAAACCTGTCCAATGTCCACCTGACCACGCGCCATGGGAATATCACAAGGCCTGGCCAAGCGTTCAATCAAATCCAATTTTTCAACCTGAGCCGCCTCAATAGACTTAAATGCGTGTTGTTCTTCGGCCACACGCCATTGCTTGAGTTCCTCGGCATCAATCACGGGGCCACAAGTCATTACATCATGTGCTTGTGAAAATGCATCCACATAATATCTGCCCATCGAAATGGGATTGGACACATGACTGATCAACACTTTTAAACGACGCTCACCCTTCGAAGTTTTATCATCACCTTTTCTAACATGAATAGCCGGTGCTTTTTTCTGTTTGCGAAGCAATACTTGGGCACGTGGTTTTTTGCATACGGCCACAAACACCTCATCGCCATCATCGACACCATCGCGAAAATCAAAAGCTTCATAAAAGGGTTGTGTGGCCGTTGCGCGCATTTGACCATAAACCGCCACATCTTCATAATAGCGCGTTAACAAATCCTCAAATTCATCCAATTCCAACATGCCCACGTGATACGCATTGGCATTGGCTGGCAAATCGTAAATTTTCTTATTGGGCGTACTGATCACCAATGTGCCATCGGCCTTCAACAATCTCCGAATTTCGCCCAACAACGCATCGTGTTCACGCACATGTTCCATCGCCTCAAAGCAGACGGCCACATCAAATTGATTGCCGGTTAATCCTACCGCACGGATATCTCCCACCAAACGGTGGATATCGGCATCACCAAAAACACGGTTTCCAAAACGTTGTGCGTCAATTTCCAAATCTAAACCAACCACCCGCGCCGCATCCCGTTTCAAAATCTTAGCACCATACCCTGCACCCGAACCCAAATCCACAACCGATTTACCTACACAAAATTGACGTGCAAAAGTATATCGTTTTGCATGATGTAAGTAGATATCTGACCGCGCATCCCCTGGGGTCACACGGTCTTCTCCCACACGAAATTCAAACGCATCCCCCCCACCCAAATTGACATGAATTGATTGGGCATCACCCATCTGACCCGTTTCAACTTGTTCTATAGACGACCGAACGGCACCTTCTATCACCTGCCGAATACCCTTATCCAAACGTGCCAAATAGGCCGGCCATATGATTTGAATGGCACCTTGAACAAATACTTCTAAGCCCTGCCAGGCCATGGTCTGTTTTGTCTTTTTGTTGCCCAAAAATATATCGCACAAATACCCCGCCCCCATGCGATCCAACTTCAATTTGGCCACGGTAATATCATCCAAATTATCCACAGACAAAAACCGAACAACATCTTCCCACTCATACGGGAATAAGGCATCTTTGGGGGTTGCCAAACCTACAGCTTTCCCCTGGGGCATCTCTGCCAGTGAGACCACTGTTTTATTTTTAAAATGCGACATACTCGCATCGACAATTTCCTGCCATGTTTCCACAAATGTTTTCACCGAAAAGGCTTTTGACACCGTTTCGCGAGCCTGGTCACCCAACTTTTTGGCCAAACCTTGATCACTCAACAACGTCAACACACGGTCTTGCAAATATCCCGTATCCTCAGAGATATATCCATTCACACCATCAACAATAGGGGATGAACCATTGGCCAAACACACAACCGGCATGCCCGTGGCCATGGCCTCCAACATGCCCAAATTATAACCATCTTCAAATTCTTCAACCGTGGTATTCACATAAACCCGACATTGGCGAAAATACTTTTTGAGCGTCTCCCAATTTTCTGCTTTTTTTGCTTCTGGCAGCTTGGGGTTTTCACCCACCAAAAGCCGTGGTACATTTTCTAAAATGTCTTTCAAATATCGAAAACCCAACATGTGATCGCGCTCAACAAACAAATTGCCCACCGAAAGGGCCCGTGCGACATCTCCGACATAACCACCATAATCATTGAGATTGATGCCTGGGCGCACAACAAACCCTTCTAACCCCCAGCTGGTGCGCTTCATCGGTGAAATCGCAGCGAAAACACCTTTGCGAGCCTTGAGAAACGACCCGACCTCTTGCTGCAATTTGACCATGGTTGCACGATCGTTCATACCGTCATTTTGAAGGGCATTATGCGTTAAATACACAGTGGGCACATCAAATGGGGCCACAAATGCCAAATCTTGGAGCGTATGACAAATAACTGTATCACAGGCGCCTGTTTTTAAAATCTTGACCGCTTCCGACTGCTTTTTGAGCAAAGTCAAATTATCTGGCAATGGCCGTTTTTGTAAATCCCACCCCGTTGTGCCATCGGCACGGCGCATCCAATCCCCCACCAAAATGTCAAAACCCGTTTGGGCAAACATGTGGAGATAAGGATCGTGCCAGTTAAACGTCAAAACGCGACGCATCTGCATAAACCACCTCGTGCATAAGTCATTATTAGGTATATAATTGGAAAAACGAGAGAGGAGCAAAAAGAAAAACCATAAAAACAGCCTTTGTTTTTCTTTGTTTTTTCAGGATACAACAGGGGTAGGTTGGGAATTTGTAACAAGGATAGCAAGAGGATGAATATCCCCTGCTCTTACATATCGGCAGGAAGAAAAATCTCTGGAGGAATGATTTTAAGGAAGATGGGGGTAATAAAAGACCTTAATTGCTTAAGGTTTTTTGGGGCCACCCTTCAGTTTCCAAACTTGTGCCAAGCTCTTCAAATCGGTATTTGCCGTCTCTACAGCCAGTCGATTTTCTGTCTCTATGCGCTCGTACACTTCCCCGCGGTGTACAGACACCTCTGGCGGTGCCATAATACCCAGGCGAATTTGCTTTCCTTGCATTTCAAGAACAGTTACCCGCACATTATTGCCGATAACAATGCTCTCGCCTAACTTCCGTGTTAAAACGAGCACGAATAAAGCTCCCTGATCCTACACCTGTTGAATTGCTTCCAGGATCTTGTGTTTGGTGACGTACCGATCGTCGAGAAGAGCCAGTTGCCTGGCTTTGCGCCTAACCGCGTTGACCACAAGTGGGCCACTTAAATTGACCGTTACTTGAGCTGGGTCATCGGCCAAGGTCACAATACAAAAAAGAAGGATGTCTTCAGTTTTTTCGACCCCCAAGGTTTTGAGATCATCAATCGAAATTTTAGGATCATAATCTGGCCAAACATACAATGGATTGACCACCACAAATCCCAACCGAGGATTATCTGTAGACAATAACCATTGAAAAGGTTCACTATCAGGATCGTCAAATAGCGCGTATAACTTATACGTTTCAAACCCAGGAATACCGTCGGGAAAGGTCAGCACCTTATCACGCGCGACAACCTGGTCGCCAAAACGAACATGTGTGAAACGAATGACATCTTCAGCCATGCATTCTGGTCCTAAAAAAAACGGCCTGTGGAACAAATAGAAACATCAAACCCCGACCGCATCAGGTTTAACGTTTTAGGTATTAACCAAGAAATTCTATCAGTGTGGGTTGATTAACAGATTGCCCTGCAATAAGCGCTGCCTGATAGGAACTTTGCTCCATTTGCAAATTCATAACCGTACCTGGCAAATCAATATCTTCAACCTGAGACAATGCCGCCGTTAAATCTACTTCGATGCGCTCCAACAACCCCCGAGCCAATTCGACACGGTTTGTTCGTGCCCCCAAAACACCACGCGTATCAGATACACGCGCACGGGCCGCTTCTAAATCTGTAATCGACTGATAAATCGCTTCTTTATCGTTATTAATCAACCCATCCCGCAAATTCATCAAAGCGGAAAATGGGTTTTGTGCCCCTTCAAAAATATCGCGCCCAGGCACATTTACTTGCACTTTGACATTGTCATCCACTGCGCGATATATACCGTTGGTTGTATCTATATTGTCAATTCCCAAACGCGCCAACACATTGTTGTCATCGGCAACAACCGAAGTACCATTAATCTTTAACCGAAAAGTGGATGCCCCATTTAACACAGATTCACCAATGGTAACGGTCACCCCTGTTGGGGCTGCGGCTTCAATTTTGGTCTTGATATCATCTAAGGAATCGGTGGCCAAATCGATGGCAACAACCTGATCGCCAATGGTCACATTACCAGCTGGGGGCGTGGGCAAACTTTGCAATGTGCCCACTGCGGTTGTACGATCTGAAAATATGACACTTTGCCGCAATGAAGGCCCAACATCAACAATTTTCCCAGATGCGTCACGAGACACTTCGTAAGGTATCTCAGACGTTTCAGTGCCAGAAAAAACAAATTCGCCACGAAATTGCGCTTGGCTTAAACTCAGGGAAAACTCCAAAACCTCGTTCACCTGATTGGCCAAAATTTCGCGATCTTGTGCATTGACAGTGTCACTGGCACCCTGAATGGCAATGCCGCGAACCTCTGTTAATGCAGCAACCAAATCATTGAGCACGGAATCGACATAATTCATACCGCCCAGACCATCATTGATATTGCGTTGATACTGCTCTGCATTGCGAATTTCAGACCGCAAAATCAACGATTTGGCAGCACCTTGCGGA
The DNA here is from genome assembly GCA_038279365.1 of Candidatus Latescibacterota bacterium. GTDB lineage: Bacteria > Latescibacterota > UBA2968 > UBA2968 > UBA2968 > JABIFK01. The sequence goes on along the minus strand of JAYODI010000039.1, from coordinate 19,105 downwards.
TCATCTGACGCGTTTTGAATCATTGTCCCTGAAGACAATTGCGTTTCCAAAACATTAAGCCGCGTAAACGACCGAGTCAAATTTGAACGAATTGTGCCAGAAGATACAGAATCTGCGACACGCATAGTGCACCTATCCTTCTACGAATTATAGGAATAATAATAAATTAATTCAAGAGCCGAAACAAACCCAGCGTGGTGCCAACAGATAAATAATTAGAAAAAAGCGTTCAACACACACATAAATATTTGAAATTTTACATATTTAAAGCCGTTTGAAACATCTCGTCAACCACAGATACAATACGTGCAGCAGCCTGATAAGCCCGCTGAAATAAAATCAAACTACTGGCTTCTTCGTTTATTGAAACACCACGCACATTTTCACGTCGATTGGAAACCTGCTCCATCACCAATCCTTGGGCTTCCATGTCTGCAATTACTTCTCGAGATTCAGCGCCAATTCGCCCCACAAATTGGCTGTAATATTCTTCTATCGTCTGTGTGCCACCACTCAAAGAACGGGCATGCTGTAAATTGGCAATGTTTTGTGCCACACTGCCATCACCTGCACCTGCTGAGAGATTGGCATTATTTGCTTGTGGCCCTGCCGTTGCAATTTTATTCAAATCGGCTTCAATGTCAGCCGACAGACGCATTTCACGGGCATTGGCCAAAGTGGGTTCAAAAAAGAAATTACCCGACGAACCATCCAAACCAAACCCTGCGCCATGAATCTCATTTACCTGTTCCACAAAGTGGATGGCCAGTCGGTCCATTGTGTCTTGATAGTCTGGAACGCTGCCATCTCGCACATCCAACAAACCTCTTAATTTTCCTGTAGCAACCACCACATTTGCACCCGAATCGGCAAATGTAATATCCGATACAGTGGTGCCATTCCGAACAACCGTTCGGGTACCCAATTGATTAGACTGCCCCCCCTCCACCAATACCACACCTTCGCCAGCAGCCCCCGTTACCGTTAGGGTGCCATCTGATCGCTCAGTTACCCTCACATCAATCAAACGCGCCAAATCGTCTACCAACCGATCACGCTCATCGCCCAAGTTACCAACTGAATCCGTTGGATTTTTTTGTAAGGACAAAATACGCTCATTGAGTTTGGCAATATCTCCCGTTAAGCGATTCACCTCAACAATGGTGGTTTTCAATTCGGTATCAATATCAGACCGCAAACTGGCCAACTGGTCATCCATACGGTGAAACTGCTCAGTGATAAAACGCGCTTCTTCGCGCACCTGAGCCCGGGCCGATGTGCTTTGGGGATCATTTGCCAAATCTTGAAAAGCATTAAAAAATCGGTTAAACCCACCACTAAGTGCCGACCCTGAAGCCTGATTAAAAATGGCACTGGTTTCCGATGAACCGCCACCTGCCAATTCTGAAAAAATGGACTCCACCGTACCCAACAATTGTGTTTTGGTCTCCAGGCGCCCCAACGCCCCACCTTCATATCGCAATTGGCTGTCTAAAAAACGATCGCGTTGACTGGTTAATGCCGCAACACGTACCCCACCACCCATACCATTTATGGTCGTAGAATCACCTGCCAAAAGGGCATTTTTACGTGAATAACCCGGCGTATTCACATTGGCAATATTGTTGCCAACCGTGTTAAGTCCTATTTGCTGGGCACGTAAGGCGCCACGTCCTATTTGGAGGGCTGTGTTTAATGAAGGCACTGCAACAACCTTTCAAAATGGCCAAATGTTTGGGCGGGCAAAAGGGTGGGGTGGCCACTGCCCAAACATTTGGCGTCCCGATGGGGCTCGGGTAAAATGCTTACATCTATATCAGTGTGAAACATGTGATCAAATCCAAAAATTTCGCACAAAACTTACACAACCTGATTCATCACACCTTGCAGAGATGCTTTTGAGGAATCAGCTTTGCCCGACCTGGCATAACGATTCCCCATTGGTCCCCCGCCCGTTAAAATCTGCAAGCTTTTATCCACATATTTCATTGACTGCTTAATCAATACAGAGTTTTGTCGGTTCATTTGACGCAACTGTTCTTGCACCGCAATCAACGCATCTCGCTGTTTAGACATGCGTTCAGCAAATGGGGCATCAGCCAACTCTATAAGTCGGCGCAATGTCAAAGCTTTTGGGTTTTCTTGCAACATAGGTGCCATCTGATAAAGAATTTTAACGCGTGCCTTCTCCTGTGTTGCGGCTCGCTGCGTCAAGGCCCGTTGCGTTTCCACAGCCTCATCCAATCCTTGGATGTCATTTTCAATTAAGGCTTTTTGCTCTGCTTCAAGAGCGGCTTGCATCAAACGCAATGTGGCCATTTCTTTATCGAGCAATTCAATCATATATGTGTAATAATCGTTCAAAACATAATCCTCCAACCCACCCAAGGTGAAAGCGATTCTTTCTTGTAAACATTAAAAATCATCCCGCAAGCAGACCATAAAGTGACACTATATGTTCACAGACATCGGTTGCGGTTCTTGGTTTTGTATCTGTTGTTGCATGTCTTGCAATTTTTGTTGCAACAGACCACCTGACCCCGTTGGCATGGGTAGATTATCCGTCTCTGTTTCCCCAATTCCAAACTGCCTACTCAATTGGCGATACAACATATCGGCAATACCCGTTCCGCGTACAGACATTTTTTCAGCAAACTTTTCATCCAACATTTCTGTAAAAATATCTTCACCCGCCCCGCCGTGAAACATCTCTTCTTTGTGAACTGTGGAGCGCATTTGTTTGAGCAATTGCGACATAAATACGGCTTCAAATTGTTTGGCGGCTTCGCGCAATTCATCAGCGCCATCTACTTTGCCTTTTAAACTTCCAATTTCAGACTTGCGCTGCAGGGATTGAATAGCCCGATCATCGGCTTTTTTAATTGCCATAAAATGTTGTGCATCTGTAGCTACAATGGGTAAGCTATTCATGTCCAAATCTCCCTACTGAATCAGCAACTCTGCCTTTAAGGCACCGGCAGATTTCAACGATTGAAAAATCGCAATAATATCGCGAGGTGTTACCTTAAGTGCATTGAGTGCTTTGGCCACATCACTCACACTCGACGTGGGTGGCAATGCCAACATACGTGGTTTTTCCTCTTCGACATTCACCCCACCTGCCAACTGCAAATTGGCTTGTGCGCCACCTGGCACCCCTACACCAACATTTTCTTCTGGCCCAATTGAAATGCTCAAATTACCATGTGCAATGGCCACTTCGGCAATCGCCACATGTTGGCCGGCAATAATGGTTCCCGTGCGTTCATTGACCACCACACGGGCATTCACATCGGGAATAACTGTTACATTTTCAAGCTGAGAAATAAAATCAATAAATCGCCCAGGGTTTTGATAATCGCGTGGCACCTGAATCTTTACAGTACCTTTGTCTAAAGCTGTTGCAATACGGGCACCAAAGCGGATATCTACAGAACGTGCCAATCGTGCGACCGTTGTATAATCGGGATCACCCAATGTCACATTCACCGAACCAACCACTTCGCCGGGAGCAACCAATTCTTGTTGGACAATTGCGCCATTGGGAATACGTCCGACAACAGGATGATTCTTTGTCACCGACCCACCACCACCTGCATCTACATTAAAACCACCAATAGAAATTGGCCCATCAGCAATGGCAACCACAGGCCCATTGGGCGGATCTGCCCGCAATGTGGTCATGAGCAAAATCCCCCCCTGCAAACTTGCAGCATCACCAACCGATGAAACCGTAACATCTATTTTGGAACCTACCCGAGAAAAGGGTGTCATGCGCGCAGTCACCATCACCGAAGCCGCATTGTTTGCTCGAATCTGTGCGGGGTCTACTTCTACGCCCATATTGCGCATCAAATTGGCCAATGCTTGGGCCGAATAAGGTGCGCCTCTGCCATCCCCCACGCCCTCTAAACCAACCACAAGCCCATAACCAATCAACTGCACTTCTTGCATAGTTTGTATGGTGCCAATATCTTTTAAGCGTGAAGCTTGGGGTTCAAATTCGGGAACAAATTGTGCCTGAACATGCCCAACCATTATGGCAAGGCAAAACACACCCAAAAACAATATCCGCTTCCAAATGACTTGCACAAAGAACATCATCATCCACCAATCGTATTAAAATATCCAGTGCATAAATCGAACGAAAAATCCAGGGCGAGAAGCATCTTGCAAAACACCTTTGCCTTTATAAGACACTTGCAAATCTGAAATGCGATAAGACTCTATGGTGTTGGTTGCTGGAATAATTTTAGGATTCACCGCACCTGACAAATAAACAACCTCTCGCTCCCCATTAATTTCAATGGTGCGACTGCCTTCTACGATCAAATCGCCATTGGCCTTAAGCCCCACAACAGTAACCGATACACGCGCTTGCAGTTGTTGGCTGCGTGCCGTTGTCCCATCGCCAGTAAAACTTGTGTTGGCACCACTTGTTAAACCAAAACCAGGAATGAACTTCAATCCCCCAGTGCCATTTTGACTGCCAATATTTGCCGAAGCATCCTTCGAAGTTGACACGTTCGACGAGTTACTCGCCGTTGTTGATTCTGTAATCAAAACCGTTAAAATATCACCAATTGTACCAGCGCGGCGTGGTTTGCGATCTTGAAACAGCGATGATGATGTCCCCTCATCGCCAAACAAACTTTGTCCATTGGCCGGCGTCATCCAAACCAGTGTCAACCCTATGAGCACAAACCCTAACCGTTTCATAACAAACCTCTATCATTTATTGTTTCGTGAATCCATCTCATATTTCTATACGCGTTTAGAACAATACTCTGACCTTGCCAGGTCCAATCACTTCTGCCAACAACTTCTCGCGTGAGGTCGTATTCATGACCACAATGTGATCACCCTCTGCACCTTTGTCTTTTGCAAGCCCCATCGTTACGGCAACAATGCCTCCAACCTTGGCTTCAATGCGCACCATATCGCCGCGCTCTACAAGCGGTCTTTGCTCCAAATAGTGCATATTTAATGGCCGCCCCAGCCCAATCCTCATCTTGGCTTGCAAACCTTCAAGTTGTTCCATGCTTGAAAAATACTTTCCCAATAACATCGTCACATCACACCGCTCAATGGTCACCGACCCCTCATCAATCAACTCACCCCGTTCTATAGAGCGCATTGCAACCACCACATCATCCAAATAGCGCACATCGGCCATCATTTGGTATTCGCGCACAAGCGCTGGCCCACGCATCACTTCCAAAACAACAGGTATAGAGCGTGCCTGACTGCGCAAGCGGTCTTGACGAACCCGCAAACGAACAGCCCCCACACCATCAATCACCAATTCTCCTCGGCGACGAACCGTAACCTCCACATCGCCCGCAAAATCGGTCAATCGGTTTTGAACATATTCGGTTACAGCACTGTGAATTTCGGCTTCAGAAACCACCACGTCAGCTCGGCCTTCGCCAACCATAAGGCACAGCACCCACAAAATCATAAGCCCGATATAAAATATAACCTTGCGCCCAGTAAGGGGTTCTTTGGATCTTTTTTCTTCATTAGAAAAATCGTCCCAATGCGCTCTATTTAATCGGCTTTCTGAAGTCATATCTACGTCCTTAAGGAGAAATACAATTTTAAAATTAACCTGCGATATTGTTGGTGGCTTGCATAATCTCATCAGATGTACGAATGGCACGCGCATTGACTTCATAGGTGCGCTGTGCTTGAATCATATTGACCAATTCATCCACCACCGACACATTTGACAACTCTAAAAAACCTTGAGAAATACGACCAAAACCTTGTGTGTTGGGTTGCCCCGTTACCCGGGGGCCAGAAGCTTCTGTTTCTACAAATAAGTTGCGCCCAATGCTGCGCAAACCCGCTGGGTTGATAAACTTTGCCAATTCGAGTTGCCCCACATTGGCCGCCGCATTTTCACCTGCTTGCAACACCTCAATATTGCCATCGGCAGAAACATTGACACTGGTCGCGTCTTGACTAATAGAAACCGGAGGCTCAAGTGCAAAACCATCCGAAGTGACAATTTGCCCATCGGAAGACAACTTAAAAGCACCGTCGCGTGTAAAGGCTGTTGTACCATCTGGCAAAGTCACCTGAAAAAAACCATCGCCATTAATCCCTTCATTTTCAATCGCCAAATCCAAAGGGTTATTGGTCGCTGTCACATGACCTTGTTCAAAAATTTTCTGTGTGGCCACCACGCGTGTACCATAACCGATTTGAATTTCAACAGGTACCAAAGCACCTTGGGCCGCAGATGTACCTGCTGTGCGAATGGTGTGATACAACAAATCTTGAAATTCTGCCTTACTCTTTTTAAACCCAGTTGTATTGACGTTGGCCAGGTTGTTTGAGATGTTATCAATATTGAGTTGTTGGGCAATCATGCCGGTTGCAGAAGTCCTTAACGATCTCGACATATGCACCTCTTCCGTGAAAGTGCTGCGCGTCTTAATGAACACGCTTGGGGTGATGTATTTGTTACTGAAAACAGCTTAAATATTCAACAGGTCACTACCCTCTTACTGCGCCGACTTCATTCACGGCACGTCGAAGGGTATCATCTTGTGCACGAATGGCGCGTTGATCTGCTTCATAGGTTCGAAACAATTCGACCATATCAACCATTTGGGTAATGGGTTCTGAATTTGACGTTTCTAAAAACCCCTGAACCACCTTGGTATTAGCACCTTTGGGTTGCTGATTCACACCCGGTTTGGGCATAAAAAAACCATTGGGTTTGCGCTCAAGTCGCGTGATACCATCGGGGTCTTGATAATATCCATCCACATCTTTTTCAAAATCGTGAATGGCCAAAGTAGCCACTTCAATACCATCTTCGAGAATTTGACCGTCGTCGTTAACCACAAACTCATTGCTTTCCAGGCGAATTTCAACGCCGCGGTTGTCCAAAACAGGAAAACCCAAGTTGGTGGTCAAAATACCCTGTGAGTTGACCGAAAATTCACCATTTCGGGTATACATATCTCCTTGAGGCGTACGCACCTGAAAAAATCCTGGGCCATCGAGTGCCAAATTGCGATTGCTATTGGTTTGGCGCAACGCACCTTGTTCAAAATCTATAAAACCACCAGCCAAACGATCTTCTCGCCATACTGGATATCCTCCCGAAGCTTTGCGACGGGCTTCGCCAAATTCTTTGAGAAAAATACCATCACGCTTAAAACCAGGCACATCACTATTGGCAATGTTATTTGTAATCACATCTTGGCGACTTGCTCGCGCCAGCATACTTGAACCAGAACTGTAAAGACCTTGTAACATGCGTCACTCCAAATCTGAGCAGATGAAAACATATACAATGAGACACGCCATATTAAAGCAAGCCTTATGCCACCTATCTCAACAACGCCCCACTCCAAACTAAAAATCAATATTTAACAATGCTTTACAAACAAATACAGAGTTGATTTTATTTTTCCCCAGAATGATAAAACGGAAACATTTTCCAAAAAAACTTCACGAAGCCAACCATCAAATCACTTGCTGAGTCCAAAAACTTACCCTAAGTTACACCACCAAAAGTCAACGACTCTGATAGAATTGAGAATACAAAACACCCTTTATTTATATTATAGCCTCATCCAAAGGATGTCTTATGCAAAATACCTTCCCTCCTATCCAAGCCATTACCAATGGCCCCCAATACCACTGGTTTGGATATTATGACAAATGCCAAATGGATCCCACCAACCGTTATGCACTTGGCATGTCCGTCGATTTTGAGCACAGGTCACCCACGGCCAACGACACCATTCAGTTGGGCATCATTGACTTAGAAAAGTCCAATGCGTGGCAACATATTGCAACCACCCAGGCTTGGTGTTGGCAACAGGGCTGCATGTTGCAATGGATTCCCAAATCCAACACCGATATCATATGGAATGACAGAGAAGGCGATCACTTTATTAGCAAAATTTACAACACACAAACCGGTCAAACGCGCACGTTGCCACAAGCCATTTACACCCTATCTCCCAATGGCAAAACCGCCATTGGCACAGACTTTCGCCGCATCAATCACATGCGCCCAGGTTATGGTTATGCTGGCATCCCCGACCCCAACCACAATGTGCGCGCGCCTGAAGATGTGGGTATTTATACGGTAGACCTCGAAACGGGTAAATCAGAACTGATCGTCACCATTGCCGATGTGGCCCAAATACCCTATCCACACGGTGACATCAGCCAAGCCCGTCACTACTTTAACCATCTGCTTTTTAATACCAATGGCACACGCTTTATTTTTTTACATCGGTGGCGTTTTGCAGAAGGCTCTTTTCACACCCGTATGCTCACCGCCAATCTCGATGGCACAGACCTACACGTGGTAGACGATTATGGCAAAATGTCTCACTTTATTTGGCGCGACCCACACACCATTTTGGGGTGGGCCTATCATCCGTCTCACAATGATAAATTTTATCTCTACCAAGATCAGACAAACCAAGCCCCCAAACCAATAGGCCCCAACACAATGACCGTCAATGGGCATTGTACCTATTTGCCCGGTAATGAATGGATATTAAACGACACCTATCCTTCAAAAGACAATCGCAACCAAATCCCTTATGTCTATCATGTACAAACAGGTAAACGCATCGATTTGGGCGTTTTTCCATCACCTGCCCCCTATACGGGTGAATGGCGTTGTGACTTACACCCACGTTTTAGCCCCAATGGCCAATTTGTAATCATTGACTCAGCCCATGAAGGCAAGGGACGCCAGATGTACCGCATCGACATTTCCGACCTTGTGACCTAAAGAAAGCCACCTATGAAAATCACCAACATTGCCACATTTATTGTTGATGCCGGTTGGAGACCGTGGATTTTTGTGAAAGTCGAAACAGACACAGGCATCACAGGATGGGGAGAATGCAGCGATGGACGCAGCCCCTATGGGGTCGTAGGGACCGTTAAAGACCTCACCCCCCTTCTCTTAGGCAAAGATCCACGTGCTTATGAAATGCGGTTTTGGGACATGCTCAGAGGCACACGCCAAAGCCCCAGCGGTATTGCAGCCAAAGCCATTGCAGGAATAGAACTTGCACTTATAGATATCAAAGCACGCGCCTTAGATATATCAGTGATCGAACTCTTTGGAGGCCCCACTCGCGAAGATGTGCGCCTTTATTGGTCACACTGTGGCACCACACGAGCACGCAACTTCGACCTCTTAAACACCCCCCCTATCCATACTATGAATGACATTAAAAACTTAGGGCACGAAGTGGTCGCCAAAGGCTATACGGCTCTCAAAACCAACATCATCATGCCAGGTGACCCCGCCGATGTGTATTTTGAAGGATTTGGTGGCCCTCCAGGTACCACCGATGGCGTTGCATCAAGAGCAATGCTCAATCACATTGAAACACTCATTGGCACATTTAGAGATGCCGTAGGGCCAAGTGTAGACATTAACCTCGATCTCAACTTTAACTTCAAGCCCGAATCGTGTATGCGCATTGCCCAAATGCTTGAACAATTTGACATGTTGTGGCTTGAAATTGATATGTATGACCACGAAGCCATCCGCCAAATCAAAGACGCCACTTCTACCAAAATTTGCACAGGTGAAAACCTCTTTTATATGCGTGAGTTCATTCCCTATTTTGAATCGCGTGCCGCCGACGTATTCATGATTGATGTGCCCTGGAATGGTTTTTCTCAGGCAAAAAAAATTGGTGACCTCGCAGAAGCCTACCAATTCAACATGGCACCACACAATTATTACAGCCATTTGTCTACGTTCATCAGTGCCAGTTTGTGCGCCGTGTTACCCAACGTGCGCATTCAAGAAATTGATGTAGACGATGTGCCTTGGAGAGAAGAAATGGTTACCGTACAACCCCACATTCAAAATGGGCATCTCAAAATGCCCACAGGACCAGGTTGGGGCACAGAATTGAAAGAAGAGGTTTTTAAGGCCCATCCGTGGAACAAGGGAAATGCCAATTGGTAATAACAAACAACACCCATTCATTTACAGACACATTTTGCCAACACCAAATACCATCTGTTATCAAACACGTTAACCCCCTCAACCCATCATCGAAAGTGTATCTATGTCTATCCAACAACACATTTACGAACTGGAAATTTACGGCTTCACACTCGTTGAAAACGTTTTAACCACGCAAGAAGCACAAGACATGCGTGAAGTCCTTATTCGCTGTGAAAAAGAGGTCGGAACCCCACACACCCATCGTGGCACCGCACGCCATGTGTCCAATCTCCCCACACTCGACCCGATCTTCTTTAAGACCATTGACCACCCTAAAACCTTGCCCATACTCGAACACTTTTTGGGCAACAGCCTCATATTGGGCAGTCTCAATTCGCGCATTGTCACCCCAGGTGATGGTTACCAAGGGTTACACAGCGATATTCCAGGAGAAATGCTCAACCCCGTTTCTCCCGTGATGATGAACACCGTTTGGTTGCTCGACGATTTTAGCCCCGAAAATGGTGGCACCCGTGTTGTACCAGGTTCACATAAAAGTGGCCTCCCAGTTCCACCCGAAGACATGGAAGTTAAACACATCGTACAACCCATAGCACCTGCCGGCAGTGTCATTATCTTTAATGGACAAACCTGGCATGGTGGCGGCGCAAACAACAGCACAGCCAACAGACACGCACTTTTTGGTCATTATAGAAAGCGTATGTTGGTGTTTCAAGTCGACCCACACGATGGGTTCCCACCAGAGTGGTTTGACCAACTTACTGACCGTCAAAAAGAACTGTTGCGATTTACACGCGGTTTGGGTGCCCCTCATGCCGCCGATTCACATTTGCGTTAAACAAAATTAAAAAAGGGGCATCTCCCGAATGGGAGATGCCCCTTTTTTATGCCACAAACCATCAGGAACTGTGTAAGTTTTGTGCTGATTCATTGGGGTTAACAACAGGTTCAACACCCGATACCAAATCTTGTTTGGTGGGTACCCCTTCAACCGATGCATCTACTCGGAATGCTTTTACCAAACCATAACAGGCAATCAACAACAAAACAGCAATGGGCATACCCGTTGTTATGGATGCCGTTTGCAAAGCATTTAACCCTCCTGAATAAAGCAACACACATGCAACAGCACCTTCAGAAAACGCCCAAAAAACACGCTGAAAAACATGTGGGTTGGGATGCCCGCCCGAAGTAATCATATCCACAA
>JAYODI010000039.1:0-7909 GCA_038279365.1 Candidatus Latescibacterota bacterium | reverse complement strand
CCTTTTTTATGCCACAAACCATCAGGAACTGTGTAAGTTTTGTGCTGATTCATTATTGACGGGAACAAATGGCGCACCATTTCTTTCGCTTTGTCGATGAATCGCCTGTGCAACCAAATCTTTTCCAGTACCTGTCTCACCTTGAATAAGCACCGGAATATCTGTTGATGCGGCTTGCTGAATATGTGCAACCACTTCTAACATTTCTTGCGAGTTGCCCACTAGCTCACTCGATGCTTCAAAAGCCACCGCTCTTTTGAGCAACTGGTTGGAGCCATATGTGGGCCGCTGTGCAAAAGCCGTCTCAATCATCAACTTTAACTCTGTATCCCCCACAGGCGTACGAACATAGTGAAAACTACCTGCTTTAAGCGCCGACATGGCCACTTTGATATCCTGCTCGGGAGCCAAAAACAAAACCTGTGTAGCCATACTTTTGACACCCAGAACATCCAAAAGCTCAATACCGTTTACACGCCCTTGCCGAAATGAAGCACTGGTCACCAACAACACATCAAAAGACTCATTTTCAAAACGCTCCAATACACAGTCCAAATCTGGCTCCCAGGCCACATAGACCTGATCTTCTGGCCACAATCTGGCAAGGCGTCGAGACAGTGATACATTTTGGGAAACAGCAACAACCTTGATCAACCCATCAGCCATAAATACCTACAAACATGTTAAAAATGTTAAAGACAATTGTATTTACATAATAGGCTTTCTGAAATACAGGTCAACCAAAAAAACCAATTTAATAACAATTATTACCTATAAGAGAATCGTGTTTGTGCAAAAAAAGGTATTAGCAAATTACAAAAACGCAATAAAAAAGCCTCGAAGCATTGCTTCGAGGCTTTGGGTTTTGTGACACCTTTTCATTTATCGCATAAAGAATTGGGATATTAAACAAACACATCATTTGAGTCACCGCGTACAATCGTGACTTGCCCAGCTTCTTCCAATTGGCGCACCGTTTGCACCACGCGCAGTTGCACTTCTTCAACATCACTCATGCGCACAGGGCCAGAAAATTGAATTTCTTCTTTGATCATGGTTCCTACACGTTCAGATACATTTCCAAAAATGCGTTCTTGCAACTCTTCAGAACCACCCTTTAGTGCAATTGCCAAATCTTTGGTATCTACTTCTCGCAAAATCATCTGGATTTCACGATCCGTCAAATTGGCAATATCGTCAAACACAAACATTTGGTTCCTTACTTCTTCTGCCAATTCGGGATCTTGAGCATCCAACCGCTCCAACACCGCTTTCTCTGTAGAACGCCCCGTTCGGTTTAAAATTTCGGCAACCGCTTTGGGCCCACCAATTTCGGTAATTTGCCCCGACAAAATGGCCTGCAATTCATTGGCCAAACTTTCTTCCAATTCACGCAATACCTGTGGCTGAATGTTATCCATTTGGGCAATACGAAACGCCACATCAGACTGCATATCTTCAGGTAGTCCCGTGAGCACACCAGCGGCTTGGGTCGAATCTAATTGTGACAAAATTAACGAAATCGTCTGTGGATGTTCTTTGGAAATAAAAGGCACAATCTGATTGGGATCTACATTGCGCAACATATAAAAACCACTTGATGTGGTGCTGTTTACACGATCTAACAATGCTTGTGCTTTGCGTGGCCCCAAGGCTTTTTCAAGTGCGCCACGCGCAAAATCAATCCCACCTTGTGAAACATACTTTCCAGCAAGCAAGAGTTGTTCAAATTCTTCAAGCACTTCATCTTCTTGCTCAGTTGTTACCACATCCAATTCTGAAATGGATTGTGCAATTTGCTCCACTTCGATATCGGTGAGATATTTCATCACTTCGGCAGTGGTATCTTGGCCCAACGCAATCATCAAAATAGCAACTTTTTGTTTTGCGGGCATCTCGTCATGATCTTCATCAGCCAAAGGATACCTCCTTTAAAACAGCACAAGCATAAAAAACACCTGCGTCAAAACCCAAACCATAAAACCTGATCTTAGATAAATAACAACATCGGGATTTTACAAACAATTTGGTACACAATTATAATTATTTTTTCATTCAGAATAATAAGCGATTTAAGAGAGAAGTCAATTTTTAATCCAATAATGATTGCCTGAGATTTATTCAGGCATATATTTAAAACCTAATGGCAGAAACCATAAAACCACGCACAAACAGGGAGGCGTATTATGCTGATAGGTATTTCTCCATTAATTGGCCCAGAACTGCTGTCCACACTTTATCGAATGGGACACGGCGATGAAATCGTTTTGGCAGATGCCCATTTTCCTGGAGAATCAATGAATCAAACCGTCTTACGTGCAGATGGTCTCAAAATCACAGACTTGCTCAATGGCATTCTCCCGCTTTTTGCACTCGATACCTATGTGCAAAGCCCCGTCTTTATGATGGACGCCGTCCCTGGCGATGTCATCGATCCAACCGTGGAAGCCACCTATCGTACAGAAATTGACAAATATTGGCCACAAACCCCACCCATAACACGCATAGAAAGGTTTGCATTTTACGAACAGACCAAACAGGCATTTGCCGTTGTTATGACAGGAGAAACAGCCAAATATGGCAATATCATCCTTAAAAAAGGAGTGACGCCAATCGAATAAAGCAAATGACGTGCACACACAACAGCCTCCACACCAACAAATATAAAAAGAAAGTCTCAGTCCTTTAAAATTCAAACACTTATGTACGTTTTTCATTTTTATTTTTTTTAATCGCATCGTTTTCAAAACACGCCAAATACAAAAAACTTCCACAAATACAGAAAAAAACGCCTCGAGTCTGTCTCGAGGCGTTTTTTTCGGATAAATAATCAGATCTTATTTTTTAATACAAATCTTTATAAAATTTTAATGCTTTACCCGGTGCATATGTTCTCTTTCGGTAGCCAATGATCGTCCATAGTGTTGATACAGTTTTTCCTCATAACCAGGTGACAAAGGAAAGCTGGGATCATACTCTGGGCTGTTCTTAATCCCAACCATCATTTGTGTGATATTTGAATCCATAAACACTCCTTGTTTATCAATAAACGTTAATGTACTCATTTTTTTGTCTTTCGCCAGTCGTAATGCCCCAACAAAAAATCGTCTTGATTGATCTATCAAGACGATTCAATAAAAGTATTTTAACATTTTCTAAGCGGCTTGCCATTCCTTGCGAACTGGGCCCAATAACTTTCGCAATTGGGCCCTTGCACGAAATAGTCGAGACTTAACCGTGCCCTCTTCACACCCAACAACTTCGCCAATTTCGTCATAAGACAAACCATTGACCTCACGCAGTACAATAACAGTGCGAAATTCGGGTGCAATACACTGCAGAGCATTATTTAAAGCTTCTTGAAGCTCACGATCTATGACCCACTGATCGGTTGCAATTTCATGCCCAAACAGCACATCATCTGCGGACAACTGTGCCCACCATGTATCATACACACCTTCTTTTTCCCATCTCTTGCGCGCTTTTGACCAATCGTAGCAACCATTCATACAAATCCGATAAAGCCAAGTCGAAAATTGAGCTTTGCCTTGAAAAAGATGCAATGAACGAAATGCCTTTAAAAAAACCATTTGAGCCAAGTCATCAGCATCGTCTGAAGACCCAGTCCAATTCAATGTCATCTGAAAAATAGTGGATTGATGGCGATGCACCAATTCAGAATAGGCTTCCGTTTGGCCATTTAATACACATTCTACCAATTTTAAATCGGAATATCGCGACCATTGTTCAACATGCCCCACCATGGCAGCCCTCCCAAGGCCAAATGCTAAAAACCAACATCAAGATGCACAGATACACTATGTCGATTGCCATAGTTATAATACAAGTCATTCGACTGCATATGGGTAAAACCATATCCCAAAGAAGTTGTCCATTTTTGTGTTAAAGGCAACTCAAAATCCACATCAAGAAATGAAAACCGATCCTTTCTCTTTTCTATTCCCGACAGAAGATCTCCCTCAAAATCCAAAGCAAATTCATCTGTATAGGTTCGCACTTCATATCCACCCTCAACAAGCAAACGCGTTTGTGCCGGAAGTTGCTGTGTCAACTTGCTCGAAAATCGGTGCCCCCCATAGTCATACCTGCTGTTTAAAATGTCTTCATCTGTCAATGACCGCAAAATCACACTCAGCAAATCTTCTTGTGAGGCGGTATTCATTCGTGCCTGATACCGCAAGCTCAAACCCGTATTCGGGGTCAAAGACTGCGCCACCTGAAGGCCCAACACCACCTGACTTTCTGCCGCTTCGCGCAACTTATATCCAAATTGTGCGTCAACTTGCAAGGTTGTACGAGATGGTAAAAATTTGCTCACTTGCAAAAACAAATTGTGATCGACATAACGCGACACATCCAAATTTTGATACGAACGCCAATCTAAGTTATATCCCAATTTCAACAGCATATCTTTTTGAACGTACCACTTTCCTTGCACATACCCCGTGCCCCCCCAATAATCGTAGACCGTATAGACCGACCGATTCAACCGATTGGTTGCCGCAAACCCAAAGATTACCCGGTCTCTCGCACGCCCCAAACGATAGATCATATCCAGCCCTATGCGGTTGGCAACAAAAGTGCGAGGACCACTTTGACCAAAGAGAAACCCATCTCCCGTATAATACAACCGCCCCTTATCACTTTTTCTTGTTATACCCAAGGTCATATGGGTAATGCGTTGTGACTGGCCCAAATAAAATCCATCGGCATTGGAATCATAAATAGAACCAAACGAAATATCTGTATTCCACTGTGCTCCTGATGGCGAACTTGAAAATACAACCCCCACAACCAAGCACAACCATATCTGCTTTAACATAACAACATCCCGCGAAAAGATGGGAGGGGAAACCCCCTCCCATCATCATAGATAGACTATTGCAACATCGAGCATATATTAACGACGGCCACCGCGGGAACGATGTCCCTTGCCACCACGAGGCCCCATCTTCACTTCGGGTTTTTCTGGCAAATCAATTCCCCAAGTTTCCAACTGTGCATCCACAGCGGCATGAATATCTTCATGGGTGGCAGCCGCTTCTTGTAAACCTGCAACCAAAGCGTTTAATTCTACGGCTTGCTCTTCCGTTAACAAATCGCCAAAACGGCTCGCAACGGTTGGACGTTCCGGCATTTCAATGCCCCACTCCGTAAACTTGGCTTCTACTGCGGCATGCACATCTTCTTTGGGGGTTTCTGATGCTTTGAGACCATCAACCAAGGCTTTGAGCTCTGTTTTTTGTGCATCTGTCAACAAATCACCCACCCCACCCAAAATACCCCGATGCCCTCTCCGATGATGCATCCGCACATTGTCATCAATCCCATCCCCATTTTCATCAACAAACGTCGTCCCATCTGCGGTGTTTTGTGCTTGAGCCATTTGCACTTCCCCAAGGGCCAGCATCAATGCCAATGCGCTGACCCACAAAGTCAATTTCTTCATCTTGTGTCTCCTTCTTTGTAATAAATTCACATCTCACAAACAGATCAAACGCTCCACGTGCGGTCTGAAGGCCGTTTGCCATTCCATCCAGATCCATCGGATCTCTTGCGCAAGTCGGAAAGATGGCAACATCAATCAAGCGCCAGATCTGTGTGTCTGATATGTAGTGAGATAAGAAAAGAATCTTTCACATTTCTTATCTGCTTCAAACAACCACACGTTGTGGCTTCATAACCTTAGACATGCCCCGTTCCCACCGCGTTCCATTTGGAATCAAAAAAATCCCAACTTTTTTCAAGTTGGGATTTATATACATAATAATCAGCAATTTATTAACCTATTCTTCACACATGTTTCTATGCTTAATCAACCACCCCGTGATTATCCACCTCCATCTTTTATAAAGCAGGCCGCACAATCTTCCATTGATCACCATTGCCCCGAGGTACCGTTGCCTCTTGATACGAGACAATAAATGCCCGACGAATCTGATCGGTATGATTCTCCTTAGAATGGTGCCATAATTCTGCGTCAAACAACAACATATCCCCAGCTTTTACTGGACAAGGAATCGCCCCATCGACCTTTAATGTAACAGGGCCTATCGATTTGGGGCATTGACCACCATAACTGCCGTGTTCAACCACACCCCCTTTATGACTGCCTGGCACCACCCACAAACACCCATTTTCTTCGGTCGCATTTTGCAATGGAATCCATACAGACATGCGCGTTTCACTGGTTGCATGTGCATTATAATACGCATCGTCTTGATGCCAATGACATATATCAGTTGAATGGGGCAACTTTGTTGTGAGCTTACCCGAATAAATCGCGATACCCGGTTTCACAATATCGGCTATTAAATCCAATATTCGCTCATCTTGCACAAAGGCCCGCGTGATCTCAGAACGCAACCCCAAAGACATGACCCAGCCTGGGTTGCGATGAATATCCCCGCCATCCTTTTCTCTGATGAGGTCGATTTCATGGTCTATTTTTTTTAGCTCATCCAAGGGAAACACATCAGGAACCACCACATAACCTTGAGCCTGATAAAAATCCAATTCATCTTTTGTCAATTTTCGATTCAATACCACAGCCATCTATATGCCCCTTTCATAATCCCCCAAACCCAAATCACATCCATCAATGCCAGCAGTTGCACGCAACAAAGTCTCTTGAACCAACAGTTCGTGCGCATAAGAACGGTCTGCTTCTTTTTCACCTCGAATGGCAGCCAAAAAAGCATCCAACTCCAATGTGTATAAATCTTGTCGAGATTGTGGGGTAATCGGCACACTGTTTACACCTGCAACATAATCTCCTTGCGCCTCACTTAAACACAATCGAATCTGATCTGCCGGTTCCATAGGGTCCATAATGGCGCTCCCCTTTGTGCCATATACTTCAAAGCGCCGCGCCATAGGACGGGTCTCCAATGCTGCAATGTCCACCATCGCCATCGCATTTTCATATTCAAACACACCCAATGTGTTGTCCGAAAATGTGGGCACATCCCCAGAATCATTTCTCAAAAAAGACGTCACTTTCTCTGGCCGTCCCAAAAGCCAAACGATCTGATCCAATTGATGCGCGGCCAAATCATAAAAGATCCCTCCCTTGTGAACGGCAATGGTCTCGCGTTGTGAGGCATTTAGAAATGTAGACATATGCGCACGAATTTGAAACACATCACCCAAAAGACCACTTTTGACCCATTCTGAGATTTTACAATATCCTTCGTGATAACGAAACATATATCCCATTTGAATGCACAATGATTGCTCACGAGCCAAAGCCACCACCTTTTGCCATCTCGCCCAATCATCACCAGCAGGTTTGTCATACCACACATGCTTCCCTGCCTTTACAAGTGCTTCTGTCTGTGCCAAGCTCTCGACATTGCGCCCTTCCGATGCCACAGCAATAATCGTTGGATCGGCCAATAACTCAGCTTCCGATTCAAACCAACGCACAACGTCTCCCAATTCAGAAGCTTCAACTTTTCGACGTTGGGCCTCATCGGGTTCAAAAACACCCACAAAATCTACTTCTGCATGTTCCATCATAGCACGCAATTTACCCAAGCCATGTCCATGCATTGTGCCATATTGCGCCATTTTAATCATAAACAACTCCTAATAGCCAATATCAGTATTCACCACAGGATCATCCGACTGCACAAAATGATCTATCGTATTGCGCGTGGCGGGTTTGGTATTAAAATCTGCAATCCACGGTTGTCTAAAATAAGCTTGTTTTTCACGGGGCAAACTCGCAATCACATCGGAGGGTGTGCGCAAACGATGCCAATGTGTTGCCAAATGAGAATAGGCATGCAAAACCGCAATACGAGGTGTGTCTCGCGTCCAATCTGGGCCGACATGACATAAATTTTCTGTAAAGAAAATGGCACTGCCTGCAGGGCATTCATAC
>JAYODI010000038.1:0-48500 GCA_038279365.1 Candidatus Latescibacterota bacterium | reverse complement strand
TTGGGCAACCTTTTCAACCACAAAACCGTTTTTAAAAAACAAAACTTAAACAAACCTTTATCAATTTTAATGATAAAAAAAAAATTCATAAAAAAACAAAATTTATATTGACATTTAAAAGACAAATGTTTTATTTCTGCCCCAGGTGTTTTATTAATAAAACATTTGTCGCATAAAACAAAATTAAGGGTCTACACCACATATGAGCCTGCCAGCCCGAGGTGAGACCCTTAGAGTCACCCAAAATGACCCGCTTCCATAATAATGGATTTCAGAAACGAAGTCAATGGAAGCGGGCAAATAGAAAGGCCACACAGATGGATCGCTCTCGATATCTCTTTTTATGTTTGTTTTTCATTTTTGCATCAACACTTCAAGCCGAAGAACCGCGCTCAGGATTACCCGGTGGTATTTATGACAAGCCTTATATCAAAGAAATGGGCAAACGAATCGCCATTGGCGGTTATATTGATATGGAATTTGAATGGGCAGAAGGCAGCAACAGCACATTCGATCAACACCGTTTTATTCCCTTTATCTATTCCCAAGTCTCAGATCGGGTTCGCGTTTCAACAGAAATTGAATTTGAACACGGTGGTGATGTGCCTGGTAATGGCGAAGTCAAACTCGAATATGCTGTCATGGATTTTAAACTGACCGAAGCATTCAACTTTCGCGGCGGTGTCATTCTCTCACCATTGGGGCGTTTCAATCTGCTCCACGACAGCCCACTCAACGACCTCACCGAACGCCCAACTGTCAATCGTCAAATTATGCCCTCAACGTTGAGTGAATCGGGCATGGGTTTTTTTGGCACATTTTATCCATCTGAGCAAGCAGTAGGAACCTACGAGCTTTATTTGGTCAATGGGTTCAATGATGGCGTGATCACGGGCAGTGGCTTGCGCATTCGCAGTGGCCGTGGCAGCAAGAAACAAGACAACAACAACGACAAAGCCCTTGTCGGTCGGTTGGGCATTAGCCCTCGTTTGGGCATCGACTTAGGCGCATCATTTCACACAGGGAAGTATGATGCAGCAGGAGCCAACCGCCTTTCAATATTGGGCCTCGATGCAAAATTCAATCGCAGCGTTTTTGAAGTGTTGGGTGAATACGCCTATGCAACAGCCGATGGTGTTGCGGGTGACCAACAAGGCGCTTATGCCCAAACCAATATTCACTTTGCGCACGACAAATTATTAGAAGGTTCCGTGTTAACAGGCGCACTTCGGTGGGATTGGGTCGATTACAACACCAAGCAAACTGGCGACTCAGAATATGGCCTCACAACCGGCCTAAATTTTCGCCCAGTAGAAGATGCCGTATTTAAACTCGATTATACCTGGACATGGAAAACACCCGCAAACGGCACCAAAAGCAATGCTGCAGGACGTTTCTTCTTTTCGATCACCTCGTACTTTTAGAGCATGATCACACCTTATATAAGATCCTAAATCTATGCCTCTTTTTTTATTCATCATTTTTCTTGTCACTTCCCAAACCGTCTGGGCCCAAAGCCCAGACGGTCCCGAAGCCACCACCGTTTATCTTACGCAAGAACAAGCTCTTCAAGAAGCTTTTCCCAAAGCCGATACCCTTTGGTCTGAAACCTTTGTCCCCACCCCCGCCCAACGCAAACAAATAGAACGGCGTTTGGGCTGGCGTGTCACAGAACCTCATTTTGAAGTTTTTCAGGCGCGCTACAAAAACGAACATTTGGGTTACGCCGTTATTACTGAACAAATCGGTCTTTATAAACCCATCACCTTTATGGTCAAAGTAGATACACTGGGCAAAAACGATGGCGTTTGGATTATGGTTTATCGAGAATCTCGCGGTGGCGAAGTAAAGCGCCAGCGCTTTTTAACCCAATACAAAGGCAAACAAGCCACCAGCCCCATTCGGCTCAACCGCGACATCATTGGCATAACCGGCGCCACCTTGTCTGTGCGTGCGCTCAATGGTGGCGTCAAAAAAGTACTCACAATGATTGATGTGGCCTATTTACAAAAAAGCACCCCATGAACGCACCAAAACAAAAAACACAGTTTAAAACCTTTCCTCTACAGTCCACTTCGCCACAATCCAAACGGCGCATATTGGAAGTCTGTCGTAAGCTGCATCGTTACATCGGTGTTGGCACACTTATCTTTGTGGTCTTACTTGCCCTTTCTGGTTTCTTGCTCAATCACCCATCTTTATTAGGTGCCCCATCTGAACACACCTTATCATTTGCCGTTGATCCGTTAGATCCACAACATTTATATCGCGGCACACGATCAGGTCTATATGCATCTGATGATGGCGGCCAATCTTGGTATGAAGTACCCATGCTCTTTGCTGCCGAGCGAGCCGTTGACATCACCTTTGCCCCCGACAACCCCGATCATATTTATGTTGCCCTTGAAGACTTGGGGCTCATACGCTCAACCGATGGCGGTATTGTTTGGGAGCAAATTCCTTTAGGATTTGTTCCTCTGGCCAAAGGCGTTCGGCTACAACGCATCGGCATCGGTGCCAACGAAAGTCTTTATCTATGGACATCAGGGGGGCTTATCAGCAGTCGTGATGGTGGCACCACATGGGCATCAGTCGGAACACCTTTTCAACCAGGCAATGACCTATATACGCTCATCCATCAAATTCACACAGGTTACTTCTTTGCAGATTGGTTTGTTTACCTCTACGATATCGCCGCTTGGGGGCTTATCATTTTATCTTTTTCTGGCATCATAATTTGGTGGCGTATTCAATTTGGAAAGCGTCGCAAATCATAATCATTTTCTTTTTTTTGCCCTTCCAGTTTGGTATCTAATGCAAATGTACAACAAGGCAATCTAAGGGGTCGTTGAATATGAAAAACAAATGTTGTAAAAAATATCAAAAAAAAGGCAGAGCCTGTAAGAGTTGCCCCATCATTTGCCAGAAAAATAAAAAGGCAAAACAAAAATTCTTAAAAAAATAGGCCACCTAAAATATAAAAGGGGTGACCAGTATCTGACTTGGCGTTTCATCACCGCCCTCCACGAACGCGCTGAGAAATCCAAAGGCGCTTTCTAAACACTCTCAAAAACCAATATATTACCACCAACAATACAGTCGGAGGCTATAATTTTAAAACGTCCATCGATAGCCCCAAATATGGTCAATGGCATCCTGGCTTACCGACACGATAGCCGTACAATAACCTTGCTTGAAGCCATCATATTTTATGGTGCAGATATGAAAACAACTCACAGATTGGTTCACACCGGCAAGCCAAAAAAACAATCCCACAACACATCGCATCCCTGTTGATGTCTTTAGACCCCAAATAGCACAGACACATTCTCGTAAGGCGTCTTATATCGAACAAAAAGCATATTTCCCCCCATCATATCTTAGCCACTCACCACAAAACTAACCGCAACTAAAAATCGGGTGCCAATGAAATCGGCACCCGACTTTTATATACTCTCAAAAATGGATTTCTTTTATTTCATACCCATATCACGATCCAACAAAAACAAACCATACTTATCATCACCTACCAAACGCAGTTTCTGTACAATACTGCTAATCATCGCTTCTTCTTCTACCTGATTTGTAATAAACCATTTTAAGAAAATATCCGTTGGATGATCACGCTCAGTAAGTGCGAGATCCACCAAATCATTAATCACACCACTCGACCGTTGCTCTTGTCGGTATGCATCCTCAAAAGCCTCCAACGCAGACGCCCACTCGGCAGGCGGTTCTGCAATTTGTGCCAACTTGACCCGGCACCCCCGATTATTGATATAATCAACAATTTTTAATGCGTGCCCCCGCTCCTCCTTATATTGCTCTCGCATAAAGCTGGCAAACCCATGTAAATTGAGACCATGAAAGTACGTCTCCATGGCCAAGTAATGAAACGCAGAATGAAATTCAAGGTTGAGTTGGTCATTCAAGGCCTCTAGGACCTTTTCGGGGATCATAACAAGAACCCTCTCATACGTTTTGTCACAGAAGTGACGTGGAAAAATTTTGTATCTCGATTCTAAGAACACCAAGACGCGACGAACACGATTGATAAGACATTATGTGACCAGATGCAACAAAAAAAGCATACAGGAAACAAGCATTTATAAAAAGGTAAGGCCATTAGAAGGTACGGCAAACTTTATATAAAATCAAGCAACAAGGCATATTTTAAGGTTTTTATTAACAACATTTTACACAAGCCTTTTGGTATTCTGAAGAATTTTAAGTATACTTACACGTGCTACATAATGAAAATTCGAGAGGAGAAATACCTATGATCAAAGACAACATTTTAAAAAAACTGAACGAACAAATTAACTTGGAATATCATTCATCTTACAGCTACTTAGCCATGTCTAAGTATTTTCTAGAACAAAACTTGAATGGGTTTGCCAATTGGATGCGTGTACAAGCCCAAGAAGAACTCCTACACGGCATGAAGATTTTTGATTTTATGAATGAAAGAGATGGTGCCATTCACTTCTCCGACATCAAGCAACCACGTCAAACCTGGGAATCTGCTTTAGATGTATTTGAAGACGCATTGGCCAACGAAAAAATCGTTTCCGAAAGAATTTATGACATTGTCGATTTATCTTTGTCCGAACGCGACCATGCGACCAATGCATTTCTTCAATGGTTTGTATCTGAACAAGTAGAAGAAGAGTCTCTCATTAAAGGGGTGATCGATAACCTTAAGTTGGTTGGCAACGATGGCAACGGCCTATTTTTACTTGATCGCGACTTAGGACAACGCTCATTCGTAAATACAGATACCCCGCCCACAACGGACACTGCAAATGGTGCTTAATGCCACATGCATAAATCACGGTTATTGATCAATTTTAAAATTTTCAAAAAAAAGCGAGGCATTGCCTCGCTTTTTTCATATACTTGCGTGAATCATTTACGCAAGATCGTTACTCCCTAAATGCCGCGTCACAACACGTGTCAATAAATAACGTGCAATATATGTTTCCGCACGATCATCCAAGTCATAAAATTCAAAACCAATATCCCAGATTTTTTCATTTTTTCTTATCCATATAATACGGGCCCCAAAAGGGGCAACATCATCCAAATCTTCATTATCCCACACAAACAACAAACGAACTTTATACCCGACAACCAAACGCGTCTGCCAAACCAAATCGGGCTCAACAATGGCACCCAATCCCCCCCGACTCACATCGCGTGCTTCACCCGCAAGGCATTCATTGTCTGCCCAAATTTCTATTTGCCAACGCGCCGATTCTCGCATTTGACGCAAAGGCCTGTCCGATCTTGCAAATTTTCTTAATTCTTCGTCAAAGTCCATACCCCAACCCCTAACTCATGTAAATACATGCACATATCACTGATTGGACAATTTAGAACCAACATCAAAAGGTGTCAAGAAACTTCGTGCATGTTCTTTTTTTAACAATCCTTTATTGACAAACCATGTACCATTCTTTATCTTGTTCACTACCTGACTTTCCACGTAACTTATACATATATTAAACAACTTTCATATACTCTCAATGGCCGATTTTAGTGCAATAGTAGGCACCAGCCCAGCCATCCGTCAGGTTATCAATTTGATGGAACGTGTTGTGCAAAGCAAAGATGTTTCAGTCCTCATTGGAGGTGAAACAGGCACTGGTAAAGAAATCATTGCCCGCGCTATCCACGACAACAGTTCTACTGGCAACGAACTCTTTGTCGAAGTCAACTGTGCCGCCATCCCAGAGCATCTGCTCGAATCCGAATTATTTGGTTATGAAAAAGGGGCTTATACAGGTGCAGAACGCACCAAACCAGGCCTCTTTGAATTGGCCAATGGAGGCACACTGCTCTTAGACGAAATCGGTTATATGAGCATGGGCTTACAAGCCAAATTGCTCAAAGCCATAGAAGACAAAACATTTCGTCGATTAGGTGGCGAAAAAGAGATACAAGTTCGCATGCGTATTATTGCCAGCACCAATGTCGATTTAGAAACGGCCATGCGCGAATCCAAGTTTCGCGAAGATCTCTATTATCGACTCAATGAAATTCAATTTGAACTTCCCCCATTGCGCGCACGAGGCGAAGACGTCGTTTTATTGGCCGAACACTTTATTGAAGAATTTGCACAACAATATGCCCTTGGCAAACGCCATCTATCAGAAACATCAAAACAGTTGCTACGCGAATATCATTGGCCGGGCAATGTACGTGAATTGCGCAATGCCATCAAACGGGCCATGATCATGTTTGATGCACAAACCCTAACTCCCGACATGATTCCCGTGAGTGTGCGCTCTACAAATTCATTGGCCAAGCAACCTTGGAACAGCCGTCAATTGGTCATCGATATTCCCGAAGAAGGGGTCACCTTTGACGAAGTAGAAAAAAAGGTTATCTCACATGTTCTAAAAATGACCCAATGGAACAAAAATAAAACCGCACGCATGTTACAAATATCACGCCCACGCTTACTGCGAAAGATAGAAAAATATGATTTACCCCCGACCCAAAACCACTCAGAAGAGGAGGATATATAAAAAAATAAAAAGCATTTGATTTCCCTGATCAAATCACATATCTTTGCACTCGCTTATTCCCCATAAGTACTCCCTTAAAGTTCGATACCGTGTTTTGCCTTTACCCCTATTGGCAACATCACATATACACCTCGAACACAACTCCCCTAAAAAAATTCCCTATTCCCCAGAGTACCGAAGCATATCCCCTTTCATATGATGCCGAAAGCAGGAATTCATCTCCTATTCTCTCGTTGTTTCTTGGAGACAGTCTGCACATATCGGTAAACCGCACCCAACATCGACAGGGAGAGTCGATACCTCAGTCATTGGGGGAGTACTTATGCCAGCTACCTTGGTAAATCGTAACACAACCACCAACAGCGCCAATCGCAAACGCACAGCTTTAGAATTATACCTTAAAGACATTGCCTATAATGAACTCCTTACCCCACAGCAAGAAGTTGAGCTTGCTATAAAAATTCGAGCCGGTGATCGCAAAAGCTTAGAAAAAATGATCGAATCGAATTTGCGTTTTGTAATCACCATTGCCAAAGAATACCAAGGTAGAGGCTTACCTCTTGAAGACCTCATCGCAGAAGGCAACATGGGCCTTGTGCGTGCAGCCACACGATATGACGAAACCGTTGGGGTCAAATTTACCACGTATGCCGTATGGTGGATTCGCCAAGGAATCCTTTCTGCATTGGCAGAAAAAGCTCGTATGGTGCGTTTGCCCGTAAACAAAATCAAACACCTCAGCAAACTCGAACGCATTGCCTCCGGCCTCAAACAAGGGTTGGGTCGAGAACCGACCGTTGACGAAATTGCCAAAGAAGCAGAAATGCAACCCAGTCAAGTGCAAACCTTGTTGGATGCATCCAGATGGCACATTTCATTGGATATGCCCATTGATGATGGGCCAGACACCTGCTTACTCGAAATCTTAGAAGACAAAGACCAGCAAACCCCCGAAGCCTTGGTTTTGGATCAAGCCATGGCCGATGAGGTTCGCTCTGCCTTAGAATCGCTATCGCCACGAGAGGCACGCGTGTTGCGTCTTTATTTTGGCATAAATAGTGGCGAAACCATGACGTTAGAACAAATTGGCAATATCTTAAGTCTCACCAAAGAACGTGTGCGTCAAATTCGCGACAAAGCCCTAACCTCTCTCAAACACCCATCACGCATGCGCAAGATACGTGCATATCTTACGGAGAATTGATATTGTGTCTGAAGGACTGGGTATCACAGGCTTACATCACGTTACCTTGGTCGTTGGTGATCTTGTAAAATCACGCACATTTTACGAAAAATTTTTGGGGCTCACGCCCATTGCGCGTCCCAACTATGATTTTGAAGGATTGTGGTATCAGTGCGGCGCAACAGAACTTCATTTGCTTGTGGCAGAAGAACACCCCAGGCCATCTCGACGCCACATCGCCTTTGAAGTAGAAGACTTTGATCGGGTGCTCACATCTCTTGACAGAGAACGTATGCATGTTGCATCTGGCCCTGGCATTCGCCCGCACGATGGCACCCGATATGTTTTTTTACATGATCCCTCCGGTAACTTAATCGAGATCTCTTGCCCCCAATAACACCTTATAGTTCAAAACAAAAAGCCCTGAAGTTTGACACTTCAGGGCTTTTTGTTTTGATGTGTTGGCCAAAAATAAAAATATTATTGTGCCTTGTCTTCACCAATTGTTTCCATTTTCAAAACCTCTCGAATCGTTCCAATAAATGTTTGCAAAGCAACTTTATTCCGAATGGCAGGTTTCGATCTGTGCACGGCATCTATTGGGTGATGCCGTTCAAAAACCACCAGTCGCTCACCATTATCTTCCAATGTGATGTCGTAACACCCTTGCCCCAATCCCACTGGCCAAGGTGATCCATAGGCATCTTTTTCACTTAAAAACAAAACGGTTTCTTGACCAATTATAAACTTGGGCATGCCAAGCACTTCCATATGATGTCCATCAACTTTCCCACCAGGCAACACCAAAACCAATTCCTTCTCCGTTACCCCTTTAACAGGCGTTACGATCTCAAAACGGTATTGCGTAAAAATACCATCTCGATCTGGTATTGTAAGGCTTTGCTTTTCCAAACATCTGACATGCACAATAGACTGTGCCGTTTCACAAAGGCCTTCAAATGCAAAAGGCTTAACCGTTGTTGCTCCAACAATCATGGGAAAAAACAACAAACCCAACACCCAGTAGAATAAAGGTTTCATAATCAGCCAATACATGCTAAGTGGATAGAAAAACAGCGGTCAGAAGAAGTTTTTGCTCCTTCTTGACCGCTGTAACGTTTCCGAGTCGTTAACATTTATACGCACCGCAGTGGTAAAAGTTCCTACTGTAAAACAAAACTTTGAAAATAAACTTCCAAAACCGCATTTTCACCTAAAAATTGATTCAGGCGTTTTCGGATCTCTTCTTTTAGCTTTGTATGACGAGAAGGATCTAAATCTGAAATGGTCTTACTCGAAAAAACAGCCACCAACGTATCATTAATGCGAGGTACCAAGTGATTTGTCGTTATATATTCCTCAACTTTTAAGTCGGATAAGCCCAAAAATACTTGCGTACTCAAAAATCGCAAACCATCCGTCCCTGCAGGGTTAACCACAATGGTTTCAAGTTTGTCAAAAATGGTCAATACCGTTGTTTTAGGAGGTACAAAACCACCTTCACCCTTAGGACTTTCCTCTGAGGCCTCAACCACTTCAACCTGCTCTGTTGCCGCTGCATCCATTGAATCATCGGGCATATCATCAGGCATAAACCATTGCACTGCGAAATAAATAATCACGACCTGCACAACCAATACAATGCCAATCAGGGGAAGATATTTGAGGATCGGGTTGCCACCGCCACCGCCGCCGGCATCCCCTTCATCTTCTCCCAATTCATCCATTTCCATCATATCTTCATCAGCCATACTCTGCCTCTTGGAGAAAATCGGTGGACACAAAACCAAAACACAGAAAACAATCTTTAATTATATCGACAACGAGATCATAATCTATACAGTTTCATCGAACAAATGCTTGGCCATAGTAAGTGCTTCATCTTTGTTTTGAATGGTTTCTTCTATTTGCGCATCTTCAATGGCAGCCAAAACCTGTTTAAAAAAAGGTCCTGGTTTATACCCCAAAGTAATAAGATCGTGCCCATTAATCAAGGGAATCGGTCGCAATCGCTCGGGTTCTAAACCTGCCAGCTCATTTTTGCAAAAAAAATAGTTGTCCAACATACCATGACAAGCCAAACAATCCATGCGATGCAGAGCCAGATGGTCATTAAAATAGGGATCTCTCAAAAATCGCACCAATTTACTTCTGCGCATCTCACGCACGTGCATAAACCGATGATGATCTAGAACCAACGAAACAATATGCTCAATTTGCTCATTTGAAAATCGCAACCGACGGCAAACATCTTCTGCTATTTTTGCCCCAACTGCTGTATGATTGTTAAAACGAATGCGATCCAACACCTCAAACGTACGGGGTTTGCCAATATCATGTAACAAAACGCCCATTGCCAATTCAACCGAGGGCTTCTCCAACAAACCCAACATAATCAAGGTGTGTGTTAAAACATCACCTTCTGGGTGATATTCTGGCGGTTGAGGCACACCATTCATCTCCAAAACTTCAGGCATTATTTGTGCCATCACCCCCCAATCGATCAACCAGCGCACCCCAAGAGGGGCACCACCTTCCGTCAGAATTTTTCCCAATTCATCTCGAATACGCTCCCAACTTACCGCCAAAATACCATTGCTCTTCTCGCAAATAGCCCGTTGTGTTGCCTCATCAACAGACCAGTGGTATCGACATCCAAACCGAATGGCCCGCAACAAACGCAACCGATCATCAGCAAAACGGGCGTAAGGGTCACCTATGGCGCGAATCACTTGGCGTTTTAAATCCGTCTGCCCCCCCACATAATCCAGCACTTGCTCGGCAATGGGGTCATAAAACATACCATTAATGGTAAAATCTCGGCGTTGCGCATCTTCTACTTCATCGGTAAAAACCACCCGATCAGGGTGTCGCCCATCCGAATAACCTACATCACGCCTAAAACGCGCCACCTCATACACACATTCACCCCTTGTAACCACCACCACACCAAAATGTGCCCCAACCTCTCGCGCATTTGGAAAAATGCCGATCACCTCTTGGAGATCGGCATTTGTTGCAATATCATAGTCTTTTGGAACAACACCCAAAAGCATATCGCGTACACACCCACCCGCCCATAAAGCACGAAACCCACGAGCTTGCAATGTGCGTACAATCTCTAAAGCACCCTGACGGGCATTGTCCAAAATCTTCACATCGAGACGACCTCAAAACCAAATGACCAACAACAGGCCAGCCACATCATTTGCAAAGGATCAATCCTCCACTACCACACGATCAATTTGAGCCCCCAAAGATCGCAACCGAACGTCTATATTTTCATAACCACGATCAATTTGTTCAATATTGCTGATCACACTTTGACCATCGGCACAAAGCGCGGCAATTATAAGCGCCATGCCTGCACGGATGTCTGGGCTCGTTAAATGCTCACCATAAAGCTTACAAGGCCCAACCACCACCGCCCGATGTGGGTCACAAATGATAATCTTAGCGCCCATATCAATCAATCGGTCAAGCCAATACATCCGTTGTTCAAACATTTTTTCAAAAAACAAAACGGTGCCACGTGCTTGTGTGGCCAAAACAATGGCAATGCTCATCAAATCTGGCGGAAAACCTGGCCAAGGATCGTTGTCTATGCGGGGTATGGCATCGCCCACATCAGGCAAAATTTCAAGTTTTTGATATTCGGGCACGACCAAATCATTGCCATCAATTTTAACTTCTAACCCCAATCGTCGAAACACCATCAAACTCTTGCGCATATTCTCTGGCGCCGCATCTTTGATGCGAATCGCACTGTTTGTGGCCCCCGCAAGTCCAATAAAACTGCCAACCTCCATATAATCTGGCCCAATGGTGTGCGTTGCACCGCCCAAACGATCCACACCTTCAATTGTCAGTTCATTGGTACCAATACCCGAGATCTGCCCACCCATCTGGTTAATCAAATGACACAATTCTTGCACATGAGGCTCAGAGGCCACATTGCGTAAAATGGTCTTCCCCTTTGCTAAGGCTGCCGCCATCACGGCATTTTCCGTGCCAGTTACACTGCGTTCATCTAAAAATATATCGGCACCTTTAAGCCCTTGAGGGGCTTTAAAACCGTAAATGTGATTGGTGTGTATATCGGCACCCAAACTACTCAATGCGATCAAGTGTGTATCCACGCGACGCCGACCAATGCGATCTCCACCAGGTCGCGGAATTACCGCCTCACCATGTCGGGCCAATAAAGGCCCAGCAAACATAAAGCTACCCCGCACTTTGCGACACAGCTCTGTGCGCAAAGACGTTTTATTCAAACCTGCCGCACACACCGTTAATTCGTGCGAACCCGTCTCGTCAACCGAAACACCCAAATCGCGCAAAATCTCAATAAAACAAGCAATATCACCTATTTGTGGCACATTCTTGATGACCACTGGCTCATCGGTTAACAATGTGGCCGCCAAAAGTGGCTGAGCAGCATTCTTATTCCCTGCTGGCACAACCGTGCCCGACAATTTTTGCCCACCTTCAATAACAAACTGTTCCATAAAATCAAATCCCTTTTGACGCAAAAACAGGGAGCGTCGATCACAGAATCAGGCGAGAATCATACCAGCAAATTTGGGGAATTTGCTTAAAAAATCATTTTTAAAAATTAAAACACGCCATAAACCATGATCATTCGTGGTAAGTTCAACTATAACACCTCTTTGGAAAAAATTCAAGAGTGAATCTTAAAACACCATCAGGCCACCGTCTGCAATTCCTGATACAACTGTCCACACCCTGCGCCAATGTCGTCACCTTTGCTGTAGCGCACAGGAGCCGTCAACTGGGCATCTGTCAAAACCTTAACAAAGCGATCAATGGCTTTTTGAGAGGGCCTTTCATAGGCACCACCCTCAATAGGGTTCCAAGGGATCACATTGATTTTACATGAGATATCACGCACCAATTCCACCAAGCGATGCGCATCATCCACAGAATCATTTATGCCATGTAACAACACATATTCAAATGTGACCCGACGATGGATAAAGGCTTGATAATCCTTAACAGCCGCCAACAATATCTCAATGGGCCATTTTTTGTTGATGGGCATAATTTGTGTGCGCTGCTCATCTGTTGTACCATTAAGCGAAACAGCCAACCCAATTTTCATTTTCTCTTGAGACAATCTTTGAATACCCGGCACATGGCCTGCCGTTGACAGCGTAATACGACGAATCCCAATGGCAGCCCCATGATCTAAATTCATCAACCGAATCGCGCGAAGCACTTGCTCAAAGTTCAACAAAGGTTCCCCCATGCCCATCATCACAACATTGGTGAGCTCTTCTCCACGGGCACGTAAAAAACGTTGGGCATACAAAACCTGATCAACAATTTCGGCAGCGCTTAAATTGCGAATCAAACCCATCTTACCCGTTGCACAAAACTGACAATCCAATGGACATCCAACCTGAGAAGAGACACACAACGTACGCCGTTTACCTTCCCACATCAAAACGCTCTCTATGCGACGCCCATCTGGCAATGCAAATAGAAATTTAACAGTGTCTTCAGAAGCTGTTTTGACCTCACCAACTACGCTCAAATCCAAAATCGTAAAATGATCATCCAACTTCTGCCGCATATCTTTCGACAAGTTGGTCATATCTTCAAATTTTGTAACACCTTTGTTATAGAGCCAATCAACCACTTGCCGGGTGCGATACTCTGCCAATCCCATCTCTTTCAAAAACACTCCTAATTCACTAGGAAATAACCCTTTAAGCTCTTTTTTATCACCAACCATTGTCGCCTCATTCCCAAAAACAATACAACAATCTCATGCTATCACCACACCCACGGTGCATATCTATATGATTTATCTACATTAACCAAGTGCTCAATTCTTGGCAAGGTCAAAAATGCTATTGACAGCCCATGAGTTTTGGTTTATAATTTGGTCGGTATTCAATAAAGAACAATGATTTACGCAAAATTACGGGGCGCCTACCAGCGCCCCTTTTGCCGCATGAGTTCCTATGCCCATTTACGATTATACAAGCCGTCCATCTCCTACCGAACCGCGCAAACAACGCCATTGGGTGTTTCTCTGTTTGTTGCTTGGTGTTGGCGCACTTTTTGGGTTGAACACTGGTTCCGATTCCGAAGAAACCCCCGAAGAATCTACGCAAGCAATGGCACCGGCCGACTCCCTTGAAATCGAACTCATTTTGCCTGCACCTCCCAATGTTGAGCCCGAGCCTCAATCACAATGGACAGAAATAGAAGGTCGCATTCAACGCGGTGAAAATTTCTCAGAAGCCCTCATTCGAGAAGGCATTTCTCGCCAACAAATTTTTGAATTGGTTCCAGCCCTTCGCAAAAATATCCCACGTGCCGAATTCAATCCCAATTTGGTGCAAAGTGGTGATCGATATACAATCACCTTAGACACATTGGGCGCCATACACAAATTTGAATATATCAAACGCGGCGACCTCGAACGCCGTTTTCTTGCAGAACGAACAGGTGATAACCTTAAAGCGTGGAAAGAAGAAACTCCGCTTCACCGCGAAGTCGTGGTCATTTCAGAACGCATCAATGATTCGATTTGGAATGCGCTCGTACAAACCGATGAAAGCCCCTTACTCATATATAAATTAGAATATATTTTTGAAGCTTACATCGATGTCGACAACGATTGTTACCCAGATGATCACTTTGCGTTTGCAATTGAAAAACTTTACAACGAAACAGGCAATTTTGTCAGATATGGTGAAATTTTAGCCGCGCAATATACCAGTGCAAAAAACGATACCACCTACCAAGCTTTTCTCTATACACCAGCCGATGACAAAGAAGATTATTACGATTCAAACGGTGGCTCTTTACAGGGTCTCTTCTTAAGAAAACCACTCAACTTTACCCGCATCAGTTCAGGTTATAACAAACGTCGCTTCCACCCCATCCTCAAAAAGTATATCCCTCACCACGGCATAGATTATGCCGCACCACACGGCACCACGGTTTGGGCCATTGCCGATGGAACCGTTTCATTCGTGGGGCCCAAAGGTGCCTTGGGCAATTATGTTGAAATCAAACACAAAAACGGTTACAAAACGGGTTATGGCCACTTAAGCAAATTCCCACGTGGCTTGCGCCAAGGGCAAAAAGTAAAGCAAAAACAAACCATTGGTTATGTAGGTGCCACAGGGAGGGCAACGGGCCCTCATTTACATTTTAACTTTTATGCCACAGTAAATGGCAAATATACATTGGTAAAACCCAGCTCAGACAACAACCGTCCAACAGGCAAGCCATTACCACCCGAATATGCCACAGACTTTCAACAAACGCGCGACCAAATGTTGTCTTTGCTCAATCGCAACAGTGGCACCATTGTCACTGCGCTTATTCAAAACCGCACGTCAGCAACAACAGAAGAATAACGCGTTTCCCATATATATTCACAATACTGTTTTTAAATGGCAAGTCTCCCCTTCACTTGCGTAAAGTGAGCCATGCAAGAAGACTTTTTAATCAAAATCGAAAAATTGGCAGATACAGAGGGCCAGTATAAACGTGAGGCCTATCTCTTTATCTTTGCAGCCTTAGATTATACTGTGCGAGCACTCAATCGTGTCCATGCACCAGAATCAGGCCGTCATGTCAGTGGTCCAGAATTGGCTTGGGGCATTGCAGATTACGCACGCGAGCAATATGGCCCATTGGCACGTGCGGTTCTCGAACATTGGGGCATGACCCAAACCATTGATTTTGGGCGCATTGTTTTTTCCCTTGTCGATGCGGGCCTAATGCGAAAAACCGAAGAAGATGATCTATCAGATTTTTCTGATGTATATACCTTTGATGAAATTTTCGATCCCAAACGCATTCAAAGCAAACTCAAACCCATTGTGCTCGAACAGCTATCAAACACATAAACACACGTCCAAAATGTTTTTTATTTTGATGGTTTTAATATTTCTGTTATTTCAAACCGTGACCGCATCATTTTCACGGTTTTTTTATAAAAGGAATGCTTCACAATGAAAGTCGCTTACTTCGATTGTTTTGCAGGCATTAGTGGCGATATGGCGCTTGGCGCCTTGGTCGATGCCGGTTTATCTCTTGATGTGCTCAAAGCAGAATTAGACAAGCTCAAGGTTCACGAATTCACCATTTCACAACGACGCGTAGAAAAACATGGTATTGCCGCTACCAAAGTTGATGTGGATGCTCAAGAAGGCCATATACACCGACATCTTATAGATGTACTCTATATTATCAACAGCAGCAACATCTCCGACACGGCCAAAGAAAGTGCACGCAAGGTCTTCCGAAAACTCGCCGAAGCCGAAGCAAAGGTCCATGGCACCACCATAGATAAAGTTCATTTCCACGAAGTGGGCGCAGTTGATGCCATTGTTGACGTTGTTGGGGTTATTGTCGGTCTTGAATTGCTCGGTGTAGAAGCCGTCTATGCTTCCAAGTTTCGCTTCGGCACAGGCCGTACCCGAGGTGCTCATGGAGCAATGCCCGTTCCCGTTCCAGCAGTGGTAGAAATGACCAAAGGACACCCTGCTGAGCGCACCGACATTCCCTTTGAACTGGTTACCCCCACAGGGGCTGCGCTTCTTACTGCGCTCGCTTCCGGTATTGGCAAGCAAATTCAGCTCAAAACAGAAGTGACCGGATATGGTGCAGGTACACGCGATGTCGAACAAGTGCCCAACCTCCTGCGCGTAGAAATTGGCGAACTGGTGACCGACTCACAAACCGATTCACCCATTCTCCTTGAAACCAACATCGACGACATGACCCCCGAAATCTACGGCTATGTCATTGACCGCCTGCTCGAAGCCGGTGCCCGCGATGCCTACCTTACCCCAGTCATTATGAAAAAAGGGCGACCAGGCATTCAACTCACCGTATTGGCCGACCCACACAAAGAAAACGAGCTCACAAATCTGATCTTCTCAGAAACCACCACATTAGGCATTCGGCGCATCCCCGTTCAGCGGCACATGCTCCCCCGCAGAGCTGATATGGTAGAAACACCGTTTGGCCCCGTTCGCGTTAAAATTGCCCATGTCAATGGCAAAGATCGCATCACCCCCGAATACGACGACTGTGCCCGCATAGCGCGTGAAAAAGGTGTTCCGATTCTGGACATCTACAAGGCTGTGGAATCACGCCCAGGTGCATAAACCACGTTTAGATTCAAACATGTAGGCATGAAAAAGCCCCAAATGCAATATGCATTGGGGCTTTTTTTGTGTGTGCTTGCCAGTGCCTACTCTTCCCACCCTTCTAATACCCGCATCAATTCTTCCATAGACACAATTTTCTCACCCTGTTCGGCATCAGCCTCATGCGTTTCATGTACATCAGATCCAAACACAAACCATTCAAACTCCCTTAAAAACTTCAAGCAATGCCATTGCCCAGTACGCGCAAAATCTTCGCTACAAAGTTCACGGGGGATGGGACAACCGTCGTATAATCCGCGCGGACAAGGTCTTCGTTTTTTTGCCATAACATATACCATTTAAAAAGGGTGAACAAAACGTTCACCCTTAAAAAACAAAATCCATCTAAAGATATCAAGCCATTTGTGACCTACAAAATTTTCAAATGTTGCTTCAACTCATATCCTGTTACTTGTGCCCGATAATTGGCCCATTCAATCTTTTTATTTGCAATAAACTTTTCAAACACATGATCGCCTAACGCTTTGCGCACCAAAGCACTGCCTTCTGCAAAATCAATTGCTTTTGACAAATCTTGTGGCAACATACAAATGCCTGCCTTTTCACGCTGCGCGTCACTCATCTCTGCCACATTTTCTTCCATTGGGTTTGGTACTTTGTACTTTTTCTCAATCCCTTCTAAACCTGCAGCCAACATCACAGAAAACGCCAAATAAGGATTACATGCAGGATCCGGAGAACGATATTCTACCCTAATAGTACTCTCTTTTCCAGGTTTATACGATGGTACGCGTACCAAATCGGATCGGTTTACGGCTGCCCAAGTTGTGTATACTGGCGCTTCATAACCAGGAACCAGTCGTTTATAGGAATTAACCCATTGATTGGTGACAAGTGTAATCTCGGGCGCATGCTTTAACAAACCAGCAATATAGTGCCGAGCTATCGGTGACAAATGATACTTATTTCGCGCATCATAAAATGCATTGCGCTCACCCTGAAACAGGGACATATGCGTGTGCATGCCATTGCCGTTTTGACCAAAAATAGGCTTGGGCATAAACGACGCCCAAACACCATGTTTAACCGCAATTTCTTTCACCACCAACCGATAGGTCATCGCATTGTCGGCCATTGTGAGGGCATCGGTATAAAGCAAATCAATCTCATGCTGGCTTGGTGCACCTTCGTGATGACTTGAAGCCACCTCAATACCCATCTTTTGCAAGGTAAGCACGGTATCACGCCGTAAGTCACTGGCAAAATCTAAGGGTGTTTGATCAAAGTAGCCCCCCTCATCCAACCCCACTAAGGGTGTTTCGGGTTTTTCAAAGTAAAAATATTCCAGCTCAGGGCTCACATAAAATGCAAACCCCAAATCAGCTGCACGTTTTAGGTTTTGTTTTAAAACATAACGCGGGTCCCCTACGTAGGGCTTACCATTGGGCTCCAAGATATCACAAAACATCCGAGCCACCGTGCCCTGCTCTTGCGGTCGAAATGGCAACACCTGAAATGTGCTTGGATCAGGCATGGCTATCATATCACTCTCATCAAACCGCGCAAAACCCTCTACAGAAGAACCATCAAATCCAATGCCTTCATCCAAAGCCTCATCCAGCTGCTCAGTTGGAATAGCAACACTTTTCAAAAAACCCAAAATATCAGTAAACCAAAGCCGAATGAATTTTACACCATGCTCTTTGGCTGCATTGATCACATACTCACGACTTCCTTCATCCATAACAAGACCTCTATTGGGGGTAAGCTATAAAAGCACTCTTCTCCCCCATAAGATACAAGTTCCTACAGCAGGAGAAAAATACTTTTCATCACATCTATCAAAAATTTACGCAATCGTTAAAAGTATTTACCTCATGTTTCCAAAATGTTTCAGATAGGTTAAATATGAATGAACGTGCCCATAAAGAAAAGGCTTGGAATGACTTCCAAGCCTTTTCTTTATGGGATAAAACCAATTGAGCTATTGTACACGTGCCCAAGTGTCTGTCCAAGCATTTTTATAAGCAGCAGTCATCGTATCCCCATGAAAAACCCAGGCTTGGGTATCATGCGATATCTCAATGCCGCCATTGGCCACTGTAATTTTGCCTTTTTCTTTTTTTGCTTTGGGATAAACAGAAATAGGTGAATGGGCCGAAGAACGATATCCTTGACGAATGAGTATGTATCGCGCTTGCGTAATCGCAGATGTAGATATCTCATAGGTACTGGCCGCGTAATTAAATCTTCGAAGTGATTTTTCTTTTGCATCTTCAAGCATATTTAATGTCACATGTGCCTTACGTGAACTAACAGGGACCCAAGACATGGCGCCTTGAATATGAGGTGGGCGTAAAACACTGCCATCTGCCAATTGCCGTGACTGCAAAACCCAAGTACCTGATAATTTTGTTTGCATTTCGGCCAACCGATCACCACACCCCTGCCCTAAGAACAACAATACGGCCAACAAACCCACTTGACGTAAACGCGCCATACTTTCTAACTCCCTCAATCTATAAAGCATTTAAGATCATACCCACAGGATGATCATAACAAAGCAATCGTCTACACAGTATATTTTTCTAAATAGCACCTGTCAAGAAAAAAAGCCCTGAATAATCATTCAGGGCTTTTAATTTTTAAGAAATATTACAAATATCTATTGGATAGCGTCTTTGAGTGCTTTCCCTGCTTTAAATCGAGCGGTTTTACTTGCTGCGATTTGAATGGTTGCACCGGTTTGTGGGTTTCGTCCTTGACGGGCAGCACGCGCACCAACCGAAAATGTACCAAAGCCAGCAATGGCGACACGCTCGCCAGTTTTCAACGCATTTGTAATTTCACTCATTAAAGCATCAAATGCAGCACCCGCATCTTTGACTGAAATATCAGCTTTTTCTGCAACAGCCGCAATTAATTCTGCTTTATTGGGCATTATCTCACCCCCTTTCAGTTACAATATGGACAGGTCTAAGTGTTTTGTCAAGCAAGCAAACACCAAAGGTGACCGTAAGTGACCTTTTTTCAATACATTAAAAAAAAGACCACGATCAACAGTCTATCAAATATACGCTCTTTTTACATTATAGGCATAAAAAAAGGGCACTCGAAAGTGCCCTTTGGGTCAAAAAATCACCTTAATTGGCTTCCATCAATGGCTCAAGTGCAGCTCTGCGGCGTGGATGGCGTAACCGACGCAAAGCTTTTTCCTTAATCTGGCGCACCCGTTCACGCGTCAAATTAAATCGTACGCCAATCTCTTCCAAAGTCAAAGGCTCTTCATCACCCAAACCAAAATACAAACGCAAAACTTCTGCTTCTCGGTCATCTAAAGACTCCAAAATGTCTTCTACCTGTACTCTTACAGAATCTTCAACAACCTCTTCATCTGGGGCTTTTTGAGTGCCATCTGGCAAAATATGCAACAAGCTATGGTCATCATCTTCTCGGAAAGACGCATCCAAAGACCATACATCTCGTGCACGCATCAGCGTATCTTGGACCATTTCAACAGAAACTCCAAGCTCTTTGGCAATCACTTCTGGCTCTGGCTCTTTTTCATTTGATTGGCGCAATTCGCGCGAAACCTTGGAAATGTTGTGGAGCAAGTCAATGCGGTTGATTGGCAAACGTACAACACGCGAGTCCTGTGCCAAGCTTTGATGAATTGCCTGGCGAATCCACCACACAGCATACGAGATAAACTTAAAACCACGTGTACCATCAAATCGCTCTGCCGCTGTCATCAAGCCCATATTACCAGCACTAATCAAATCGGCCAAAGGCACACCATGATTTTGATATTCGCGGGCCACACTCACCACAAAACGCAAATTGGCCGCTACCAACTTATCTCTGGATCTCTGACAACCCTTGCGAATTTTTTTCGCCAATTCAATCTCTTCTGCGCCTGACAACGGTTCAGATGAAGCAATATCTCTCAAGTAGAGATCCAGCGACTCACTGTCTTGAATCATGATACCAGCCAAAGAAACCTCCAGGTAGAAGGGGTTAATGAATCAACTTTTTAGGCATAAAAAGGCGAAGGTATAAACCTCGCATCACAAACACGTGACAAACTGCGTACAAAAAAATGTTTCATCTCTTCAGATGTCTGACAAGCCAATAAATCTTTTCGAAATTCAGGAGCTTGGAATACTTCAGCCAACTGACCTAAGAAGGGCAAATAAACCATAGGCACAGCTTCTGGCATGGCCAACATACATACCACATGAACAGGCTTAGGATGCGCAGCGGCATGAAAAGGAATGCCACCTTGCGAGATACCCAAAGCCAAACTCGGCTGTCCAACAGACCGACAACGCGCATGAGGCAATGCAACGCCTTTACCCAATACCGTACTTTCTAAATCTTCGCGATCCAATACTGCCTGCAAAAAACGCAAACTATCAGTGACATGCCCAGACTGATACAGTCGATCAACAAGCTCTTTTATCGCCCCCATTCGATCTTGTGAACGCAATTGGGGAATCATTAACGAGGCATCAATTCGGAACAACGTACCCGAATCTTGATCCTGTGCGTAGGCCAATCCTTGTGTCACAACAGCCCCCCGAACTGTTTAAAGCATCCAGATGCATAAATTGCATATTCTAAAGGTTGTCATACTCAAACAAAACCATTCCAAAAAACAAAAATCATTATAAAACAATGTGTTACAAAATAAATCGTATTTTTGAGTATGCTTCCAACAGCTTAAATATTACGACAGCATCATGAAAGAGCAACATGAATGCCACGATTGTAACATGATCGTAACATATTGTTATACATATAAAAACAGCCTCACTCTTTTAAAAAGAGCAGGCTCTCAATCTACTTTACGTGCAAAATTTGCATGTCACTTTATGTGCCAGGTGCAAAATCTGCATACATTTCCCGTTTATGACGGTATCACACTGCCCACCATAATATCTTTTTAAGAATGTAAATCATACCTTTTAATCTTGTATTGCAAAGCACGCAAGCTAATGCCCAAGATTTCTGCGGCTTCCTTGCGGTTTGAAGTAATATTCTGTAAAGTATCTGCAATGAGTATGCGTTCTGCATCTTCTAATGCCATACCTGCTTTTAATGCAATTGATTTGGGTTCTGCTGTTGTATTACGCACCCGACTTGGCAATTGGGCCAATTTTATCTCTATATCAGGACAGGTGACAACCAATCTTTCAATTGTGTTCTTCAATTCCCTTACATTACCCGGCCACTCATATATCAATATCTGTTGCATCGCATCTGCTTCTAATCGTTTTCGAGACTTATGGTGTAAAGCACAAAGTTGATCCAAAAATGTTTCTACCAATAAGGGAATATCTTCATGGCGCTCCCGTAAGGGAGGCAAACGCACAGGAACCACATTCAACCGATAGTACAGATCCTCGCGAAAACGACCTTCGGCAACTTCCTGTTCCAAATTGCGATTGGTCGCAAAAATAGTGCGCACATTCATCTTGACACTCTGCGTGCTTCCTACAGGACGATAAGCCTTCTCCTCTAAGACACGAAGCAAATCAACTTGGTTCGATAAGGGTATTTCACCCACTTCATCAAAGAACAACGTCCCTCCTTCCGCAGCGGCAAAGTGGCCTTTTTTGTTCGTATCTGCCCCCGTAAACGCGCCTTTGACATAACCAAATAATTCGGTTTCAAACAAAGATTCAGAAAATGCCCCACAATTCATGGCGATAAGCGGCGCTTTATGCCTTGAACTGCGCTGATGAATAGCACGCGTGGCCAACTCTTTACCTGTGCCCGTTTCACCCGTAATCAAAACAGGCACATCCGTCATTGCGGCTTGATCAATTACATCACACACTTGTGCCATAACAGCACTTCTATGAATAATTTCACCAAAAGTTTTGGTCGAATCTAAACGGGCACGCAATTCTTTGTTTTCAGCAATCAAGGCTTGCCGATCTAAAAGATGTTGCAAAGAAAGCCGCAAACGTTTCAAATCAACGGGCTTTGTCAAATAATCATATGCTCCCTGCCGCATCGCATCAACAGCCGTTTCGACATCACCAAAAGCCGTAATCATAATCACACCTGTATCTGGGCTCGTTTCACGCACCAATTGCAACAAATACAACCCATCTCGCCCAGGCATTTTGAGATCAAAAATAGTGGCATGGTAGATATTGTTCTTCAAACAAGATTCGGCTTCAAGCCCATCGTGTGCAACATCCACACGATATCCATCTTTGGCCAAAGCTTCTTTTAAACCCTCACAAATATAGTATTCATCATCAGCAACCAAAATACGGATCTTGCCAGTTTCCATTAATGCCCACCTCTATTGTCAATATTTTGCCGATGACCAGACACCGGCAGATAAATACAAAAGGTCGTGCCATCCCCCACCCGACTGTTTACATCCAAATGCCCGCCGTGTTGATAGATAATTCTTTGAACAATAGATAAGCCCAGCCCGGTTCCTTCGTCTTTGGTCGTATAATAAAATTCAAAAATCCGACCGATTTCGGTTTCCGAAATGCCACACCCAGTATCTGACAATGACAAACAAACTTGGTTGGCCTCTAAATCTACCCAAGTGCGGGCAATCAGCTTTCCACCGGTCGGCATAGATTGAAAGGCATTCACCGTCATATTGAGCACCGCTTGAGCCAATTGATCTTCGTCACCGTCAATGGCAGGTACATCACCTGCCAATTCTAAAACTAATTCAATATTACGCTCACGCGCTTCAGGCAAAACCAACTCAAATACATGGTCAACCACATCATTTAATATCAAATTGCCCAAATGGAGTTGTGGGGTGCGAGAAAAGCGCAAAAAGTTGTGCACAATGCGATCCATGCGTTTCATCTCGGTTTGGGCAATGGTCAATCGTTTCATCAACTTCAAACGCAAATCATTCGGCACATCGTCAAGATCTTCTCCCAAAAGTTGAAGCTGAATATCAATCGCCCCCAAGGGGTTGCGCACTTCATGAGCAACAGATGCAGCCAACCGACCCAAAGCCGTCATTTTCTCAATTTGCCCCATTTCCCATTCACTGCGCTTTACCTCAGACACATCACGCACAGCCAAAACCAGACCGGTATGTGTTTGACCATATAAAAAAGACGTATTGACTCTTAAATGCTGCAACCCTCCATCTGGCATATGATAGACCAAGCCCACATCTGTCACCAATCTACCCTGATCAAAACCCGCCTGAATAATACGAAGAATATCGAGGCGATCCTCAAACAAGGTCTCTGGCAAACAACCAATCACCTCATCTTTGTCCTTAAAAAATAACCGAAGAAAGTATGGATTGGACATAACCACTTTGCGATCTTGCCCCAATGCCAAAATCCCCTCACCCAAACTTTCAAGAATGGAAACACTATAATCTGGT
Source organism: Candidatus Latescibacterota bacterium (assembly GCA_038279365.1). Lineage (GTDB taxonomy): Bacteria > Latescibacterota > UBA2968 > UBA2968 > UBA2968 > JABIFK01. The sequence continues at coordinate 24,230 of JAYODI010000038.1, read as the reverse complement.
AGAATAGACATGTCTTGACCTTAAATTGGGCATTGTCAGCCCATAACAGTTTCGGATTCATAAATACAACATAAAGCATATTACACAAACCCAGTAATCTTTAATTTTCTATGATTCTTCCCAAAAGCGCAAGTGCAATTGCCTTGACAGCAACCAGATTTGCGTGATATAATTAACTTACTTCTGCTTGCAAGTTTTCTCATTTTGACCCAACACCAACCAACATGCCACCAACCTCTCAAACCACCATATCTGCAACTTGGCAAATGCTCTATGATATTTGCATCCAAAAGCGTACGCAAATTATGGATACGTGGATACAATATATTCACGACCAGAAAACCATTACATTGCGTGAAGACCTCAATGAAAACCCAAAAGACAAACATCATCTTTCAGACTTCTTGGATAGCATCATAGAGCAATTGGCACACCCAAGCGATTATCAGCACCTGCGTTTACAAATTCTATCAGATGACAACAACACATTTACACCCGACGCAGCCGGTAGACTCATGCTTGGGCTGAGAACCATTTTACTCCAGCAGTATACCCAAGGCATCTCATTAGAACAACACCGGGCCAGTGAAAATATTTTAGATGAAATTTTATTGCGCGTATCAGAATATTACAACGAAAAACGTTACCGCAATCTGGCCAAACGCGAACAAAGTTATTTGCGCAAACACAACACCGAAATTGCACAATTACTCGATGCAGAAAAGCGACGATCGGCACACTTTGCCACCATTAACCATGTGGCCCAAATGGCACTTTCTACATTAGAACCCAGTGAAATATTCAAGCATGTGGTTCGTGAAGTCCAACAAAGCTTTGGTTATCAACATGTCTCCCTATATACCGTTGAGCCCGATACCCATTATGTGGTTATGCGTGTTCGCGCCGGTGTATTTGAAGAGCAATTTCCTGTGGGCTATCGCCAAAAAATTGGCCATGGCATTGTCGGCACCGTCGTTGAATCAGGCATACCATTTTTAACCAATGATGCCCCAAACGAGCCACGACGCATCATAGCATTTCCAGAAGAAGAAAACACAAAAGCAGAGCTTTGTGTTCCCATTCGCATAGGCAATCGCGTATTGGGAGCCCTTGATGTGCTCAGTCAAGATGCATCTGGCTTTGACCAAACCGATGCACAATCGCTAAAAGTATTGGCCAATCAACTGGCCTGGGTTATTCACAATGCAAATCTTTACCAAGAAACACGGGAGCTCAAAGAATTTAGCGAACAAGTCTTACAAACCATTCCGCTGCCGCTTTTGTTACTTGATTCCAACCTCAAAGTGGTCTTCGCCAACAGCGAATACATCACCTACCATGGGTTGCAAGCACAGGAAGTCATTGCCAAACCGCTTCAAATGAGCCGTCCAACCTCTTATTTGGTATCAGAAGAAGGACGACACATGTTGGCACAAGTTTTTGAATCGGGCAAAGCACGCCATCTTACAGGAATAAAACTGCCAACAGGCACATACCGCAATCGCGTAGTGGAAATATTGATCACACGACTAGAAACCTTGCATGATGCCCCACTGGCCTTGGTTGTCATTGAAGATATTACGGAAAGCCTCGAAAAAGCTTATGAATCATCGCTTTTGCGCCAAATCAGTCAAACCATGCAAGGTATTTTAGATACCAACCGACTCTTATATACCATACTCACTTGTGTCACTGCCGGTACTGGACTGGGCTTTAACCGCGCTATTTTATTTCAAGTCAATACAGAAATCAACATGCTTGAAGGGAAAATGGGCGTTGGCCCTGCAAATTCTGAAGAGGCCTATCGCATTTGGACAGAGCTTGCACGCAAAAATCCCAGCGTGGATGACATCTTGGCCCAGTATGACCAGCAAAATTCTCCCATCAATACCCGACTGTCTCAAGCGGCATTACAAATTCAAATTTCGCTATCTGACACAGAAGACATTTTGGCAAAAGCGGTGAGAAAACAACAAACCTTTACGGTTACCGAAGAAGATGCACTGACCATTAGCCCTGCGTTATGGGCCGCATTGGGCTCCAAACACTTTGTTGTCACCCCACTGGTTGCACGCAACCAAACCATTGGTGTGATTGTGGCAGATAATCTTTATAGTGGTTCCGCCATTACAGAAGACAGCGTCGATCTCTTGCGTGCATTTGCTGGCCATGCGGCTTTGGCCCTTGAAAATGCGCGATTGTATCAAGAACTTCAAGGTAAAATCAATCAGTTAGAACGCACACAAGAAGAACTTCTCCAATCTGAGCGATTGGCTGTTATCGGCGAATTGTCAGCCCAAATCGCGCATGAAATTCGCAATCCATTGGCCACAATTGGTGGTTTTGCACGCTCCCTATTGCGTAACCCAGACCCCAGTCGCACCGCATCTGCCGCACAAATTATTGCAGAAGAGGTCACGCGCCTTGAAGTGTTGCTCACAGACATTTTAAACTATACACGTCCACGACCCTTGTCGCGCAAAACGGTATCTTTGCCAAAATTTATCGAAGATATCCACAAAATGATTGGTGAAGGCTTTGAAGAAAGGCAAATTACGTATCATTTGCAGATCGAAAAAGATCTACCCGAAACATCCATAGATCCAGATCAGTTTAAACAAGTGCTCATCAATTTGCTCAAAAATGCATACCAAGCCATGCCCGAAGGGGGGCATTTAACCGTGTTTGTGAGAAGCCTGATTGACTCAGAGCCAAAAATTGAAATTGAAATTCGCGATACGGGTGAAGGCATGGCACCCGATGTACAAGAAAAGTTATTTACGCCTTATTTTACAACCAAAACCACCGGTACAGGTTTGGGGTTGGCCATCTGCGAACAAATTGTCGAAAGGCACGGGGGCCATATTTTTGTTCAAAGCCAAGAAGGTCAAGGCACGTCCGTTTTTATTCACATTCCCCAGGTCCCGCCATCTGAAGGAGCACGTTCATGAAAACAATTTTAATTGCCGATGATGATACAAACCTGGCATTGCTTTATGAGCAAGAACTGACCGATGCAGGCTATCAGGTCAAAGTGGTTCACGATGCCCGAGCCGCCATTGCACAAGTGCAAAGTGACCCACCCGACTTACTCGTGCTCGACGTGCGTATGCCTGGCATGGATGGCATAGAAGCACTCAACAAAATACTGGGCATCAACAATGAGTTGCCCGTTATTCTCAATACTGCTTACAGCAACCACAAAGACAACTATTTAACGTGGTCTGCCGATGCCTATGTGGTCAAATCATCAGATATCACCGAACTCAAACAAGCCATCCAGGATGTTTTGGCCAAACGCAATGAGGGGAATTAAAATGCCCACCAACAATATGTCTGAAATCCTCAAAAATACCCTCACCATGATTCTTGCAGGGGGGCAAGGCGAGCGCCTTCACCCGCTAACGCGTAACCAAGCAAAACCCGCAGTGCCATTTGGAGGCATGTATCGTATCATCGATTTTACCCTATCCAATTGCCTCAATTCTGGTTTGCGCCGTCTCTATGTGCTCACACAATATATGTCCAACACCTTAGATCGGCACCTACAAAGAGGTTGGTCTATTTTTAACCCAGAATTAAACGAGTTCATTTTTACAGTCCCCCCCCAATTTAGATTGGCAACCAGTTGGTATCGCGGCACGGCTGATGCCATTTTCCAAAATGTAGACATACTTGAAAGAGAACGACCTGAACATATTCTTATCTTAGGTGGGGACCATGTCTATAAAATGGATTATAGCCGCATGATCCAATTCCACATCGATCAAGGAGCCGATTTAACTGTTGCCTGCATCGAAGTACCTCTTCAAACAGCAACCGAATTAGGGGTCATGGCCATTGATGAAGAAAACAGAGTTGTTGGTTTTGAAGAAAAACCCAAACAGCCCAAACCCACGCCGAATGACCCAAACCTCGCGCTGGCCTCGATGGGCATTTATGTCTTTAACACCAACACACTCGTTCGGCGTTTGTCTGAAGATGCCAAACGCAATACGGCCCATGATTTTGGCAAAAACATTATCCCAGACATGGTCGATTCTGGGCGTGTTTTTGCCTACAACTTCAAACACGGCAACCGCAATGACAGTGTTTATTGGCGTGATATTGGTTTATTAGATGCATATTGGGAAGCCAACATGGATCTTGTTTCAGCAACTCCCGAATTCAACTTATATGACCCAACCTGGCCCATTCGTACCTACACCCCAACTTACCCTCCATCGCGGTTGCATATATGCCAGCAAGGTCGTTCACGCGTGGTGGTGGCTCAAGGTTGTGTGGTTGAAGATGCACAGGTCGAGCGTTCCGTTTTGTCACCCGGCGTGCATATTGGTTCCGGTTCAGAAGTATCCGAATCGGTATTGATGGAAGGCGTACATATTGGCAAAAATGTGCGCCTGCACAAAGCCATCGTTGATGAAGGGGTGCACATTCCAGCAAACACCCAAATTGGTGTTGATACTGCATCCGATCAAAAGCGTTTTACCATGACTCAAGGTGGCGTTGTTGTTATTCCCAAGGGAATACCCGTTGAATAATTCAGCAGCCCCAATGAAACAACATCTATATTGCCCTTAAAACCTCTCACCATCAGGCATCCAAACCATTTATGGCAACACAACCCAAGATACAACAAGCGCACAATCTTCCCAATCGATTAGATGTCTTTCCTTTGCGCGATACGGTGGTATATCCATCTGTACCTGCCCAACTATCCAGCACGCGCCCACACACCATCCAACTGATTACACAGGCACTCAAAACAAATAGCCCCATCGCATTGGTTACACTGCACCATCCCACAGAGACACCCAGTGCCAACGACCTGTATCAAACAGGTACGGCAGCCACCGTAGAACGCTTGTGGCATTTGCCAGATGGCAGCATTCGCTTTTTGGTGCAAAGCTTGTGCCGAATCACTTGGTCAGATATTGCCCAAACAGACAAGGGTTTGCAAATTTGCCCCAATGCCATCATAGAAGACCCCAAAACCACACCGCAACAACACGCTTTGGCGGCAAGCGTCTCTGCACAATTCCAAAAAATTCTCTCCCTAACCCCCCACTTGCCAAGCGAGCTACAAATTGCAGTTATCAATATCCACAGCCCAGCTCACTTGTCTGATTTTATCGCATTTCATCTAAATATAAATCTGTCAGACAAACAGGCTTTGCTTGATGAAACAAACACCACAACACGACTCAAACGCCTAACATCACTGATGTCGCAAGAATTAGATGTCCTTGAAATGGGTTTGCGTGTTCGCACTCAAGTCCAATCCGAATTGGATCACAGCCGCAGAGAACACCTGATTCGCGAACAAATTAAAGCACTTCAGCAAGAATTGGGGGAAAATGATGTTCGGTCTATCGAAATTGAAAACCTCCAAAAACGGCTCGCAACAAACACCCTCCCCCCCGAAGCATATGCAGAAGCCAAAAAAGAAATAGACCGTCTCAGTCGCATGCCCTATGCCGCCCCAGAATACACAGCCAGTCATACGTATTTAGATTGGTTACTCAATTTACCTTGGGCGCATCAAACGGCAAAACCCATCGACCTCAAGCATGCCCAAAAAACCTTAGACCGCCATCACAAAGGTCTCAATCATGTTAAAGAACGCATCCTAGATGACCTGTCGGTTCGCAAACTCACCAATAACAACCACAGCACCATCTTGTGTTTGGCAGGTCCTCCCGGCGTGGGGAAAACATCTCTTGGTCAAGCCATTGCCCAGGCATTAAACCGACCCTTCCTGCGCGTGGCATTAGGAGGTTTGCGCGATGAGGCAGAACTGCGTGGACACAGGCGCACATATGTGGGGGCGCTTCCAGGGCGCATCATACAAGGTTTGCGCCAAGTAGACGCCAAAGACCCTGTTATTTTATTAGACGAAATAGACAAACTGGGGCAACAAGGTTCTGGTGATCCTGCCGGTGTCCTTTTGGAAATACTTGACGCATCTCAAAACAGTGCGTTTACAGATCACTACCTCAACCTGCCCTTTGACCTTTCGCAAGTGCTCTTTATTACCACTGCCAATGTCATACAAGACATCCCCAATGCTTTGCGCGACAGGCTTGAAATTATTTCTATATCGGGTTATCTCGATAGCGAAAAAGCTGCCATTTTACGCAGTCATATTTTACCTCGCCAACGTGCCATAAATGGTTTATCTACACACCATATGAAACTTCCAGCCAAAACCATTCAGCACCTTATTACCCATTACACACAAGAACCCGGTCTGCGACAATTGGAACGTCAGGTTGGGATATTGTGTCGGCGCATTGCCCGACGTGTTGCCGAAGGAGAAAAGGTTGCAATCACGCTACAACCCAAAGATCTCACCCTATACTTGGGGCGCCCCTTATCTGCCCCTTTAACAACAACACTATCCGTACCAGGCATTGTAACCGGCTTAGCAGCAACCCCAGTAGGCGGGCAACACTTTACAGTTGAAACCACCACGATGTTTGGCAATGGGTCGCTCATACTTACAGGGCATTTGGGCGAAATTATTAAAGAGTCGGCCCAAATAGCGGTGAGTTATATTCGCACAAACTTTGCAGTGCTTGGCATCGAAAAATGCCATTTAGAAGACATTGATATTCACATTCATGTTCCAGCCGGTGCCATTCGAAAAGACGGCCCATCGGCGGGCTTGACCATCGCGCTAAGCCTCATTTCGCATTTTACCAAACAAGTCGTTTCGCCCAATATTGCTGTTACGGGCGAAATGACCCTCACTGGGCAAGTTTTGGGAGTCGGTGCTATTCGAGACAAACTCTTGGCTGCACAACGCGCCAATATGCGTCACATCATCTTGCCTCAAGCCAATCAAGCAGAAGCAGAAGCATTACCCAAATCCATTCGCCAACGTTTGCGCCTCAGCTATGTTAATAACTTAACCAACGCTTATCAGACCGTCTTTAAAGGAATATCTAATCGTGGCCAATAATCTCATCCAAGCACTGGCCGAATTGCAGGCGACGCATCCCCCCCAAACCCTTCCTGGTAAGCGCCTCGATTTATTGCGCAATTATCTGAACGAAACACATGAAACCATATTAAAAAACCACCTCCAAGGTGCTTCAGGAACCCAAACAGTCGAGGCATTGACACAGCAAATGGATACGCTTATTGCCGCGCTTTATCAAGAGGGTGTCCATGAAAAAGGGCAAGTGCCAGCCCAATATGCGGTCTTGGCACAAGGTGGGTATGGCAGAGGCGCACTCAACCCCAAGTCAGACATTGATCTGTTGTTCCTTTTTGAAAAGAAAGTTGAAGAAGGTGATCTGGTTACCCGCATGATTTTGCATACCCTATGGGATCTTCGTTTTGAAGTTGGCTACAGCACAAGAACCCTCTCAGAATGCATGGTTGCCGCCCAAGAAGACACCGACTCACTTACTTCCATGCTTGAAGCACGCTATTTGATTGGCAATAAAAATTTGGCGAACAAATTAGAAAGCATGCTCGCAAAACGATTCTTTGGACGCAAAGCCCGAGGTTTTATCAACACAAAAGTAGAAGAACGCACACGTCGCCAAAGTCGTGCAGGGTTTTCTGTACAACTGCTCGAACCCAACATAAAAGAAAGCCCAGGCGGGCTTCGCGATACCCATACAGTAGGTTGGTTGCTCAAAGCTCGCAGAGGTCTCAAAGCACCTGAAGGTCTTTTGGAAGATCACATTCTTACTCGGCGCAATCACAAACTCTACGTCGATGCCATCGATTTTTTATTGCGAACACGCAACGCCTTGCACTTTCATACACAAAAACCATTGGATGTCTTAGAACACGACCTTCAACCTATTGTTGCAAAAAACTTAGGTTATGCAGATGTAGACGGCGAATTAGGCGTTGAACATTTCATGCGTGATTACTACATCCACGCCCGCAACATCAAACACATCAGTGATCTCATCAGTGAACGACTCAAAGGCCAGTCTTCGGCAGATCGTGCTGTAGGATTGCTCATCAGACGTGAGTTGGATGACGGTTCCGTCTTATATCCCACACATATTGGCTTACCCAAAGTACGTCGCAATTTCTTCGTAGATGACCCAACACGCTTACTGAGTCTGTTTCTAAACTCCCAACGATTTGGTGTTCCTCTCAACGAAACCGCACAGCAAGCCATTAAAGACCATTTGCCCCTCATTGACGATGCATTTAGAACCTTGCCCAAATCGGCACGTAACTTTCTAAGCATCATTCAAGGACAAGCCGGCATAGGCACAACATTGCGCATCATGCATGAGTTGGATGTTTTAGGTGCCTACGTGCCCGAATTTGGCAGCCTTACTTGTTTGGTACAATACAACCGTTACCACATTTATACAGCAGATGAACACACATTGGTTGCCATAGAAAACCTTGAGCGTCTCTCTCGTGCCACAACCTTACCAGATCATTTGCGCCATCTGAAACGCGTTTTTAATGAAATCCCAAGAAAACAACTGTTGTATTTAGGCCTTTTAATGCATGACGTGGGAAAATCAGCCCGTGACAATGATCACAGCACCACTGGCGCCAAAATGACACGTCGTTTTTTAGAACGACTAAATTTGCCAGAAGACCAGATAGAAACCGTTGTCTTTTTGGTGCAATACCATCTCAATATGTCCGATATTGCCCAACGCCGAGACCTTTCGGATCAGGCCCTTATTGCAGATTTTGCCTCCCTTTTTGATCACCCAGATCTGTTGCGCATGCTTTATGTTTTAACCTATGCAGATCTTTCTGCCGTTACCCGAACGGCTTGGACCACTTGGAAATCACACCTGCTGCGTGAATTGTATGAAAAAACATTTGAGGTCATCACACGCAAAAATGTACACGTGGAAAGAGCCCCGCGGGAAGAAATACAAGAACTCATAGCCCACATTGGAGATCAATTTTCATACAAACAACTTACAGAACACCTCACCAACATGCCCCCGCGCTATCCAAGCCAAAACAGTGCCCAAGAAGTCACCCAACATTTACACCTCGTTGAAAGTTTGGGCAAAGATCCCGTGGGTATTTCCGTTGCCCCCAGTGGCCTCTTTTTAGAAATCATCATTTGTACCTACGACAAACCCTTTCGATTATCTGAGATATGTGGGGTATTGGCAACATATGACATCAATATCTTTAGTGCCCAAGCTTACACACGTCGAGATGGTATCGTCATTGATGTCTTTCAAGTAACAGGCCCAACCGATGACCCAGAAATCGGCTTAGATATACAGCAAAAAATACAGAAAACACTCATCGAAATCTTTCGAGGCAATTTACAAGTAAACGAACTCTTTGACCGATATCAACAACGTTGGTCTCGCCGTCGCATTCCAACCATTCCTATTCCCACGGAAGTAACCTGTGACAACAATGCGTCAGAACGGTATACCATTCTCGACATTGCCACACAAGATGGTATCGGCATCTTATATAAAATCACACGCGCCCTTTCCGAATTGGGCTTGGATATTTACACCGCTCGCATTGGCACACAAGCTGACCGTGCCGTTGACGCCTTCTACGTCAGGAAAAATGGTGGTAAAATCACAGATATGAACGAAATAAACAGCATCATAAAAAATTTGACCGAATCTTTGTCCTAAAACAAAAAGGTACATAAAAGATCTCCGTTCACATTCCATTTCCCAATGGCAACACGGAATACGCCATTTATGGCCTTTTTTTTAATTACTTAAACAACCGATACTTGTTTTTGCTTGACAAACAACATCGTTTGCATTAGGTTGTCTACATCTTCTTAAAATATCTGCAATTATAAGGCCTCTCATTATTTATCTTCGATATACCCTCTCACTTAACAGCGCTCAACGACCCATTCCTTAAAGTATCATACCTTACGAAACTCCTACTAATTAAAATATCAAATCAAGAAAACTCTCATTATTTGTGCCTCTGTATGCCTCAATAAACGGCTTACATTCCCTTCCCCACCCACACCGGAGCACCGTGCATGGCAGTTGCCGAAGACAAAATGGACATTATCGAGTTGCAAAAACTCACCATTCCCGAACTCAATAAACAAGCGCAAAGCTTAAGCATCCAAGGATACAGTGGCCTGCGCAAGCAAGAGCTTATCTTCACCATTTTACAGGCGCAAACAGAGAAAAGTGGCCTTATCTTCGCGCAAGGTGTTCTGGATATTCTCGAAGATGGATTTGGCTTTCTCCGATCACCCAATTACAATTATATGCCTGGACCAGACGATATTTACGTCTCACACTCTCAAATTAAGCGTTTTAATTTGCGAACGGGCGATACCATATCGGGCCAAATTCGCCCCCCCCGCGGTGATGAAAAGTATTTTGCACTCATTCGCGTAGAAGCCGTAAACTTTGAAGATCCCGAAAATGCCAAACAAAAAATCCTCTTTGACAACCTCACGCCTCTTCACCCGCAACAACGCATCAACCTCGAATATGACCCGCAAGACATGTCCACCCGCATTATGAACCTCATCACCCCCATTGGCAAAGGCCAGCGTGGGATGATTGTCGCGCCACCATTTACGGGTAAAACAATGCTTTTGCAAAAAATAGCCAATGCCATTACTCAAAATCACCCAGAAATTACGCTCATCGTCTTACTTATTGACGAACGCCCTGAAGAAGTCACAGACATGCAGCGCTCAGTTAAAGGCGAAGTGATCAGTTCCACCTTTGACGAGCCCCCACAGCGCCATGTTCAAGTGGCAGATATGGTCATTGATAAAGCACGTCGCCTGGTTGAACACCAGCATGATGTGGTCATCCTCTTAGACAGCATCACCCGTTTGGCACGGGCCTACAATATGGTCGTACCACACAGTGGACGCATCTTGACAGGTGGCCTTGATTCTGCCGCTATGCAATGGCCCAAACGCTTTTTTGGTGCAGCCCGGAATATTGAAGAAGGGGGTAGTCTCACCATCTTATCTACAGCCTTGGTTGAAACAGGCAGTCGTATGGACGAAGTAATTTTTGAAGAATTTAAAGGCACTGGCAATATGGAGCTCAAGTTGGATCGGCGTCTCTCAAATCGCCGGGTATTTCCAGCCATTGATGTTTCACAATCCAGCACGCGCAAAGAAGAATTGCTCATGTCGGAGAAAGAACTCAATCGCGTTTGGATCTTGCGCAAATTGCTCAATCAAATGCAAGCACTTGATGCCATGGAATTTATGGCTGAACATCTCAAAGAGAATAAGACCAATGAAGAATTTCTCGACGCCATGAATGAGCCTGTGCCATAGCGGGAGTCCTCTTTTTAGACAATAAGACACCAGTAGTGCCCAAACTTGCAACTTTATTTGCCTAATATTTGCATTTTTTAGAACATTTTGATATATTTTGTATTCTTCGGCTAATATTTTTGGGCCTTGGATTACTTAAACAGTTGATTTAAAAACACTTTCACCCAAAAAGGGATTCAATATGAAACCCGATATTCATCCAGATTATCACGATGTGATCTTTGAAGACATCAGTGCAAAACCACCTTTTCGTGTCAAAACACGTTCGACACGCACATCTGATGACACCACCGTATGGGAAGATGGCAAAACCTATCCATTGATTAAAGTGGAAATCAGTTCCGCGTCGCACCCATTTTTCACAGGCAAAATGATGCTTGTGGATACAGCTGGTATGGTGGAACGTTTCCGCCGTCGTTATGGCATGTCCGATGCCGGCAACACGGAAGCAGAAGCAAAAACAGAAGCTTAGCGGACTCATATACCATAAAAAGGGTGGAACAGTTGCCATAAGGTAACCGTTCCACCCTTTTTGCATGACCCCAACATAGATATCTCACATTTTGATTTGCGACCTTTCACTTGGGATAAATTGCCATGTTTGAACAGCTTGAAAACATAGAAAATCGCTACAAAAAATTAAGTGAAGAAATGGCACGTCCGGAAATTGCGTCACATCCTGAAAAATTTCGCAAACTCAATAAAGAATACAGCGACTTGGAAGAAATTGTCAATGCTTACCGTACTTATAGAGAAGTAAAGACAAACTTGAAGGATGCCAACGACATCATTCAGATAGCCGAAGATGACGAATTGGTTGAAATGGCTCTGATGGAAAAAGAAGAATTAGAACAAAAAGAATCTGAGTTGGAAGAACAAATCAAATTGTTGCTGATTCCCAAAGACCCCAACGACAGCAAAGACAGTGTGGTCGAAATTCGGGCCGGTGCAGGCGGAGATGAAGCGGCCCTATTTGCGGCAAATCTTTACCGCATGTATACGCGATATGCCGAAAACGTGGGCGGGAAACACGAAATTCTAAGTTCCAACCCAACAGGCATTGGCGGATATAAGGAAATTATCTTTTCCGTGACAGGAAAAGATGTTTATGGCAAGCTCAAATACGAAAGTGGCGTCCACCGCGTACAACGCATTCCAGAAACCGAATCCAGTGGCCGTATCCACACCTCAACAGCAACCGTGGCCGTTTTGCCAGAAGCGGAAGATGTCGATGTTGAGATTGATCCCAACGAACTCAAAATCGATGTGTATCGCTCTTCAGGACCAGGTGGGCAAAGTGTGAACACCACAGACTCAGCTGTGCGCATCACCCATTTGCCATCTGGGTTGGTGGTGTCATGCCAAGACGAAAAATCTCAGCTTAAAAACAAAGCCAAAGCCCTTAAAGTTTTGCGCTCTCGTCTTTTAGACATTGCCATCCAAGAACAACAATCCAAAATGGCTGCAGATCGACGCTCACAAGTGGGTTCTGGAGATCGCAGCGCAAAAATTCGCACCTACAACTACCCACAAGGCCGCATCACAGACCACCGAATTAAGCTCACGTTGCATCGATTAGAAGAAGTGCTCAACGGTGATTTAACAGAACTCATTGATGGGTTACGCGTAGCAGATCAAACAGAAAAACTCAAATACCAGGAACAGTCCTCATCTTCTGATTAAACAGTCACCCCAAAAAATCACACCAAATAATTTTAGGCCAAACAATATCTTGTGTTTTTTGTTAAAATCCAAAAGCGATGTCATTCGGTATTCAATCCACAGGTTTAAGCCTTTGGACGATGGTTTCAGATAATCACCAATACCTCACCCGCAACCAACATTTATACCACCCCCAAAACACCCTCATTCACAGCCATAATGACACCATTGATTTCTCATTTTTCCATCTTTTGTTCATGAACGTGTTGCAAATCCTCTCCTGGGCAGAAGGTGTTCTCAGCCAAGCAGGTGTCTCTACACCGCGTGTCGATGCCGAATGGATACTTGTAAGTATACTTCAATGCCGTCGTTCTGAACTGATTTTGCATCCAGTACCTTCACCCCAGCAAGTTGAAACATACCGCAATTTGATTACCCAGCGATCCAAACGCATTCCACTACAACATCTCTTGGGTGAAACCGAGTTTTATGGCCTACCTTTTAAAACCACCCCCGAGGCCCTCATTCCGCGGCCAGATACTGAAACATTAATAGAAACAGTGGTTTCTCGTCTCAAAGACCACCCAGCCCCCACCTTACTCGACATTGGCACGGGATCAGGCATTGTCGCAATCACCTTGGCGCACGAACTCCCCCACGCACATGTGTTCGCAATCGACATTGCCAAACCGCCATTAAAACTTGCCCATCAAAACGCCTACCTCAATCGCGTTTCACAGCGCATATACTTTGTCCAGAGCAACCTATTTTCAGCCCTTACCCAAATGCCTAAATTTGATGCCATTGTCTCAAATCCACCCTACATCCCAACCCAAGACATTCTCTCCCTTGAACCCGAGGTGCAGAATCATGACCCTCATTTGGCCTTAGACGGAGGATCTGACGGTTTATCGTTCTATCGAAAAATCATTCCCCAAAGTATTACCCGTCTCACACCAGGTGGCATACTGGCCTTAGAAATCGGTTATAATCAAGCCAACGCCGTATCCCGTCTGATCGAGCAACACCCCCAATGGGGCCCTATTTCTGCCCACAAAGACCTCTTCGGGCATAAGCGTGTTCTGGTCTCGCAAAGGCAGAAATAGCCCACAGATTTGCGCAATATATTTAAGAGATGAGGCACAAATAGAGATCTATGACCAGGCACTGTCCTTTTGATTGACATATCTGACCTTTTTTGTTAATTTGAAACGATTTACCGCAGAAATCTACGTCACCCTATTGGCTGTTTTCTGCTTGTTTATCATCACCCTGTATTTGGAAGACGCATGTTAAACAGCATCACTGCGCCCGTTCAAACGCACATTGAAGCCTTTGAAAAACGCCTAACGGAAGTATTGACTTCCGATGCCGTCACAATTCAGCACATGGGCGATCACCTGCAAGCCAATCGGGGAAAACGGTTTCGCCCTGCTCTGGCGTTGCTAACTGCCCAAGCCGTTGGTGAATGTACAGACGCGGTCATAGATGCAGCCGTTGCCATTGAAATTATTCAAACGGCAACACTTATTCATGACGATGTCCTCGATTCGGCAGATATGCGACGTGGTGCCGAAGTGCTCCACCAGATATGGGGCAATCGTGCGGCCGTATTAATGGGCGATTTCTTATTGGCCAAATCCCTTCAGGTTTTGGTGAGCATTGGCTCACTCGAGGTGATGCAAGCCACCACACGCGCCACTCAGTTTATTATTGAAGGCGAAATCCTCGAAACTGAAAATGAAGGCAGTGCCGAAGCCACAGCTTACTTTAACATGATTGGCAAAAAAACCGCTTCCCTAATGGCGTTGGCCTGTGAAGTGGGGGCCATTTTGGGCAACGGTTCACCCGAGCAAATTAGCCATATGGCAAAATTTGGCACACAATTTGGCGTCGCATTTCAAATTACCGATGATTTGCTCGATTTCATTGGCGATGAAAAAACATTGGGCAAACCCGTAGGAACAGATGTGCGTGAAAAAAAATTGACCCTGCCTCTTATTCGCGCACTCAACAACTGCCCAAATGGCGAAGCCGATCACATTCAAAACAAGGTCATTAATGGCGTGCAAACAGACGAAGATTGGGAAGAGGTTTTGACCTTTATTCGGCGCTATCACGGCATTGAGGCCGCACAAAAAGAAGCACAAGCCTATGCCCAGTTGGCATTAGACAGCTTGGGTACTTTACAAACGTCTGACGCACGAGATGCACTGACATTGGCCGTTCAACATGTTGTCGAGCGCGACAAGTAACGTACCGATCCGACTTTAAAATGAGCAACCATTAAAAACAAAACGCAGCGTCTCTGTGTAGTTGGTATTCGTGTAGTTTATATCCTTAAAACGGGAGTGACCTCCAGAAATGAATCGAGAAACCTGGCGAATATTGTTTATTGGCGCAACCATCTTGCTTGCGCTGTTCTATCTTTATCCAACGTACGAATTGTACTATGCGCCCCCCGAAAACCCAGACGCACGAGAACAGCTCAAACAAAAAGCCATCAATCTCGGTTTGGACTTGCAAGGAGGTATCCACCTTGTTTTGGAAGTGGATGACAGCAAACTCACCTCAGATGAAAAGTTCGATGTTGTGCCCCGTGCACTCGAAGTCATTCGCAACCGCATTGACCAATACGGTGTCTCCGAGCCCATTATTCATCGAGAAGGCGATAAGCGTATTGTCGTCGAATTACCTGGTATTCAAGACATTGAACGGGCCAAACGCCTCATTGGTAGCCAGGCACGTTTAGAGTTTAAAATGCTCGAATCACCCGAAGATCGCGCATCCGTCATTCAACGCATTGACAATGTGCTATCGGCACAAGCGGCCACAGATTCAGCAAAGTCAGCTGATCCACTTTTTGGAGAAGATTCCGAAACACCATCTCTTTCGCGCTACTTACTCTCTTACAGAGGTGATTTGGTTGTTTTAGAAGACAACATCCTCACGGTAAGAAACTTGCTCGCACGCCCCAATATTCAAAAGCTCATTCCTCCCACATCAGAGTTTTTCTGGGGAGCAAAAGTAGAAACAATGCCCGATGGCCAAACATATCGGGCACTCTATTTTGTGAAATCACGCGTTGAAATGACGGGTGAAATTTTGTCCAACGCCTCTGTAACCACTGGCCAATCTTTTGAAAATGCGGGCCAACCCGTAGTGAATTTCACGACCACCAGCGAAGGCGTACGCATCTTCTCTCGTGTAACAGGTGCTCATGTAGGCGAGAGAATGGCCATTATTCTTGATAACCAGGTCTACTCAGCCCCTAACATTCGCTCCAAAATTAGCCAAGGTTCGGGCATTATTGAAGGCTCTGGTACAACAGAAGAAGCCAAAGACCTTGCCATTGTGTTGCGTGCCGGCGCCTTACCCGCCCCACTCGACATCGTAGAAGACCGTACAGTCGGTCCATCATTGGGGCGCGACTCCATTGCACAAGGCAAAAACGCTGCGCTCATTGGTTTGGCCATTGTGGTCGTATTTATGATCATCTATTATGGCTTTTCAGGATTTGTCGCAGATATCGCCTTGGTGCTAAATCTCGTCTTTGTCATGGCCATTCTGGCCGCATTCCAGGGCACCTTAACTTTGCCAGGTATTGCGGGTATCATTCTTACCATTGGTATGGCAGTAGATGCCAACGTGCTCATTCTCGAACGCATTCGTGAAGAATTGCGCTCAGGTAAAACAGCCAGAGCGGCCATCGAAAACGGTTACGGACGGGCCATATTAACCATTGTTGATGCCAACGTGACCACCATCATTACTGCCATTGTGCTCTATCAATATGGCACAGGTCCCATTAAAGGTTTTGCATTAACCCTGATGGTGGGTATCCTCTCCTCCATGTTCACGTCCATCTTCATAACACGCACCATTTATGACTTTATCACCTCTCGCCAAACATCGCCATCCATTGGCGTAGGCAAAATGCGTGTCTTTGGTGACACACACATTGACTTTCTCAAACTGCGCAAAGGTGCATTTATTGGTTCATTGATCATCATTCTCATTGGTTTGGGCTCCACCATTGTCAAAGGTGGATATAACTTAGGCATCGACTTTGCCGGTGGTACCTTGTTGGAATTGCACTTTAAACCCGCTGTTCCTGTGGGTGATATTCGCAGCGCACTCAGCAACGTGCAAGTTGGCGACCAAGTCCTGGACTTACAAAGCAGCGAAATCAAAGAATTTGGCTCACCCAATGATATTTTGATCCGCGTACAAGAAGAAGCCCAAGGCACGACTGTTGCCGATGCAATAAAAAACACGCTCAAAACCAAGTTTGCCTCACAGATCGAAAACGAAAGCGATTGGTTACGTCGTCAAGAAGCCGTAGGGCCCAAAATTGGTGAAGAATTAAAATCCAATGCCGTCTACGCCGTTCTTGTCTCCATGATCCTCATTATCATCTATGTTTGGTGGCGATTCCGCCAAATCGAATTTGGCGTTGCCGCAGTGATCGCCCTGTTCCACGATGTGATGATCACAATGGGTGTCTTCTCATTGGTGGACCACGAAATTTCTTTGGCCGTAGTAGCAGCCTTACTCACCATTGTGGGTTATTCACTCAACGATACCATTGTGGTTTATGACCGCATCCGCGAAGACCTCAAATTGTATCGTCGAGATACCTTTAGCGACATCATCAACCGAAGTATCAATGAATGTTTGAACCGAACCGTTCTCACATCGACCACTACCTTATTGGTGGTTGTCTCCCTGATGACGCTGGGTGGCGAAGTGATTTACGACTTTGCATTTGCACTTCTCATCGGTGTGGGTGTGGGAACATATTCATCAGCCTTTATTGCCGCACCCATTGTGGTAGAGTGGCACAATCGCCGTGAAGCCAAAGAAGCACAAGGTGGGCGCAACGCAGCGTAATGTAAGCCATTCAAAGTTAGACATAAAAAAGCCACTCATCATGTGAGTGGCTTTTTTTATGTACCTCATTTATCAAATGACACGTCAAAAACACCAAGCAGAATTTGGTCAGCAATAAAAAAATAACCTGCCATTTCGATATCATTTTTCAAACAGAAAAGGTCAACAAAAACATATCTCAATTCTGATCACCATGGCAGCTGGCACAAATCATATCTAAGGGTTTATACTGCCGATCTCTTGGCATCTCATCAACTGAAATGACCTTATGGCACAACGCACAATCGACACGTTCGTGTGCCCCTTCCAATGAAAAACGTGCATCGCGATTGTGATTAAACTTTTTTGGGGACCAACTGTCTTCTATATGGCACCTTGCACAAGCAGTGATATCACCACGCACAAATTGACCTCTGTGCGGATCTGCATGACAATCTTCGCACGCCATTGATAATGGCACATATCGTCGTCCAACAAACCCTTGAATATTTTCAACCTTATGACACTGTTCACATTTTGCTTGCTGATGTTTTCCAATTAAAGGAAAACGTGTGGCATTGTGATCAAGGGTAACCACTTGCCATGAAGAAACAAGATGACATCCGTCACACCCATCTTGCACAATTTGCTCACGAAACTGGTTGCCATGAGGTGTATTGTGACAATCTGTACACAAAAACCCCTCTTGTGGCCACTCAAACTGGGTAACATCCATATCATTTTTTTTATGACACATCATACAAGGTACAGATTGATGGGCCCCAGCCAACGGGAAACGCCCATTTTGGTGCATACTCAAATCAAACCTGGCAGGTAAAAAACCTGACTCAGAATGACACACGTCACACCTCCCCCCATCAAGGCGATTCGCAAATTGCCCCAAATGGACATCTGTATGACAATCTGAACACAGTCCAAATGCTGGCCGCATTATTTTTTCGTTCTGCCCATGGCACAAGGCACAGGATATGGTATGATGCTTGCCAACCAAAGGAAAACGTGTTAAAGTGTGATCAAAGTCCCTTCGATCCGATTTGAACCAACCAGTTGAAGAATGACATTGATCACAAGATTGTTCAAAACGCCCCTTGTGAACATCCTCATGACACGTCTCACACCCATCAAATGCAACAGGTTTGAAACGCACAAAAGACACCAATGGATCATTAGAAATGATTTCTTTTGCATGGCACTTCTCACACCCAACAGAAACGTGCTTTCCCTCAAGCCTGAACCGAGCTTGATCGTGTGTAAACTTTATGTCGACTTTCCACTCATTCACATCATGACAAACCGCACAGGTTTGCTCAAACTGACCATTGTGAACATCAGAATGACAAGACTCACATGCTGAATCTATGCCCAAGAATGTATGGTCCAATGACTTCTTTTTATTTTCTAAAATATCTCCAGAACGCACATTCTTAGATTGATGGCAATCACGACATTGAGCAGCTTGGTGTTTCTCTCCTTGTAAAGAAAAACCCGTCAGATCGTGATTAAAATCTCCCATTTCTCCGTTGGGCCAATGAATCATTTCAAAAGCACGACCATTGTGGTCACTGTGACAGGTAATACAATTGCTGTCTCTAACAGTGGCATGGAACCCGCGTTTATCATTTATTCTCAAACGAATTTCGGTGTGACACGCCAAACACTTCATGTTGTCTATATGCTGGCCAAGTTCATGGCACTGTGTACAATTGCTCAGGCCTTCTAAATGGGCATGTGCTTTCGCCAACGCCCCAGGAGACAATTGTGCATAGGCCGATATGGTGCAGGGCCATATTGCCCACAACAACAGATCTACAATGATCTTTACCATGCTAAAATAACCATCGGTGGCCAAAAAGAATGGCTACGCCAATGTGGATGATCATCACCAGAAACATCACCACTGTAAATGGCAAATGGATAACATGCCAATAGTGCAACACATTTTGCAAAGTCTGATAAAAATGTATACTTCGTTGTAAACCTGCTTGTCTTTTGGTAAGGTTTATTACGGCATGAAGATGTATTGATGGTAAATGGCTGTCTTTTTTTAAGAGATGTACAACGCGCCTGAAATGAACCAAACGCTTCAAATCAGTTGTTACCAACCCCCAAAACCCAACATGTTTGGACGACACAATTGCGTTCAACAAAACCAAAGCCTCATGCCTAGGTCCCAGTTGCTCTGCGATATCGCCCATAATCTTATGAGACTGTATTAAGAGTTGCTCTGATGTAATCGAACGCCCTGTTAGGTCTCTTGGAATACGCACATAAACATACCTGCCCCATCCCCCACTCAGCACCACACCGAGCCTACACCAAAATCTGATCGAGACCAGGCCCCCCACTTTTAATGCCGTGTGAAAGGTTACCAAAGTTGCCCCCATCACACATAAAAAAATGTGAATTGTCAACCACGTTCGTAAATTTCCCCACGTCATCCAACGCAAATGCTTTCGCATCATATACATCACCACACCAACAACCATTAACAAAGCCCCCGCAACACCCAAATTGTGCCCCCAAAAACCACCCGGTTTTAGCAACTGATGATCAGGATATAACGGGCGTTCAGGCAACGGCAAACGATAATAAGCCCAACCATGTCCCCCCACATATACCGTAACCACCAACCAGACAATAAACAATACATACCCCAATATCTTTCTTCTTATCATTGGCAACTTACTCCCTATGCCCAAAAACTATCAAACCGTTCCAAATTTGGTCTCAACAGATACACCGATCTTTTTTAAAAAGTCTGTGGGTACCTCACCCCCTGCAAAGATAAAAACCTGATCATTTGCAATTTTTTTGTATGCACCATTCACATCCATTAAGACCCGATCTGATTCAATGGCTTCAATCTGTGAAGAAAACAACATTTCGATTTTGCCTTGTTCTAGAAGCGCAACAAAGCGACGGCGCACATCTTCTTTGGGCCTTTGAAATTTTTCTCTACGATAAGATACCGTAACACGATTACCCGGTTCCTCCGCCAACGCGCATGCAGCTTCAAGAGCACTGTCTCCCCCTCCAACCACCAATACCGACATCCCTTGAAACTGCTCGGGCTCTAATAAACTATAAGCCACCTTTGACAACCCTTCTCCTGGCACACCAAGTTTGCGCGGAGTTCCTCTCCGCCCGATCGCCAGAACCACATTTTTTGCAACATGAAAGCCTGTCAGTGTTTGAATTTCAAACACATCATCTCTTCGATTAATTTGTTCCACCTTTTGCTGTGTTTGTATCGCTAAATCTGTTTGTTTGATCACACGCATCCACAGATCCATTAATTCTTCTTTTAACATTTCACGCACATGAACTTTTCCAAACAAGGGAATATCCATTGGGTGTGTCATAACCAATTTTTTTCGTGGATAATGGTTAATGGCACCTCCAATATCATGCTGTTCCAACGTCACAAACTTTAACCCCAACCGCTTAGCCTCTAATGAAGCAGATACCCCAGCAGGCCCCGCACCAACAATTACAACATCCAAAATATCATCCCCCCTTCGATCCACACGTGGTGCAAGATGTGCAATGGCTTGACGCCCTTGATCTACCGCATGACGAATAAGCCCCATACCACCCAATTCTCCAACAATATATAAATTGGGAATATTGCTCTCAAAATGAGGGGTAACCTTGGGTATTTCTATACCACGTGTTGCCGTTCCAAAAACCAGTTGTATGGCCTCTACAGGGCAGGCATCTGCACATGCTCCGTGCCCAATACAACGGGAAGCCTGTATCAATTGAGCACGACCAGAAACAATGCCCAACACATCCTTCTCTGGGCATGCTTTTACACATGCCCCACTGCACAAACACGCGTCAGGGTTGATTTGTGGATGCAGCGACACGGGCTCATCCAAACCTGCCTTTTGGGACCACTCAAAAGCATCTTTATTTTTCTTTTCACTTTTCTTAATAAAAAAGACATAGGGTATGATTGTAAAAAGGACCAATATAAGTCCAATGCTCACCGTTTCCATGATCACCTCAAAATCGTGTGCTTAATTCTACAAAAGTCATGGCGTGTTTAAAAATCCCAGAATAAACAGTATGCTCAAGGTTCAAAAAAGTTCGCCTTGGTAAATAGACTTGCAAACGCCCAGTCAAACGGTGCCGCGTCTCCACAATGGTTGGCATCACGGACTGATAGGTTCCCCATTCACCATCAAGATATACCCACCGCCCAATATATCGTGCCCCTCCAAAGCTTATATCACGCGACAAGCCAAATGCCCCTTGGATGTGTGTGTATCGACTGCGCAAACGCAAACCACTATATAAAAAATTACTTACCGATCCACCAACCGTCCATGCCCGACTGCTTTCTTCACCCGCTTTCAAACGGATATTTCCCCGTGCATAGAGCAACGCGCTGCGAAAAGGTCTAATAGAAACATCACCTTGAAATCCTTGACGAAACGCCACACTGACCAAACTGTCTTCTATGGAGTCATATAAATGAGAGGCAAACTGGTTTCGCGCATCATATCCTACGCGCACTGAGAAATAAGATGTCGGTGATATGCGCAACGAGGAATACCCATTGCGAAATTGTATTTTTTTTCTTGGTGCTGATACATTGTTACGGTTTAAGTCTACAGCTATCTGCTGTAAAAGCGAAACACTTCGCCCAAGCCAAATGGAATTTTGCAAATAAAAAAACTCACGTGAATTTTGACCTTTTTCATATTCACCCACAAATGCAAGGGTGGTATTTTGTCGCAAATACCCCATACCCAGGTGTTCCCAATTGACAAAGGCACCTGCCTTGCGTGTCTGAGAATTGAATTTAGATGTCTGATAGTCGGGTTGATATCCACCAAAAAATCCGACACGAACCTGATGACCAGCATTGAGATTCACCAGCCCCCCATCAAATTCCCCAACGCCCGAAACAATTGTAGGGCTCAATCGCCCAACACCCACAATAAAACGATTGTCAGGTGATTCATAATGCAACCCCAAATCATATAACCTCAGCACAGCTCGAGATGAGCCTGCTGCAGATTGTCTTCGGGCGCGAACACGAAAGTTGACCCGCAATCCAGTTCCTGCAATTTGTGACGCCTCCCAATCCATGAGCATTGCAGGTTGATGTACATCGCGATTGGCCTCAGATTGATCATTCAAAAAGCTATATCTCAAAGAAACCCGCCCACGAATTATGGCACGTAATTCAGCGATGTCATCAGATACACGTAAAGGTATTTCGCCAGATTGATCAGATATATCCACTGAATGAGCAACATCATTATCCTCCATCAATGATTCTTTTTCTGAAGGTTCCAAAATGACTTGAACATCTCCACGGACTTCATCACCTACACGCACCGGTTCACGACCCTCCACAGCCTCACAGGCACAAAATCGATCCGATAACCGAATCACTTTTATTTGCCCAATCCTTTCTTTATTGCGAAACACTGTTAAAACTTGACCGTCCTCCCATCCCTTATTCTTACCCACGTCAACATAGATCGTGTTCCCCGCAAGCTGTAATACTTTGCCTGATACCTTAATACTTTCCTGAGCATCAACAGTCATAAGCAAACAAAACACACCCATCCCAATCATAGAACTTAAAAACGAGAATTTCATATTAATCATCTCCGTCAGGATGACAACCGTAACAGGCTTGGCTTTCATAAACATAATTTCTTCGCCCACGATGCTCACGATCCATGCGCGCCTGACTGTGCTCGTGACATGTTAGACAAGAAAACGTTTTAAAATCTGCAGGGTGTGTGTGACAATCGGCACAGGTATCCCATTCCCCACGGTGTTTACCTGAATAAATGGGGAAAAAGCGTCGGTGATCAAACTGTGCGGGTTCCCAACGATTGGTATTGTGACATTGTTCACAGGCATCAGGGAAACGGGCAGACACATGATTTGGATCCCGTGCGTTTTGAAAATCCATTTGATGACAGGCGTAACAAGCCATGGCTGTATTAGCAAACACACCGTTCGTATGACAATTCGCACAATCAGTCGTACTGTGCCGTCCTGTAAGTGGAAACTGCGTTTTATTATGGTCAAATAAGGCAGGTTCCCAAGCCGTTTGAGTATGACATTCCAAACACGTTACACTAAACAGAGACAATACATGGTTCGGAACACGAACCTGCTCATAATCTAATTTGTGACACGTATAACAATCCGTTGGCGTCCCTGAAAACACACCATTCACATGACAACTCACACAATCGACTGTCTTATGTCCACCGACAAGTTCAAAACCCGTTTGATTATGATCAAAGGTCGATGGTGCCCAAGCCGTTTCAGTATGGCATTTCACACAATCTTGTTCAAAGTTTGCTGTCACATGGTTCGGAACACGAACCTGCTCATAATCTAATTTGTGACACGTATAACAATCCGTTGGCGTCCCTAA
>JAYODI010000037.1:0-48546 GCA_038279365.1 Candidatus Latescibacterota bacterium | reverse complement strand
GGGAAATATTCCAAGTCTTCAAACTTGATAAAAAAGCCACACCATATCTGACACACTGACCATCAACCCTTTATCAATACAAAATCCCTAATTTTTATACGATTTCACTGAAATAAATACAAAAAATTAAAATTATATTTTATATATATTTGTTTTTATTTAATTAAAAAATTAACAAATCTATGTTTTTGTTGACATATTCTAAATAACACAAAAAAGCCACACCTTTTCGTGTGGCGTTTAATTTTAGCACCAAATGTATTATCTACGTGATCTCACCCACGCGTCAACACCATATTTCCCTGCGCCGATCAGCAAAAACGCCAGAGAAATGGCCAAGAACAGAAGGGCTTTTTCTTTTCCGCCAAAAGGATCTGCGGCGTGTCGAATAAACCCTGCGACAAACATGGTGCAACACAAGAAAAATGCCGAGGGGCGTGTGAACAAACCCAGTGCCAGAAACACCCCACCGCCAAACTCTGAAAGCCCTGCCGCCCACGCAAAAAACTCGGGCATTGGAAATCCCATATTGGCTGTGCCTTCTACAAAACGTTCAGACGGCGGAATCTTTCCCAAGCCGTGTGCAAAAGCCATACTCAGCCCGGTAAAGACCCGCAAAATGGTCAAGCCCACATTGGCAAGCGCAGACTCAATCACTGCCCCACCAAACACCAACGATTTAATCATTGCACCCCCTTCAATCAAAACCTAAATCGTACCCTCAACCATATTCTTCAAATAAATACAATACGGATTGTCTTTGCTCAAATTGGCCACCTTCATCACCTGCTCGGCACTGATGTACCCCTTGCGATAAGCGATCTCTTCCAAACACGCAATCTTCAACCCCTGACGGTGCTCAATGGTTTCGACAAAATTGCTCGCCTCAAGCATACTCTCGTGTGTGCCCGTATCAAACCACGCAAAACCGCGCCCCAAAACCTGCACCCGCAACTTGGACCGCTCGCGATACACATTGTTCAAATCGGTAATCTCAAGCTCACCCCGCGCCGACGGTTTTAGTGTTTTCACAATATCCACCACCTCATCGTCGTAAAAGTATAACCCTGTCTGTGCGTAATGGGACTTTGGCTTGGCCGGTTTTTCTTCAATGCTCAACACATTAAACTGATCATCAAACTCCACCACACCGTAGCGCTGTGGATCTTGTACGTAATAAGCAAAAATCAACGCGCCGTCGGTCACAGTGCCTGCCTCTTTCAACATATCGGTCAACCCGTGCCCATAAAACAAATTGTCTCCAAACACCAGCGCACAAGGTTCCCCTTTGGCAAAATCTGCGCCCACCACAAATGCTTGAGCAACACCGCCGGGTTTTTCTTGCACCGCATATTCAATTTGCAAGCCCAACTGCGAACCATCCCCAAACAACTGCTTAAACAGCCCAATATGTTGGGGGGTGGAAATAATCAAAAACTCGCGAATATTGGCCAACATGAGCGCAGACATCGGATAATAAATCATTGGCTTGTCAAACACAGGGATAATTTGCTTGGAAATAGAAATCGTCTGTGGATACAAACGCGTGCCCAACCCCCCGGCCAAAATAATGCCTTTCATAAACGCTCCTCTTAAAACCACGTGTTTAAAGTAAATGCCCAACCGTTACAAGGTGCCTTGTCTCACTCAAAAAGTCAATACCTGAGGTTCATTTTTCAAATACAATACAATTTCATCGTTTTTGCACCCAAACCTTTTCTGGCGCAATTACAAAAATTGTGTAGATTTATGACAAGTTTATGATGCATTTTGGCACATTTGCAACACATTTTATGGGCATCAAAAACGGAAAATCAAAAAAAAACAACCACTAATCTTCACCCTGAGTAATTGGCTCACAAATTGCTTTTTGATGTAAGCCCTGCCAATTATCAAGGAGAATGAAATGGACAACCGCACCAACACCCGCCTCGAATTTAAAGTGGGCGTCGAAATCAGAGTCGGCAACTACCAAACTTTTTCGGTTGAAACGCGCGATCTGAGCTTGGGCGGCTTACAAGTGGTTGCAGAAAACAAACTGCCTCTCAAAACCGAATGTGACATTACCCTGCACCCGATGTCGGGTCACAACACCATTCCCATCAAAGCCGCAGTGGTGCGCCACACCGACATTGGAATGGGCTTGGTCTTTTTACACCCCAACAAAGAAACCCTCATCAAACTGTGTGACCTCTTTATCAGCGCAGGCCGCCAAGACATCATTGAAAGAGAACTGCGCCAAAACATTATGCCCAGCCGCCCCAAACAAGACATCCTTATGATGTAGCCACATTTTGCAACGCCGTGACAAAAGGATCCACGTCAAACACGTATCCAAACATCAATGCCACGCGCCAAAGCGCCACCGCCTTGGCCCACTCATCCGAGCACGTCTCCTTATTCTCCACCGCTGTGGTGGCCTGCCGAATGGTTGAACACACATATCCCATTCGGCTCATATCAATCATGCCACCCGGGCTGGCCAACAAACACCAATTGATCGCAAACCCAATATACACCAAATGCCAAATGCCCTTCTCGCGGCAAACGGCATTCAGTTGATGAGAATCGGCCACAATCGCTTCGCCTGAAATGGGCATAGCTTGGGGTGGGAAATCCAAAAACTGTTGCCCTGCTTTAATCTCCTCACCGTTCTTCTTGCCCCGCATTTGAACAAGACGCTCCTCTTGCCACTGTTGGCGCAATGGATCATCAACGGCCCCAGCGGGGCGCCCTGGTGCATTTCCGGCCAAGTTGCGTGCCTGTCGATACCCTTCATACTTACCCAAATACGCCTCAGTAGACCCCACGTGAATCACCGTCATTTGCGCCTCACGCGCCGCCTGAAGCAAGGGTGGAAACACCGTTTGTGTAATGGGCACAGCACGAGACAAATATTCTACAAACCGAAACCACCCCGCATACGGCGAATCCACACCCTTAGGAATCTCATCCACCAGCCCAGGGTTCCACGCGTGCATACTCACCAACGCCGTGCGTGCCAAAGGCACATCCAACATCCGCGTTGTCCACCCATCATACCCTCGCCCCGGAATGTCTGCGGTTAGATCCGCATCGTGTTGTTTGTAATACTGTGCGGGCAATTGCAAAAAAGCCATTCTCTTCCTCCCAATCATAAACCTTGACAGTGTGTGCACCGACCCCGATATTCCGCAGGCTTAAAATTGCAGGTCCACAGGTCACAGGTTCTTGCCATATTTGAAATATTTATTCATCCTGAAAGTCCATTTATGTCTTCTCTTTCGCCCTTGCTCAACAAACGCTTTATCGCCCTACTGGTCATCTCTTTTTTTAGCAGCTTTGTTGCCGCACCACTCAATTCTTTGTTGCCCGTTTATGTCGAATCGGAACTTGCACGCGCGCCCATTTTTTCAGCCAGCTTACGCGCTGTATTTCTCATACTCGGTGGTGTTTTTGCAGTGCCCGCCGGTCGGTTGGCCGATGGCTGGGGCATCAAGCCCGTTTATATGATTGGGGTATTGGGCCCCATTCTGACTGGCAGCATCTTCTTTACGGGTGACCCGCTCCTGCTCACCTTTCTTTGCACCGGTATTGGCCTCTCCTTTGGTTTTAACAGCGCTGGGGGCCAAAGTTACCTCATCAGTGCCGCCCCGGCCTCCGTTATTGGCATGGCTTCTGCCGGATATTTTTTGGGCAATACCTTGGGTGCCGCTGCAGGAAACTTACTAGCAGGCCCCATTGCCGACACACTGGGTTTTCAATCGCTTGGGGTGTGTGCCACCCTATCGGGAATCGGGTTGCTCCTGCTCACCACCTTCTTATTGCCCGCTATTCCCTCCCCGCAAACCAAAGGCAGCGACCGCAGCTTATCGGGCCTGATCAAACTGGTTAAACGCGCAGACATTCGCCTCTTATTGGGCATTCGCTATTTGCCCACCAGCTATTGGGGAGCCGTCACGCTCTTGCTGCCCTTGCTCATTTATCGCCTCAGTGGCACCAACACCGCCGCCACCACCTTTACAGCCATCAGCCTCTCCATTGCAGCCCTCTTTCAAATTCTTACCGGCCGTCTTTGCGACCGCATTGGACGTTGGCAACCCATCATCATTGCCGCCTCACTCGTTGCGGTCAGTGCCTTGGGGCTTGCCCTAACGGGCCACACGCTTTGGGGGCTTTACACCTTTGGCATCATTGCCGCCGCTTCGGCGTGGTCTCTCTCTACCACCATGCCTGGTCTCATTCAACTTATTGCCGACGAAGGCGAAAAAGGCCGAGTGGTTGGTGCTGCTCATTTGTCTTGGAGCTTGGGAATGCTGTCGGGCAGTTTGGGCGCAGGCAAACTCATCGAGTGGGGGCCTATTTGGCCTTTTGGCATAGGATTTCTTTTTTGTCTTGGTGCCTTGGGCTGTGGCATTGGTTTATACCGCATTCACGGGCGTCATCCACAATAAAAGATAAGCATTTGCAAAGACCATAAAAGACACGTATATTGCCAGCCATACGGCTGATCTCAAATTTGATCTGGAGCGTTCTTATGCAAAAAAAACCACTCAAAATACTCGTCTTTGGCGCCCACCCCGACGATTGCGACATCAAAGCCGGTGGCGTGGGTATTCTTTATGGCCAAATGGGGCACACCGTGCGTTTTGTATCGGTCACCAATGGCGATGCTGGGCATCACGAAATAGGTGGTGGCGAATTGGCCCGCAGGCGCCGAGCAGAAGCCCAAGCTGCCGGGGCCGTTGCCGGCATTGAGTATCACGTATTAGACAACCACGACGGCGAGTTGGAACCCACGCTTGAAAACAGAAAAAAAATAATTCGACACATTCGAAGCTTTGTGCCCGATCTCATATTAACCCATCGGCCAAACGACTATCACCCCGACCACCGATACACAGCCATGTTGGTGCAAGACTCGGCCTATATGGTGACAGTGCCCAACATTTGCACCGACACCCCAGCCCTATCTTATAACCCTGTCATTGCCTACTTAAGCGACAACTTCCAAAAACCCGCCCCATTTGTGGCAGATGTTGCCATTGGCATAGATGAAGTTATCGAAAAGAAAATGGACATGCTCCATTGCCACGCCTCTCAAATGTACGAATGGTTGCCATTTAATGCAGGCGTCTTAGACCAAGTGCCCAAAACGCCTGCCGACAGACGACAATGGCTCGAACACCGCCTCACCCCATTTAAAAACATGGCCAACCAAAACCGCGACTTACTCATTCGTCTTTATGGAAAAGAACGGGGCAACGCCATTCAATATGCCGAAGCCTTCGAAGTCTGCGAATATGGCGGGCAACTCACCAAGAGCAACTTGCCCACATTGTTCCCATTTTTCACTTAAGAAAACGACGTGTCCTTAATGCCCTGGTGCAGGTGCCATACCCATCAACACCACCAAACGGGTATCACCTGCATTGCGCACCCCATGATCCACCCCTTCAGGTGCCCACACCGTCATCCCCTCACCTGCCGTTTGCACCACCTCACCCACCGTAAACACACCCTCACCTTCTAAGACAAAATAGAACTTGTCTTGCCCATCGTGGGCATGAACAGCCTGCTCTTGGCCAGGCTCAAGGCAATTGAGCCCCAACATCAAACGCCCACTCTCAAACAAGGTCGATTTAAAAAAATTTTCCGGTCTGCTGCCCACAAAATCTCTATAATCTTTAAAACAATCCATCCGTTCCTCCAAATTTTCCAATTGATTAAAATGAATTGACAACCCGCACGTGTACTTTTCCATCGCCAAAACCATCGGCTCTTGCCCACCCCACATCAAATCCAACCATGCCCATTTTTGACTGCAAAACCATGCCCACACCATATCCAATAGGCACCACACGCCCCGTTATATCTCTTAAAATCCCCGCATCAACAAACCCAAACAATCGTGAACGCGCCCCTATAAGATAGCGCCATTCCAAAGCCCCCCACCCCACTTCAGTGGCCAAAAAGGCTTCTTCCCGATACCCCCGTATCGAACGAGCACCTCCCACCCGAATACGTGCCTCATTGGGTACCCCACCCCCTTGTGACACCCATTGCCCCTGCCCCGCCCACGCCCCGACCGATCTAACGCCCCGAGGCAAAATGACCTCTACATGTGCCGTGTGCAACCGCCGAACCACAGATATCCCCCCCACCGCAACACGGCTCAATTCCAAAGACGTATCGCCCACCCATCCGTGCCTTGGGTTCCACACATCATCACGCACATCAAACGCCCCCCCCACTGTCATCGCCCACCGCTTGCTCGGTTCATACACACCAAACCCCAACGAATCGGGCACCACACGCCCACGAGATACTTGGCCCCAAACCGTTCGCCCCTCCCAAGCACGCACCGTGGCCCCAATGCCCACCCCCCACTCCGAATACCCCAATCTTTCTCGCATGTCCAACTCAAAATGGGCCGAAAACGGTCTGTTCAACATCCACGGTTCTTCAAGTCGTATTTGCAAATCAGATGCCCCTTCACCCGTTCTTTGCCAAGCCACCTGCCCCAAACGCCCAGCCCCAGCCACATTGTGAATATCCAATGCAAAAGCCCCAGTAACCCCACGTCCTTCCCCTGCATACCCCACACTGCCTTCCACCCGTGCCGTACGCGCTTCTTGCACACGTATAACCAAAGTTGTCACATCACCCTCTCGACGCACATCGGGCTCATCGACAAAATTTAAAAATCGCAAACGACGCAAATACCGCATCGCCCGATCCACCTTGCGCTGATCGTATACCTCGCCCATTATCAAACGCATTTCTCGCAACAACACATCTGCGCGTGTCAGCGCATTGCCCTCAAAAGCAACCGTATCCACCACACACAAAGGCCCCAATTGCACATCAACCACCACACGTGCATTGTCTTCTACAAATATCACACCTGGTTTCAACGCACAAAATGGATAACCACGATTTTCGTAAAATTGCAAAAGCGTTTCCATTTGTGCATTTAATCGTCCAGCTGTTAAAACCGTTCCCACTGGCATGGTCAAATTCGCATCTCGTTCTTTTGCTGCAAAAACAGAATCTCCCATCACGTCCAAAGATTCAACTTGAGTACGCGAATGTTCCTCAATCCGAAACCGCAAAATCACCCGATTGCCCTTGGTCACCACTTCGGGAAAATGCACCCGCGCTTGCCAATAACCCACGCGTTGATAATGTAGCAAAATGCGTTTCATATCGCCCACCACCAAAGCACTGTCCAATGGCATACCAGACCGCATCAACAACCCTTTGCGTAAAACATCTTCAGAAACAACACGCGAGCCATCAAAAACCACGTCATCAATTGTCAAAGAACGCGCCCCAGCCCAACCACACAACACCATTATCCATCCAAACATCCAAAACACCTCCACCACACAGCGCAAAACACCTTCGCATTTTTTATTTCGTTTGTCCATTAAAACACGGCTCGCATTTCCATCCGCCCCAAATGAACCACAGGCAATGTGGGCCGCTTGCGACCATCATAAGACACCAAAGCGGTCACATATCGCCCAAATCGATAATCGACACCCAACCGCCACACCCAATTTTGCCCCACCCGATTGCCATTGGCCATACCTAAAAAAAGAGGCACATCGCCAGTTGCAGTCATCTTTGTCCAATCCACACGCCCACGCAAACGGCCCCGCCCCGCTAATTTGCGAATCACTTCGGGTTGCAATGAAATATAATGCACCCGTAAGTCGCGCTGAGCGTCATCATCGCGCCCCCCCAACACCCCCAATCGCATATCCCAGTCTTGTGACACACGCCAAGAACCACGCCCTTGCCCCGAATAAGACCGAATGGAAAATGCAAAGACCTCAGTACCTGTGCGCTTGTGCCACTGTGTTGTCACCTCACCATCTAAGTCACCCTCGCGCCCCAAGCGCAATCGTCCACCCAAACTGGCCTGGCGCAAAGACGTGCGCCCACCGCCATAAAAAAACCGATCCACACGGTCTCGCACTTGCCCAGAAATGCGCAAAGACCCGCGTTTGTGATATCGAAAAATGTGCAAGCGCACCTGCCCGTCGCGCTGCGCCATTTGTATATCGGGTTTTTCTTCTACACCCAACAAATGCCACGGCCCAATCGCATTGGAAATGACCTGACGCTCTGCATTCACAGATGCATCCACTGACACCCCAGAGACAAACCCCAACGACCGATTGAACAAACGCCCCAAGTCGGTTTCAATGCGCATTCCCAACACCCCTTCACGAGCAGGTAAAAAACCAGTTCCCGCCGGATACACAGGTTCATAATTGCCATCTACATCAGGCACAAATTCTTCAGCATCTTTTTCACCATCACCATCCACATCCTCCCACACATAAGACCCCAAACCACGCCCCACATCCACATAAATGGGCTGACGTTTTTCCACTCCCGAGCTTGAAATGCGGTAAAAAATTTGATGCGAATATCCTCTTCCCGAATAATTTACACGGGTGCGCCCCAAATGCGTAACCCGCCGAGTGATCGCAACGGCCCCCAAATGACTCACCGTTTGACCATACAGCCCCGACACCGACCACCTATGCCAATCGACCTTGGCCTGATGGGTATGTGACCAAGCTTGCAAAGAATCTTGCCACACGGTTTTTTTCTGTCGTATTTGCCTGACCCGCCATTCAGACCGCCAGTTCCATTTGTTCTGCCCCACAGCCACATCCCAAGTCACCTCACCCAAACGAATACCATCTAATGCAAACGCTTGCGGATCTGTGGCATAAAACACCGATGCACTTGGCACGCCTTCACCTTCTGCAGATTCCAATGTGCCTCGAATACCCGATCGAAACAAACCTTTTTGTCCTTCCAAGTGCGCCCGTTGCCGTGTCAACCCGCCAACGGAACGGCCCAAGTGTTCATATTCATAGGCCCCAAAAGGAACCCCAATGCCAAAAGCGCGACGATCTGCCGCCATATCACCTGTGCGCCGCCCCCACAAACCACTCAGGGAAATGTGACTTACAGTATATTTAACACCCAACTCACCTTCGCGTTCATTTTGAAATCGGGTTTCAGGTTGCCACCCCCAACGGCCTTCACGTTGCCCCACATCCAAACGCTCAAAACCTTCAAACCCCTCACTCACCTGCCGAAACCGCCCTGTCACTTGCAACATATTTTCATTTTGCCAATCCGACGTCCACAGACCATCCACATCCACAGCATGGCCTTTTTGATTGCCATCATCGCTCCAAACCACTTGGCTTATCAGTTTTACCCCATCTCTCGGCGCAAAAGTAGCATCCAAACCCGCTACTTGTCGATGCGTGCCAGATAACCCTGGCGTTTCAATGCCCGCAAGGATCACTTGATCACTTTCACGAATCAAAGTGGATCCCACAGACCAACCATTTTTACCCAAAGATACCGCCCCATCAAACCCCACCAAACGACTTTGAGCACCTTCATCCAAAATTTGATATTCCACCAAAATTCGGCTGGACGCCACAATGGGTTGCTCAGGGGCAAAGCGGATGATACCACGCTCATAATCCATAACATAATCCAATTGTTCACCCCGATTGAGCAATTGCCCATTTAAAAACACCCGTTCCGATTCTGCCACAATGGTGCTCAAAAACCCACTGGCACCAGGAAGTTGGTAAGGCCCTTGGTAGCCTTCAATACCCACCACACGATGTGTGCGCCATTGCCCACGCGACACAGCCCCAATCGCCAAAAATTGGCCCACGGAATGATCCACCATTACCTGTGCGCCTTGTAATTGTCTTCTGTAACGCCCCAACTGTGTGCGATCAAATCGCACATCCAAATCGCCCAAATCCGCCGCCACATCGGGGCCGCGCACCTGAAACAAAACCCGATCCAACTCACGCAATCCCACCGTACTGCCCTGCTCACCCAAAGGCAAATTGCGATCAGACAAAATCGCCAACACCGATACCCCATCGCTCACTTCACCTGCAATATGCATTTGCAAAGCTTGACTCACACGATGATTTTGCCCAGACCCAACCGTCACTTCAATACTTTTGCTGCCCCCCATTTCAAGCTTAGAAGGTTCCTCTGGTGTGTGCATCACCGGTGCACGACGCTGAACAGAAGCTACAGCACCCATCGTTTGTTCCGTTTCCTCAACAAACACACGCCGCCGATAAACCGATCCTCCCACCTGGGGCACTTGCCGAAAGCGAATGACAAGATCTTCGCCTCGATTAATCTGCTTCAAAAATGTCACCTGTGCGCGAACAGGTAAAACCACGTAATCACGGTCTCTCTCCTGAAGCACGCCCCCCACCCAAACCTGAACAGCATGTGCCTCAATTTCTCGATCAGCAATGCGATAAGGCCCTCGGCTGCCATCGGCTTTTAAACGCACCTCACCATCAAACAGCGTCCACACCTCGGGTGGGGGCACATCGGCATAAACATTACCCGTAAAAAATAGCCATATCAAAATGGACACACGCCAAAGCATTCACGGATACCTTTCAAGCCCAAACACCCAAGCACTCAAAAAAAAAGGGACATCCCTCATCGGAACATCCCGCCCTCAATTTACACGTGGTATCAATATCGAACCTCAAGACCATAAAATCATAAAAATAAATGATGCACACACCCGTTCTAATCGCCTGACTTGCCCTCTTGTCTTGAAACCTGCATTTTCAAATGCACAATGCGATTGTTGCCCGAATCCAAAACATACAAAGCGCCTGCCTTACCATAGACCACATCACTCGGGTTGCGAAAAGACATCGGTCCCTTGCCCGAATCGGGCCCACCTAAATGCCCCACCACGCGCCCTGATTGGGTGTCAAATACCACAATGCGATGATGCCCCGAATCGGCCACAACCAGCATCTTGTCGGGGGTCAAACACACCCCACGTGGCTCGACCAACACATCTTCTCCCAAGCTCCGTTTTAAACTGCCAGACCGGTTAAACATGACCACCCGATCATTTTCGCGATCACACACATACACACCATCACGCCCATCTACCGCAATGCCCATGGGGCGGCGCAACCGCCCACGGTCATAAGCAAAACCACTGTAACCTCGGTTAATGCGGCTAAACCGATCAATTTGAACCAACTGATCGGCATCTATATCGGTTACAAAAACTTCATCGGCATCGGTTAAAGTCACGCGGCTCAATTCACCAAATTCGGGTGACCCTTCGGTGCCACTGCCACCAATAACCCCAACAAACAACAATTGTAAATTAAAAATTTGAATGCGTTTGTTGCGGCTGTCTGCCACATACAATTCCAACCCTTTGCCAGCCGCAATGCCCGTGGGTTTGTTAAATTGCCCATCTTGCCAACCAAATCCACCCACTTCACGCAAAAAAGTCCCATCGGCGGTCAATTTCTGAATCCGATCATTACCCGTATCGGCCACAAACAAATTACCCGTCATATCCACCGCAATGGCATTGGGCTCTAAAAATTGACCCGGGCCATTCCCCCGTGTGCCAATCACTTTTTCGTGTTGAAACGACACCCGCACTTGTGCGCATATCGAACCAGACAACAACATAATACACACACTTATGCGAAGAAAACGAATCATACAAAGCACCCACGGGTTTATGCTCCCACTCCCAGATTGAGGGAGTGGGAGACACAATCATTACAATTTCAAATTGGTCTTAATGCTTTCAACCGCTGTTTGGATATTTTCACGATGCCCAAAAGAACTGAGTCGGAAATACCCTTCACCTGCAGGTCCAAATCCGGCACCCGGTGTACCCACCACATAGGTTTCAGAAAGCAACTTGTCGAAAAATTCCCACGATGACAAACCATTGGGTGTTTGCAACCACAAATAGGGTGCATGAACACCGCCAAACACAGTCAAACCAATGCTTTCTAAACCTTCGCGGATAATGCGTGCATTTTCCATATAATATGCAATCATCTCATTGCACTCACGCTCACCCGCTTCCGTAAAGACCGACAAAGCGCCCAACTGAATGATATTGGATGCCCCATTAAAAAAGGTGTTCTGTCTGCGGTTCCAAAGTGCGTTTACTTTGCCCGGTGCCGTGCCTTCTACAACCAATTCTTTTGGCACCACACTCCAGCCCAACCGCACCCCCGTAAACCCAGTGTCTTTTGAAAAACTGTTAAGTTCTATCGCACATTCTTTGGCCCCATCAATCTCATAAATGCTCTTGGGCAAATCGGGGTCCGAAATGTAGCCGGCATAAGCCGCATCAAAAATAATCACAGCTTTATGTTCCCTTGCATATGCAACAAACGTTTCAAGCTGTGCTTTGGTTGCAACTGTACCGGTGGGGTTGTTGGGGCTGCAAATATAAATGAGATCCACTTTCTGCTTGGGCAACTCAGGGAAGAAATCGTTGTCTTCCGTACAAGGCATATACACAAGCCCTTCATATTGCCCGTTTTGGGCCAAGCCCGTGCGTCCTGCAATCACATTGCTGTCCACATATACCGGATATGCGGGGTCTTGCACGGCCACCACATTGTCAATGCCAAAAATCGATTGAATATTGGCCGAATCGGGCTTTCCGCCATCGCTCACAAACACTTCCGATGGGTCCAGCGTCACACCGCGCTTACCATACCGTTTGGCCAAGGCTTCGCGCATTTCGGGTTCACCTTCCCCCCCATCGGCATAGCCCCGATAGGTTGCCACATTGGCCATTTGATCAACCGCATCGTGTAGCCCCGCAATCACACTCGGGGTTAATGGCTCAGTTGTGTTACCAATGCCCAATCGCATCACACTCACACCCGCATGGGCATCTAAAAAGGCCCGTGTGCGACGTGCAATTTCGGGAAACAAATAACCAGCAGCCAACTTATCGTAATTTGCATTAATCTTTGCCATCTTTTGACCAACCCTTTCTCATCTATAAACCGTTCAATCGTATCCAAACAAACCGAAAGTTAAAAATATAAACTCCCCGTACAAAAGTCAAAGACCAAAACACACAAAAAACATAGCCCCTTTCGGCACACCATTGTGATGGGTCCTAACAAAAGTTTTGACATATAAAAAGCCACTTCC
This sequence comes from Candidatus Latescibacterota bacterium, assembly GCA_038279365.1. Taxonomy (GTDB): domain Bacteria; phylum Latescibacterota; class UBA2968; order UBA2968; family UBA2968; genus JABIFK01. The sequence continues at coordinate 35,526 of JAYODI010000037.1, read as the reverse complement.
AATTAAATTAGAAATGGCTTATAGAAACATCATAAGAGATTTTAGAACACCCCAAGCAATGTATTAAACTTCCATGATCTCTTCTTCTTTGTTTTTCAAAACTTCGTCAATGGTCTTAATAAAGCCATTGGTCAACTCTTGCACCTGGTCAGATGCACGTTTGGCATCGTCTTCGGGAATTTCACCGTCTTTTTGTCCTGCCTTGACCAAGTCATTGGCATCACGACGATGATTCCGCACCGACACACGGCATTCTTCGGCATATTGACGTACAATTTTGACCAATTCTTTGCGCCGATCTTCCGTCAATTGAGGAATGGCCAACCGGATCAGTGTGCCGTCATTAGAAGGCGTAAGCCCCAACTTCGACTCTTGAATGGCTTTTTCAATCAGTGGAATAGATGACTTGTCCCAAGGTGATATCGTAATCAACCGGGGTTCGGGAGCACCAACATTGGCCACTTGATTAATGGGCACTTGCGAGCCATAATAATCCACGCGAAGCTGATCCAAAAGGTGGGTACTCGCCCGCCCGGTTCGCACAGTGGCCAGTTCATGGTGCAAAGCTTCCACTGCCTTTTGCATCGAATCTTTTGCCTCAGACAAAATGTCATTAACCATGGCAATCTCCTTCAAGCGATATGCAAAAAACGGCAGACACAGTGTGTCTGCCGTTTTAATTCTTCCAAAACAATTTTAGCTTTCTTCACCCAACACAAAACGCACAAACCGGCGAATCGTAATATTTTCACCACATTTTGCGACCAATTGGGCAAGCAAATCTTTAACCGTTTGGTCTGGGTTTTTAACAAAAGATTGTTCCATCAAAGCCACTTCTTGATAATATTTTTCAACGCGACCTTGAATGATTTTTTCGACCACTTTCTCTGGTTTGCCTTCTCCCAGAGCCTGAGCGCGATAAATATCTTTTTCTTTTTCCAAAACAGATTCATCCAAATCTTCTCGGCTTACCACCAAAGGGCTGGCAGCAGCGATATGCATGGCCACATCTTTGCAGAATTCTTGAAATTCATCGGTGCGGGCCACAAAATCTGTTTCGCTATTCACTTCAAGCATCACGCCCAATTTGCCACCGGCGTGAATATAAGAAATGATGGCACCTTCTTTGGCTTCGCGTCCGGCACGGCTTTCGGCCTTTGCCACGCCGCGCTTGCGCAAGACTTCAATGGCTTTGGTCATATCGCCATTGGCCTCTTCAAGTGCCTTTTTACAATCCATCATGCCAACATTGGTTTTGGCTCGGAGTTCCGAAACCATTTTTGCAGAAATTGCCATGTTACCTGATCTCCGTTGGAGGCTAATTAATTATTATTAGGATCAATTTCAGTAATTTCAGGACCTTCGGCTTCGTCTATTGTCATATCATCATCTTTATCGCCTTCGGTTTTTGTGCCTTCAAGCACAGCTTCGGCCATCAATTCAGAAATCAATTTGACCGACCGAATGGCATCATCGTTGCCCGGAATGGGGTGATCAATTTCGTCAGGATCACAGTTGGTATCTACCATGGCCACAATCGGAATTTCTAAACGATGAGCTTCGGCAACAGCGATGCGTTCTTTTTTGGGATCAACAATAAAAATCAAGCTGGGCAAACGACCCATCTTGCGAATACCACCCAAAGAAAGTTGCAATTTTTTGCGTTCCCGCTCCAAGCGCAACACTTCCTTTTTGGTCAGTTGATCATAGGTGCCATCGGTGCTCATTTTGTCGAGCAAATCCAAACGGCGAATACTTTGGCGAATGGTCTGAAAGTTGGTCAACATCCCACCCAGCCAGCGGTCATTCACATAAAACATATTGGCCCGTTCTGCCGCATCTGCAATTATCTTCTTGGCCTGTTTTTTGGTACCGACAAACAAAATGGGGCGACCTGTTTCGGCGGCTTCGCGCACCACTTTGTAGGCGTCTTCGATGAGCGTCAATGTCTTTTGCAAATCGAGAATGTAGATGCCATTGCGTTCTGTAAAAATATATTTTTTCATTTTGGGGTTCCAACGTCGGGTCTGATGCCCAAAGTGAACCCCTGCCTCCAACAACTGCTTCATTGATACAACAGCCATGAAACCTCCACCCTATGGGTTGAAACCACTGTATCCGTCACCTTGTGATCCCGCTGGTAAAGACACACAGCACCCGAATCACAATCAGAAATACATGAGGAGTTTGATACTGCTTAACGCTTCGAGAATTGGAATTTTTTACGTGCACCAGGTTGTCCTGGTTTTTTACGTTCAACAGCACGTGGGTCACGCGTCAACAAACCAGCCACACGCAACGGTTTGCGATTGTCTTCGTTTAATGCACGCAAACTCCGTGCAATGCCCAAACGCACCGCACCTGCTTGACCGGTCAAACCACCACCTTTGGCACTGGCCGTAATGTCATAAGAACCCTTTGTCTCGGTTACTTCGAGGGGCTGTTCAATCACCATCACCAACGTTTCACGCTTCAAATAATCCAAAGCAGAAAGACCATTGATGGTAATTTTGCCATCGCCAGGTGTCAACTTCACATGTGCTGTAGAGTTTTTACGACGCCCTGTTGCAGAAGATAATACATCAGCCAAACTTGTCACCTCCTCTCAAAGGTTGAGAGATATAATTAGACGTTTAAGGGTTGGGGATTTTGTGCTTCATGAGGATGTTCCGCACCTGCATAAATCCGCAACTTCTTAATCATTTGTCGTCCCAACTTATTGTGTGGCAACATGCCCTTAATGGCGTGTTCAAGCACAAATGTCGGACGTTTTTCCATTGCATCAGCAAAGGTTTGTCTTTTCAAACCACCCGGATAACCACTGTAACGGGTATAAACCTTTTGCTCTGGCTTGTTTGCACCTTTTACCATGATCTTATCGGCATTGATGATCACCACATGATCACCCGTGTCAACATGGGGTGTAAAAATAGGCTTGTGTTTGCCACGTAAAATTTTAGCAACTTCACTGGCCAAACGCCCCAATACCTTCCCTTCGGCATCGGCAACAAACCAAGCTTGTTCAACTTCTTCTTTTTTAGCGCTCGGTGTTTTCATAAGATAAACCGCGTCAAGACCTGCAACGCGACCATTCACCTCCTCTCTTTTGCAAAATTTTTTGGTGTAAGCCTTAGAAAGTACAGAGATATATATATTTTGTCAAGCAGGAACCTATTAAAAAGAAGACGGCAAATGGTAAACGGCAAAAGTCCTGCCCTGCCCCCCAAAAACCTGTGCATCTCCTCATTTGTCATTTTCTATTTAGCGTGAGCATAAAAAAGCGCCGCACGACGGGACACCCAAATAGGTGCATCTTCGTGCGACGCAATATATTACAGCGGTTTTCACCTCACGGCTCCACAAAAGGAAAGCCGTCTCAATGGTGAATAACAGCCGCTCGGTCACTGCCTTAGATTGCCAGGTGCGCTACCATTCGAGATGTTTATCCCGCTCCCGGCAGGCGCACCTAACGACAGTCACCTCCACTAGTCTTTTCTATCATCCGACCACCTCCTTTCTGTGTAACCCCAATATAGCCCATGCCAAGTCGAAAGTCAACCCTTGGACCGCCTAAAAAAAGGCCAAATTTTAAAAAAAATACCGTGCATTTTTCACGTCCCAATGCTCGGCAAAAACGTGGGCCCAAAAACAACCCATATCCCTTATAATATCAAGACTTTGGATCAAGTGCGTCGCGCAGGCCATCCCCAAACAGATTAAATGCCAAAACGGTGAAAAAAATGGCCACCCCCGGAAAGGTCAATACCCAAGGTGCGCGCACAATTAATTCCCGCCCATTGCTGAGCATGGCCCCCCACTCTGGCATAGGCGGTTGTGCCCCAAGCCCCAAAAAGCTCAAACCTGCCGCATCTAAGATCGCCGTTGCCAATCCCAATGTCGCTTGAACAATCAATGGTGCCAAACAATTGGGCAAAATGGCAACCAATAAAATGCGCATATGCCCCGCTCCCAGAGCACGAGAAGCCTGCACATAATCCATCTCACGCACCGAAAGCGCCGATGCACGCACCAAACGGGCATATTGTGGCACCGCCACCAACCCAATGGCCAACATCGCATTTTCCAACCCCGGCCCCAAAATAGCCACAATGCCAATTGCCAACAAAATGCTTGGAAAAGCCAATAACAAATCCATCAAACGCATCAACAACTGATCCAAAATGCCCCCCCAATATCCCGCCACCAACCCAATGGCCGTTCCCAAAGCCAAAGCGATCACCACCGCCACCACCCCAATGCGCAATGAAATGCGCGAACCATAGATCACGCGGCTCAATATGTCGCGCCCAAAATCGTCTGTGCCAAATGGGTGATCCAGCGATGGGGGCATCAATCGGTTATACAAATCTTGCGACAAGGGATCGTAGGGTGCCAACAAAGGGGCAAAAAGGGCCATGACCAAAAAGACGACCAGCAATCCGCCTCCAACCACAGCCAAACGGTTCTTGCGCAAGCGTTTCCACAACAGATGCCCAAAAGTTTCAGATGAGTGAGACATTTCTATCGCATCAGCCATTTATACTCCAAACCATCCATGTCTGTCTGTAAATTGCTCTGAATTCTGCCTTTTGCTTTTGCACTTTGTATCCACCGTCTGGTTTTCACTTTTGCCTTTACCCATCATACTTAATTCTGGGATCCAGCCACGCATACAATAAATCAGCTATCAAATTGACCACCACAAAGGTAGATGCCACCAACAACACACCGCCCTGAATTGCAGGAAAATCGCGTGAATACACCGCCAAAACCAACCAACGCCCCACACCCGGCCACGCAAAAATCGACTCGGTCATCACAGCCCCACCCAACAAATATCCAAATTGTAAACTGATCACCGTTAAGATGGGAATAAAGGCATTGCGCAACGCATGTCGAAGCACCACCACCCGCTCAGACAAACCCTTTGCCCAAGCCGTTCGGATATAGTCTTCGCGCAAGACCTCCAACAAACTTGAGCGTGTCATGCGCACAATCACTGCGGCAGGTACCGTACCCAGCGTAATACCTGGCAACACCAAATGCCAAAGCGCATCACCAAATGCCCCCAAATCGCCCGCAAGCAAACTGTCGATCAAATACAGCCCCGTCACCGAGGGCACAAACACATGGGCACTCAACCGCCCCGACACAGGGAACATGCCCAACCACACCGAAAAGGCCATAATCATCATCAAACCCAGCCAAAAGATGGGCAAAGACACCCCAGCCAATGAAACCGTCATACCCACATAATCCAACACAGTATTACGCCGAATGGCTGAAACAATTCCCCCGCTCATGCCCAACAAACACGCCAAAATCATACTCACAAGCGTCAATTCCAAAGTGGCCGGAAAACGGGCTTGCAACTCCACTGCAATCCGTTCGTGTGACTTGATGGATCGCCCAAAGTCTCCCTGCAACAAATCGCCCAAATAACGCCCAAACTGCACATGCAACGGCTGATCCAAGCCCAATTCTTGGCGCAAAGCCCCAAGAGTTTCGGCACTGGCACGTTCACCCAACATCACTTGCGCCGGATCACCAGGCACAAGGTGCACCATCAAAAACACCAAAACGGTAATGCCCAAAAGCGTAGGAACCAACGCCAACAATCTTTTCAAAATATACATGCGCATAAATAATGATCGCCTAACCACAAGAAAACACAAAAAACTTATTCTTTAATCTGGACGTTGTGAAACCACTTGCTCCCTGTAGGATGCAGTTGAAAACCCTGCACCCTTTTATTAAACGCAGCTGTTTGTGCCGCGTGAACCAAAGGCACCCATGGGGCATCGCGAAACACAATTTCTTGGGCTTGGCGATACAAAGCCGTTCGTGTTTCCTGATCACTGCTTTGCTGGGCATCAATCAACACCTGATGCAAGGGTTCACTGCGATAAAATGCAATGTTATTGGCCGGGATTTGTGTGGCGCTCTTATCCAACAACACATAGAGAAAATTGTCGGGATCACCATTATCACCCGTCCACCCCAACAGTGCCATATCGTGTTGCCCACGTTGCACCTTATCCAAATAAGTACCCCATTCATAAGTCACAATTTCTGCCTCAATGCCCACGGCTTTTAAATCGGCTTGTATGGCCTGTGCAATTTTCATCGGCTGTGGCATATAGGGCCGTGGCACAGGCATCGCCCACAAAGTGGTCTTAAACCCATTGGGCATCCCCGCTTCGGCCAATAACTGTTTGGCTTTTTCTGGGTTATAGTCATACCCACTAATGCCTTCGTGATACCCCCACATTGTTGGTGGAATGGGATTCACCGCCGGCAATGCCAAACCTTGATACAAATTATCGACCAATGATTTTTTGTTGATGGCATGATTAATGGCCCGACGCACCGCCACTTGTTGAAAGGTTTGCTTGTCCATGTTCATGGCCAAATAACCCACATTCATACCGGCTTGTGAAAGCAATTGTAACCGTTCATCCGATTCAATGCTTGGAATAAAATCAGGCACAAGGTTGTCCATCCCATCAATAGAGCCTTGAGATAGAGCAATTAACCGAACCGAGTTTTCAGGAATACTTCTAAAAATAAGCCGATCCAATTGAGGAGCCATCCCCCAATAGTTGGCATATCGTTCCAACACAATGCGATCGTCTTTGATCCACTCCACAAACTGAAAAGGCCCCGTGCCCACCGGATGACGCGCAAAGTCTGCCCCCCATTTTTTCACCGCATTGGGGCTCACAATGGCACAAAAATTCATCGCCAAATTCGACAAAAAAGGCGCATTGGGACGTTTCAAATCAATCGCCACTGTAAAATCATCTATGGCCCGTACGTCTTTGACAATATCGCTCATCGACATACTGCTCCAATATTGATACGCACCTTCTACATTGTGAAAAGGATGATCCGGTTTAAATTGTCGCGCCAAAGAAAACACCACAGCCTGCGCATCAAAAGCACTGCCATCGTGAAAGGTCACCCCTTTGCGCAGTTGAAACGTCCACGTCAAACCATCTTCAGAAGCCGTCCAAGACTCGGCCAAACCGGGTGCCAGTTCGGTGCTTTCGGCATGAAACGAAACCAAGGTCTCATAAATATTATCACACACCTTAAAAGACTCCCCATCCGTCTCCAACCCAGGGTCCAACCCCACCGAATCGCCACCGCGCCCATACACCAATGTTTTTCCCGCTTGTTGACCACAAGCAGAAACCAACATCAACAAGGCCAAAAATAAATAACGATATGTCATGCGCGCACTCCTATAATCAATAATAAAATCGAAAAAATGGTCGCAGGTCAAAATCTCAAAACAAATTCTGCCTGAAACTTGTGACTTGTGACAGCCTGCCTAAAGATAAGCGATATACACCACTTGGCAAACACATGAAAAAAGCGGCCAACCCATCTCTGGGCTGACCGCTAACTGCTGATCGCTCATTTATTATTCAGCAAAGGCTGCATCAAATGCTCTGCCAGAAGGTTCAAAATCGACCGCATTGACAAACGCCGCCGCTTCGGCAGCACCGTGTTCACGATCCATACCCGAATCTTCCCACTCAACCGACAAGGGGCCTTTATAACCCACATCGTTGAGTGCGCGAATAATCTCTTCAAAATCGACACTACCACGCCCCAGTGAGCGAAAATCCCAACTGCGGTTGGGGTCACCAAAATTGGTATGCCCGCCGAACACACCTGCGCGGGTGGGCGTGTGTGACAAATATGCATCTTTCATATGCACATGATAAATGCGATCGCCAAACTCGCGAATAAAGCCCACATAATCGACATTTTGATACACCAAATGGCTGGGGTCATAGTTAAACCCAAACTCTTTACGCCCCTTTAATGCCTTAATCGCACGCGCAGCAGAAGCCGTATCAAAAGCGATTTCCGTTGGATGCACTTCTAAAGCAAACTTAATGCGGTTTTTCTTAAACACATCCAAAATCGGATTCCAGCGATCTGCAAAATCTTGAAAACCTGCATCAATTTGGCTGGGAGATACAGGGGGAAAAGAATACAACAAATGCCAAATGGACGACCCTGTAAAACCATTCACCACTTTCACACCCAAGGCTTTGGCCGCTTCAGCCGTCACCATCATTTCTTTGGCAGCTCTTTGGCGCACTTGCTCGGCCTTACCATTGCCCCAAACGTTGGGTGGCAAAATGGCCTTATGACGCTCATCAATCAAATCACACACCGCTTGCCCAACCAAGTGATTGCTAATGGCAAAAAGCTTCAGATCATATTTTTCGAGCAATTCTTTTTTCTCACGCACATACTTATCACTCGATGCCGCTTTGTTCACATCCAAATGATCACCCCAACACGCCAACTCCAAACCATCATATCCAAATGTCACCGCTTTTTCAGCCATCACCGACAAAGGCAAATCTGCCCACTGCCCAGTAAACAACGTACAAGGTCTTGCCATTTTTACTCCCGTCAAAAGAATTAAAAGTAAAAAATGTAAATGGTTCGATAGAGCTCTTGATTTTTAGTCCGGAGGACTTTCTATATCGTAACGCTGGAATTTATTCCAGTGTGTTTGATCAGATCATAACCGAAGTAACTTTTCAATCTCCATCATCTCTTTACATCTTTAATTTGCATTGTCACACCTTCGGCACTTTAGACCATTTCTTCGATTTGGCAGAATCGACCACCGCTTCCAAAACAGCCTGAACTTTTGCACCCTCATTGAAGTCGGGTGAAAACTTCTTGTTCTTTACAATCGCTTCAAAGAAATCTTTGAATTCATGCGTAAAAGTGTGTTCCCAACCAATAATGTGACCAGGTGGCCACCACGCGCCCATATAGGGTTGACTGCCTTCGCCCACAATAATCTTGCGAAAACCTTGCATATGGTCTTCATCATCACGCGAATAAAACTGCAAATGATTCATGTCTTCCAAATCAAAAACAATACTGCCCTTGCTACCATTAATTTCAAAACGATTGTGATTGCGTCGTCCAGCAGCAAACCGCGTGGCCTCAAAAGAACCCAAAGCGCCATTTTTAAATTTTGCCAAAAACAGCGTGGCATCATCCACGGTCACACGCCCTTTTTTCTTCCCCCCCTTTGCACCAAGCCCCCCATCGGCAACCGCATCAAGCAGTGGGCGTTCTTTGATAAATGTGGTATCGGCACCAACAACCGTATCGATGTCGCCCACCAAGTGCAGTGCCAAATCAATGATGTGTGCATTTAAGTCGCCATGAGGCCCAGAGCCCGCTTTCTTTTTTTCTAAGCGCCACACCAATGGGAAATTGGGATCAATAATCCAATCTTGCAAATACACCGCACGCCAGTGATAAATTTGACCAATGCGTCCCTCTTCGATCAATTGTTTGGCCAAAGCCACTGCAGGTACGCGTCGATAGTTAAAAGCCACCATCGTTTTTTTGCGGGTTTTCTTGGCAATCTTTAACACTTCTTTCGACTCGGCCAATGTGTTTGTCAAAGGCTTTTCGCAAATGACATGTTTGCCCGCTTCCAAAGCCGCAATGGCCATTGGCAAATGTTGGTTACCTGGCGTACAAATATCAATCACATCAATATCATCGCGCGCAATGACCTTTTTCCAATCGGTTGCATATTCTTCCCAACCGTATGTTTCTGCCGCACTTTTCACAGCCGCTTCATTGCGCCCACAAATCACTTTTAAAACAGGCTTCACACCCAACTCAGGAAAAAACGCCGACACTTGGCGAAATCCGTTGCTATGAGCCTTGCCCATAAACGAATACCCAATCATGCCAATGTTCAATTCTTTGGCCATACATCCTCCTTTTAAGATCAACTCTATAACGCGTAAAATGCACCCAAATATAAAAAACCATTAAAACCTGTCAATACAAACGCGCAATCAATCAAAAGCACCCAATGCACCCCGTCCACTTTGCACCGCTTTGGTGGCCAGATCCACAGCACATTCTACCGATTGTTTCAAATCATCTCCTTTACCCAAACCATACAAAAGCCCCGCATTAAATGTATCGCCTGCACCTACCGTATAAGCTTGTTGTACACGCTTTGTAGCAACATGTTCTACCAAGCCCTCACCACCACAAAATGAGGCACCATCTGCACCTTGTTTCACCACCACGCATTGGGGGCCTAAATCCCTTAAGGTATAACAAAGACCAGCCACATCATCCACCTGAGCCCACGTGTTGAGTTCATCCTGTGTGCCCACCAACACATCCACAGAAGCCCACGCTTGATACATCTCCTTTTCATCTGATCGCATCATAAACCAAGGCCCAGGGTCAAAAACCACTTTACGGCCTTGGGCTTGCATATGTTGAAACACCTGTGTCAAAACGGATATATCCGATGCATCCACCAACCCATACCCCGAAGCAAAAAAAATGTCACAAACAACACTTCGCGAGACATCCCAACCGATCTTCGACCCCGTATAATACAAAGAGCGTCGTGATCCATCTTCACCCAAAGGAATAACGTTTACGGCGGTATATTCCGCCGATGAACCCACAACCTCCACACCAGCATCGGCTAACCAAGCCCGAATAACTTGGCCAAAAGGATCATGACCCAACTGGGTATTTAAAGAAACTGCCTGCCCCAACTTTCCAAGCACATAAGCCGTTGCCGCACCACACCCACCCAACACACCTCCAACTGGGTTTTGTAAAAAGTGAACATTTTGTGTTGTCCAAGCATCTGCTGTATCGTTAGACCATTGGGGTGCATAACGCAACGGAATATCCAACACCGAATTGCCAACCACATGAATCATATGGCATACATTCCTTAAATCCTCCACCCATTCTACCAGTTCGTATAAGCCCCATCGGCCCGTTTAAAACCTACGGCCTTACCAGGTGAATAAACATCCATCCCTTCAAAAGCCTCTTCATTAAATTCGATGCCCAACCCAGGACCTTCGGGTACCAACAAATACCCTTTCTCAAATGGCACTTGCTTTGGAAACACATCCGTTAGGGTCGTCATCGGCACCCGAGGCAATTCTTGTACGCCCACCAAAGGCGATGACAAACACAAATGCAAACAAGCCGCCGTAGAAACAGGCCCCAAAGGGTTATGCGGTGCCAAATAGATATAATGCGTTTCACACCACCCCGCTATTTTTTTGGCCTCCGTCAAGCCACCAGCAATACACAAATCGACGCGACAAAAGTCCATCAAATCTTCTTCGATCACCTGCTGAAATTTCCACTTGCTGTCAAACTGCTCACCCACCGCAAGCGGAACCGATGTATGTTGTCTCACCATTCTCAAGCTTTGTGTGCTTTCACTGCGCAAAGGATCTTCAATAAAAAAGGGGCGATATTGCTCCACCCGCCGACAAAACTCAATGGTTGCCGATGGATCTAAACGTGTATGTACATCCACACAAATTTCCAATTCGTCACCACACGCTTCCCGCACCGCCTTCACCTGTTCGATACCATACCTTACCGCACGCGAAGGTTCAAACACACCCGGGTCGGTTGGGTCAGACATGCCCCAGCGCACAAATTTCCAACCTTCACTCATGCGTTTTTTACAATTGGCCACCAAGGTATCAATCTGATCGCGCTCACCAATATGCGGGTAACACACCACCTTGTCGCGCGTGAGACCACCCAACAATTCATAAACAGGCACACCCAACGCTTTGCCCTTCAAATCCCACAGCGCAATATCCACCGCACTCACCGCAGACGATTGAATCACCCCACCCGGAAAAAATCCGCCCCGAAACATCACCTGCCACAAATATTCAATACGCGAAGGATCTGCGCCAATCAAATCGGGCTCAAACCCTTTGACCACTTCAGCAATGGCATATCCACGCCGCTTCAAACCTGCTTCACCAACCCCATACAACCCACTGTCTGTCTCAACCTTCACAAAACAATTTCCACTGCTGTGCACAAACGTCTTCAACGCTGTAATTTTCATACCGCCTCCAAAAACCATTAAAGTTTCATCTTTTCATCTGACAACCCATCCCAAAACTTATCCACTTGCGACCTGTAGACCTGCGACCTGCGACCTGTAGACCTACCCAATCCACTTTGCCGTACCAACCTGATCTGCAATAGGCAAAGCGCGATCCAATTCACTTTGTGTTAAAGGTTCCAAATCGGATGCCTTCACATTGGCTTCAATTTGCCCCCGATTCTTTGCCCCAGCAATCACACACGACACACCCACATGATCCAACACAAACCGCAACGCCGCTTGCACCATCGAACGCTTTTCATTTTGTAAAAAAAGCAACTCTGGTAGCTTCTTCAAACCGTCTTGTACTTCAGGTCGTTGAAAACGTGCATATCGCAAATCGTTCTCCGGGATTTGTTCGGCATTTTCACCAAAATATTTGCCGGACAATTGCCCTTTTGCCAACGGCACACGAATCAATGTGCCCATGTCCTGTTCTTTGGCCCAATGCAATAACGCATCGGCAGATCGCTCCAACAAATTGTAACCGATTTGTAAAACGTGAATGGGGCCAAAAGCATACAATTTTTCAATGGCCGCCTGATTATTGGTCGAAATCCCATACCACCGAATCTTCCCTTCCGTTTTCAGCTCAGCCAAAGTTTTCATCACCACAGGCATCGCCCAATCATAGGGAATAGAATGTAATTGATACACATCAATAAAATCGGTCTGCATACGTTTCAAACTGTCTTCACAGGCGGTTTTGATATGGTGTCGAACAGCCTCTTCATGAGGTTGATCTTTATCAATGCCTCGGTTGGGCTGTACTTTGGTCGCAATCACCCATTTATCTCGGCGTCCTTTAAGTGCCTGCCCCACCAAAATTTCACTATGCCCACCACCATATCCTTCTGCCGAATCGAGCAAATTTACACCCAATTCTTCTGCCCGATGAATCAAAGCAATCGACTCATCATCACTTGTACCAGACCACACCTCAATTTCCCCATCCGCGCGTTTTTGTTGACGCGCAATAGGATATGCTCCCAATGCAATTTCCGAAACAGACAAACCTGTTTGCCCCAAGGTGCGATATTTCATTTTGAAACCTCTCGTCCTTCACCTGCATTCAACGTCAACTCTTTCCACGAACCTCCAGCCCAACGCCAATGCAATGTCTCCAACAATTCTCCACCATTGTAAAACCGCGCCCGTGTATCTGACTGCACCAGTGCCATAACACCTTCAGGCAACCCCATGCCTCCATCGTGTTTCACTTCCAAAACAGGCGTAACTTTGCCTTTTATTTCCCGCGTGCCCAAAAGCAAAGGGCCATAACACCCCGTGACGGCCCCAATGCCCCAGTTGCGCCCATGACCAGCCGCCGCCGAACAAATGGCACTGCCCATATCGGCATGTTCTCGCCCACCTCGCAAAGCACGCCGAGCCATCGTCAGTTTTATGGCTGCCTGTTGAAGTGCGCGTTCTGCATAAATGGGCTTTCCCGTTAATTGATAAGCCAATGTCAATGCCGCAGTGCAAGGCTCTTTTGTAGGCGTCACCGAACCGTCAGCCCCCCACATGCCCCAATAGGTCATATCATTGCGTTTCCCCACACCAGGCCATTCACGTTTTCGCACTTGAGGAAACACCATTGCCCACTCACCATCTTGCGGTGCTGGCATGCGTTCAACCTTTGCGCGAATGGCATCATCTAACGATGTATCTTTAAATGTGTGTCGGTAATAAGAAATCGCCGCCGCACTGGGGTCTGCATAAGGATCTAACAATTCACTAACCAACGGTTCGGCAATGCGCTTGGCCGCTTGCTGAAAAACAGCATCACCCGATGTCAGAAACAAATCGCCCAACGCATAAATCGCACCCGATGCCAGCAGCACTTCCACGCCAATAAGTGGATCACCTGCCACATGGTGGTTGCCTTGTGCGGCTTTTTGTTGCTCGGCTTTGGCAGTGCCATGCCAAATGGGTTCACCTTTTGGCCCCCAAACCACAGGCAATGGCCCTTCGGGAATCTCTACAATCATTTGTGCCCGACGACGTCCATACCGCAATGCCCAGTCCAAATACCGATCTTGTCCCGTTACCCGATGAGCCGCCAGAGCGATGTGTATAAACCGAAAGTGCTCGGCCAACTCTACATCGTATGCAGCATCGCCGCCCACTGTACGAGTCCCTATATAATAGCCATAAAATCGGTCGCGGTTCCAATCGTACCAATCGGGAATACCATCGACCCAGTTGCCAATGTGCTCGGCGGCATCATCCAACATATTGGCCGCTTTTTCATCGGTGTCAAACAAACCCAAATAACGCGGTAAAAAAAGCAAAAAAGGTTCTGTTCCATGATGGGCTTCCGCTTCGGGTTCATACCCATGCAAGCAGTCACGTTCCACCCATCCAGCCAACATATCGCGCAAATATTCAAAATGCGCTTTCACACCCTCACTGCCCGTCACCAAATAATGCGGAAACCACGCAAGTGCATAATTGGCCTCATCTTCACCCCCACCATGTTTGCTCGGAGGGTCCATGCGTCGGCTTTGATTTAACCAGGCTTCCATTTCTTTTCGCAACACCAAATAATGTTTAAAAATGGCGTCCATAAAACCTCCAGAACAGAAAGAGGAAAGAAGAAAGACACAAGAAAAAACAAAAACTGCTCAGCCAGTAGAGCAGTCAAATCTTCTTCCCTGTACCTTCTTTCTTCTCCCCATATTTATCTTGACCTGCACAAAACAGAACCCTACTTTGTAACGCGATTCACGGCACATCATAGCGAACAAACCATACAAAGTCAAGGTCTGCCACAAGACCCGCTGAAAGGAATACCCGATGTCAGAAATTCGCATGGATGCAAAAACACTGCAAACATTCATACAAGCAGTTTTTGAACAAGCGGGCATGCCGCCCGAAGATGCCGCCATTGAAGCGGAGGTGCTTGTTTGGGCCAATTTACGCGGTGTCGATTCTCACGGCGTTTTGCGTGTGATTGCCTACCTCGACCAAATTAAAGCTGGCAACATGAACCCACGCCCCAATGTCAAAATCATTAAAGAATCACCCGCCGTGGTATATATGGATGCTGACCGCTCATTGGGCCCACCCGCAACCGTAAAAGCCATGAATATGGCCATTGAAAAAGCCAAAAATGTGGGCATTGGATGGACACTCATTCGCAACGTTACCCACCAAGGTGCCATGGCTTATTATTCTCTCATGGCCGCAAAAGAAAACTTGGTGGGTATGTCCATTGTGTGTAGCCCCCCCAACATGGCCCCCTTTGGGGCCAAAGCCGCAGGCTTGCACAACAGCCCCATCGCTTTTGCCATTCCCACAGCCAAATACGACCCCATCAGCCTCGACATGGCCACCAGTGTGGCCGCAGGGGGCAAATTGATGCTCGCCCAAGACAAAGGCATTCCCTTAGGTGACGACTGGGCCCTCGATGTCAATGGCAACCCCACCACCGATGCCCACGCAGGAAAAATCTTACGCCCAACCGGTGGCCCCAAAGGTTCTGGGTTGGCCCTTATTTTTCAATGTCTCACAAGCATCATGGCCAACAACCCACTCGTGGTGCCTGTTTTGCAAGGTGCACCCAACAATGGCAATCAAAACAGCATCGTTGCCGCCATCGACATCTCTTTTTTTATTGATGTTGACGAATATAAAAACCATACCGACACGATGATTGACGAACTCAAAAAACTGCCCAAAGCCGATGGGTTTGACGAAATTCTCATGCCTGGTGAACCAGAAAACAGAACCCTTGCCGAACGGTCAGCCACTGGCATTCCCATTCCACCAGGCACGGCAGACAAACTCAGAGAAGCCGCCAATCGGCTCAAATTGGCTATTCCCAAAGGGCTGTAAAGACATCTTTTCTATTTAGATAAGGGATCTCCATGAAAAAACATATTTGGCTTTATCTGCTTTTCCTTCCATTCCTTTCCTGTGGAAGTGACAATTCCAACCCACTCGTCAGCCAAGATCAGCTTTTAGGACGATGGATACAAGAAAGTTCAAATGGTGTCATACTCAACACCAACGATCGCTATTTAACCCTCACATTTAGTCAAGATGGCACATTCGAAATGGTCATTATTTCTGGTCGGCTTTCGGGCAATCCCATCACAGACACGCTCTCTGGCACATTCTTCATCTCGGGGTCTCAACTGACCACCTTGTTTTCCAATGGCACAAGTGACAGTGTCTCCGTAAAATTTGAAGATACCCGAATGATATTTGAAGATTCATTGGGCAATACCACAACCTATTTACGCTAAACGAAAGACCACCCATGTCGATTGAACACCGCACAGTCATCATTGTTGGCGGTGGGCCTGCAGGCCTTGCTTTTACTGCCGTTTTTGGAGGGTGGCACCCCTATTACAGCAAAAGCGATCTGTTTTGTTCGCGATATCCTCAGCTTGATGATTATCTCAAACATGAAACAGGGTCTTTGCTTGGGCTCAATATGAAACAGGTTTCTCAAACGGGTGTCTTACCTGCCGATCTGTTTCGTCTCCTCCACCATCCAGGCAAAAAATTTCGCAGCTTGAATGAAATTGCCTACACGTTTCGCAAAGCCCAATCGCTCGACTACCTGCTCATCACACAAGAAAATGTGGGCGGACTTTGGAACAATGTGCCACGCAACCTCCTTACCCTCTCACCTGGCCAATGGATGGAATTTGGATATTACCCATTGGCCCAACATGCCCAAGAAAACAACATAGACATAGACGTCAATGACCTCATCATCAAACACGACCTCATCACCTATTATCACGCCATTCCCAAACGCTTTGAACAAACTAACCACATTCACACCGAAGAACGTGTCACACGTGTCGAACCACACGAAAAAGGGTTCTTGATTACCTCACAAGATATCAGCGGAGAAACAACACACCAATACACCTGTAAATATCTCATTTATGCCGTCGGTCAACGCAGTCAGCTTCGCCGCCTCGGTGTACCCGGTGATGACCTGCCGATTGTCTCTAAACAATATGAACACTTTAGTGATTATCCTGGCCAACAAATCATTGTTGTCGGCGGGGGGCGCTCAGCCGATTGGGCCGCCACAGAATTGCACGATGCGGGTCGACATGTTCACTATGTGATGCGCCAACCCTTCGATGTTCACTGGCGGCTTATTACAGACAGCCGGTATGGCCTGCCGTATTATGCACGCATTGCAGAACTCATCGAAACCAAATCGCCACGTTTCAGCACCCTCTATCATACCGAAATTAAAAAGATTGAAAAAAACGGGCATGTCACTCTGCAAACACGCGACAAAGAACACACCTTACTCGTAGACCATATCATTACCGAAATTGGTGGCAGTGCAGATTATTCACCCATACAAGGCTTCAATCAAAACCTCACCTTTATCGAAAAACACGATGCCTACCGTTTCCAAGTACACCAAGTAGCTACCCACCCACACAATCACGAATCGGTGAACATCCCCAACTTCTACCCCGGGGGTTATCTGGCTCAGGGTATTGGCCTTGTGGTTTTTGCCATGCACGGCACCACCTATGCCATTGCCGGGGATATCATGCAAAAAGAAGGATTACTCGCATAACATTCGAAGTCACTTCGAGTGCAATGAGGAATCTCATCACAATATGATCGACTTCATCATCCAATTCCTCACATCCTACGACACCACCTACCTTGTTATTCAGGGTGCATCGTGGGTCATTTCTTTCTTCTGCCTTTTTTATCTTTGGCGACGGCCTGACGCTGTCCTGCGTAAAATCATCTGGTCATTCATTTTATTCATCCCCATATTAGGTCCAATCTTCTATGGTGGTTTTTATAAAGTGCCCCCCGAACAACCCGAGCATCTGCGTGCTGCCAATACCATTCACCGTTTGGGTGGCCCTGGTATCTAAAATATTCTAAGGAGTTTTTATGGCTGAAATTGTTACCATCAAAGATGTACAAACCATTATCACACAACCTGCCGGATCACGGCTTGTGATTGTCAAACTCATCACGTCAGAACCCGGGCTCTATGGTTTGGGATGCGCCACATTTACCCAACGGTTTCACGCCGTTTATGCCGCCATTGAAAAACACCTCAAACCCTTTCTCATTGGCCGCGACGTAGACCGCATTGAAGAAATTTGGCAAATGAGCATGGTCAACTCCTATTGGCGCAATGGCCCAGTCCTCAACAATGCCATCTCTGGTGTAGACCAAGCCCTTTGGGATATAAAGGGCAAACGCGCCAACATGCCCGTGTATCAACTTTTGGGTGGCAAATGCCGCGAAGCCGCCGATACCTATGCCCATGCAGGTGGCAGTGACAAACACGAAGTCGTTGAAAGCGTGCGCAAATATCAAGAACAAGGCTATCGCCACGTGCGCATTCAAATGGGTGGGTATGGTGGAAAAGCCGATGCCCTTCAAAAACCCGAAGGCGCACCCGATGGTGCCTATTATAACCCCCGAGAATACTGCCGCCGCATGCTCGACATGATTGAACATGTGCGCACCGAAGTTGGCCCAGAAATTGAACTCTTACACGACATCCATGAACGCCTTCGTCCAAGTGACGCCGTTCAGTTTGCCAAAGATGTGGAACCCTTCAAACTCTTTTTCCTTGAAGACGCACTCGCCCCCGAAGACAACGAATGGTTTCGCCATATTCGCACCCAATGTGCCACCCCCATTGCAATGGGTGAACTTTTTAATCACCCACACGAATGGACACCGCTCATACAAAATCGCCTCATCGACTTTATTCGCATGCACATCAGTCAAATGGGTGGCATCACCCCCGCTCGAAACGTTGCAGCTTTTGCCAATATGTACAATGTGCGCACCGCCTGGCATGGCCCAGGTGACACCTCACCCGTTGGGCATGCCGCCAATTTGCACATTGACCTGTGGGCACCTAACTTTGGCATTCAAGAATGGTGCCGATTCAACGAACTTTGTTACGAAATTTTCCCTGGGTTACCCGAAGTGCGCAAAGGTTACCTCTACCCCAACGACAAACCGGGCTTGGGCATTGACATCAACGAAAAACTTGCTGCAAAATATCCCCCCCAAGACGAAATCATTCAATGGACCCAAACGCGCAGCCCCGATGGCTCGCCCATGCGCCCATAATACAACCATACACAACCACAGATGGGCAGATTTTGATCTTTTGTTTTTAATCCGTGTCTATCCGCCTTTATTTGTGGTTTCAAACGCTTTATAAGTAAGGAGCAACAACTTGGCATATATCTGGAATGACAAAGAAAAAATTGAGGCCCTAACGCCCAAAAATCCTTTTGACCGTTTTGCAGATGGCCGCCCCAAAGTACCCGACGACATTGTCGAACGCATGCGCAAAGTGACATCGGAAGAAGCTTGGGGTGTGCTCAACAGCAATGATTACAAACTCCAATTTGAAGGCAATTGGCTCAACCTACATCCCGACCGTATTTTAACTGGTCGTGCAGTTACCTGTCGTTATGTTCCGTCTCGCCCAGACTTAAACGAAGTCGTTCAAGAAGTCGGCACAAAAGAAGGCCGGGTGGGTGGGCAAAATTCTTGGGCAATTGACACCTTGGTTCCCGGTGATGTCATTGTTGTAGAACTCTTTGGTAAAATTATCTGGGGTACCTTTGCTGGCGACAACTTAGCCACCGCCATTCAAGCCAACACACAAGGCGGGGGCATGGTGGTAGATGGTGGTATGCGCGATTATCAGCGGGTTGTTGAATTGGAAAATTTCAATGGTTTTCTCAAAGGCCTCGATCCTACCCCCATTCGCGATGTTACACTTATGGAAATCAATGTGCCCATTCGCATTGGCAACGCCACGTGTTTACCCGGTGACATCGTTTTGGGAACACCCACAGGCGTCACATTCATTCCGCCCCACCTTGCCCAACAAGTGGTCGAAAGATCCGAATCGATTCGGCTACACGACTATTTTGGGCAAATGCGTATTCGCGAAGGCATCTACACCCCAGGCGAAGTGGATCGCAAATGGTCAGAAGAAATGGATAAAGACTTTGAAGAATGGTCCAAAACGCACGACTTAAAAACAGAGGGCTTGCTGTAACGCCTATCATTTAGGAGAAAAAATGAACACCCACTCATCACCATCCCAACTTAAAATCACCGACATGCGCATTGTCAATCTTAAAGGTGCACCCATGCGGTCCACACTCATTCGGCTCGACACCAACCAAGGCATTTATGGCCTTGGCGAAGTGCGCGATGGGGCAAGCTTTTATTATGCGCTCATGCTCAAACGCATCATATTGGGTGAAAACCCCTGCAACGTGGACAAGATTTTTCGCGCCATCAAACAGTTTGGTGGCCATGCCCGACAAGCCGGCGGTGTCTGTGCCATCGAAATGGCCCTGATGGACTTGGCCGGCAAAGCCTATGGCGTCCCCGCCTATCAACTGGCAGGTGGCAAATTTCGCGACAAAATACGCTGTTACAGCGACACAGACTCATCACGCGATGCCGAAGAAATGGGCAAACGGCTCAAAGGCCGTATGGATATGGGCTTCACCTTTTTGAAAATGGACATTGGCGTCAATCTGATCAAACACATACCGGGTGCCTTGTCTTACCCACAAGGGATGTTGGACACCAACCAAGTGATGCACCCCTTTACAGGCATCCAGTTTACAGACAAAGGCATTGATGCCCTGGTTGACTATGTTAGCACCGTACGTAACATTGTGGGCTACGAAATTCCATTGGCAGCCGATCACTTTGGTCACATCAATGTGGAATCATGCATTCGCTTGGCACGTGCGCTTGAGCCTTTTAGCCTTGCCTGGCTCGAAGACATGATTCCTTGGCAATTTGTGGATCAATGGGTGCGCCTCAAAAATGCAACATCGGCACCGGTTTGCACGGGTGAAGACATTTATCTGCTCGAAAATTTCAAACCCCTCATCGACAACAAAGCCGTTTCCATTATTCACCCCGATTTGGCCACATCGGGCGGCATTCTCGAAACCAAAAAAATTGGCGACTATGCACAAGAACACGGCATTGCCATGGCCATGCACATGGCCGCTACACCTGTGGCACAAATGGCCAGTGTGCATTGTGCCGCCGCCACAGAAAACTTTCTCATCTTAGAAAATCACGCAGTCGATTACGCACCCTGGAATGATTTGGTGACAGGTCTTCCAAATCCCATCATTCAGAATGGTTATATCGACGTGCCCGAAACACCGGGCTTAGGCCTCGACCTCAACGAAGAAGCCATCAAAGCCCACATTGACCCAGATAGCCCAGGTTATTTTGAGTCTACAGAACAGTGGGACAAACTCAGAGTCAATGATCGATTGTGGAGTTAAGAATAGGCGAAAACAAGACAGATTCGCAAATGCGCAGATTCTAAAATCCACCCATTCAAAGATTTATCCAAAGGAGCTCATCATGCCCAATATCGGCATCATCGGCGCAGAAAACAGCCACACAGTAGCCATTGCAAAAACCATCAACATTCAAAAACTTGTTCGCGGTTTTAACGTCACACATGTTTGGGGCGAAACAGCCAAATTTGCAAAAGACGCCCAAGAACGTGGGCAAATTCCCAACATTGTCAAAAATCCAGAAGACCTGATCGGCCAAGTGGATGCCGCCCTTGTTGACCATCGACATGCCAAATTCCATCTGCCAGCCGTACGCCCCTTGCTCGAAGCAAAAATCCCACTCTTTATTGACAAACCATTTAGCTACCGCGTTAAAGAAGGTCGCGAGTTTCTCAACCGAGCAAAAGAACTCGGCGTACCTGTTTGTTCTTTCTCCACGTTGCCCAAACAAGCGTCTTTTGTACAATTACAAAAAGACACACGCCAATTGGGTAAAATTGTCTCCGTGATCTCAACTGGGCCCTGTGATCTAAAATCCAAATATGGTGGCGTCTTCTTTTATGGCATTCACCAAGTTGACATGGTCGTGCGTTTACTCGAACAAGACGTAACCCATGCCCAACTCAACAAAGGCAAAAACAACCACACCGCCACACTCTATTCGGCCAGTGGTGCCATTTCAACAATGAACCTCATCAGCGAGGGCCGTCCTGATTTTCACATCTCCATCATTGGTGAAAAAGGTCGCTTGGATCGCGTGATCGAGCGCGATGAAAACCCATATCTTTCTGGCATCAAAGAATTTTGCAGTATGTTTCGCACGGGCAAAACCGTTGAAACCGATGTGACAATACTCAACCCCATTGCCACATTAGAGGCCCTTGAAAAATCGATTAAAACAGGTAAAAAGGTCAAACTGCCATCTATCCGATAATTGTCAACATTTGAAACAGAATGCGAAAGTGTGTTTGTATATACACACACTTTCGCATTTTTTCTAAGGCCAACCCTATGAAAACAGTGACCCATACTCAAATCCCATTGCCCGACAAACCGATCCACAAACTCAACAAAAAAGAAATGAAAATATTTCGACAATGGATGGGATTGGATCCAGGAGGGCCTGTTATTGCTTACCCTTCAGAAGAAGAAATAAAACACCGAAACAAAAGAGAGCGCTGGAAAAAGCGCTTTGCAGGCAAAGGAAAAAGTGAACCCAGCCTCTTGATACGCAAAGAACAAATACAACACATGCGCGCCAATATCAAAAAACACTCCGCTGCAAAAAAATGGTGCCAAGACATACTTCAACGCGCAAACGAAGTGATCGATTTACCCACCGATTTTTTTGATACCTTCATACCCGATACAGGCCTTTGGAACAGAGGAGGTAATTTTTGTCCCAACTGCGTGCATAAAAAATCGCCCGAAGGCATCAACCGTTACTTTTGGCAATGGGATTGGAAATCCCCAGACACACTCACCTGCCCTTATTGCCACATCACATACCCCCATGCCAATTACCCAGAAAATGGCATTCTTGAGCTGCCTCGTCTCCAAAAAACATACACCTTCCATATCTTAAAAGAAGAGCTCGAAACCAAAGATTGGCGCCTGGGTGACAATGCTGGGAAATTTGTAAATCAACCCATCCACGTTTCATTTACAGGCAACATACGTGCCCTCAAAATTCAGTGGGCCATAGACCGCACAGAAGACCTGTCTTTGGCATATGCATTCACTGGCAAAAAAACCTATATCAAACCACTCGAAAAAATTCTCCAACGTTTTGCTCAAGTCTATTCAGGTTATCCACTGCACAGCTATTTTCAAGACACCGTCGATGCTGACCCAGGATATGCCACCGACCACGCCGATGCATTGCCCACCGTATTTAAACGCAATGCCTCTATCAGTGTCTACGATGGTCGCCATGGGTATAACCATGAAAAAACCACCACACGTTTCACGCGGGTGGCAACAGGTTTGTGGGGGTGTTCGCGCATAGCCACCGAACTGAGCACAACGGGTGGGGCATTTCTCAAACTCTTTCAAGCCTACGACCTTGTCAAAAAGCACATCACTCAAAAATCACGGCAGAAAATAGAACAAGACTTTTTACTTGAACTCTTTCTCGACGTCAAAGCCTACGAACCGCTCTCCAACAAAGCCGGCCCGGTGCGCGCATCACGTGTTGCATTTGGTCTGGTTTACAACAACAAAACCGAGTTAAATGCAGGACTCAAAGGATACCATAAAATTCTCGAAGGCCAATTTCACCCCGATGGATCCATGAAAGAATCACCCATTTATGGGCATAAACCCATTGGTGAAGATTTGTGGCGCATTCCAGAAATGATGCGTGGTACTCAAGACCTTTACGCAAACAGCCTTTTAGAAAAAGCATTCCAAGCTTTTACCGACATCGCAACACCCGAAGGCAAATATCCCCCATTAGACGACAGCTATGTTTATTCAGGTACTCCCACACGCACTTTTGACATTGCCGCAAAACGGTGTCAAATCCTCATTCCCGGAGATGGTGGTGCACCTCCGTCTGACTTTGCCATTCTCAACACCGACCTTTCCAACCGCCCCAAAAGACCCTCATCAGGAAAAGCTTTCAACCATTATTACGAAGGGCGCCATTTGGCCTGCGTTGGGTTTGGTTCGGGCGCAAAACATACGCAGCTCTATTTTTTAGGTGAAGATGGCCACAGAGGACATCGCCATGCAGGCCCCCTCACCTTACAACTTTTTGCCAATGGACGCGAAATATTCCCCGACTTGGGTTATATCTGTGACCACCCAGGCAACCAATGGGTCAAAGCCACAGCCAGTCACCAAACCGTTACCATTGATGGCCAAAACCTCTACCCAGGCACAGCCAGTTCATTGCTTGGTTTTGCCACCAAAGGTTCTGCCCACTTTGTTGACATGCACCTCCAACACACCAATGGCACATCCTTGCGACGTGCCATTACCTTGCTTCGCAAACCCGATGGTTTGCCCATTCTCATTGACCTATTTGATGTAGAAGGCGCATCTTTTCACGACTACAATACACGCATCATTGCACCCCCCAAATCGCTTAAAATTGAACCAGAGTTACAACCACGAAAAAATAGCCTTTATCAAAACCACTCCTTTTACCCACTAAAAGACTTCCAAACAGCAGGTAAAACAGATGGCGGTTGGAAAGCCACTTGGGGACGTGGCCAAGAAAAAGTGCAAGCCCACATACTTACCGCAAGCACCGAAGTCATCACGTATCGCTCACCCGGGTGGCGTTCGCAAATGGAAATCACATCAGAACCCAACAAATATTTGGACACCCTCGTATTGCGCAATCGCAAAAAACACAGTCGATTTGTCGTGGTTTATGAAATCATAAAAGGGCAATCCCAATTGCGCAGAGCAACGCTGAATACATCTGGTGAACACCCAACCATTACTTTATCACTCACAAAAAACAAAACCACAATCATTACCATGCCAAATCACATCCAACAACACAGTGAAACGCTTTGGCAGGTAAAATAATAGAACAGCTTTAAAATCCACAGCAACGAAAACCTATGCCTGCGTTATATACACATCAAAAAACGATACCAAGACCCATCGCTTGGCTCATTCTGGTTATAATGGGTATTGCTGTTTATGCCAACAGCTTATCTGGCCCGTTTATTTTTGATGACCATATCGCCATTCTTGAAAATTCGGCCATCGAATCACTTTGGCCCCCCACGTGGCTCACCAAAGCGTGGGCACCCGAAAAAGGCGCACACGGACGCCCCATTGTCAACTTAACACTTGCCATTAATTTTGCATCAGATGGGTTCAACGTATGGGGCTATCACTTACTCAACATAACCATTCATATTCTCAATGCCCTCCTTTTATATTCTCTCCTGCACCACACATTTCACAGTCCATATCTCAATGAAAAATATGGCGAGCATGCAGAAATCCTATCGTGCATCATTGCCTTACTCTGGCTGATTCACCCTCTCCAAACACAATGTGTCAATTATATCTTGCAACGCAGTGAATCCATCATGGGATTTTTTTATTTGCTCACCCTTTATGGCACGATGCGCACCTGTCAAAATCCAACCAAACACATCTGGCCCATCCTCACCATAGCCTTTTGTGCTTTGGGTATGGCCAGCAAAGAAGTCATGGTCACGGCCCCCCTTGTTGCGTTACTCTTTGACAAAACATTTTATAGTGGCTCATTGCGCAAAGCATTTATAAACAAGTGGCCGTTCTATTTGGGTTTGGCTGCAACCTGGTTTGTCTTGTTATCTTTATTGCTTCAACGCCCCCATGGTGACACCATTGGTTTTGGCACACATATCCATGCTTGGGATTATTTCAAAAATCAACTGCCCATCCTCACCACTTACATCACGCGTATCATATGGCCACATCCACTCATTCTCGACTACGGTTTCCCCATTGTCGATCTCTCACTCTTACAAATCCTTCTCCATGCCGTCTTCCTAATCACCTTATTTGTCGCAACGCTTTATGCCCTCAAACATCGTCCTACATTGGGGTTTTTAGGGGCTTGTTTTTTTATCGTATTGGCTCCCACCTCCAGCATTATTCCCATTATCAATGAAGTAGGCGCAGAAAGGCGCATGTATTTGCCGTTGGCTTCAGGCGTCATACTCCTAACACTATTGGCATATGAGGCAATCGCACACATCCAAACAAACCAAAAGAAAAAAAATATTTGGATAACACGCATGCTTGTCATCACCCCCATATGTATCTTCTCAACACTCACCTTATTACGCAATCACGATTATCGAAGTGAAACCGCCATATGGGAAACCGTTACAACTCATCGGCCTCAAAACCCACGTGCTTGGAACATATTGGGGCATATCAAAAACCAGAACAAAGAATTTGAAGCGGCTATCCCTTACTTCGAAAAATCGCTACAACAAGACCCCAATTTCATTTATGCGCATTACAATTTAGGACATGCTTTAACCGAATTGAATCGCCCAGATGAAGCCATAGTACACTTTACGCAGGCAGTGACACACGACTTAGATGAAAAACGACTTGGTGATTGGTTACCCAGAATTCACAACAATTTGGGCAGTGCCTATTTAAGATTGGGACACTATCAAAAAGCCATCCCACATTTTCAAAAAACATTGACCTTACACCCCCAACACTTTTTGGCGCATAACAATCTGGGTGTTTCTTATTTACAAGCTGGGCAATATCAACAAGCAATAGAACAATTCCAAAAAACGCTGCAGATCAATCCCAATTATGTAGGTGCACAGTCAAACTTGGAACTGGCCAAAGACCTGTTACAAACCCAGTAATGCCTCCATCCAAACCACCTATCTATTGAGAAAAACTCTTTGACGTTTTTGAAGGTGGCGAAGTAATGTTCATGGTAACCGCTATTTTTAGTGAAGGAGCATACCATGACACACAAAGAACGCCTGCTTGCCACAATGAACGGCAAGCCAACTGATCAAATTCCTTGGGCACCCCGTATGGATTTGTGGTACATTGCCAACAAAGCACGAAATACGCTTCCTCCTGTATTTGAAAATACAAACACAGTTGAAATGGCACAGATCCTTTCATCGGCCTGTCACGCTGTAGGGGCTGACTTTACTCTGCACAACGGACGCGACATTACCTTGCGTGGGTTAGGTTTAGACAATCACATAGACTACCCTTATCGTGTTGAACTGCAAAATTTGCCCATGCAAAGCCATGATGATGGTGAAAACCTCATCACAGATATCCAAACACCTGTCGGGAACATCCATTCTCACCTCTATCGTTCAGAACAAATGAAATGTGATGGCATTTCACTGCCCTTTGTGAAGCATTATCCATTACACACACTCGACGATATAGACGCTTTATGTATTGTCTTTGACCACATACGCGTTATAAAAACACCTCAATCTTATGCCGCCTTTAAAGAACGTGTTGGCAATCAGGGTGTGGCCGTTGCACGTGGCCCTATGGCCGCATCTCCCATGCACCTGATTTTGCATGAACTGACCGCAATGGATCAGTTCTTTTATTTTTACCATGATGCCCCTGACAAACTCAACAAACTTTGTGATCACATGATTCCCTTTTTTGATGCCGCACTCGATGCCTTGGTTCACTGCGACGCAGAAGTGGTGTTTTGGGGAGCCAATTACGATCAAGACCTTACATGGCCCCCCTTCTTTGATCAAGAAATCACCCCTTGGTTGCAAAAGGTAGCCAAGCGTATGCACGATGCAGGTAAAATATTACTTACCCACTGTGATGGCGAAAACAAAAACTTATTGCCTCATTATCGCAACTGTGGTTTCGATGTTGCCGAATCTGTCTGCCCGGCCCCCATGACACAATGCACACTGGCCGAATTGCGGGCATCACTGCCCAACATCACCATTTGGGGTGGTATTCCATCTATCGCACTATTGCCTCATACAATGTCTGATGCAGAATTTGAGGCATATCTGTGTGACCTATTTAAAAACTTAGGTCGTGGCGATCATTTGATTTTAGGTGTTTCAGACAATGTACCTCCCGATGCCGATCTGACACGGCTTGACCGCATTCGAGAAATGATCGAACAATTTGGTTGTGTAAACCCCGCATAAAATGACCATCCAACACACATGCTCATAGGACGTTTCGTCTATGCCCTCAACCCAACCCAACATCTTACTCATCATGTCAGATGAACATGCCCCCCAATACAGTGCAACCTATGGGCATCCTCTTGTTCAAACGCCCAACATGGACCGATTGGCACAAATGGGTACCACATTTCAAAATGCCTATTGCAATTCACCCCTTTGTGGACCATCGCGCATGTCATTTATGACTGGTCGATATATTCACCACATCAATGCCTATGACAACGCCAGCCCGCTGCGCTCAGATATTGTCACCTGGCCATACATTTTGCGTTCAGCCGGTTACGATGTGGTCATTTCGGGTAAACAACATTTTGTAGGCACGGATCAGTTGCATGGATTTGAAACACAACTTTCTCGAGATTTACATGCCGAACTCTGGACTCAAAACGGCATTTTACGTGGCACCCCCGACTGGACAAAAGGCATTCGAGATGCCAAACCGTGGGGCGGGCTGGCCCAAGCCCAACCAGGACATACCACAGAAATTGAAGTGGATAATCATGTAGAAGAAACCACACTCGCCTATTTGCGCGACCCAGCCCGCAAAAGCAAACCTTGGTGTATCAATGCCTCATTTATAGCCCCACATTTTCCACTCATTGCACCACAACGATTTTGGGATCTGTATCCATTAGAGGACATAGACCTCCCCAAAATCCCACCACAACATCTTGAAAACCAACACCCAGTTTACCAACGCATGCGCCGTATGTTTGGATGCGTAGACTTTCCCGAAGAACTCGTTCGCAAGGCCCGTGCAGGCTACTATGCGCTGATCACCTACTTAGATGAAAAAATAGGCCGTCTGATCGATTGTCTCGAAGAAACAGGCCAATTAACAAACACCCTCATCATCTACACCAGTGACCATGGCGAAATGAATGGTGAACACGGCATGTGGCGAAAATCTAACTTTTACGAGGCATCAGCACGCATTCCCCTCCAAATGGCTTGGCCAGGCAACATCCCACAAAACAAACGCATCACAGAAGTGGTCTCATTGGTCGATCTCATTGCAACCTTACCCGAAGTTGCAAACATGGCCCCCCCCGCCCCACTTGATGGCGATTCATTGATGCCTTTAATCACATCCCAAAATCACAATTGGAAAAATGAAGCCTTCTGTGAATACCTCGCACACGGCGTGTTGGGCCCCATGGCCATGCTCAGACAAGGCAATTTCAAATTCAATTACAGCTTGGGAGATCCCCCCGAACTTTATGACCTTGTCAACGACCCCAACGAATTTCACAACCTCGCCCAAGAACCTGCTCAGCAAACCCGATTGGAAACAATGCAAACCCATTTGCAATCCCACTGGGATGCCAAACAACTGAATCAAGATGTTTTAAAAAGCCAAAAGGAACGGCTATTTATCGAACAAGCTGTTGCGCAATAACCCAACTAAAGCCCAATATTTAAGACAAATATCAAAAGGTATTCCATGTCATCCATCATCGAACAAGTGGCACACCCAACCTATGCAGACTTTGGTCCTTCAGAGAACATAGATCCCCTTTTCAAAAACAACATACCGGTCACTCTCAATACATGGTTAACGATTCGCACAGAGATCAAAAGCCAATGGCAAGACGTATTGGGGCATGCCTCTTTTACCACCTATGACCACACCGCCGAAATCATCTATCGGTTTGACCAGCCCACTTATCATGCAACGGTATTCAAACAACCCACAGGCCCAACCACACGTCAAACTGTTCTCCTCATGACACCCAAAAATCCACTTCCCACACCACAACCTGGCATGGTCATCCCATTTTACAACCCAGATCGCATGGTGGGCATCAACATAGAAACACAAGCCCGCCTAACAGAAGAATCCCCACTGATTCAATTTGGTCGTCATTTGGTAGAACAAGGGTATGCCATTGTGTGCACAGAAGCCTTTCCCTATAACACGGTATCAGAACCCCAAAAAAATGTGGGGTTTGCATGGTGGCAAAAAGGTGCCGAAAAACTCCTACAAGACAACCCACATTGGACAGGCATTGCCAAATTGGCCTACGACACCAGCAGAGCCTTGGACTTACTCTTAGCCCAACCCCACATTGACCCACAACGCGTGGGTGTGATGGGACACTCCTTGGGTGGGAAAATGGCTTTTTATGCCGGTTGCCTTGACGAACGTTTTCAGGCCATTGTTGGCTCAGACTTTGGTATGGGATGGTCATTTACCAACTGGTCAGCCCCTTGGTATCTTGGTGAACAGATCAACCACAGCGATTTCAAATTGGCCCATCACCACCTGCTTTCACTTTTTGCACCCAAACCCTTTCTGCTCTTTGGTGGCGAAGCAGATCGCCCAGCCACGTGGCAATATCTCGAAGAAGCGCGTAAAGTGTATACACTTTATGAAAAGCCCGAAAATATAGGCTTCTTTGACCACGCAACAGGCCATCGCCCCACAGAAGAATCGCTCCATATGGCTTATGGCTGGCTGGCAGAACAATTTAAAGTCACCCCTCACGCGTGGTCTCTTTAGCAAAAAAAATAGGCAAACGATACCGACAGATCGTTTGCCTATTAAAAACGCGTCATTCAAAACTTAATTTAATTTCTCCAACAAATCCAAAAACCCCTGTCGCAGTATTGCCTCTGCCCCTTCTGCATAAGGGGATACCCGCACCTCATACCCGCCGGTCTCATATGCCTCGGCAACAGGCACATAACCAGCTTGGCTTCCAGCACTATACGAACACACCATGGTTGAAGGATTGTTTTCCTTTACGGCCATTGTTGTTTGCGTAAACACTTCTCCTGGAAAACCTACGATTCGCAATGGGCCAATCCGCACCCCATGAATCTGCACCTTACAAAATCGCCCCATCCCCTCTTCTACATCGCGTAATTTGCGAGGCAAATAAATTTCCAAATCCGCACCAGAAACCGTATCGTCATCGCCCAAAACGGCCAACGCGTCAACCATTGCATTCACATCTTTTACAAACTCAGAAGACAGCGCTTCCACAGGCTCAAAAACAGCCTGCCGATCATTCAACGGGGCAATATTGCCACACCCGCCATTCAAAAACAAAAATGGCACCCCCCCTTGCTCCAACTTGGCTGCAGCAAGCCCCGGCCAATCGCCCGACAATTGATAATTGCGCTGACTTAACATAGTACCATGACAAGCAAAATTGCCCAGTCGCCCAACGATGCCACCCGCCGTGTTTCTTGCCTCAATTAAAATCACTTCCCGATCTATTGGCCCATCGGGATTTTCACCCAAAATAATTTTGCCATCGGGCAATTGTTGACGACGATTGACACCAATTTGAGACTCCCCAGATGTGCCATACAATGTCACATCTTGCAACCGTGATTGTGCCAATGCTGAGGCCGCCAGCACCTGTGCTTCCACCATTTGGACCCAAGCCAAATTTGCTTGATTACGCGTATTGGGTGCCGAATGGGTATGTGTGCCCACCACAAAAACGTGATG
Organism: Candidatus Latescibacterota bacterium; assembly: GCA_038279365.1. Lineage (GTDB taxonomy): Bacteria > Latescibacterota > UBA2968 > UBA2968 > UBA2968 > JABIFK01. Next base: position 4,071 of record JAYODI010000037.1, on the reverse strand, counting down.
GGGCAGTATGCCCAATTCCCGATGCAAAACCGGCAACATCCGCTCCATCATAGCATCTGAAAACCATAGGATATCTGCCGAAATCACCAACACATCGCCATTGCGACCTCGCACATAACATGCACGCAACAAAATGGGATCGTGAACCGATTCGTGTTCATGGTCTCGCCCTGCATATCCGGCTAAAAAACAGGGTGTGCGAGGTGTGATATCAACAATTGCGGTACCAACCTGGATGCCCATAAATGCCTCCCTTATACGCCCTTGGTTATGCGTCCTCTACTTTCTTCAACATCCCCACATCTTCCAACGCCTCACGCAGTTCATCTATCAAATCTTCATACGCTTTGCTGTGAAAATAGGCACGTGCTTTGGGCATGGTTTTGATGGCCGTTTTACTCGTATAATCCATCTTGCCAAAATACACCCCATCTGCCGATTCGGCAATCTGTTGTGCCAATTCACGCGGTTGGCAATAAAGCACAGGCGCAAGAGATGCATTGACATGGATGCCCGCCTTACGCAATTGTTTCATTGTTTTTAACCGTGTTTGAATCGTCGGCGCTTTGGGTTCAGTACGCTTACGCACCCGATCGTCATTGGTAGGCACCGAAAATCCCACACGCAAGGTATCGCCAAAAGCCTTTAACAAATCCAAATCGTCTAAAATCAAATGGCTGCGAGTATGCACCGTTAATCTTTTTAAATGACATTCAACCAACACCTGCAAACACTTTCGACTTAAGCGATATTTCCGTTCTATATATTGGTACGGATCGGTGGCAGACCCCATAAAAACACGACGGCCCCATACCTTTGCCCGGGCTTTGCCCAACAAAAATGGCGCGTTCATCTTGGGTTGCACCCACTCCCCCCATGGTTTGGGATATTCGTATGCAAAAGGGAACTTCATCACATAACAATATGCGCACCCCATGCCACATCCTGCATACGGATTGAGTGTATAACTTTCGGTCGGCTCACCGGGTTCGGCCTGTGACAAAAGCACCGAGCGCACATCGGTTTCATCGACATACAAATGTGGTTTTGGTTTTTCCATTGCAAAGCAATATACTGCACATTCGTATATCAGTCAATATACAACTGTTTCAAGATATTTTGCGCACGCACTTTAAAAACATCTTCCCCATTCCACCGATCTAAAAATAAACGCAATGCCCCGCGGGCTTCATCAAGCTTCCCTTGTTGGCCATACAACCGCGCCAATGCAAACAAAGCCAATACATTCGACTTTTCCGTCCCCTTTACCCCCAAGAACATCGCGTCAATGGCTTCATCCACTCGCCCGCGTTTCTCAAACAAGGCCCCCAAATTGAGTGCGGCCTGATAAGCCAAAGGATTTGCGCGTACCACCCGATTGAGCACCTCAATGGCCGCATCAACATCATCTTCTAACATGTAAATCTGCGCCAAATTAAGCGCGGCATCTTCGTGATGGGGGGCTTGTGCAAGCAATTGGAGATACCGTACCCTTGCTTCATCCAAACGATTTGACTTTTGCAAGGTCAGCGCATAATTAAATCGCACGTCCGTTCGCTCAGGTGCAAGTTGTACTGCTTTTTCAAATGCTTCAACAGCCTTATCTGGCAATCCTTTTTCTGCAAATAAAATACCCACATTTGTCCAAGCATTGACGTGTGTGGTATCCACTGAAAGGACATTTTGGTAAGCCGTTAATGCTTCTGCAATATGCCCCAATTCTTGCTGAATCACACCTATGTTATAAGACACCTCCGCATAATTGGGGTAAATCCATAAAGCCCGATGATAATGAGGCAAAGCGCCTTGTAAATCACCGCTATCACGCACCGCATTGCCCAAATTAAAATGTGCCTTTGCACTTTGGGGTGCGGCTTCTACTGCAGAAGCAAACAACGTATAGTCGCTATACCAATCTGCGTTGCGTTGTACCGTTTTTTTTGACCACAAAGCAAGCAAAATGACCGCAATCACCCAAGCATAACGCGGCCACTTGGTTTTCATTCCCCAAAAACCAAACCCACCCAATATCGCATACCCCACCATAGGCACATACATCAATCGCTCGGCCATGATGGTACCAATGGGAAACCAAAGATTGGACACAGGTAAAAAAGGCAAGAGCATCCACGAAGCAATCAGGCCCCATATCGGTGGTGAGTTGCCTCTTACAGTACTCACGATAAAAAGCCCCAGCAAATAGAAAACACCAACCCCACCCAGCACCGTTCCCGTCCAAAAAGAAGACACAATCGGAATGGCCTGATAAGAATAATCTGCCGACAAATCACCTGCCCACACCATAAGCTTGGCATAGTGCCAAATCACATGCAATGCTGTTAATCGACGCTCCCAACTCTCTACATGCGCCAAAGGGTTATCAACAAAAGTGGGCTGACTCGGCAACAACACGCCCCCCACCACCGCATATCGCGCCACCAAAAACAAACCCACAGCCCCAACACACAACAGCATCCCAAGTAAATCTTCCTTGCAAAACCGTGCCCACCTCGTCATAAACGAGACCCGCACACCCTCTCTTCCCCAAGTGACATTGGGCAATCCGGCAAATGATGCAACAGCCACAATCCCCACCATCGTCACCGCGTGTTCTTTGCACAAACACCCTAACAAAATAGCACCACTCACCAACACCCAACGTCGCCAACCCACGTCATGTAGAAACACAAACCAAGCCACCAACATCCAAAAGGCAGCCAAAAGCTCAGCACGCCCCACAACACTATTCACGGCTTCTGTCTGAAGTGGATGACATAAAAAAATAAAGGCACAAATGCCAGCAACTGATCGCTCAAAAAATTTGCGTGCACAAAAAAAGACGAGCATCGCATTCACACTGTGCAATACCAAATTGACAATATGAAACCCCCAAGCCCCTTCTCCCAATATCCACTGATTAATCGCATAACTCAAAATCGTCAGCGGACGATACAAACCCAATTCTGGTTTTTGGGGCCAATATGCAGACGAAAAAATGGCCCCAACATCCATCTGATCCACCAATGGATTATGAACCACAAGGGGCCAATCGTCAAACGTAAAACCATTTGCCAAACTGTTGGCATATACCACGGCACCCACAACCATAATCAGCGCCGGGTATAACCATTTGGACTGGGTCATTATCCACTCTCTATAAGGAATAAACCAACAGATACGGATATCACATCTAACGCCAAAAAGGGCTCATTTTATTGGAAAAAGTAATGCGACCAAAATCATCAGGCGCATGAAATTGGGGCTTGGGCGTTTGGCTTGCCGACCATTGACTGTATTGCTGATTGGTTTGCCCTCCCAAACGATTTAAGCCCAAATGCCACACATCACCTTCTTTGGGAGGGGTATTTTTGGCAACATGGGCAAAATTCTTAAATGGAATGGCGGCTTCTAAAATCCAATATTGATCTTCATCCCCATCATCATTTAACGTTCCGACAATCGATGTCTTAATCTGAATCCCTACACCGTTCCATTCTTCTTCCACTGGCACACCTGGCCCGTTGGGATGAAATTGGTCTAAAAAAATGCCCAACACATTCATTTCAATATTGAAATATGCACGTGGTCGATCTGGATTGGGGGCTGTAAAAACCTCTACCGTATCATCTTTCCACACCGAGGAATCTCTTTGTGTGTGTTCCGCCCAGATATGGGCATCTTCACAAATAAACGCCACATACAAATGCTCATCGTCCCACAACAGTTTGGCAACCGTTTGCTCTTGTTTGCCCGACTCGTACCACGGAAACACAAACTTCCCCACATCAGGCGCTCCCACCCAGGCGGGCTCATTGAGTTGTCCATCGACCACAATCGGTGTTCCCGCTCGATAAACGGTATATTCTGGGCGTGTTTCGGCTTCAACCGACCGCCATGATAACCCCACAAAAACACAAACCGTTATGCAAATAATCATAAAGCCCATAAAGCACCTCTATTTATAAAATGTGAATTGAAAAAATGCACCCAATGATAGATGCTAACAAATAGAAAGTCAATGTCCATCCCATTGACAACAGACCCAACCTCCTGTAATTTATGACAGAATAA
>JAYODI010000140.1:0-8630 GCA_038279365.1 Candidatus Latescibacterota bacterium | reverse complement strand
TGTCAAATGAGATTACCCAAATTGGTGGGCCTCGGGCGGTGGCAAAAATTTTGAGTCATACGGGACGCACCAAACACATTATTGAAAGTTTGGAAGAAAAATATCCCAAATTGGCAGAAGAAATTCGCAATGGGTTGTTTGTTTTTGATGACATTGCACATTTGACAGATAAAGAAATAAAAAGTTTGGCTGATGAAATTGGTTTAAAAGACTTTGCTTTGGCACTCAAGGGCGCTTCAGAAGAAGCACGAAAGCGTGTTTTTGATGTTTATGGTGAAGAAAAAAGCAAAGAGATTAAACAGGATATGAAACACAGTGGGCCAACACTGGTGGAAGATATTGAAGAGGTTCAACTTCGCATTGTGCGCAAGGTGCGCGAATTTGAAGCGCAGGGCAAAATCACCATTTCACCACGTGCAAGAATTTATGTGTAACTTGTTGTGAGGATATGTTATGGCAAAAACCAACACACGTTTTGGCAATCGCACGCCAAAAACTTTGATGGATGTGAGTTTTGAAATGGCGCGGTTGCGGGTGCCGATTGAAAAATTACTCAATTATACCGAAGGCACATTAATTGAGCTCGATAAACCTGCACGTGGCACATTTGATGTGCGGGTGAACAATGTGCTTTTTGGCAAAGGTGATGTGGTTTCTGTAGGCGAACAAATGGGGATTCGGTTTACGGAAGTCTATGGTCACGATGGTGTTCAAAAAGAAGAGTAGGTGATACGAATTCCAACTCATCCGCCCCATAACAGCAGGCGTGTAAAATTTACACCCTCGCAAATGACGTGCTAAGGAGGTGCTTATGGTTGACCTCAATGAAAAAACCGAAACCTCAGAAACGCTTCCAGTGGAAGATAAAAACTGGCCGCGAAATTTTGAGGCACGATTGAAGCGTTTGCACAATGTACTGTATGAAGTCAAAATTGTGCTTGGGCGGGCGGAGATGACATTGGATGAAGTGGAAAGCTTGGGCAAAGATTCGGTTGTTGAAACCACGCGGCTCAGTGGGCAAAAAGCAGAAATTCTGGTTAATGGTACTTTATTTGGGCATGGTGAGATTGTGGTGATTGGCAACAATTGCGCGTTGCGTGTGACCGATCTGGTCAAACCGGAGACGATTTGAATGTCTTGAAAAAAAGACATTGAGGAGGGCATCATGCCAGATATTTTATCGAAAGAAGAAATTGATGATCTTTTGACCCAAAAGCATGGTGATTCATCAAAGGAAAACAAGATGGCCAAGAAGACACATCCAACAACGGCTGATGGGAAACCCATTATCACTTACGATTTCAAACACCCACAGCGTGTGTCGAAAGATCAACAGCGTACGCTTGAAAATTTGCATTCAAATTTTTCGCGGATGATGGCATCGTCTTTTTCGACCATGCAACGGTCTGTGGTGGATTGTGACATTGCGTTTGTAGATCAGACGACATATGCTGAGTTTATTATGTCACTGTCCAATCCATCGTGTTCTTATACGTTTTCGATTGAGCCCTTAGGTGGGCCTGCAATTTTGGATTTTTCATTGCCCGTTGCGTTTTCCTTTGTTGATCGTCAATTTGGTGGCATTGGTAAAAACCCACCCAAAGAAGCCCGTCCTTTAACGGGGCTTGAGCGTCAGGTGATGGCTAAGGTGGTGACGAGATCGCTGGCGGATTTGGAAGCCACCTGGAAGGCTTTTTTGAAGATTCAGATCTCAGATGCAGAGCTTGAAACCAACCCTGAATTTATGCAAGTGGCAGCGCCTTCTGATACGGTGATTCTGATCGCATTTGAAGTGAATTCTCAACATGCATCGGGGTTGGTGAATTTGTGTTTTCCATATTTTACGCTGGAACCCGTGATGCCCTATCTCAATGTGCAAGCGTGGGCCAGCCGAGAACGTGGGCGACGTGAGACGAATCAAAAGGAACGCGTTGAACAACTCAAAAGTGTAAAAAGCGATGTGACTGCAATTTGTGCCCGTGGTAAAATGACTGTGGACGACGTGGCCCATATTCAAGTGGGTGATACGCTGGTGATGGATACACACGTAGATGATCCCAGTATTGTATGTGTTGAAAATGTACCTCTGTTTATGGGCAAATCAGGTCGCAGCCCCAAAGGCAATTATGCGGTGGAATTGACGCGTAGCATTTCTTTTGAGGAGGAATCGGATCATGTCTGATATTCAAAATCCTTTGGGAAAAGCGCCGGTAGATGTGAAGGTGGTGTTGGGAAAAACCAAAATGGCACTTGAAGATATTGTTAATGCAGAGATGGGTACTTTGGTTGAATTGGCGCGTGTTGCAGGACAACCTGTTGATATTCTGGTGCAGGATGTTCCTTTTGGCAGAGGCGAACTGGCTGTTGTGGATAACCATATGGCGGTTCGTGTGATTGAACTTTTTGACGCCGAATCATAAATCCAACAGAGGAGCAATTTTATGGCTACAGAAACAACAGAACGTTTGATTCGTTCTATGGGAGCTTCTGCTGTTGCTTTAGATACAAAACCTACACCTTGGCAGCCTGCGGCATTGGTTCCTTCAGCGTTTGTGTTTCCAGCATTGCCTATTCATTTGCGTGATGACCTGAAAAATGATCACATGGCCGCCAAAAAAGAAGTGGCACATTTTATATCTGAATCGGGTATGATTCTGATTCCTTCGGGTGAGTTTATTATGGGGGATGATGATGGGGCTTTTGATGAACAGCCTCAGCGAAATGTGCTTTTGAATGCTTATTGGATAGATCAATTTCCCGTTACCAATGCAGATTATAAGGCGTTTGTTGATGCTACGGGGCATCGGCACCCTCCGCATTGGACAAATGCTACCTATGCACTGGATAAAAAAGATCACCCTGTGACCAATGTGAATTGGAAAGATGCCCAAGCGTATGCACAGTGGGCAGGCAAACGGTTGCCCACTGAAGCCGAGTGGGAAAAAGCATCACGCGGTACGGTGGGGCAAATGTATCCGTGGGGTGATCCGTTTCGAAAAGATAATGTCAATTCAAGTGGTGATTATGATGGCACCACGCCTGTTGATCAATTTGTGGGCGGGGTGAGTCCATATGGTGTGATGGATATGGCTGGCAATGTGATGGAGTGGTGCCAGGATTGGTATTTTGATGATTATTATAAAGCCGCACCCGCAGATAACCCCAGTGGGCCAGAAGGGGGGCAGTATCGGGTGGTGCGTGGCGGATTTTACAATGAGAATCGGGCTGGTGTTCGGTGTGCGCAACGGCATTATGTACCTCCTGAAACCATGCAATATCACATTGGTTTTCGGTGTGCCAAAACACCTTCGCGTCCTGGAGAACGGGTGCCAAAACCCGATGGTGAACAATCTGTTGATCAAAAAACAGAAGCACCGCCCCAGCTTGCATCTGTGCAACGGCCCGAGTTGACCGATGCGATGTCACTGGAGCAAATTGCAGATCATTATCCAGACCATATTGCCAAAGTGCTTCGCACGATGATGCATGAAGCATCGGATGAAGATCGCAAAGAGGTGATCAAAAAGCTCGCGGTTATGTTTATTGGGTTGGGCCAAGAGGCTGGTGCGGGTGTTTGTAAGTATTTGACCGATGTTGAAATTGAACGTATTTCTCAGGCGATTGTTAATTGTGGTCTTGTGCCAAATCAGCAAAAGTATGAGATATTTGAAGCGGTCAAGAATCGCGTGCTTTCTGGTTCCTATTCAATACAAGGGGGCGAAAATTTCGTGCGTGGTATGCTTGAAAAAGCACTGGGCCCTCGCAAAACAAATGCGATGTTTGATCGAATCAACAGCACAACAAACAGTGGGTTTTATCTGTTGCGCAATGTGGATCCCAATCAGATTGTTCCGTTTATTTCCAAAGAGCATCCGCAGGCAATAGCGCTTATTTTGTCACAGTTGGATGCATCGCAGGCCGCAGGTGTGCTCAATGGTTTGGCACCTGAGATTCAGGCAGATGTGGTCTACCGCATAACAGCAATGGAAAATTTAAAGCCACAAACTCTGCGTGAATTGGAAGAAGGGGTTGCCCGTGAATTGCAGGCTATTTTGTCGGGTCAGATTACGGAGATTGGTGGCCCAAAAGCAACGGCTGAAATTTTAAATCGCACAGGTCGGTCAACAGAAAAGAATGTGCTTGAATGGCTTGACAAGCAAGATCCCGAATTGGCAGAAGAAGTGCGCAATCAAATGTTTGTGTATGATGATATTGCCAATTTGAAAAACGACGAAATTCAATTGATCCTTGATCAAACAGAATTTTTAGATTTGGCAGTGAGTCTGAAAGGTGCGAATGAAAAATTGAGGGATCGGATCTTTAAGATTTTAGGAGATGAAAAAAGTGCAGAACTTAAAGAAAAAATGCAATACTCTGGCCCCGTGCGCATGAGTGATGTGGAAGCAGCACAGTTGCGCACTGTGCAAACCGTGCGGCAATTGGAAGAAGCGGGAAAAATCACGATTGTGCGTGGTGATAGCATTGACAAATTTGTTTAGAGATGCCCTCGCTCCTCTGATAAGGGAGATCATTTGAGGATGTTTTGTAAATTGGAGATTAAAGATGGCAAATCAAAAAAAGCCGCAAAATCGCTCGGGGCAGGTGAAGATGGATGTGGCTGTGGTGTTGAGCACAACGCATGTGCCATTGGAAACGTTGTTAAACTGGTCTGAAGGGTCTTTGATTGAAATGAATAAACAGTCGGGTTCCCCTGTGGATCTGGAGGTGAATGGGACACCCATTGCCAAAGGAGATGTGGTGACTGTGGCAGAGCATTTTGGGTTGCGTATCACAGATCATGGAGGGGCACAGAAAAAATAAAAGGAGGAGGGACACGGAACCCATTTCCTGCCATTTTACACCTTTAAAAGCAGGATCACGAAAAGCACGAAGAGAAATACCTCGAAAGGCACAAAACCTGATCCCACAATCCATAATCGCAGGGTTGCGAAGATTGCTGGGAGAAAAAAATACACAAAGCCCATCCCAATCACATTTTAACAGCGTGGTTGGGTGGGCTTTTGGCATTGTTATGATAACACGCTCATCACATAACGCACATTCGGGATCAGTTGCGGAATTTTATGGGAGATGAGCAGTTGTCGTTGGGGGAGAGTATTAAAGAGCAGGTGGATACGTTGTATCGAAGCATCCCACAACATTCGTATAGACTCAGTTCAGACCCGAGTTATTTGCGCGCTAAATTGAGAGACTATGAGATGTTGCGAAAAAAGAATCCAAATAGTCGGCAGATGTTTACACATTTGGCAGGTGTTTTTATTCGGTTGGATAGGATGGAGAATTACAGTGATTATGTGGAGAAGGTTCGTTTGATTGGGGCCGAGGCGATGCCAGAGTTGGTGTATATCATTCAGCAGGCAGATACTTATGATCACACGCGAGATAAGATTTTGCAGACTGCGCGTAAATTGCTTGCGGAACTCCAAAATTGATTTTACGAAAATCGGGGAAGACAATTTGTCTTCCCCGATTTTTTATTGTACGTGAAATGTAAAAGTAATTTCTTTTTTCCAAGGTACAATGAATAAGGGTCGCCAAGTGGAAGTCAGGCTTGTGTTGCCTTCTGAATAGGGGTTGAAAGGCGCGATGGGCCATTTGAGGGTGCCCGCCTGATTTGTTTTTATTTCCCAGTGATCGGTTGCGACTGTTTTGATATTTTCAAATGAGTGCTCTTGTTCACCAAGGGTCATGGTTTGGTCACCATTTAATATAAGCTTATCACCCAAAACGATTTCAAGTGGTAATTGGGCAAACAATTCATGGTTGGTGTTGGAGGTTATATTTAGACGGGCGATTTCGGACAGTGTCCAGGAAATTTGAATTTCAAATGTTTCGAAGATGATTCGGGCATTTGCACCCTCTGACTGTGTGGTGAGGTCGCCTGTTTGTGTGGGATAGGCATCATCGCCAGATCGGATGGTAGACCAATCGGGGTTGTGTTTGGCTTTTGCGCCTTCGAGGATGATGCCCGCTGTGGCGTGGGAGAGACAGACGAGGTTTTGGCGATCGAGGGCGTAGTCGCTGTTGGGCGCAATTTCGCGGTTGAGCGCTTTGAGTGCAGAGAGGCCTGCGGTCCATTTGTTTTTGCGAACCACACCTAAGGGTAATGTGAGGCGATGGTGGCCGTCGTGAAAGGGTTCGGGCAAGACGCCTTCACCTGTTTGCATGTTTTCTAATTCAACATAGGTGCGTGATAGATGCTGCATATAAATGTCGCCACCTACGTGGTCAATCATGTTGATGTTTTCAAGCACCAAACGCAGGAAGCCACGGCCCTCGGGCGTGAGGGCATGAAGCGCGAGTCCGTATGGGCCCACGTGATGGGGGTTGGCACGTTCATCGGCAAAGGGCAATGGGCGCAGTTGTGTGTTGCAGAGCTTTCGGTAAAATGATCCGTATTTGGAGAAGAGTGGGATATCGATTGTATTGCGCCAACTTTGGGTGAGATAAGCACTGCCTGCGGTGAGTGGTGTGTAGAGCAAACTTGGCCCGCCTTCGCGCGCATCGTTGGTGTGTTCTTCAAAGTAGCCGTCGGGGTGACCGTAAACTAGGAGGCGATCAAAAAAACCTGCGGCGGCTTCTTGCCAATCGGTTCGTCCTAAAATTTCGCCCGATTTATAAATGCCTTCTGCTGAGAGGGCAATGTGGTTGATACCCGTCCCAAATCCTCGGTTGTCGAGTTTGGGGCTTTTTTCTTGAAAGTTGTTGAAGTGTGCAAAGACATCGTCGCCTGTTCGTATAAGAAGTTCATGCCAAGCTTGTGCTTCGGCTGGATCGACAAGGTTTTTGATTTGCTCATAACACAACGACATGTGCAGTTGTGAACGACGAAAGGTGACGCGATAGCCTTCTCGTTCACGCCATTCGTCTAAGCAATGACGCGCATTGTCAAAGATGCGGCGGATGAGAACGAGAGCGCGTTCTTCACCTTGTACGGCCAGTGCACCGAGGACAGACATACAACAGGGCTGGTAATCGAAGAAGCGCGATACCATTTCCGATTTTTTGAGTTGGGGATGGTTTTGGGTGAAGGGGGTGCCCCCTTCGGCAAAGTATTTTTCGGCGACAGGCAAAACCATGTTTCTTAAGCGGGTTTTGGATGCTTCGAGCCAGTGGGGTTGAACGCCTTCGTATGCACGGTCGAGATTCATGGTGGGTTCCTTACCGATAGGGCAATGGTTTGGGGTCGAGCCATTCAACAAGGCGATCTTTGATGGCCCAAGCGAAGAAGAAGTTGCCTAAGGGTGTGTGGTGACCAATGTAGTAAGGGTCCATAAATTTATCTGCGCTGAGTTTGGAGTTGGCAAATTCGGCTTTGAAGGCGTCTCGCAAGTCGATACTGGGTAGGTCTTTGGTTTTTAGCCAATCTACGAATGTTTGATCAAAAAGGGGTTTGTCTTCTAAGGCTTCAACGATGTGGCGTTTGCCGAAGGAGAGGATGATCATGAGTTTTTTATTGGTTTCTTTGGCAAATGTTTCGGCCATTTCGATGACGTTGCGGGTGGCAAAGAGGGCGGCTTCGGTGTGCATGATGTAGGCTTCGGCATCGGATTTGGCGTTTTTGAGGTCGCCGCCCAATGCGTTGGCCATGATGTTGGCAGATGTTTGATCGCCTTTTTGTGCCATGACGGCATGGAGAATGGGGTCGTCTTTGAAAGTTTCCCAGACCCAATTGGGGTCGGTGAGGCGGTAGAGTTCTTCGGGGGTTTGGCAGAGGTTTTCGTGTTCGGTGCAGGTGCCTGCGTCGAGGTTGACACGCAGGTAGGGGAGGGTGAAGCGGCCTTGGCGGCCCATGCGAATGGAACGCCACGCATCGAGGTTTCTAAAGTGGTCGTCGTCCCAGACGTTTAGGATGATGTATTCGGCAGGGTGTTGGGCTTCGATGATGCGCATGCGGCGATAGGCTTGGTAGACGCTGTGACCGCCGATGCCGTAGTTGCGTATGGGTTCTAAGAGGTGGGCAGCGAGGTATTCTTGCCAGGTTTCGCCGTTGCTGACTTGGTCGCAGTGGGTAAAGCTGTTGCCGTAGGTGTGGATGCGACAAGGGCGATCTGGGTAGTTGACGACGTGGCGGGCACCGTCGCTGTCGTATTGATAAAAGCCTTTGGAGTCGTTTACGCTGCCGCCACGAAAGCCGTCACAGACGGTCCAGCCGATTTCGGGGTGGTAGGCCGATTGGGCGTTGTTGCACATGATGCTGGCGAGTTCGGGGGGGACACTTTTGGAGGCGTCGTGGGGGGTGACGAAGTGGTCGACCATTTCTTTGGTGGGCATGATGGAATGGAGGTATTCTTTGGGAGTCATTTTTTGCTCCTGAGTTGGATGCTGTTCAGAGTCTTTGTAAGTGCAAGTTTGTTTTTGATCATTTTCTTTGCCTTCGGCACGACTTACTTTTTTTCAACAGCAAAAAAAAGTAAGCAAGAGAATGAGAGTAATTTGAGCATTCGATGGGGGCCGTCCCTCAGGTGCCGGGAGGGCTGATTTTCCGCAAATCTCTTTTAAGGGTGCATGGAGGACAGTGGCCTGCAACCTTTGAGAATATAAAAAATATATAGCTGGACGGAATGGCGCGGAAAATCATGATTGCTTTTTGTGATGGATCACTTCGT
>JAYODI010000139.1:0-8782 GCA_038279365.1 Candidatus Latescibacterota bacterium | reverse complement strand
CCCCGAAACTCCATCGACACAGCCCGCGCAATGAGTGCCGCCAACAACAACATCAGTGCCAAATAAAACCCACTAAATGCCGTGGCATACACCGGTGGAAATGCCGCAAACAAAGCCCCACCCCCCGTGAGTAACCACACCTCATTGCCATCCCACACCGGCCCAATCGCATTGATGTTCATGCGTTTTTCTTCTTCATCTTTCGTAAACAAATGCAACACACCCACACCCAAATCAAATCCATCCAAAATGGCATAACCCGCAATGAGCACACCAAAAAGCAAGACCCACGTCAAATTGAGATCCATTAGACCGTCACCCCCTCTGTCAACTCAACCCCATGTTTGACTTCTTTAACCAACAAAAACACATACAAACTGCCCAAAAGTATATAAATGCTCGTAAACAAAACCGTCGAAAACAAAATCTCGCCCGCCGTCACCGCTATCGAATGCGCATCAGATGTGCGCAAAAGCCCATACACAATCCACGGCTGACGCCCAACCTCCGCTGCAATCCAACCCAACTGACACGCAATCAAAGGCAATGGAATCGACCAAATCAAGATTTTCAAAAACCGCTTGTTGTCCCACACCCGATCTTTGATCAACAGATAAACACCCCAAGCCATCAGTGCAATAAAATAAAGCCCCAAAATGACCATATTGTGGAAAGAAACAAATGTAAGAAACAACGGTGGTCGGTCTTCCTCTGGAAAATCATTTATGCCTTTTACTTCTGCATCAAAATCACCAAATGCCATCCAACTCAAAATACCTGGAATTTCTACAGGTGCCTTCAAATCCGGCGGGCTATTGGTCGGTACACCAAATAAGGCCAATGGCGCACCCGTTTGGCTATCATACACCCCTTCAATGGCCGCAAACTTTGCGGGTTGGGTTCTGGCCACTTGTTGGGCATGTTCATGTCCAAACGGAAAAACTTCCAAAAGCGACACCACAAATCCAAAAATCACCGCAATCTTCAACGCCTTACGCGCACTTTCATTTTTGCTATTTTGCAACAACAAATATGCCGAAATACCCGCCACAAAAAAGGCACCCGAGATCAGCGCCGCATCCACTGTATGAAAATAACGAGGCAATGTAGAGGGGTTAAACACCGCTTCCCAAAAACTGGTCAATTCCGCTCTGCCATTTCGAATCACAAAACCAGCAGGTGTCTGTTGCCAAGAATTGGCCACAATAATCCAAAAGGCCGACAGCGTCGATCCCACAGCCACCATAAAAATCGAAAACCAATGAAACCCTTTTGAAATCCGATTGCGCCCAAACAAATACAAACCCAAAAATCCCGATTCCAAGAAAAAGGCAAACACCCCTTCAGCCGCCAATGGTGCGCCAAACACATCACCCACAAACTTAGAATACCGCGCCCAATTGGTGCCAAACTGAAACTCCATCACAATCCCCGTCGCCACCCCCACCGCAAATGTAAGTGCCAGCAATTTGGCAAAAAAACGACCTGCCCGTTCATACACATCGCGCTGGGTGCGCCAACTCAATCCCTCAATGATCGTCAACACCCAAGCCAACCCAATCGTAATAGGCGGAAACAAAAAGTGAAACCCAATGGTAATCGCAAATTGTATTCTCGCCAGCAACACCGCATCCATAACACATCCTCCTATTTGTGATTGAAAACACATGGAGAACAAGCAATGTGAGTGCCATCACACATGTGCCGATAAAACAATATCTTTCATATATCCAATCACAAATAAGTCTCTCATGTGAGACACTTATGTCACAAAAAAACCCACCTTCATTTACGTCATGAAGGCGGGTTAAAACCTAAACAAGCCAATTCTTTAATCACTTGGGTTTTCGATACAGCTCGGTACCACAATCTACACATCGCCACCAAGGGTCATCGCCAGAAATACAACACCCACCCAAAACAATCCGCCCCGCATCAAGATCATGTTTCAATTCTAAAGAAAAAGCAGGCATGCCATAGAAAATTTTTGCCACACGAACAGATTGACACTGTGGGCATTTTATCGGTTTTCTTCTGTATTCATATCGAATGCACGAAGCCATTCATACCCTCAACTCTCAGCCATCCAAACCAACATCTCAACCCAATCACCCGCTTCATCTTGCTCCGTCTTAAGAGGCAACATACCGCTCTTCACCAACACACGACGCGACGCACCATTACTTGGGTCAATTGTTGCAATCACCCTGTCTAATGCAAAATGTGTGGCCACATAGGCCAACATGCCTCTAACCACCTCCGTCGCCAAACCTTGCCCCCAATAATCACGCAACAACGCATACTTAATCTCCGGCTCCAATTGCCCACCCGGATGCACCACACCACAAAAGCCAATCACTTGGCCAGATGATTTCAAAACCAAAGCAGACATCCCATAACCACGCACGTCATAATTTTGCAAGGTCACATCCAGCCAGGTCACACAATCTTCCCACACAATTGGCTCTCCATCATCCACCCACCGCATCGCCTCCGCATCGCCATAAACCGCATACAATGCATCAAGATCGTTTTCTGTTAAGTGACGAACACGCACCCGTTCCGTCTGAAACATATCTTCAGCCACCCTCAATCCTCAAATGAAAGCACACCCGCGTTCTCACACGGCTGAAACACAGCATCAATACCTGCCAAAATTTCAAGAGATCGTAAACATGCCTTTGGGTCATAAATTCGTACCGTTGTAATAATCTCGTCTGCACCCGTTTTCACCACCAAGCCCTCAAGGCCTTCTCCCACCGTCTCAGCCGAACCCACAAAAGCATACGTCAACTTATGATCCACAGCAGCCTTTTCCCGAGGTGTCCAATGCATTTCAATATCATCAACAGGTTGAGGCATTGCTTCGCGTTTGCCACGCATCATATTTAAAGACTGCATTTGTTGTGAGGTAAACAACCACCGTGCTTCCTCATCCGTCTCTGCCGCCACCACATTCACACCCACCATCGCATAAGGCTTATCCAAATATTCCGACGGCTCAAACTTCGAGCGATACACATCCAAAGCCTGCATCAAATAATCGGGCGCAAAATGAGAAGCAAACGCATACGGCAAACCCAACATACCAGCCAATTGCGCACTGAACAAACTCGAACCCAACAACCAAATAGGCACACGTAACCCCGCGCCAGGAATGGCCTGCACAGCTTGTTGAGGTTCTGGCGTTTTAAAATACGATTGCAGCTCAAGCACATCCTGTGGAAATTCATTGTCACCTCCCACACGCGTTCTACGCAATGCATATGCCGTTTGTGGGTCCGTACCAGGTGCACGCCCCAAACCCAAATCAATGCGCCCCGGAAACAAAGACGCCAATGTGCCAAACTGCTCCGCAACAATCAACGGCGCATGGTTAGGCAACATCACCCCACCCGATCCCACCCGTATCGTCTTTGTCGCTCCCGCAACCTGCCCAATCAACACACTCGTAGCCGAACATCCCACCCCAGCCATGTTATGATGCTCTGCCAACCAATAGCGATGATAACCCAATTTTTCAGCATGCTGTGCTTGTTCACGCATCACATCAAATGCCTGTGCAACATCACCACCTTGGCGAATCGGAACCAAATCAAGAATAGAAAATGGAATCATAAAAACTTTCCTTAAAGTGAAAACCGACCTTTTAATTTGCAACCAACGCCTGTCCAATCCGAACAACCTCTTTGGCAAGCAAATCAAAATCTTCCTGTTTGCTGCGATGATTGGCAATTGCAATACGCAAACAATACCGGCCATATAACGTCGTATAAGATGGCACAGCAACACCGCTTTCATGGAGTTGCATTAAAATCTCTTTATTCAACGCATTGAGTGCTTCGTCATCTAAGCCATGGGCACAAAAACGAAAACAAACAATATCCAAACCAATAGGCGCCATCAATTCCAAATGCGGATTTTTCTCAACCAATGCGCCAAAATAGTGTGCCTGTGCCACATTGCGATCCATCAGCCGCCCAAACCGATCCAAACCATGTTCTTTAATCGACATCCACACCTTCAGTGCACGAAAGCCACGCGACAATTGTGGGCCATAGTCCGTAAACCACAAATGCCCCCCTGCCAACCCTCGTGACTCGTGTGCCAAATATTCAGGCGTCAAAGCAAATGTATCACGGTGCGCATCGCGGTTTCGCACCAGAACGCATCCTGCTTCAAACGGAATATGCATCCACTTATGCAAATCGAGCGCAATCGAATCTGCACGTTCAATACCCGCCAAATGGGGTTTTACACGTTGAGACAAAACAGCCGTCGCACCAATGGCACCATCTACATGAAACCACAAATTCTCACGGTTGCACAAATCAGCCAATGCATTCAAATCATCAATCGCACCCGTATTAATTGTTCCCGCATTACCAATTACACAAATGGGGCGATGCCCTGCCTTGCGGTCTTCTGCAATTTGAGACGCCAATGCATCCAACCGAATCGTAAAATCGTCATTCACAGGAATGCTTCGCAAACTTTTATTGCCCAACCCCAACAATTCAAGAGCCTTTTGATTTGAACTATGCACTTCAACAGAAGCATAAACCATAAGTCGCTGAGTGGCATTTTGGATACCTTCAGCTCGCACATCGAATCCAGCTTTCACATTGCGCGCAACCGCCAACCCCACACAATTGGCCATAGACGCACCACTCACCAACAAACCACTGGCATCACTTGGAAAGGCGAGTATCTCTTTCATCCAATTGACAACCTGTTCCTCTACCAAATTAGAAACATGATTGCCACCCCCCATATTGGAATTCATAATGGACGCCAAAAACTCACCCAAAGCACCAAATACAGTACCATTGCCCATATACCACGCCCAAAACCGAGGATGTATATTGCCCATGGGATAGGGAAATATATGCGTCAAAAAGTCTTGATACACCGCATCTGCACCCGCAGGATCATGAGGCACAGAGGATCCAAAATGTGCGGCCACTTCACCGGGGATAGGTTGCCAAACAGGGCGTTCACCAACCGTCTCAATGTAGGCCATTGCATCATCAACCATGCGATGTGCCAAAGCACGCATCGCGTCCCAATTTTCAGGATCAAGTGTTTCATCATTTTCAGAAATATTCATCAAATCAACCATTTTCTCCCAAAAGGACCATCGAACATTAAGAGCCATTCATCATCGAAGCAAACACCATCACTCAGATTTTTTTTGCACCGTCGATTCACCTGTTAAATATCCCAGTGACACCAAAAACTTATCCATCTCAATTACCGTCTTCACATAGTTTTCATAATTTTTATAATTAAAAAATCCATGTCCTTCCCCTTCATATATGTGCAAATCACATCGCCCACCTTTATCTTCCATGAGCTTTTTATACTTTTCAGCAGTCGCAGTTGGAATCAATTTGTCTTGGTCACCCAAAAACACAATTGTTGGAGGTGTGTTTTCATCAATATTGTGCATCGGTGAAAAATCTTCCCAATAGTCCTTTACCCGATCATAACCATAACCTTCAGCACTGTTGTCATACACCGGGTTAAACAACACCAACGCCTGAGGTCTACAATCAATCGACAAATCTTCACCTTCCTCATTAAACTTGTCCAACGTGGCCGTCGCTGCCGCCACATGCCCACCTGCCGATCCGCCACCCGCCACCAACTTCTCAGGATCAATGCCCAATTCTTCAGCATGTGCACGAATCCACCTCACCGCAGACTTCCCATCTTGCACACACGCTTGTGGTGATGTACCATGCCGTGTCTTTACCCGATACTCAGCCGATATGGCCACCATCCCTCGTGACGCCAAATAGTGGCTATGTGGGTAAAACTGTTCCGGTGATCCCCCATTCCATCCTCCCCCAAAGAAAAACACAATCACAGGGCGTTTATCTGTCTTCTTATGGCCTTCAGGATAAAACACCTGAAGCTTAAGCTCTGCCTGCCCCACAACTTCATTGGCCACTGTCTTGTAAATTACCGTCTCATGAGGTTCCATTTTTTCCTCCGCAAATGCCAAACCAACAAAAGTGAATACCAAAAGTCCATACATCATTTTTTTCATATTCACATTCCTTATTTTATACGCCAGTATACCACGCCTCCAATTGTTCAATCTTTTGCATATATTCAGAACGCCACTTGGCAATCGGCAATTTGTTCGCATCCAGATAATCCAAGAGCAACTGATCTATAAATGCAACCACATCTCGGCAAGCACCCAAGTCATCCTGAAGTAAATCCTGAGCTTCTGTTAAATATGTTTCAGCATCTTGCCCCACTTGCTCAAAACACCCATGTAAGGCAAAGTGTAAACCAATCTCACGCCCCATGACCAACAGACACGCAACGTACATTTTATGACGTTCTAAATGCTCACGTCGGCTTGGAGATGGTGCTTTTCCCTTCCACCAAAACGAATAACCAACAGGTGCATCATCCACATCTGCCAAGGCACGGTCCAGATATTTGCAAGCCATCTCAAAATGGGGTACCGCGCCTTGCCACCCCTTACCGACCGTCACAAGACAATCGGCCAAAGTTCCCTCATTGTAAACAAATCCAATGGCCTCTTTAGGCACCAATCGACTTGCCATTAATTTTTGCGATTGGGTCAACAAAAACTCAGGTAATGGTGCTTGGCCCTTGCCTGCATACCAACCCGGCCACTGATTGGGGCACCATGTTACACAATTCGATAAAATACGATGTGCCCGCTCCAATGCCTGCCACGCCAAAAACACCTGTTTTCCTGCACCTTCACCATACTGATTGATGGCCAATTTCTGCCCCACAACTTCTGGGTCAGACAACGGGTTCATAAAAAATTCACGACACGCCACAGAATTTGTAGGAATCAATTCGTTGTATGTGCCCCAATGATCAAACACACCATCCACGCCCAGATCGTGCCAACGCGCCATCTTGGCACCAATGCCCAACGGAAAATCTTGAATATCCAGCCCCCATAAATGCGTGGCATCATCACCCAAATGAAAGTTGTCATACCCAATAAAAAGCTGTCCTCGCTCCCGACAAACCTTTCTCACTTCACGCAAAAAATGATGGCTCTGTCGTTCCACTTGCCAACCATCACATTCGGCGGCCATATAAACACCACTCTCTGCGGGAAGTTGGGCTTGGCGTGCCAAAAACTCTTGGGGAAACTTCTCCCAATGCCAACCACTCGTAAGCACGCGCAAATGAGGGCGCAAGCGCCCACCCTCTTCAATCAAAAACCGAATCAACCTATCGCGTTGTTCAAACTTGCTCAATCCCTTACAGCGTGGGCACTGTTCAGGATCACATCCTTCTCCTCCAGAATCCATACCAAAAAGAAAGATCGTCTCAATTTCGGGAAACATATCAAAAAAACGTTTCATCACATCCCGATAAAACGCTTGAACCTGCGCATGACCAAAACAAAGCACCTTGCCCTGATAAGTACCAGAATCACTCAAAACCTCAGCAGGAAAACGTTCCAGCCATGCCTGTCGCCGTGGCTCAGGCACCCAAGGGCCCCCTTGGCAAGGCAATTCCGTAATCCACAACGCACACCCAAGATCATAATCTTTACAAGACTCAATCACCTGGCGCAACCCCGCACAGTTTTGTGCAACTTCCTCAGCCGGAACCGCCCGAGGAAAAATAGGGCTGGTCACATATCCCTGAAAATGGCGCAAACTCCCCTGCCAATCGTGGCTGATCAAACAATGCGAAGCCCCCAACCGACTGATATATCCAATATCGGCACGCTCACCGGGCCACGCATCAAAGCGTGGGTGAAACAGCCTTTGCTTCATGCGAAACACACCCCGATCATGCCACTGAGGTGTAATCTGTGCAGACAAAGCCAACTGCTCTTCAAATGCATAAACAGCTTGCAAGAGACCACGAGGTGTGTTGCCCATCAAAAAAATTTGATCCCCATCCAAAAAGGCTTCAAATGCATCATATATCGGGTCCACATTGTGCAAGTCTATCAACCCATCCAAAATCAATCTCTGGCGATCTGGCAAATCCTCCAACAATCCAATATGAACACATTTACCCACCAACACAGAATCATCCAACCCACGCAATATCGCCAACACTTCTTTATGCGCTGTCAATGCCGCCCGATGCTGGCTCCACAAGTGGGTCACAATATCCCATTCCGATTTCAAAATAAACTCCTAAATTTCATTTCACCAATCAACGCGCATAAAGTAACAGCTCACCTTCAATCGGGCAAAACTCAGAAGCAGCGCGAACCAACGATGCCGCCGTCAAAGATGGCACACCATAAACCACCGTGTGCATCTGGTGATCTTGCCTTACTTTATCCAACAACAAATCAAAATCCCCATCTCCCGACGCCAACACAACCGTATCCACAACCCCCACCTGATCCAACACATCCAACGTAATCCCCACATCCCAATCACCTTTAGCAGACCCATCACCACGCTGAATAAACGGCTTCAATTTCACATCAAACCCAATATCTCGCAAAATCTGTTGAAACTGTACCTGTTGCTGATCTCTTCGTTCAATGGCATACGCATAGGCCTTTACAATTTCTCCCCGAGCCAAGAGCCCAGTCCAAAATGCCGAATAGTCAAAATGACACCGATAAGCCTGTCGCACCGTATAGTAGATATTCTGCACATCAACAAAAACAGCAATTTTAGCCAACAAACCAACCTTTCAATGAGTCCACTAAGCACCTATTTCTCTTCTTTACCTATGTAACCAAAATTGATCGAAATAGTTACATCAATCGACAATCATTTGATTAAGCTTCTGATCT
>JAYODI010000138.1:0-8862 GCA_038279365.1 Candidatus Latescibacterota bacterium | reverse complement strand
GGACAATGTCCCATTGTAACAGACCCCAAAACAACAGACTTAGATGCACCCGTTACCCGAGGGACATTTCCGGGGCGTCTGCAAAGCGTCTCATAAGCCAACAAAGCAAAAGCCACAGCCTCCTTTGCTTCTATTTGCAAACCCAAATCATCTGAGGTTTTCACCTGCATCCCCAAAAATTCAGCAAGAAATGCCATCAACACAGGGTTTTTAGCCCCGCCACCACTGACAATCACTTCATCTATCTGGCAAACGGGCTTCACAAAACGAGACAGCGCCTCGGCAATACTTTGGGCAGTCCAAGCAGTTGCAGTTGCAACCAAATCCTCTGCCCGATCCGACTTTGCAATCAACTCTTTTACCACATTTTGCCCAAAAAGCTCTCTGCCAGTTGATTTTGGAGGCTGTTTTAAAAAATATGGGTGACGCATAAAATGAGACAACACATCGTGAATCGGCTTGCCATTTTGGGCAATCTGCCCATCCTTGTCATAATTGAGCATGCCTTGTGTTACATGCTGCACCACACCGTCAATAACCATATTTCCTGGGCCAGTATCAAATGCAAACACAGCATCCATCTCACAGGCTTTTGGCAAAACGGTCACATTGGCAATGCCCCCAATATTGAGCAACACACGCCCACACGCTTGTGACCGAAAAAGCATATAATCGACAAGCGGCACCAATGGCGCACCTTGCCCACCCACTGCCATATCTCGGGCCCGAAAATTGGACACCGTTGTTATTCCTGTGCGTTCAGCAATCACTGCTGGCTCGCCAATTTGCAAAGTGGCTCGCACAGCTCTTTCGGCAACCATCATCTCATTGGGCAAATGGTGGATGGTTTGGCCATGAGAGCCAATGGCGTCTATGTCTTTTGGCGCAAGCCCCGCCTTTTGACAAACAGCCAAAGCCGCATCGGCAAACCATTCTCCAAGTGCAACATTCATAGCGCAAATGGTGTCTACACGTGCGGTTTTGACATCACACAATTCTAAAATGGCTTGCCTAACAGACTGTGGGTAAGCCACTTCTACAAAGGCCAGGGTCTCCCACACCAATTGGTCAGGATCCCCACTCACATCAACAAGCGCGGCATCAATGCCATCGGCAGAAGTACCCGACATCAAACCGATGATTTTCAAGACGTTTCTCCACCATCTACCCGAGATACCCGCCGAACCACAAACATAATTCCCCCCATTAAACTGGCAACAATACCCGCCAAATAACCAAAAAACATCATCGTTAATGCCACGGCGGGTTCCATACCCACTTGCCCAAACAACAACGCACCCATATTTTCTCTGACACCAATACCACCAAAAGAAATAGGCACAGCCGCCACTATGGCAATAAGAGGAATAAACGTAAGATAAAAAATAAACGGAATACTTTGCCCCAAAGCCAAGCCCACTGAAAAATAAACCCCCACGCGACTCAACTGAACCCCACATGCCAAAATGCCCACCCGCAACAACACACGATAAGCACGCCGATACATCTGGAAACATTCGCGGATATCCCCCACAAGGGCCGCGATTTTCTCAGGCAAAAAGCGACGACACAACCGAACAACAAAATCACTTAAACGTCCACTAAATCCAAAACACAAAATAGCACACAACCCCCCTCCCAAACTCACAATGGGGAGAATGAGTGCCGATTGCCACAGTTGGGGCGAAAATGCAAAAGCCAACACAGAAAAACAGCTCAAGGTAAACAGCCCAATAAAACGGTCTAAAAACGTGGCGGCAAACCCCGAAACCCCTTTGCCCGTTAAGCGTTTGAGGTCATAAACCCGAACCGCATCGCCCCCGACATTGCCCACCATAAAATTATTGAAAAAAACACCCACAAAATAGAGGGTGACCACCTGCCTAAAAGGCAAAATAATTTCTTGTAACTGAAGCAATGCTTGCCACTGCACTGCCCCCAACAAATTACTCAAAACAAACATACACACGGCCAAAAATAAAAATTCACCCCGAGCGGTTTGCGCGGTGGACAAAATATCTTGCCAATTGACTTGGTAGAAAAAAAGAGCAACCAACCCCACACTGATCACAACTTTGAGTAAAACGCCCAAAAAGTGCTTCACCTTACGGTCCCTCAAAAAAACGTGGCAAACCTTGAACGGTGCGTACACCACGCAAAAAATATTGCAACACGATGCTCTTTGAATAAAAACGATCTGCGATATCCCGATCTGAAACCCGGCGTATTTTTTGTGTATGAAAACGTCGTTGGGCAATACTTAAGGGATGGGTCAAGACCCACACCAAACCCGACAAGGCCGCCAATGGATGTTTCCAATTGCCTTTAAACAACAAAAGCACATTGGCCAACTCCATCATAATTCGCACAGGAAAAACCACACATAATCTTGTAAAGGAGAGATTCTTTAACAGCATCACCAATTGATTGCGATGATTAAAATTGGCCTTTTTGTAACTATCGGCATCCAGTGTAAAACCACCATAGTGATAGACAACAGAATTGGGAACATACCAAATACGATACCCAGCCAAATGAAACCGCCAGCACAAATCAATTTCTTCCATGTGCATCACAAAAGATTCGTCCATCATGCCAATCTCTTTTATACATGCCATTCTCAAAAACATGGCCCCCCCTACGGCCCAAAAAATATCACGGGCCTGATTGTATTGGCCCGTATCCTTTTCAACCGTTTCAAACAGCCGACCTTGGCAAAAGGTAAACCCCCAAACATCCATCAACCCACCTGCAGCCCCACCATAATCAAATTTTTCTCGATCTCGCAAAGAAAGCACTTTGGGCTGACACGCTCCCACTTGCTTATCGGCTTCCATGGCATCAATTAAAGGCTGAACCCAATTTTCGGCTACTTCCACGTCTGAATTGAGTAACATCGCATATTTGCCCTTGGCAACCTCTAACCCCCTGTTGCAACCTGCACCCATTCCTTTAGTCGGTTGGCCATTGCCCCCACCTGTTTTGACAATGACTATATTGGGGAAACTTTCTAAAGCACGTGCCAAACTGCCATCGTCATAGGGCTGATCATCGGCAACAATCACCTCAAATGGTATTTCGATCGTACGTTCATAAACAAACGTCAAACACTCAGAAATAATATCGCCCAAATAATGAGGAATGATCACAGATACCAATGGTTCGCCGTTCGAATTCAAAATATCTTATCCTTAAGGGTTACAAAGTGATAGATGTATAACCAAACCATCACACCTAAAAGGCAAACAAATACCCGCATTATTGTGGAGAAACAACGTGTAAGATGCATCTCTGAAACGTAAATCATAGGCCCATAGAGCGCATCCAGTCAATGCCAAAAAAATTCATAAGTTTGATGACTTTAGGTGATCAAATCATACGTGCGCAAATCCACCACATGCATAACAGCTTCACCTTTGCCATATCGACAGATATTGTCTATGGCAGCACGGCCAAAATCGATCATGCGATCTGGTGTTGGCCCTGCGGTATGAGGTGTTAATTGGCAATTTAAAAGCCCTCGTAACGGAGAATCTGTAGGTAAAGGTTCTTGTTCATAGACATCTAATGATGCCGATATACGCCCAGTTTTTAACTCTGCAATTAAAGCATCGGTATCTATAAGTGCCCCACGCGCTGTATTTACCAAAATGGCTCCATCTTGCATTTGGGCAAGTATTTTGGCATTAACCACATGAAAAGTTTCGTCTGTTTTTGGGGCATGGATAGATACAATTTTGTTTTGCGCATATAACGCATCCAAAGTATCTACACGCCGAACACCCAATCGTTTAAAAACCTCGTCACCGACAAAGGGGTCATAGGCTGAAACATCACATTCAAAAGGATCAAGCAGACGAACCAAAATTTGAGCAATATTCCCAAAACCATGTAGCCCAATCTTTTGGGAGAAAAGGCTCTCAACATCTTTAGGGCCATCGCCACGCCACCCTTTTTCGTGATGCATTAAAAAAGCCACACGCACCGACCTGCGCAAACAAGACAACATGCCCATTAATGCGGCTTCGGCAACTGTTGGTCCAATAAGGTTGCCCCAATTACTCACCAACAGCCCGTTGGCAACCACTTCACGGGTAACCATTGGCCGGACACTTCCAGTTAAATTGCACATATATTTCAGCTGTGGATTTTGCGACACCACAAACTGTGTGAGCAAAGGTGAGTTCCACCCCGTAATCACAATCTCGGCTTCCGTTTCGGTCAATGCCTGTGCATATTCTTGCTCGTTTAAAGACTCACCATTTCTTACTGTAAGTTCCAACAAGTTATGCAATTCTTCCATCATATCATCTGTTAGAAATTGCCCTACATTTCTCCCCACAACCATTAAAGCCTTTTTTTTCATGGCATTCCTCGCATCATTTAAACCGTTTTACATGGTGTCTGTATGTTCACGAACCAGCACCTCTGCCACTTCTCTTCCGTGTGCGACTGAATTCGGTTCGGCATCTATCACGCGCATCGTTTTCCACTTTCCGCCCTTAAAACGGAGGAAAAAAATCAAACTCATCAACGCAATATAAAGCGTCACCGCCACCCAAGCCGTATAAATGCCCAAATCAAAAATAACCACAGATAGGTAAGTGGGTAAAACCAATACAAACACAGAAGCGATGGCAGTTACCCACATAACAAACCGCGTGTCGCCTGCGCCTTTGATGGCCGCAGAAAAAACAATGTAGGCCGCATCCAAAATACAATAAACGGCTACAAATCGAAGCAAAACAATAGCCAAATCTTTTACTGGGCCAAAATTATCCCCCTCGGCACCAGCTTCAAATGGCATCATGAACAACTCGGGCAATAAAAAATAACAAAGCCCCATGATCAGCATATAACAAAGACTTAAATGCAATGCCGAATAAGTACAGCGCTCGGCAGGTTCGGGCTGGTTGTCTCCCAAATATTGGCCAACCAATGTCGAAACGGCAATGCCCACACCCAACATGGGGACAAATGCCAACGTATTGATATTAAACGCCAAATTTGTTGCGGCCAATTCCAAAGTGCCCAAACGTCCCACAAGCAGAACAAAAAGCGAAAAGCCCATAATCTCGACCATAAATTGCAAACCATTGGGCGCGCCAAACTTCCACAGTCGCTTAAACAAAACCCCACGAAACCGCCACCCTTGCAAGGTATGATATTTTTGGCGAAAGGGCTTGCGCAACATAAAAGCAAAAAACATCACACACCCTAAAACTTGCGCAACAACCGTAGCATATGCCGCTCCAGAAATACCTGCTCGGGGAAAACCCCAATAACCAAATATCCACGCATAATCCAAAACAATGTTCAGCACAACCACCGTCACATTTACCCCAAAAACAGTCCAGGTATCGCCACGCCCAGAAAAAAACGTAGACACCGCAGACATGACAAAAGTTGCTCCAATGCCTGCCGTCAAAATGCGAAAATACGCCACTTCTAAGACACGCAATTCTTCAGGATGCCCCGTGACATCAAATATCCACGTGGCCCAAGGCAACAATGCCAACATCAAAATGCCCGCTACCACACTAAAGTAGATGCCTTGCCAAATGGCCGACCCAACTTTATCAAATTGCTTGGCCCCATAGTATTGGGCGACAAATGTATTTACATAACCTGCCGTACCCATAAAAAAACTGCCAAATGCGAAACTGAGCAACCCGGCAGGCAAAGATGCGGCCAATGCTTCTGCACTATACCAGGTTAAAAAAATACGGTCGATGAAGTGCATTAAGCTCCACGACCCCATACTCAAAATCAACGGTCCTGCAATTTTGAGTACTTCCTTATATCCACCAGCACCAATCCAACGTAACCCCACACATACTCCCATCTTATTTATTATAGGTCAATATCATCGGCAATGTCTTTTTAAGAAACCCTTAAAAGGCTTGCCACAACAGTTAGAGTCTGTATTTTAATAGCCAGCAAGATGAAACTTTAAAACGGTAAGAAAGGATAAATCGAATGGACTTTGATATTGTGATTATTGGTGGCGGAAGCGGAGGTTACGCAGCAGCACGCACAGCACAAAACCTGGGGGCTAAGGTCGGTATCGTTGACAAAGGCCCCTTGGGTGGTTTGTGCATCTTGCGCGGTTGCATGCCCACCAAAACCATTTTGCGATCTTCCGATGTCATGGCCCTCATGAAAAGAGCCAAAGAGTTTGGTTTGCGCACCACCCAACCAACTGCAAATATGGCCGAAATTTATGCCCGCAAAAAAACGTTGGTCAAAGAATTTGCAGACTATCGCATCAAACAGCTCAAAAGCCCACGTTTTCAACTCATAAGTGGAAAAGCCCAATTCGTAAATAAAAATACGATACAAGTGGGCAAAAAAACCATCACATCCAAAAGCTTTGTCATCGCCACAGGATCAACCGTTGCCGATTTTGATATTCCAGGCCTCAATGAAGTCGGCTACATTACCAGTGACGACGCGCTCGAATTGACCACATTGCCGAAGTCCATGATCGTTTTGGGTGGCGGTGCTGTGGCCACCGAATTTGCCCAGTTTTTTAGCCGCGTGGGCACCAAAACCACCCTCATCCAACGCAGCAATCACATTTTTAGCTGGACAGACGAAGACCTTGCCCGCCCTGTTGAAGCTCGGTTTCAAGAAGAAGGCATGAATGTTTATACAGGTACACAACTTGTCAAGTTTACAGAAAAAAACGGTAAAAAGATTGCCCATTTCAAACATCAAGGCAAAATGCGTCGGGTCTCTGCCGATGTTATCTTGCAAGCCTTGGGGCGCGTGCCAGCAATTGATGGATTGGGCCTTGAAAAGGTTGGCATCCAAACTGCTTATGGCAATATTACAGTAAATGATTACATGCAAACATCCGTACCCAATATCTATGCGGTGGGCGATTGCAATGGCATTTTTGAAGTGGTTCACATTGCCATTCAGCAAGGCGAAATTGCAGGGCATAACGCCATCAAAAACAGAAAAAAACAAAAAATGGATTACCGCTTAAAATCGGAAGTGGTTTTCACCGACCCACAATATGCTTCGGTTGGCCTGAATGAAAAGGAATGCAAAGCCAACAATATTGCTTATAAAGTGGCCACTTATCCATTTGACGACCATGGTAAGTCAATGGTCATGGGCGAAACACACGGCTTTGTCAAAATTCTTTGCAACCCCAAATCGGGCGAAATTATTGGGGTACAAATTGTTGGACCTGAGGCTGGTGAACTGATTCATGAACTGATTGCCGTCATGTATTTTAGAGGCACCGTTCAAGACTTGGCCAAAATCCCTCACTACCACCCCACATTATCCGAGATAGTCACCTACCCCGCAGAAGATTTGGCTGACGAAATTGCAGGGAAATAATTAATCGGGCACATCAGACTTGACACCCGTCGGTTTTTCTCGGATATCTTTAAGCCTTTGAGACAAGATGACAGAAACAGGTACAAACAACAAAGACAAGATGAAGGTGTATTGATAGGATATCCAAGACACCAACACCCCACCCAAAATAGGCAACACACCCTGGGGTAACATAAACATATTCATAAAACTGGTATAGGTGGGTCGTCGATCAGGTGGGGCAATGTCCAACACATAAGTCATTCGCCCCGTAAACATTCCGCTGGTAGCAAAGCCAGAAAACACAAAGGTTAATGAATAAAATAAAATTTGGGAATTGATCACCACGTCCCAGCCCACAAAAACTGCTGGGCGTAAGTCATATGAAGGAATCCACTGAGTCAACAGCGGAATCAATACAGACAACCCCAAAAACCACGTGCCATAAACCAATAAAGATTGGTTGCCTTTGTGATGTCCCAACCACGCCCACAATGCATTTGAAAAGATAGAACTAAACTGCATGACGGTTACAAAAAAACCCACATAAACAATGGGCATGCCATATCCTTCGAGGGCATAAGGTACATAAAAAGGTGCAGCCATCATGCTAAATGCCCACATAAATTGCAAAATACACAAGTTGCGATAATTTGAATCTTCACGCAAAAGATTCAAACCACTTGTCATATAAGCACCAAAAGGCAATCGTTTTTGATTGCCTTTTTCTATGGGCTCTCGAATCAGCGCAAAAGCCCATATAGAAAGCCCAGTGCCAATGCCCGAAAGCATAAACAACACAGCATAATTGTTGGGAAAATCCAAACCGCTTTGAGAACTCAATATAAATGAAATGGCCCCACCAGCCCCCATGGCCATTACCCCTCCCAACAGGCGTCGCACAGCAAACATACGTGCGCGTTCTGCCGAAGGAATCGATTTGCCAATAATATCCATCCAAGGCACATTGGTAATGCCCATCATAGAAGTGGCAATGCCATAAAGGAGCATAAAAGCAATTAACAATGCCGTAGGGTTTGCTGCCCCCATCCAATAGGTAAGTGCACCAACGGCAAACCAAACCACACTGCGCCCAGTTCCTGCAATGACAAACAAGGGCATTTTGCGTGGTTGGGGTTCAACAACACGCGAAATAAAAACTTGCGGCCAAGCCCACCCTATGCGCATCAGCGCACCTGCCAACCCCACCAAAATACTTGAAGATGTGAGCGTTTGCACAAAAGCTGGCAACACCAAATCGGAACTCACAAATGTCATGGCCATCATCATCAACCCACCATTGAGTACCAATAAACGCGTGTTGCGTTTGACTTCTTCTTTGCTTTTGCGCTCGGCCACAACATCCATCAACGAACGTTTTTCAGAATGTGCTGACTCCATCATTGGAATTCATTGTCCATTTCTATTATTTAAACAAGCCTTAAATGCCGATGGCATATCCATCACGCCTAGGATCTGCTCCCCCCATCATTGCCCCCGAATCAGGATCAACAACAATGCCCTGCG
>JAYODI010000137.1:0-8920 GCA_038279365.1 Candidatus Latescibacterota bacterium | reverse complement strand
ATCCATCCCACAGACGCTCATATGCCAAAATCAAAATAATATTTTGGTTTTACATAATTATGCACCCTATTTTTAAATTGTATCAGGGCTCATTTTTTCTTATATTAGTTATATCATTTAAAAAATGGCACTTTATGATTTAATAAATGGCCAAACACACAAAACCGATAAGCTTTCTTATCACTTTCAGCATCACATCATTTTTAGACAATAAAAAACCGGAATGACACCATCCGCCAAGATAGCAATCATTCCGGCTTTTGCCCACGAAAAAACCAAGCTTACGTGGTAAGCATACACAATATACACGATTTATAAAAAAAATCTGTACGTACTTTGTGCATTTTTGTCGGTACAAATGCTTACAAAATGTATTTTTTTGTCATTTATGTCTTTCATGTGACAAATTTGTCACTCTAATCCTTCCATCAGGTAGTCTATTCACTTGGGTATTTCGGTTTTCAGTACCCTTTTTAGAAAGGTCGTTCACGTATGCAACCCAATTACGATTTGGATAAAGCAGCTGTCAAAATTCGTCGCTGGCAAAAAGATTCTGGGCTTCAGGGCAAAGAAATTGCCAAAATTGTTGGTATCAGTGCCCCCTATTACAGCGACATCCGCAAAGGCAAACAACGGGGCTCAATTGGCGTATTGGCCAAAATATCTGACGTATTGGGTCATGGTATTGAAGACTTGTTTGACATTCCCCCTGGGCAAGATGCCAAAAGTGTTCCACAAGTAAACCTGCGTGAGCTCAAAAAAGTATTGCGCCCACTCTTGGGCAAACAGACCGATGACTTGGCCAATTGTTACAAAGTTTGGCGCGAAGCACCACTCAAATTTAAGCGTGCATTAGCCGTTTATTGCGATGTAGACATCACCTAATTTTTTAGGTAACTTAAAAAAGCCGATCCACAATGGATCGGCTTTTTTTATTTGTTTCTCGTCCATATGCTCATCAAAACAAATATCAATGCATTGCCCAACACCCCCCATGCCCCCACATCAAACATGCGTTTCATCGCCCCCACCACATCCCCCAAAGTGCTACCCGCCACCATTGGCCAAAAAGGACTCAGCACAAAAACAATCACCAAGCCTGTTACAACACCTCCAATAGCCCCCAGGCGACTGCCTTTTTTAATAAAAAGCATGTCAATTGTCAATGGCAACAGCTGAGTGGCAAACGCGATGGCCAACAACCCCAAAATCACAATCATTCCCAACGGGTTGGTAGGGCTGTGCCGGCTCGCAATTACCAGAATCAATGCCACCACCGTTGCCACTGCAATCACACCCCGACCTACCCATGTCCGTTCGCTCTGAGATGCTTGAGGGCGTATATACTGATCATATACGTCATGAGTTAATAACGCGCTCATTGCATGTAAGTTGCTATCGGCCGTACTCATAGCAGCAGCCATAATGGCCACCAAAATCAATGCGGCCAAAACCGCACCAAAAGACCCCAACAATTCTGGCAAATGATTTTGTAACATCACCACCAAAATACGATCAAAGTCACGCGTCGATTCACCCACCATAACATGTGGCAACACATGGCCAGCAGCATCTAATCGATATGCCCCGGCACCGTCAACCAACGGATACAACACTTGCCCCCCTAACCCCACCAACATCACACCAAAGAAAAAACAAGCCGTTAAGACTGCCGCAAAAATCAGCGCGCTGCGCCTCAAAACAGCATTGGAACGCGCTGCATAAAATCGCATCCACTGCGCCGGTTGAATCATAGACCCCACAGATGCAAACAAAGAGGCCGTAAACAAAATTTCGGGTTGCCAATACCCTGTTGTGCCAGGTGCCGACAGTGATTTGGGAGGCAACTTTGCCACCGCTTCAAAAAACGATATCGGCCCACCCATCACCGCCACAGCACAAACCCCAGCCAACAACATCCCGCCAACCAACAATACACCTTGTACCACATCTGTCCAAGCCACACTGCGCATGCCACCAATCATAATATACAACATCGTAATCAGGGCCAAAACTGCGGCACCCACTTCAAATGCATGAGGCGATTGAAACATCATTTGTGACAAAATCCCACCGGCCTGAATCTGAATGACCACATACGGCACCGCATACAACACACCAATTAAAGCCACCAACAAGCGCAACGCCACAGGGCTGCCATAATGATCGGCAATCATATCGGCAGGTGTCAAAAAGCCGCGTTCTTGCCCAATGCGTCGAATGCGTGACCCCAACACATAAACAGCCACACCCGCCACTGGCACATTGAGACTGAACAGAGCAAACACCACACCATCGCGATATACCATACCCGGTGCACCCAAAAGTGCAAATGAGCTAAAAAAAGTTGCCATAATGGTCAATGCCGACACCAACCACCCTTGATCACGCCCAGCCAAATAATAATCTTCTTCGGTGTCTTGGCTTTGGCGGTATCCTCGAATACCAAATGCCAATAACATCGCCAAATACCCCCCCAAAATCACATAAGGGATATATCCCAAGCCATCCACTGTTTCAGGCATCGTCTTTCCAGAGTTTAAAATAAGCAATCAAAATGGCACCCAATTGTACGACATACCACAACAACCCCCACACATAAATTTTGGGTAACCCAAAAATGGTAAACACTGCCTGTGGATCTGCGGGGTCAGGATTAATCAATCGAATACCTGGTCCAGATCCCATAGTCACTGCCGTGAAAAATATGCCCACAAGCATAATGGAGAGTGTTTTACGGTTCATGGTTATCTTCTTTTTTAATCATATTCAATCGCCCAAGCCCCACACCGGCCAAACCAAAACCAATCGCAAATAAAGCCAATATGCGTGCACCCTGTTGAGGCACGTCACCCACAAGCTCATTTATCAAATAAGGCAACCCTGCAAATGCATACAAAAAAACAAAAAAATAAACAAACAACTCTAACCAACGCTTGCGATAATCTCGAAAACAGACCCTTTGTTGTATGCGTGCCTGCGCATAAGCAAACACGCCAAATGGAAACGCCGCAACCAAAGCCATCGCTTGAGATGCGTGTGCATAACGTGCCATGAGCGCCACTGCAAAAAACGATGCAGCCCCCACAACAAGCGGATGATTGATCACAGAAATGCGCCCCCATCGACAACAATTGTTTGCCCTGTAACCATCCCCGCATTGCCTGCCAACGAATAGGCAATTTCAGCCACATCTTCAGGATTGGCCACACGCCCCAATGGGGTTTCGTCACCATATTTTTTAATATGATCTTGGTGATCGGCTACCCACCGAGTTAAAACAATACCCGGTGCAATCCCATTGACCCGAATTTCAGGAGCCAACACTCGTGCCAATGATTTCGTCACGCTAATGCCCGCTGCCTTAGATGCCGCATAAGCGACCGAACTTCCCATGCCCGTAATGCCTGCAACAGACGTGATATTAATGATACATCCCTTGCTGTCTTTGAGGGCAGGTGCCGCAGCACGCGAACATCGAAACATGCCCACCACATTCACATCCATAATATCAAACCAAAATTCATCCTTCATACCTTCCAAGTCATTTAATGGGACAAAGTGTGTCATACCTGCATTGTTAATCAAAATATCAATCCGCCCAAATACATCCAATGTGGCCTGCATCATTTCGCGCACAGCCCCATCATCTGTCACACTCGCCTGATGCGCCAACGCTTTTTGCCCCAAAGCTTCCACATCGGCCTTCGTCTTTTCAGCATCATCCTTCGACCGAGAATAATTCACCACAATATGTGCACCTTCTTGTGCCAAGCGCAACGCACACGCACGTCCAATACCCGTGCCACCGCCAGTAATCACCGCAACCTTATTTGTCAACATCAGAAGCTCCTTTTCTAAAAACAAGTCAACCCATCTTAAGTCTCTACATTACAGCTCAAATGTATCCATATTTCCAACTTGCAACGGGGCAACCAAAACCATTTGCTTTGAATAAAATTAGAATTCACCCACACGTTTTTTCTTAAAATAATGCCAATCCCATTCCGCACCCCAACCCGGGTTATAGGGAGGGGTAATTTGACCATTTTCAGGTACGGGCGGATTAAGCAATCCTATTTCTCGCCCCCGAGTATCTCGTGAACCATTTGGAAAATATTCATAATACGTCGTGTTTGAAATGGCACATACCAAATGTGCATGTACCAGTCCAAACAATCCGCCAGGCCCATTTAACTCAATCTTTGCATGATGCAACTCAGCCAAATGAGCCAGTTTCATAACGCCTGTTGTGCCCAATCGACCATTGGCACGTATCATGTCTGTTGCACCAGAGATCAACCACTGGGCACTTAAATCCACATCGTGCATGAGGGTTTCGGGTGCCAATATAGGAATAGACAACGCTTCACACAGTTTTTTCAAATGTTCATGATCGCGATCTGCCAACGGTTCTTCAAACCACCCAAATCGCAAATATTCAAGTGCCTTGCCCACGCGCATTGCATCATAAAAAGAATACGCACAACCAGCGGCATCATGTAACACGTCCACCGCATCACCAACCGCATCACGCACAGCATGAAAACACGCAATATTTTCATCGGCATCACCACGAAAGTGGTCTTTCACAGCAATAAAGCCTTGATCCACGGCCTTTTTGGCATCAACAACCGCCGTCTCTTTATCGGCACTGTTAAAATTGTAATACGCTGGACAATGCCCTCTTACACGCCCCAAAAGCCCATGCACAGGTTGATTGGTCGCTTTTCCGGCAATATCCCACAAACAATTGTCAAAGGCCCCAAACCAACCCGGGCGCGTAAACATACCACGGGTTGCCGCCTGCAATTTTTGATACAAACGCTCGCGTTCAAATGGGTCTTCTCCCACCACAAGCAACCGCAATTGTTCCAAATCTTCGATACGCATCGTGGTATATCGCGCATCCCCAACCGTACACACACCTTCAATGCCATCATCTGTTTTTACATGCAGAACATGAACCTGCTCAGTGGTTTGCCCAACACCTCGACGCACCCATCTACGGTGAGCACCTTGCCCCACCTCTTCCATTTGAAAACGCCCCGTATTGGCCGGCAATTCAAACACCGAAACATTCAATGCTCTTATTTTCAACGGACGCCCTTTCTTAAGCAAACAGGCTTTTTCGACCATACATACTACAAATAGGACAAACCTCAGGATCATGCCCACGTGCAGGGCAATATTCACGACCAAAATAGATCATTTGCAAATGCAATTTATTCCACTTATCTTTCGGAAAAACGCGTTTCAAATCCTGTTCTGTTTGCACAACATTTTTACCCATAGACAACCCCCAACGATATCCCAACCGGTGAATATGTGTATCTACAGGAAATGCGGGCATATTAAATGCCTGAATCATCACCACCGATGCTGTTTTGTGCCCCACACCTGGCAATGCCTCAAGATCTTCAAATGTATTGGGTACTTGGCCATCATACTTTTCAATCAAAATTTGTGACAACTCATAAATCGCTTTAGATTTGCGAGGCGACAACCCACAAGGTTTAATGATTTCTCGAATGTCTTCCACAGACAGGGTGACCATCTTTTCCGGTGTGTCTGCTTTTGCAAACAATATGGGCGTCACTTGATTAACACGCACATCCGTACATTGCGCAGACAACAACACAGCCACCAACAGCGTATAATGACTGCTGTGGTCTAAGGGGATGGGAGGGTTGGGATACAGATCATCAAGCACCCGCATAATTTGCTCTGCTTTTTCTGTCTTTGTTAAACGTTTGGCCATAATCCCTCTCTTAAACCAGTGAAACTCTTTAACACAGTTGCCTTTATGATCATACGATCTGAGCCTTCTGTCAAGCACACAAAAAAGCCGAATGTGATAACATTCGGCTTTTCAACAGACCCTATGGCATATCTATGCCAACACGCCTTTTGAATCTTCTTCCAACATATCTGCCCAAGTATTCATATATTCCGTCACATCTTCGACTCTGTTTTTTTGCAAATACCGCAAACCACCATCTAAACGTTCCAAAACTCTTTTGTCAGACAAATATTCCAAATGCATCACATCTTTATGTGACAAACCCATACCCTTTAAGGTATCGAACAAATCATCCACCCGTTGCCCTGTACCTTCACAATAATCTTTTGCATGTTCTGTCCATTCATCATATTGAAAGTCGATAGATTTAACAATCTCATAATCGGTCATATCTGTAAGGGTTTGTACCAAATGCCCACAATTACAACGCCCCATATGCCCCCATTCATAACGTGCACCACCATCCAAACGACGGGCTGTTTGACGCAAAGCGCCAATCAGATTGGCAGTATCCATTTCACGCCCCCTTTCAAATTTTGAATGTCTATTCATCTAAACCATGTACAGCTGTTGACAATACAATAAACGTAAAATAACATCTCATATAGGCTATAAAAATAAGAGTTTTCAAATATCATTTTTCGACCCGCGTTCACAGAATACTCCATCTTGCCCATAAAATTTAATCGACCAAAGCCAAATTTTAGCATACATTCCATCTAAATCTATGTCTTCAATATACAAAAATAATATGTGTGCGACCACCCTTGCACCAGTCCGTTCAAAACCTTCGCTTTTTATTTTTAAAATTTACCATATCCAATTAGGTTTGTTTTGTTCAAATTGACTCACTTCATCATTGCGCTTTGCTTGTGGGGCAGTTTTGTCACCGAGTCATCTGCGCAACGTGCCACCGAATACGAGGTCAAAGCGGCTTTTTTGTATAACTTTGCCCGTTTTGTCACCTGGCCAGATTCCTCTTTTCAATCGCCAAACCCCCCTCTCATAATTGGGGTATTTGGAAACGATCCATTTGGTTCTACATTAGAGCAAACAATACAAGACAAAACCGCTCAAAATCATCCCCTCATCATTCAACGTTTTAAGAAGATTGAAGACACACACAATTGTCACATTTTGTTTATTGCACCTTCTGCGCAAAAAGAACTTACCTCACTTTTAAAACATCTCCAAACATCACCCATATTAACAGTAGGTGAACAAAACGATTTTTGCCAAAACGGTGGCATGATCAATTTTATTCTGGTAAATCGTCGTGTGCGTTTTGAAATCAGCCCCCAAGCAATAGAACGTTCTGCATTAATCATGAGTTCGCGACTTTTGAAATTGGCCCAAATTGTCAAGGACAAATAAAATGAATGTTTTAAAAGATATGTCAATTAATAAAAAATTGACATTCATCGTCACCGTGATCAGTACCGTTGCCGTTCTTATGACATGTTTGGCGTTTTTATTTTATGACCGTATCACTTTTAAAGATGCGATGCTGCGTGACCTGAAAACCTTATCAAATATCATTGGAGCCAACAGTACTGCCGCATTAATATTTGACAACCAAGAAGATGCAACAGAAACCCTTATATCACTCCAAGCCGAAAAACACATCATTTCAGCCGCCATTTACCACGCTGATGGCCACGTTTTTGCAACATATCATCGCAATCAAAAAGTATTTCAACCACCCCAAATCAACAATCTAAAATCCACCTTTTACACTGAGTATGTCGATTGTATAGAACCCATTTTATTTGAAGCAGACCAAATTGGATATGTTTTAATTCGCTCAGACCTTGAAGAGATGCAAGCCCGCCAAAAACGTTACATCATGATGGGAAGTGCATTTCTTATTTTTGTTTGCTTATCAACCCTACTCATCACATCACGCTTGCAAAACCTTATTTTGCTACCCATCCTCAATTTGGCCAAATTGACACGCGCCGTATCGGCTCACAAAGACTATTCTGTACGCGCCAAAAAAGAAAACCAAGATGAAACAGGTCTTTTGATCGAGTCGTTTAATGAAATGCTGGAACAAATTCAAGAAAGAGACGCCGCTCTCAAACAAGCCAATGACAACTTAGAGTTGCGCGTAAGCGAGCGCACACAAGCGTTGACAAGCACCAATAATCAGCTTCGAAAAGAAATTCAAGAACGCGAAGAAGCCGAACGTGCACTATTAGAACGCGAAGAACAACTGCTACAATCTCAGAAAATGGACGCGATCGGAAAATTGGCAGGTGGCATTGCACACGACTTTAATAACCAATTGGGAATTGTACAGGGTTATACCGACATGCTTATAGAAAGCCTAGATGATGACCCAACAGTACTGCATCGCCTACAACAAATTGCCAATGTTGTTACAAGAGCCTCTAAACTCACCCAACAACTGCTCTTGTTTAGCAGCAAGCAGCCCATTCAGCTACGCCCACTTGACCTGAACCAACACGTCACCGAACTCAAATCTATGCTTGAACGCCTGATAGGCGAAAACATTGAACTGCACTTAAACCTCGCTCCCAACTTAAACATCGTTCATGCAGATCCTGGCAACATCAATCAAGTGGTGACCAATTTGCTTGTCAATGCACGAGATGCCATGCCCGAAGGGGGAACCATTACGATAAAAACACAAGTCGTAAATATTGACGAAACCTATCGCCTTAAAGTACCCGAAGCTTCCAGAACGGGAGAATTTGTATGCTTGTCCATTTCAGACTCTGGTATAGGCATGTCAAATGACATAAAAGAACACATATTTGAACCCTTTTTTACCACCAAAGAAATGGGAAAAGGCACAGGTTTGGGGTTATCCGTTGTCTATGGCATTGTCCAATCACATGGCGGTTGGATCACAATTGACAGTGCTCCCAATCAGGGCAGTCGCTTCGATATATTCTTACAAACACAAGAAACACCCCCCGAAAAGATCGCCCCTGACACACATATCAACTTATCTGCTCACCTTGGGCATCAAGAACATATATTACTCATTGAAGATGAACAATCACTTGGAGAAATGACTCGCCAATTGCTCATACAAAAAAATGGATTTGTTGCACGAAAGAAATAATTGAAAATAAAGAGGCTCCAAAG
>JAYODI010000036.1:47724-50037 GCA_038279365.1 Candidatus Latescibacterota bacterium | reverse complement strand
AGTGAATGGTATTAAAAAGGGTGTGTTTCTCAAATGAGAGACACACCCTTTTCACTTGGTTATGTGGCGTGAAATTTAGAGATGGGTTTGGGCTTCTTCTAAGATGCGGTTCAATGAAAAATCGACGAGTGCAAAGGCGCGTTGTTCGCTGTTGCCCGATGGATCGACTGTGAAGGAGAGGATGCCTTTGTTTTTGAGCAACCGACGATCGGGTTTGCTGGCGTCTGTGATGTTGAAGGTGGCATCTGTGAGTGGAAAGGTGGCGCGTGTTTGGTAGTTGTCTTTGGCAAGGGCCACGTGGCATAGATGCCCTTTTGAAGATGCGTTGTAGATGACGATGTTGTTGTGCGCGTCTGTGACGATAATGGGGCGTTTGACGCGTTCGTTTTTTTCTGGGGCGTGTAAAATGGGGCCACTGTTGTGCCAAGTTCCATGTTCATCTCGCCAATAGTGGTGAATCGCGAGGCGATCTAAAACGTTTTCGGGTGGGTCGTGTTTGAGTTCTTCGGGGATAAAGGGTTCTGCCATATGGAACGTGGCGACATGGGGTTGGTTGTTTTGGTCTAAGGTCATGCCACACTGGTTCATGAGCCAAGAATAGGTGGGAATGGGTTGTACGACAATGCCTGGGTCGTCGAGGGTGATAGGATCGTTGTTGGTTGTGTCGGCAATTTGAGTGCCTGCGTTGTTGTGCCACGTGCGTCCTTCGTCGTTGCTAAAGGCATAGTGCAGGTCGTGGTTGCTGGCCCAAGATTTGCCAGCTTCTCTGTAGACCCACGTGATGTGAAGGCGACCCGTTTGGTCGAAGAGAACGTCGTGCAAATAGGCATTTCGTGAGGTGCTGTTTTCCCATGGGGCATAGGTGCCTTCTTTGCTGAAGAGGCATTTTGATGTGATGGTCCACGTGGCACTTTGGGCATTATATTTGGAAAAGACGGCGTCGCCACTGCCACTGCTGCCGGTGCGATAGATGAAGAACAGGTTGTCTTGATGGTCGTTGAAAAAACGCGGATAGGTGACGCGCTGTGGGGCATCGTTTGTGAGGGGTTGTGCAGGTTCAAAATCTCGCCATGAAATTTCTTTGGGTGGATGGGTGAGAAACCCTGCTATACTTTTGGTGTAGCGCAAATCGTTGTTGTGATGATCCCAAGAGAGGTGGAGGCGACCGTCGTGTGGGCTGATACCTAAAACGGTGTTGCGATGTCCGTCGCGAGGGTTGATGGAGAGATGATACCCTGAGAAACGGAGTGACTGCACGTCTTGGGTTTGTAGATTGCGTCGAACAAGTACCAAGGTTTGATCGTAAGCCCAATAGATGGTGTATTGAAAATTGCCAAAGCTAACGACTTTGTCTTGGTCGAAAGACGCGCAATTAAAGTGGGGCCAGACCTGATCGTCGATTTTTGTGAGATGATCGGGTTTCATAAACGATTGCCTTATGTTTGAAGATGAATGTTATCCGTAAGCACCATGGTCAAGAAAACCAAGCAGACGTTTGAGTCTGGGGTCGGCATCTTTGTAAACGTGTTCGGGCATTTGATAATTCATAAAAGGGTAGTACTTGTGCCCCACAATGCGTCGACCATATGTGATTTGTGTGATATAGCGGTGTCTGTCACTTTCATTTGGGCCACCGCGATGCCAAACCTGGTTGTTGAAAATTATGACACTGCCTGCTTTGCCCAAATTGGGATGAATTTGGTCTTTGTAATTTTCCCATTCGGGTGTTTGGCTTACGTCGCGCACGTCTTTGCCAAATAAGTGAGATCCTGGAATGGCCTCAGTGCTGCCGTGGGCAACTTCTGTGACATCGGTGAGGTAATAGTTGCAGGTAAAGAGAATGACTGGCAAATGTACGTTGGTGGGAGGATTGCCATCGGTAACAATGTAGTGGGGGGGATCGTCTTGGTGCCAGGTGGTAATGCCACCACCTGGAGGGGTGATGAAGGAGTTGTTGTGAATAACGTGGCATTTGGGAATGACGGCTTCGGCAAAACTCACAATGGGTTCGAGGTCGAACAAGTTGAGATTGGCCGTGCTGTGTTCAAACATGCGCATACAAAGCTGGCCACTCACTTTGTTGT
This sequence comes from Candidatus Latescibacterota bacterium, assembly GCA_038279365.1. Taxonomy (GTDB): domain Bacteria; phylum Latescibacterota; class UBA2968; order UBA2968; family UBA2968; genus JABIFK01. The sequence goes on along the minus strand of JAYODI010000036.1, from coordinate 47,953 downwards.
TGAGATCTGTTTTACGCGTGGGAAAGTTGGCCAGTGCAAAGTCGAGATCTTTTTTAAGTTGGGCAATATGCTCTTCTTTTAAGACGTTTTGGATGAAGAGGAATCCTTGTTTGTGAAAGGTATCGACCCATTCTGTAATTTGATCGGGGTCCAATTTGTAATTGGATTCAAAGCGTTGTGTGTGTGGGCTGGCCATCTTTTTATGTCCTATGTGGCGTGGATCAACGAA
>JAYODI010000036.1:27783-47624 GCA_038279365.1 Candidatus Latescibacterota bacterium | reverse complement strand
TGCGAATCAACGAAATTGCGAATCAACGCACAGACGCGGGCTACAACGAGCGTAACGAGTCATCTACGAATAGGTTTTGATTCGTCTATTCGCCTATTCGCCTATTCGTCTATTCGCCTGTGCGCCTATTCTGGCAAACCTTCTGTGTAACCACTTTCGATCATTGAGGTGCGAAACATTTCAAAAAAGTGTTGCTCTGTGTCGGTTTTCCAACGGCCTACGGGGGCGGGGTTTACGATGATGCGACACAGGGGGATTTCGAGAAAATTTTCGAGTTTTTGGACGGTTTTTTCTTGGTCGAGAATAAAGTCTTCAAAACGAATCGGCAACCAATTTTTGGGTTGGGGGGTGGCTTTGATGATTTCATATTGGTATTTCCAAGAGATGGCGCGTTGTTCTCGTTCGTTGTCTGTTTCGGGATATTGAATGCCAAAGTCTCGCAGGTCATCTGTTTTGTGGCGGCCAATGATGCTGTCGCGTGGGTCGCGCACCAAATAGATATATTTCATGTCGGGAAACATCCGTGCAATCCAGGGGTAAATGAGGGTGGTTTCAGGGAGTTTCCAGCCTTTGTGTTCTGATTTGTTGCTCAGTACGTCGGCGAGATAAGATTCGATCAATTTGGTGAATTCGGGATCTATGGGCATGGTGTGTAGGTCGTCAAAGTTCCACGACAGATCGCCGTTCCATTTGACATATTTGGCCATCACACGACACGCTTCATACAAGTCGTCGGGAGGCATTTTGTCGCCAGAGGTGTTGAGGAGGCGACCCATAAAGACACTGCTGGCATAAAGAGTATGTGAAATCATGCGTGTGCCAGAGTGGCCTCGGCCAATGATTGTGATAAGTGACATCGTGTATCTCCTATATGACTTGGTAGACCCGTTGTGGTTGTATGATAGATAAATGACAATGGCAAACAATTGGCTTGTCTGCTTTTCAAAATAGGGTTGTTATAAGGTAGTTAATTTTGAATGGTGCGTCAGCAATTTTTTAGGCGTGTTATGGTGATTGATAGCGCGATTTGTGTATAGATTCCCATGAAGATGATAAATTAATGTTTATGTCGTCAAATTTAAAAGGATATTTTGATATGCGTTTATGATAGGTGTGATTATGAGGTTTTGTGGCATTATGTGCCTGCTGTTTTTGCTTGACATACCCATCTTGATACTGTTTTTAGAGACATGACATTGTGGGTGGATTTTTAATATTTTGATTGAGGAGATTTGAATGGCCCCTTTTCGTGGTATTTTCACAATTCCTACGACACCGTTTAAAGAAAATGGTGACATTGATGTGGATAGTTTTCGCCGTGTGATTGATTTTTGTGTGGATTGTGGGGCACTGGGTTTGGTTTATCCGGTGAATGCGAGTGAATTTTTTACGCTGACCGATGCCGAGCGTATGCAAATGTCTGAGGTGATGGTTGAACAAAATGCAGGGCGTGTGCCCACGGTTATTGGTGTGGCTGGGGTGTCGCGCGAAGTGGCAATGATGTTTGCCAAACACGCCCGTGAAATTGGGGCTGATAGCGTGATTGCAATGCCGCCTTATGCAAATAAGGCCGGTGTGAATATGGCGGCTGTTTACGATTATTATGTGGGCATTGCTCAGGCGGCTCAGATTCCTGTGTGGATTCAAAACAATATGCCACCGATTGGGATTCAGATGTCGGCAGACTTTTTATTGAAGCTGTGTCGCGAGATTGAGTATATCGACTATATCAAAGAGGAGACGATTCCTTCACCTGTTGTGTTACAACAAATTATGGATGGTAATAAGGGCGAGTGTTTGGGTGTGATGGGGGGGGCTGGAGGTCGGTATTTGATTGAGGAATATCGGCGTGGTTCTGTGGGCAATATGCCAGGTTGTCATGTGACCGATGTGGTGGTGCAGTTTTGGAATGCCTTAGAAAATGAAGATGATGAACGAGCCATGCACATTTATAAGGAGATGGCGCCGTTGTTTTTCTTTGAACATCAATTGCCTGGGTGTTACAAAGAGGTTTTGTTTCGACGTGGTGTGATTGATTGCCCCATGAAGCGCAATGGCAAAATGCCTTTAGACGAGGTGGCATCGGAATATTTGGATGAGATTTTGCAAGCATTGGAACCGATTATGACTTGGGGCAAGTGATCTGTGTAGGTGCAGGGCATCGCGATGGTGACAAGGGGCGTTTAATGATGAGATTTTGGGGGAAATGGATATCTATATGGCGCAGTTAACGGTGTTAAACAGTATGGCTGGTACTCAAATTGAAGCGTGCATGGATCAACACGTGGCGTGGGGATTGCGTTTGCTGGATTTGAAAGATCGCCTCTTTGGCAAGTCTGTTGTTGAGTTGTATGGAAATGAAGCAACGCAAATTGCCAAATGGGCGCTTGACCGCAATTTGTCTATTCATACGATGTCTACGGGTTTGTTCCACAGTGACATTGAGGCAGGTGAAGGTGCTTTTCGGGAAAAATGGATGCCCGTGTTGGATGCGACACTTCGGGTGGCAAAAGATTTGAATCCTCATCAAATTCGTTTGTTAATGGCGATGTCTTCGAAGCGGTTGGACATCTTGGATTCGGTCGTGTATTTAAAAGCCTGTCATGCGTGGGTGTTTGATGTGTACCGAGAGGCCATTGATCGCATTGTCGATGCGGGTTTTGAGGTGGTTGTTGAAAATGAAGTGAAGGACTGTTTGTTTTCGCGCCCACAGGAGATTGTTTCATTTTTTGATGTGTTAGATCGGCAGAACGCTGTTGCATTGATTTGGGATGTTCAAAATCTTTGGCAGATGGGCACGTTTCCTTCTTTGGATGTGTATCAGATGTTGAAACCATTGATAGGCATGATCCATGTAAAGGGAGGACGCGCAGAGGTGTCTGGAGGGGCGTTGGTGTGGAAAGCTGGATTGGCGCAGGCATCGTGGCCTGTGGTGCCTATTTTGAAAGCTGCGATTGCCGATGGGGTTTCGCCTGTGATTTGCTTGAATCCATCCCATGGTAAAAAGCCCAATGGATATATTGAAAATACAGAGGCAAATTTGAAGTTTTTGCGCGATTCAATTAAGGAGATTTTATGAGCTATCGGCGAGAATATGAAAAACGATTGCGAATGGGGGTGGTAGGCATTGGCTCGCATTGTTATCGCAATATATTGCCAACCACAAACTATTTGCCCGTGGAATTGGTGGCTTTTTGCGACAAAAATGAGGCTGTTTTAGAAAATACAGCAGGGCAATATGGTGTGACACATTGTTTTACTGAGACTGCCGAGATGTATCGGGAGATGGATTTGGATGGTGTGCTTTTGTGTGTGAGCCCGTTTGCACACCCCCACTTGGCGTGTGAGGCATTGGGTGCGGGCTTGCATGTATGGATGGAGAAACCGCCTGCTGCACACGCGGTTGATGTGCAGCGCATGATTGATTGTCGTGGTGATCGCGTGGTTGTGGTTGGTTTTAAAAAGGCATTTCAACCGGCCATTCAAAAAGCTGAGGAATTGGTACAATCTCCAGATGCAGGTGCATTGAAAACCATTTTAGGCGAATATCGGATGGATATTCCTCAAAACGGGCAAGAGATTTTAGATGCCAATAAGATGAACAATTGGTTGGGAAATGGATGTCATCCATTATCTGCAATGATGCAAGTGGGTGGGCGTGTAAATGCGGTGACTGTGGTTCGATCTGCACACGGCGGTGGGGTTTGTATTTTGGAATTTGAAAATGGTGCAGTGGGCAATTTGCATTTGGCCGATGGTTTGAGGGGACCACGTGAACGATACTCATTTTTTTGTGAGGGTGTGCATGTGGAGGTTGAGAACAGTCGGAAGGTGACGTTGCATCGGGGTATTCCGTTTAAATATGCAACCACAAATAATTATGCACCAAGCGGTGTGGATACGGGGTCGATTTCTTGGGAGCCACAAAACAATACGGGCACGTTAGAAAATAAAGCACTGTTTACGCAGGGATTTTTTAACGAGTTGATGCATTTTTGTGAGTGTGTGATCAAAAATAAAAAACCAGATCGGGGAACGCTTGAATTTGCTTTAAACGTGATGCAAGTTTATGAGGCTGCTTTTGTGTCAGATGGTAAGCGGGTTGAGATCGGCTAAATATAAAAACGTGTTGATTAAAAAAGGACGGTATCACCAGATACCGTCCTTTTATTTGTCATCTCAGAGACTTCGGTACGTATTCTTTTAAACGGGAATGGGTTTGGCAAATTCGCCACTCATCTCTTCGGGCAGTTGATAAACATTGCCTTTTTTGTCGCAAAAGTAAATGCACGATTTGGATGCTTGACGGGCATTGCCATCGGCCCAAAGGGCATAAAAGTCGGGGTGGGCATTTACGGGGCTTCGGGCATAGGTGTGGTTGCGTTCGCTGTTTTGGGTGAGTTGTTTGGTTTTTTCCCACGTTTGACCTTCGTCGGTGCTTACCCACATGGCCATTTCACCACCGGGGTTATAGGCTTGCGGACCTGTTTCTGTGGGCGCGATGATGCGCCAGGTGCCGTCTTGTTCCAAATAGAGAGAGCCCATGTCATAGTTGCTGTCTGAGGTGGTGACGGGGCGAATTTTCCATTCCCCTCCAGACCAATGCAAAAGGGTCCAGGTGCGTGGGCCATTTTCTGGACCCGATTCATAACCTTCGCTGGTGATCACAAGAATGACGGGATTGCCTTTGGGGTCGAGGCGAATGTCTTTGAGATACACTTTTAAGCCTTCGGCGGCATAATCGTGAACCAGTGCGTTGTTGTTGGGGGTGGTGAGTGGGAGTGTAATGGGTGCACCTGCGGCGTTTTGCCAGGTTTTGCCAAAGTCGGGTGTTTCAAGATAGTAGAGGTTGGTGCGCCAGTTGAGGCCTTGTGGCTCGGGGTGATAATTAAAAGCTGTGACCGCTTTGTGATTTGAGCAGATGCTGATTTGGTAGTGACCTTTTTCTATGGCTGCAAGGCGGGTCCATTCGGACCATTTATGCCCATCGGGGCTGGTCATAAAAAAGAGCGTGCGATCTGATGGGTCTTTGTAGCGGGTCACAAAGTTGATAAACCCGCGTTCTGGCAAATGCCAGGTTTGCATGTAAGAGAAGTTGTCCATGGGCTTTTCTTCGCCGTTGAGCAAATAAGTAACATCAATGCGTTCGAAGGTATCGATGTTGTAGGGTTCGACACTGCGGTGTACATAAGAAGGACGCGATAGGCCATGGGAGGTTGAGAAGATCCAAATATATCCGTCGTCATCAACAGAGATGACGGGATTGTCGTGGGCATCGGCCGTGTTTTTGTCGAGCAAAATGGTGGGGCGTGGCACTTGCCCCGTTTTGTGATCGAAGTAGGAAATCATGTGGAGCAAAAAACCGGGGCGTTCACGTGAAAATGCACGGTCACCGTTGAGGTCTTCTTTAGTATGTTGGAGGTGGCCATCTACAGGGGTACCGCCATAACAAAAGAAGGTTTTGTCTACTTCGGGGCGATAGACGGCAAAGGGGCGGTGTTTGGCGCAATAGGTACCCAAGCCGCCACTGTATTTGTAAACATACTCATCTCCCGAAGGTTGGTTGTAATACCAGATGCCACGATAGCCGGTGTCTTTTTGATTTAATGTAACACTCATGATTTTCTCCTGTTGGTAATGAACATATATTGGCGCTAACAAGTAATGGATTTTGATGTACACGTCAAGTTGGATTTGGAGCGAGTAGTGGAGGTGTTTCATTTTGGATGAATAGATTCAATAGTCGTCTGAGAGACGAATGCCTCAATCGAGAAATCTTGCTCAATGCGCCAAGCACAAGTCGTATTAGAGGACTTTAGACTACATTACAACTTGCATAGGCCACATAGTAAACTGAAATAAAAAAGCCCGATGGTCAAGCGACCATCGGGCTTTTTTGTGTTTTGTCTCAAATATATGTCGTGTTTAGGCGTTTAACCACGCTTCAATTTGTTGTTCATTGGCATCTGTCCAAGGGGCAATGTCTTCAATACAAAGGCGGTCGAATCCGCTGTAAACACGGGCCATCATGTCATGGTAGGTGCCATCTTTTTTTGCTTGGGCTCGCCATGCGACAAAGTTTTCGCGGTCATAGGCTTTGGCGCGGGCATCTATGCCATCACAGTCGAAACTTTTGGTGAGTACTGTGTCTAACTGTTGGGCAATATCAGGCTTTTCGTGAATGAGGTCATTTGCTTCATTGGGGTCGTCTTTGAGGTTGAAGAGCTCGGCATCATAACCCATATGTTTGATGTATTTCCAATCGTTTTGTCGCAACATAAATGTGCCAGTGGCGGCTCGGTCGCCGTGGTATTCACACATGGCCCAGGGTCGCTCACGCTCTTGGTGGTTGGTGAGTTGGGGCATGAGTGATTCGCCATCGAGGCTTTCGGCATAACCGGGTTGGTGGGCATAATCGGCGTAGTTGATATTTGCCATGTCCATAAAGGTTGGGTAGAGGTCTACGAGGGAGACCGGTGTGTGAACAATACCGCCTTTTTGTACATCGGGGCCGCGAACAATAAGGGGCACATGTGCAGAAGCTTCATACATGTTGCGTTTGAGCACTTGATTTTGTTCACCGGCCATTTCACCGTGGTCGCTGGAGAAAATGACATATGTGTTATCTGCAAGGCCCAGATCGTCTAGGGTGGTGAGTACGCGCCCGACCATGTCGTCTAAGGCGGCAATCATGGCAAAGTAGACATGGCGCATTTCTCTTACGAGATTTTCTGAGAATTTTTTGTCACAGTTTTTGGTAATGCGCTGATAGGCAACGGCTTCATTATGTGTCTCATCGAGATCCATAAGTTTGGGTATGTCGATTTCGCTTTTGATGATGCGATCCATATAACGCTTTTCAGCAACAAAAGCTGGGTGAACAAGGCCCGTGGTGAGGTAGAGCCAAAAAGGGCGATTGGATGTACTGTAGGTGTGTAAATCACCAATTGCGTTATATGTATGTCGCCAATCGCGTTGATGGGCTTGTCCATTGTCTACCACAGCGGGTAGAGGCGTGCGGCACATGGGGCGAAGAATATTGGCAGATCGTGTCCAAGATCCAATGCGGTCGCGCATAGAGTGTTTGCCATAAGCATAGTCGATGGGGCCGATGGCTGAGGTTTGATACCCTGCACTGTTAAAAGTGTCTTGGTATGTGGCGATGCCTTGGCGCAAACCCTCGTGGTTGTTCCAACAATCACGATGGTTGGGATATTTGCCACTCCACATACTTGCACGTGAAGGGTTGCATACGGGGCAATTGGTATAGGCATTTTTAAACATGACGCCTTCATTGGCCAAGCGATCCAGGTTGGGTGTTGCATTTTTGAGCGCGGGGTGTCCCATACATCCCATTTTGCGCCCGTCCATACTTTCGGCATGAATGAAAACGATATTTGGGGCCGATGATGAAGGCATTTTAGACTCCTTTGATATGTGACTGAGAGATATTGTCTGAAGTGCATAGGTGTTTTAAAATTGTTCTTGTGATATGGGATGATACACAATCTTAAAATAAAAGGAAACCATTCTTGTATTTGCTCGTTGTTTTATATAATGGATCAAAAACGGCAAATGGCAAACGGCAGATGTAAAGTCACAACCAAACTTGAGTGCTTGTGCGAAGTTTTCTGCCGTTTCACGTTTGCCGTTTGCTTGATAGACGGTTTGTTTCTGGTGCTTGTTTTTTAACACACAAATATGTTACTTATGACCAACTATTTTACGTGAATGGAAAGGGAGGATGTTTTGACACCATTGGAAGCGGCGTTGTTGGGGGTGATTCAAGGATTAACCGAATTTTTGCCAGTGAGCAGTTCTGGGCATTTGGCATTGGGGCAAGCCATTTTGGGTATTGAAACGGGCGATGTGACGTTTGAGATTATTGTGCATTTTGGCACACTGTTGGCAGTGATCACAGCGTTGCGTGCGCGTATTATGATGTTGGTGCGTGGTTGTTTGGCACGCGATCCTATGGCTTGGCGCATGGTTGGTTTCTTGTTGTTGGGCACGTTGCCTGCAGGTATTTTTGGTGTAGCACTCAAAGATACCCTTGAAGAAGCATTTGCCAGCCCTGCTGCGGTGTCGGGGTTTTTGATTGTGACGGGGGTTATTTTATTCAGTACGCGTTTTGCCTCTGGTGATCGAAAAAATGTGACATTGGCAGATGCCATTGTGATTGGGTGTGCACAGGCTTTTGCCATTTTTCCTGGTATTTCGCGGTCGGGTTCAACCATTGGAATGGGGTTGTGGCGTGGGTTAGACAGCAGAGAAGCGGGCACGTTTTCATTTTTGTTGTCTATTCCCATTATTTTGGGGGCAACAATTTTGGCCGTGGATGATTTGGTGGCACATCCACCCAGTGAAGATGCCTTGTGGACACTCATTATTGGTGCCGTTATGGCTTATGTGTCGGGTGTGTTTGCCATTCGTTGGTTGATGGGCATTTTGGCGGGTGGGAAATTAGAACGCTTTGCGTATTATTGTTGGGTGGTGGGTATCGTGGGGGTGGGTTATTTCTGGGGGTAAAAAGATGGCAGATGGCAAATGTGCAACGCCAAAAGGATTGTTATGCGTGATGTTTGTTTTGTGGATGGGTTTGGTGTTTGGGTGTGGCGATGCGGGTTTGTCTCCTGAAGATGAATTTTTGTCTGATGCGATGGCATTAACCAATGTGGGCAAGACAGAAATACGCAATGACCAAGGAGAGATTACGGGCGTAAGGGTGTCTGTTGATGTGATCAATACGGCACCCGTACCTATTGAAGCACCGTTTGTAATGACGTGGTGGTTGCGCTTGTCCAATGGTGATTTGTTGGCCAAACAAACGTATAGGTTTGATGGGCACGCTTTTGGTGTGAGTGAACGACGGCGTGTTCAATTTGTTTTGGAGTTTCCCGCGCGCGCTGATGTGAGGGGTGTTCAAGATGCTGCAACATTTGAGTTTGAGGTGACACAAAGTTCGGCGGCCATAGCGGGTGCGGGTGTGTTGACAATGTCATCGGGTGGGCCATGCAATACGTGAACATACATACGACAGGGGCGATTGTTAAAGGGATAGATGGCGCGGAATTGACCCTCTGCATCGGTTTCACAACGCACGGCTCCTGTGGGTGTCCAGGCATCGAGAATGGCAATGTCTACGGTGTGTGTGCCATCGGTGATGATCGTCCATGAAGTTGCGGTGCCATCGTGACGAATACGTGCACCCGTTGCCGTGGATAATGGGCCTGAAGACAGATCATAGTGGCTTGTAAATTGGATGGATGCAATTTGATTGCGATTGCCCGAAACAATTTGATGTTCTGCCAAAAACCACGATTTGCTTGAGACAAATGTAAGATAGGTAACAAAGGCATAGTTTTCGGGATAATGCCCCTCAACACGCAAGCGACTGGCCCACGGACCTTGTGTTTCTGGTGTGACAGTAACGGTGCCTATTGGATCTAATTTTTGACCCGTTTTAAGGATAAGGGTTGGTGTAGATAGATTGGGCTTAACAAAAGCTTTGTCTTTAAATGTGACATTATCGACTAAGTTAAATGGGGTATGTTGGATGGTATAGGAAATGACGCCTTGTTTGACATTGGTTACGTTTTTCTGAATGTCTACGGTAATGGGATTGCGAACTTGTGCGGTTGCACGATTGCCACATAATTCCAATGTATAATTGGCTGTTTGGAAGGGAGATAAAAAGGGCGCAAAGGTCATTTCTGCTGTTTCAACACTGCCGTCTGCATAGTTTTTAAGGGCGTCTATTTGGCAGGGCAGTTCTTTGCCTTCTGTGTCGAGCAGACGAAATGGGTCATGTGGGCGATAGGTCTTGGGGGGCAAATCGAGTGTTGTGGTGCAAGGAAAAGATCGGCGCGGAAAACCATCGGCTTCGCGCACAGTTACTGTATAAGATGTCATTGTTTATGCTCCTGATAGATAAGGAAAAGAATTTGATATTTTATATGGATGTAAGGTAAGACGGGTGGTTACACCTTGTCAATGTTTGAAAGATGGGATTGCTTGCCTCTGGGGCTTTTCGGATGTATATTGAAACCCACGAATATATTTCTTTCATGCTGGGGCTTTATTGAGGGTGTTGCTTATGAAATACAGTCTCTATTTGTGTTTTGTGTTGTTGGGTTTGGTTGCTTGTGGCAGCAACAATTCGACAGGGTCGACCACATTTGTTGCCACTGAACTGACGATAGAAGGCAATCCTTCTATTTTAGGAGAGGCGGCAGGAACGGTTGCTGCTCCCAGTGGTTTTATTGCGGTGGGTGGGCTTGTGGATAGTCGGTTGGGATTGGAGTTGACGGGATTGTCCGTACAAATTCGTGTATTGGCTGCCGATGCAACTGTTTTGGGAACGGGTACGGTCACTTGCACACCCGCTACCATTGCACCATTGGGGTCTTCTACATTTCAAACGCGTGTGTCTTTACCGACAGCAATTTATACGGACAGTGCGGTTATTGAACTCACGCCAATTTGCGATCAGGGTACTGGCACGGTGCGCACTGTTGCTTTGCAATGGCCTGAATAAAGAGGTGAAAATGGAGTTGTATTTGATTCGCCATGGGCAATCGCAAAATAATGCTTGGGGCGATTCTGACAAACGGGTGGCTGATCCTGCATTGACAGAGATAGGGCATCAACAAGCACAGCTTGTGGCCGATCATGTTCGCGATGCCGATCAATTGGAGGCCGGTAAGGGATATGGATTTGACCGATTGTTTTGCAGTGCGATGTTGCGCACATTGCAAACAACGGCACCCATTGCAAAGGCATTGAACCTCACCGCAGAGATTTGGCTCGATTGGCATGAAGAAGGTGGTATTTGGTTAGAAGAAGATGGAGAGACAAAGGGATTTCCTGGTTTAACGCGAAAAGAAGTTGAAGAACAATTTCCCAACTTTAAAATTCCTGATACATTTGCTCATGACGGATGGTGGAATCGTTCTCGCGAGACCTTGGATGAGATGGCCGAGCGTGCCAAACGTGTGGCTGCGGTTATTGAAAATGAATTTGTTGGGCAAGAAATCAGAATTGCGTGTGTAACCCATGGTGCTTTTGCCAATGTGCTTATTCAAACTTTGGTGAGCGGTGGTGTGTTGCCAGGGGTTTATTTTGGTCATTATAATACCGGTATCAGTCGTATTGATTTTGCAGATATGGTGCGACCACGTTTTATCAATCGAACAGAGCATTTGCCTGTTTTGTTGCGGACATAGATTATGTGGCGATTATTGATATTATTGGCACTGATGGTGGCGCCCTTGTGGGGCGCACAACCAAGTTATCAAGCGCAACCCAAAGAGGCTGTTGATGCGGCTGCGGCGGAGCACAACAATTTGGGTGCACAATTGGCCAGCCAAGGGCGTTTGTTGGAGGCCGTAAAAGAATTTCGGCAGGCCATTAAATTGGTGCCCAATTTTGTTGGGGCATATTATAATTTGGGGCGCGCCTATATGCAGTTGAAGGATTATGACAATGCCGCCAAATCGTTTGCCGCTGCAGTGCAAGCACGCCCCAAATATGGCGATGCGTGGTATCAATTGGGCATAGCATTTCAAATGCAAAAGGCATTTGCTGAAGCAGGGAAAGCCTATCTGACCACATTGTCTTTTTTTCCTGACGACCCTGACTTACTCTATCGGTTGGGGTTTGTATTTGTACAGGAAAAAGATTGGGCACAAGCCGCCCTATATTGGGGACGGTTGCGTAATGAATATCCAGACCATCCGGCATTGTCTCAGGTACAACAATATTTGCCTCACTTGTATTATAATTTGGGTACGGCGCGTTATGCAGATGGCGCGACACAAGAAGCCAAAGAAGCTTTTTTGAAAGCGATTGATATGAACCCACAATACGGTGCGGCTTATTATAATTTGGGGTTGGTATATCGTGATTTAGAAGCATTTGACGAAGCCCAAACGGTTTTGGAAGACGCATTGGAATTGCAATATGATCCACAGCAAGTGCGCTCGTTATTGGGCCATATTTATGCACTTAAGGGCAGTTTAAAAGATGCTGAATCGCTGTTTCAATCACTTATAAAAGAAGGTACGCCCTCTTTGGAGCCCCACCGTGGTATGGTCACTGTGAGGCTCATGCAAAAAGATTTGCAACGCGCATTGGTTGAGGCTTTAACGGTGGTTGCAAATGCGCCCCAAGACCCATCCAGCTTTTTGCTTTTGGCTTATGTGTATGAACACAACAACGATTGTGAACGCTATGGCGAAGGGTTTCAGTCGGACAAAGCGATAAAGGCCTATAACCGCGCTATTATATTAGACAAAAAAAACATTTCCGCACACTATAATCTGGGCATTTTATATGGGCGATTGGGCAATTGGGAAGCTTCTGTAAAGGCGTTAAAAAAAGCAGAAGAAATCGACCCCACTCATCCGGGTGTTAAAAAGTGGTTGCCAGATGTACAGGCACGATATGATCAGGCACAATAGATAAAAGACAGGTAAGGGGCAAATGCGAGGTGACGGAAATTTTGTCTATCTCGTCATAAAGGTGGTGTGTTTGCCGTTTGCCATTTCACTGGTTTTTCAAGGAGGTTGTTTTGGCTGATGTGATACTTTCGGGTTTTGCAGATGAAGGTCCAGTCAGTAAACGTGCTGAAGAGCAGTTTACGATGATGCGGGCATTGGGTTTGTCTTATTACACCATTCGGTTTATTGATTTGGGTAATGGGATTAAGAATGTGATGCAGTTGACCAAAGCCGAAGTAAAAAAGTTACAAAAATTACACAAAGAATATGGCATGTCTGTGTCGAGCATTGGTTCGCCATTGGGCAAAGTGAAGTTGTTGGATGTGGATGATGGCACACAAAACCGATATGTGCCTTTGAAAAAATATTTGGACACCGAAGTCAAACGCGCCATTGAGTTGGCCCATGCTTTTGATACCAAATTGATTCGTGGTTTTAGCTATTATCACCCTGCTGGTTCTAATCCCTGGGATTATTTGGATCAGGCATCTGATCAACTTGCAGAAATTGTAGAATTGTGCGCAAAAGAAGGTGTGATTTATGGGTCTGAAGTAGAATCCGATTTGATCGGCGGTGATGGTGAAACGTTGATTGCGATGCACAAGCGGATCAACAACCCCAATACCTGTATCATTATGGATGTGGGCAATATGGAGTACAAAGGCCATAGCCCCGAAAGTGTTTTTGCCCAATATTTGAAGACCAAACCAGGGTTGGGCTGGATTCATATCAAAGGTTTTAATGCACCAGCCAATCGCGCCATGCTCAATCGGGCACAAAAACGTGGTTTAACCCGATTTATTCCTGTGGATCAAGGTGATGCTGGGCATGAAATGGTTTTGCGTGACTTTAAATCTTTGGTGCCCAAGCTGGATCGACAGTTTAAAAAGTTGGGTGTGCCAGGTGTGTTTGTTGATTTGGAACCCCATGTGAAAGGTGGCGGGCAATTTGGTGGGTTTAGTGGTGTGGATGGGTTTGGTGTGGCCTTGCGATCTTTGTGTAATTTGTTGGATTATTTGGGATATTCATATCATTTAAGTGGGTACGACGATTTGACAAATCCATAGGATTGAAAAAATGAATCAAAAGCGGGGCGAATATATTGTTCGGCCCGCTTTTTTATGTGTACTTGCGCGATATGGATTGGGGTGTTATCATGCACATCATCTGTTCTTGGAGATCAATAAAACGAAATGTTTGGAGGTTGTGATGGCAGACAAGGTGCGTATTGGGGTGATTGGTGCGGGTGGTATTTTTCGCAGCAGGCATTTTCCTGGGTTGGCCAAAGTAGACAATGCCGAGGTGGTGGCTATTTGTAACCGCAGCGAAGAAAGTGGACGCAAAATAGCCGATGAATTTGGTCTCAAACCCGATTTGATGACCGATGCCGATGCCTTGGTTGCGCGTGAAGATATTGATGCGGTGATGATTGGTACGTGGCCATACAAACATTGTGAATATGTACTGAAGGCTTTGGATGCTGGAAAACATGCTTTTGTTCAGGCGCGTATGGCTATGAATTTGCGTGAGGCCAAATTGATGTATGCCAAAGCAAAAGAAACGGGTTTGGTGACGCAAATTTGTCCTTCGCCGATGGGCATGAAAGGCGATTGGTTTATGCGCCGATTGATCCGTGAAGGGTATTTGGGTGATATTTACAATGTGTACACACGGTCATTTGGTGCGGTCAATAGTGATCCCAATAGCCCTTTGCATTGGCGTCATGTATCGCGTTATTCGGGTTTGAACGCGCTGAATATGGGCATTGTGGTAGAAGTTGTGCATCGTTGGTTTGGGCATATGCAAACCCTGTCGGCTCAGGCAGAAACATTTATCAAACAGAGAGCGGATGGTGACGGTACTGCGCCTGTTGAACGCCCAGACACTGTGAACATTATGGGACAAATGGAAAATGGTGCTACGGCGGCATTTTTATTTTCTGCTGTGGCCCGTTTTGGTATTGACCCACAAGTGGAAGCTTATGGCAGTGAAGGCACGCTTATTTATAAATTGGGCAGTGACACGATTTTGGGTGCTAAGGCGGGTGATAAGGGGTTGGCAGAGATTCCCATACCCCATCACGAAGCGCGTGAATGGACGGTTGAAAAAGATTTTGTAGATGCCATTTTGGGTGGCAAACAAGGGGATACCAGTTTTTACGATGGTGTAAAGTATATGGAGTTTACAGAAGCCGTTTTTCGGTCTGTTGAGCGTGGTGCTGTGGTGCATTTGCCAATTGTGAGTTGAGTGAATGGACGAATGGACGAATGGACGAATGGACGAATGGACGAATCAAAACCTATTCGTAGATGGCTTGCTACGCTCGTTGTAGCCTACGACTGTGTGTTGATTCGTTGATTCTTTTTTTAAATTGGGAGGTTTGGGTGATTCGACTGGTGGCGTTTGACTTGGATGGGACGTTGTTGCACAAATCCAATTATCCATCCCAAGTTTCTTGGGGTGTGGTGCGTGAGTTGTTAGACAGAGGTATTTTTGTGGCGTCTATTAGTGGACGCAACTTTGAGCGCAATCAAATTCCTTTTATAGAAGATGCCAAAGTGGCCGATGCGCTTTATGTGGGGGGCTATAATGGGGCGTTGGCATTTGCACCGCGTGTGAATGGTCGGCGTGAAATGATGTATGAACAACGTTTGACGGCAGATGTGTTTGATGATTTGATTCAATTTTTGGCAGATCGTAATATGAACTTTGTGTATTGCCGATGCGATTTGGATGGGGATGAAATTTCTGAGGTTTATATTACCGATCGCGAAACCGAAATGGGGCGCGCCGTTGCTGCAATGACGGATATGACTTATGAAGTCGATGCAGGTTTGTTAGATCGCATGCGCTCGGGCAATTTGGGCATTCCACCTAAGGTGATGATTTTGCCAGACCCTGAACATTTAGATCAAACATTAGACGATTTAGATCGTGTTTTTGGAGATCGCGTTTATATGGCTTGGGCGGTGGCAGGGCGTATTGAATTGATGCACCCGCAGGTGAATAAGTCGGTGGCCTTAAAGGCGATTGCCGATTATGCGGGTGTGTCTATGGATGAGGTGATGGCCATTGGTGATGGCAACAACGATTTGCCTATGCTCCAAGCGGCAGGAACGGGTGTGCTGATGGGCAATGCCGATGAAGCAACAAAAGCGGAAGGTGTGCGTTTGGGTTTGCATACAACAACATCTGTGGAAGAAGATGGTTTTGCTTCTGCAGTGAGAAAATTTGTTTTGGACGTATAGCTGCCAATCTTTACAAAAGATATGTTATGAGGTAAGCTTTTATTCAGAACTTGGGTGTTGGTGTTTTTGTGACAAGGGTTGTTATATGGGACAAACATTGGAAATTGGTCGTCGCATTGAGTTGGTGCCTATGGATGGGCACTTTCAAGATATTACCATAGGGTTATACCAGCAGGCGTTGGGTTTGGGTGTTGGTTTTTTGGTGCATACATACAGTATCAAAGAGGGGGCGCAGGGGCGCATCGATTTTGTAAAACGCGCCATGCAAATATTGGGTGGTCTGGAAGAAACGCCCGAAGGACTTTTGCGGTTTCCTTGTGGGCAGGCACATGTATTGGCTGTGAGGCGTGTGTTTTTGGAAGCGTGTAAATTGGGTATGGATGTGGATATTGTGCCCCAACCCTTAACGCTTTTGGATAGAAAATCGGATTTGACAATGGTTGCTACCTCTTTGGGCGGGGGGAAATACCATATTGCGGTTGAAGAAGAGGGTCATGGTTTTGAACGCCGCATTCGGGTTGTGACAGGTGGGTTGGGCAAGTTGGGTGAAATGACGCCTGTTGAGGGGGTAGATGATCAGGTAGCTTTTGACTGTGGGCAAGCCCACGATGCTTTGGTTGGTTTGTTGTTGGTGCGTGCGCCCAATGTGCGATCCATTTTGAGAGAAATTGAACAATCGGCATCACGCGGTGTATTGTCTGCACCGAGTGCACAAAATTAAATGACTTTTGGTTTTATTTATATAGAGAAATTTGGAGAAGATTATGGTGACCCAAACGGTTGGGCCAATGACGCCACGGCAACGTGTGTTGGCGGCACTCAAACGCGAACCTGTAGATCGCACGCCCACCTGTAACCCTACATCTATTGCGACTGTGGAGTTGATGGATTTGGTGGATGCGTATTTCCCTGAGGCCAATCGCAAGCCAGAGTTGATGGCGCGTTTGGCGGCTACGGGATATACAGAGCTGGGTTTTGATACCATTATGCCGGTATTTACCATTATTCAAGAGTCATCGGCATTGGGGTGCAAAATTCAGTGGGAGCAAAAAGACAATTGGCCTACAGTGAAGATGAAGGAACCCATTTGGCGCAAAGCAGATGACATTCAAATTCCTAAAAACTTACTGACACACCCTGATACAAAGTGTGTGTTGGATGCCATCAAAATATTAAAAAAAGAATATGGCAACGAGGTGGCGATTATTGGCAAAACAATGGGGCCGTGGTCATTGGCGTATCATTGTTTTGGTGTGGAAGATTTTTTGTTGATGTCGTTGGATGACCCCGACCAGACACGGCAGATATTGGACAAGTTGAAAAATGTGACGGTTGATTTTGGTGTGGCGCAATTAGAAGCCGGTGCCGATGCGGTGACCTTGCCCGATCATGCAACGGGTGATCTGGTGAGTGGTGATTATTACGAACGTTATTTGCGCGATTTGCACATTGAATTTGCCGAGCGTATTCCCATTCCCATCATTTTACATATTTGTGGGCGTACGGTCGATCGCATGGAATATATTGCCCAAACGGGTATGGCGGCCTTTCACTACGATTCGAAGAACGACCCCAATGAGTCGATTCATATTATGAAAGAACGGATTTCTTTGGTGGGCAATATCAACAACCCCGAAACGCTTTTTTCAAAGCAACCCGATGCGGTTAAAAAAGAAGTGATAAAAAATTTGGAAGCAGGTGTACATTTGGTGGGGCCAGAATGTGCAATTCCGTTGCAAACTTCTATTGAAAACTTAAAAGCCATTCCCGATGCGGTTAAAGAATGGCACAATGCGCGGGTTGCATAAATTTTATTGTAAAATGATGTGGTATTTCACTTGCTGTGGTCTGGTGGATTTTGTAATGCTATGATGGACTTGTGCGAGATCTGCTTTTTAGGAATATAAAATTTTAGATAAACATGGAGTGAGAATGGCAGCGTTGTCAGATGTTGAAAATGAGTTTATTCGCAGTGAAATTGAAGAATTTTTGGAGCGTCCTGAAGAAAGAGAACGCAATATCGAGTTGTTTGCACGGGTGCATCCTCAGATGCAAGCTGTTGCAGCCGCGCTCATTGATGGTGCACATGAAGAAGTGGATCGTTTGACGAAAGAAGCATTGGATGCAGGTGTAGAAGCGTTAGAGATTATGGATGATGGTCTCATTGCGGGTATGGGTATTGTGGGCATCAAATTTCGTGAGAATTTTATTTTTGTGCCCGAAGTGTTGGCTTGCGCGCGTGCCATGAAAGCGGGTATGGCACATATTGAGCCGATTTTATCTGATGCGGGTGTGGAGCCGATTGGGACAGTGATTATGGGAACTGTGAAGGGTGATTTGCATGATATTGGGAAAAATTTGTGCATTATGATGTTGCGCGGTGCGGGTTTTGTGGTGCACGATTTGGGTGTGGATACTTCAGATGACGAATTTATCGAAGCCGTTGAAGAACACGATGCCCACTTGGTGGGGATGTCGGCTTTGCTGACGACCACCATGCCCAATATGGGCAAGACGATAGAAGCATTTATTGATGAAGACTTGCGAGATGATGTGAAGATTATGGTGGGCGGTGCGCCAGTGACACAAGAGTTTGCCGATGATATGGGGGCCGATGGGTATGGTGAAAATGCATTGGATTGTGTAGAATTGGCCAAAAAACTGTTGGCAGAATTAAAAGCAGAAAGTGCATAAAACAGTGTTATTCTGTTTTTGGGGTGGGGGTAATCAACAGATGTTTGGGTAGTGCGAATACATTTGTTTGTGAGGGTGTGATGAAAAAGATAGATCCTAAAGCATATCAAGAGCGGTTGGATCGCATGTCACAAATTTTGGGTGATATCGTACAACATGCCGACAAACAGGCATTGGTGCGCTGTCCTTATAAAAACCGTGACAATGCCTGTACGGCAAAGTTTGGGTGCAAATATCAAAGAAAACCTGATGAAGGTGAAACACTTTTTCAGTGTGCAAGTGATGATCAGTTGGATTATCGCAGCGCGTGGGAGACAGAGCCTGAAGCTTATGTGGGTGTAAAAGAGAAGCTTCGGAAGCAAAAGAAGGATCGGGAGCAAACTGGCAGTGGCACAATTTGTCATGGCGGTCATACACAAAATCTTGTGCGTGGCAAAACGGTTTTTGATTATGCCGACGATTTGCAGGTGCAGGTGCCCACATCGTGCTTTCGGTCGAGTATTTGCCACGAATGTATTGTTGATGTGCAAGATGGTATGGATGCTTTGTGCACGCGCACCGAGGCCGAATCATTTCTCAAAGATCCTTATCGGTTGGCCTGTCAGGCCGAAGTGGTGGATGTGGATGCACATGTTGTATTTTCTCCGCTTCGGCGTCGCCCCAAGATTTTGACTTTGGGCCGAGAAAAAGTGATTGCGATGGACCCGTTTGTCACAAGAGATGGCGAGCGGGTTTTGTATGATGGTGAAGAAGTAGATCGTTTTCGAGGGCATCTGTATGGTTTGGCTATTGATGTGGGCACCACAACAGTGGTGATGGATTTGGTGGATTTTGAAACAGGTAAAAGTGTGGCCATTCGGTCTTTTGAAAATCCACAACGCTTTGGTGGCAGCGATGTGATGTATCGTATTTCTTTTGATGGGGACCATCCCAATGAGTTGTGGAAGGCGTTGATTCATGCGATCAATGCCGAGATTGTGTCTTTGGGCGAATCGCTGGGTTTTGTGCGCCAAGAGATCTATGAGATTGTGGTGGCTGGCAATGCGACCATGCGCGATTTGTTGTTTCGGCTCAATGTACAAGGCATCGGACAAAAGCCTTATAAGTCAACCATTGAACATGCGTTTTTGGCAGGTGAGCGAGACACAACGGCCATTTATCAAAGCAGTCGTCGGGTGGGTATTCGGGTAAACCCCAAAGCCAAGGTGTATGGTCTGCCTATTATTGCCAGCCATGTCGGTGGAGATGTGGCGGCCGATTTGGTGGCATTGGATATTGGATCGCAAGATGAGATGGTGATGGTGGTGGATGTGGGCACCAATACTGAGGTGGTTTTGGGTAACCGTGATCGGTTGGTTACGGCTTCTTGCCCGGCTGGACCGGCATTTGAGGGGGGGGG
>JAYODI010000036.1:0-27773 GCA_038279365.1 Candidatus Latescibacterota bacterium | reverse complement strand
GGCTGGCGACCCGCCCTCGCTTCGCCACGCCCCCGTCCCCGGCGGCCCCCGCCTCGGAGGGGGGCCCCACCAAGTTTGGGATGCCAGGATATGATGGGGCCATTGAGTCTGTGCGATGGGTAAATAATCGATTTGAGTGCGATGTGATTGGTGGTGGGGTGGCAGAAGGATTTTGTGGATCGGGTTTGATTGATCTGTTGGCGGAGTTGCGCAGGCACGACTTGATGACGCCTAAGGGTGTATTTGTCGATAAGAAACAATTTGAAATGACGATTGTACCTGAGAAAAACATTACTTTTTCGAGAGAAGACGCGAGCAATTTGGCACAAGCGAAGGCGGCCAATTATTGTGGGCAGTTGATTTTGATGCAGCAATTTGGGGTGACACCTGAGCAAATTGATCGGTTATATTTATCAGGTGGTTTTGCCAATTATGTGGATATTAACAATGCCATTGAAATTGGTTTTTTGGCTCCTGTACCGATTGAACGCATAGAAAAGGTGGGTAATGCCGCCATTCAAGGTGCGCGCGAGGTGTTGTTGTCGCGAAAGAAGCGCGCAGATATTGAAGCCTTGGTGAAGCGAATTGAACATATTGAGCTTGAGACACAACCCGATTTTTTTGATGCTTTTGTTGAAGGTTGTCAGTTTAAGCCCATGTAGATCACGGTAGAATTTGACATGTTGGGAGGATGTGATGAAGGCTTTTGTGGCGCGGTTGCACGATGAGATGCCCATGGTGTATGATGGTGGGTTTGGCTCTCAGTTGTTTGCACGTGGGGTAAATTTGACCAACAGTGCATTGGCCAATGATTCACACCCCGATGCGGTGGTATCGGTGCATCGGGCGTATATTGATGCCGGTGCAGATGCAATTGGCACCAACACCTTTGTGGCGTCTCCGTTGCATTTGAAAATGGCAGGTGTGGATGCCGATGATGCCGAGCGGTTGGCCAAACTGGCCGCACAACATGCCCGCCGAGCCGTTGAAGAAGGTGGGCGAGATGTTTATGTGGCAGGGTCTATTGGCCCTTCTCCAGGAGCGATTGAGGCCGACGCGGGTGATACGACTTTTGGTATTGCAAATGGGGATGCCATTGAGGCGCATAAGCGTATCATTGGTGCATTGGCCGAAGGTGGGGTCGATTTTTTTGTGGTTGAAACACAGTTTTCGGCCAAGGAAGCGGCTATGGTGGTCAATTTGATCCGTCAAACGGGATTGCCTGCTGCGGTCAATATGACCTATAAGTTTACGCAAGATCGCAAGACGGGGCAGTTGATTTATAAGACCGATTGGGGCTATTCACCTGGTGATTTGTTAGATATTTTGGCTGGTGGTGAATTTTCGGGTGGGGATAGTTTGATCGATCATGTGCATTTGTTGGGCTTAAACTGTGGGGCCGAAACGCGCAATACCGATCACACGGGCATGCCTTATGCGATTGAGGGAACAAAACAAATGCGTGATGCATTGGCCGCACGGGGCATTGCGGGTAAGCGGTTGATGGCCTATCCCAATGCGGGGTTGCCGACTTTGGACAAAGAAACCAAGTTGGCTACGTATTCCCAAGGACCAGAAGATATGGCGCCTTATGTGGATGCGTTGATTCAGGCGGGTGGTTTTTTGATTGGGGGATGTTGTGGCACAGAGCCCAAGCATATTGCAGCGTTTCGAGCAGAAGTGGATCATTTATAATGGCTGTTTATCAGGTCTTATATTGGCAAGACATTCCGGCACAAATTCGGGTATATGAGGGCAAACGGCCCAAAGCGTATCAAATGCCCGATTGGTTTCAGCAAGAGATTGATCGGGTGGCGATGCAACAGGGGCTTGTGGGGACGGATGCATATTTGAATGCCTGGCAGTGGTCGGAGAAGATGGAACGAGATGGGGATATCGAAGTTGTTGCGTCGGCTGTTTTGTTGGAATTGGAACAAGCCTATCGGGCACATTAAACTTGGAAGGGTGTGTGATTTAAAATATGAAAGCCGTGGCCGATAAAGGGTGCGGCTTTTTGTTATTTGTGATTGCTTGCATTTGGTTTGTGTCGGTGTTATTATGCACCATGAGATGGTGATGTGATCCAATGCGATTTTTAATATGTAGTGAGACGTTTTTTTCAGAGGAGTGTTGTTCATGGAAAGTTATCCATTTGGAAGCGGGCGACCCGATCCTGCATCATTTCCAAACCGCGCCTTGGGTGAAGCTGCCATGCGTATTTTGCCTGAAATGGGCAATCAGCTGGCTTTGTATCCGGGCAGTTTGGGATATCAACCCTTGCGCCAGTTGATGGTTGATCGTTTGCGTAAGCGCGAGGGTGTGGCGCCTTCTGTGGATGAAATCGCCTTGACCAATGGGTCGATGCAAGGTGTGACCTTAATGGCGCAAATGTTTATTGAAAAACCAGGTGATGGCGTGATTATGGAAGAATTTAGTTATTCAGGTACGATTGGGGCTTATAAAAAAGAAGGCGCTGAATTGGTGGGCATTCCCGTAGATGAATATGGGATGCGCATGGATGCTTTGGCTGATGTGCTCAAAGCGCGTGCTGATAAAGGAAATTTGCCCAAGTTTATTTATGTGCTGGCAACCTTTCAAAATCCCACAGGTGCGGTGATGCCATTGGAACGGCGCAAAGAATTGTTGCAATTGGCCGCACAATATGAATTGCCCGTGGTCGAAGACCATTGTTATGCCGATACGGTTTATGAAGATGATTATTACGTGCCGTCTTTTTATACGTTGCCATCGGAGGTGCCGGTGGTACATATCGAGTCGTTTTCTAAGATTTTAGGCCCTGGTGTACGGTTGGGATGTTTTTTTACCAAACAACCTTTGTTGGGGCAAATATTGTCTATTCGCCGTGATGGGGGGACCAGCACCTTGGCGGCGGCTGTGGTGTATGAATATTTTCGTGAAAATTTGTGGACACATGTAGATCAGATTAATCAGATTGTGAAGGGGACGCGCGATTTGATGTTTGAGCAATTGGCGAAATATCCCAATGCTTTCGAGTGGTTTAGCCGGCCCAAAGGTGGTTTGTTTATTTGGGTCAAGCTGCCCGAAACGACCGATACGGTAAAATGTGAACAACTTGCCGAGGCAATGGGTGTTGATTATGCAACGGGCAAGGCTTTTCATGTGCACAATGAAGATGTCAAATACCTTCGTTTGGCTTTTGGGTATGCGTCATTGAAAGAGATTCAAGAAGGCATTCCCAAATTGGCTGAATGTGTGATGTCTGCGCAGACGGCGTTGTAGTGGATATTTGAGGTTGTTTTTCATGTAGATAAAAAACGCTCACTTTGCAGTGGGCGTTTTTTATTGTGTTTGGAGGTTGTGAAGGGTTGATTGGAAAGCGGTATCATGAGGGTTTATTTGGAGGGCGTTTTGTAAAATTTGAATGGCGCGTGATGGCTGTTTTGTTTGGGTATAGACAAAAACGAGGTTGTGGATCAGGTCTGGGTCTGTAGGGGCTTGTTGAAGCCCATTTTCCCAATATTGAATGGCCTGTGGGGTATTGCCTTGTTGCAAAGAGATTACGCCCAAATTGGTGAGTAAACGGATGTTGTGTGGGTTGTTTTGTAAGGCTTGTTTCCAGAGTGTTTGCGCTTGATCTATTTGTTCGAGTTGATAAAAAATGGCCCCCATTTTGTAAAGAACGTCATCTTTTTGCGATGTGATAAGCAAGAGATGCTCATAGACATCGAGTGCTTTTTGATGCCATTGTTTTTGTGCAAATAAGTCGGCCAGACGGGTCAGCAAATCTGTGGCAACACGGTTGTTTTCACCTATTAACGTGTCGTATTGTTGGGCTGAATATAATACGGGATGGATATGGGGACTTGGGTTTTGGTAAATGTGAATGGCAGGGCCGAAAAATGGTCTCCTGAGAAGGTTGCTACGCGTTGCCAATGGGTTTGTAAATTGTTGTAGAACTGAATTTGATTTGGAAATTTTTCGGGTTGTTTCAGATAGCGTGCAGAAACACCCTCACTGATGACTAGATAATCAAAGTCGGCATACCATGCGATGTTATAAAAAGGTGAAACGATTTCTGGTAAGATTGCATCCATAGGTAAACGGAGCAGGTTGTATGAGTCTGCTGGCAAATCGGGGGTATAGTGTTCTTTGCCAATTAATGCACCTTGGGGGATATGATGTGTGATCCAGCGTTTTGCTGCAAGGCGGGCATCGGGTTTGGCATTGTCTGTGAGGTAGTGAAGGGTGTGTAGGCTTGTCGGTAAAATGATCAGTATGACGATTGGAAGGATGATTTTTAGGGATGGACTGATGTGTTTTAGAAAATTTTGAAGACCTATGGCAGTGACCAAGACAAGTGGTGGGAATATGGGTAATAAATAATGTGCGGCGTGCATGGACCAAGTGGAAATGAGCAAGAGATAAAAAATAGTGAATATCCAAAGCGGGATTTCTTGTGGGTGGTCTTTTCGGTGTTTGCCACAGAGGCAGATGCCCCACAGTAAACAGGGGGTGAGTCCAAAACTAAAATTGTGCCATAGATTTTGAAGGTATGTGATATGTGTGCGCTCTGCATCTACGCCAAAATGCCCCAAGGCCATATGGGTGCGTTCAAAAGAGAAGTCGGCCCAAAAGGCTTTGAAATCGAGCAAGATATAGGGATTAAAAATAAAAAAGATCACGGCCGCAGACAGGAGTCCTGTGGCTATTTGTTTTTTATGTTGAAAAAGGTGGGATAAAGAACGGTTGTGTAGGATGTGGACGCTTAAGAAGGGAATGACAAATAAGGCACCTGTGTATTTGCTGGCGGTTGCCAATCCTATGCAAATGCCTGCCCACAGGTTGTTTTTGAGGGTGTTGTTTTTGGATATGTGAATGGTATAGATAAAAGATAAAATGCCAAAAAACAGGAGGGGTGTATCAACCAAAATGATACGGCTTGTGTGAACGGGAAGAGGCATAAGCGCGAAGAGAGCTGCCCCCCAAATACCTGTTTGTTTGTTGCGCAACAGATCACCAAGGCGATACATGCCCCAGATACTGCCTAAACCGAAGAGAACATTGATCAGTCGGGCAAGCAGAACCATTTCTGTGGGGTCACTGCGATGGTGCAAGAACAGGTCATTGAGGTGTGGGAAACGCCCAAAGAGGAGGTTAAGCAAAAAATAAAAGGCTTGACCAATGAATTGGATATAGAAGTAGAGTGCGGGATAATTGAAGAAATGGGGATTGAAGTCAAATGTGCCGTGATGGCCTTGCCACATTTCCAAAGCTTGACGCATGGGCGTGGCTTCTTCGTAAATTTCAGGCAGGCCATGGTCTAAATGGAACAGACGAATGAGTGCTGCGAGGCCAATTATGAAGTAGAGGATGTTTTTTTTCATAAGCAGGAGAATGAACAATTTTTTAATTTATGGTAAAATATAGGTATTTTCTTTTGGTCACAAAATGAAGCGTTGGGTTGACGGCATTGTTGCTATGGGATATATTGAGGCCGAGTTGTTTTTTTTGAATTTTGTTGTGTCATTTAGGAGGTTGACTTGAATACACCCGCGACTCCAGAGATTCCTGAATTGTTGGGCATCAAACATGTTGTGGCTGTGGCCAGTGGCAAGGGGGGGGTGGGCAAATCGACCACTGCGGCCAATTTGGCTGTGGCGATGGCCAATACAGGTGCCAAAGTGGGCTTGATGGATGCCGATATTTATGGTCCCAATGTGCCTATTATGATGGGGTTGAAGCAACAACCAGAAATGCAAGATGGCAAAATTATCCCATTAGAGCGTCACGGTGTCAAATTTATTTCACTGGGTTTGATTGCTGGTGATGGCGTGCCCGTGATTTGGCGGGGGCCTATGCTGGCCAAGATGGTGACACAATTTTTGCAAGATGTGAAGTGGGCACCCTTAGATTGCTTGGTGATAGACATGCCCCCTGGCACGGGTGATGTGCAACTGACTCTTACCCAAACGGCTCCTATGGATGGTGCCGTGATTGTGACCACCCCTCCCAAAGTGGCCTTGGAAGATGTGCGCCGGGGGGTAGAAATGTTTCGCACCGTCAATGTGCCGGTATTGGGTGTGATTGAAAATATGAGTTCGTATGTCTGTGCCAAATGTGGCACTGAGACTTCTATTTTTGGGCATGGGGGAGGCAAACACACGGCCGATTTGTATGATGTACCCTTTTTAGGTGAAATTCCTTTGCACCCCTGCTTGCAATTGGGTAGTGATTCGGGTGTGCCGTTGGTGGCCTCAGATCCTGAGTCTCCTATTGCAATGCGTTTTCGGGAGATTGCAGAAGTGGTGTTAAAAGGGTTGGTTAAAATTTAAAGCAGATTTTGTTTTATAAAAGGCGATTCATTTCGAATCGCCTTTTTTTCTTTTGGGAAACCTTGAAGTGTGCTTATATGTTCAGTATATTGTCTATGCCTGTTTATTCGGGTATCTTATATTTATGTAAAAAAATATTCATATAGCTAAAAAAATGACGCGTTTGATGTCATTGTGGGTTATTTTTATAAATATATCAAGTAATCATGCAATTTTGACGAAACATCGGCTTTTGCTAACGCGTCAAATGCAGTAACCTTATTGTTGTTCCGTTCTTCAAATCTGTGAGGGGTAATTTTATGCAGCGATTTTGGGTTGATGTGCGTCTGCACATATTTATGGTATTGGTATTGGCTTTTGCTGTTGGCTGTGGCGATGAGGCAGGTGCGAAGAAGTCTGAGGGTGCCAAAGCGGATTCGACAAAGACCGATTCGACAAAAGTAGCCAAAAAAGATGATAAGAAAAAAGTGAATGAAGGGGTTCCCGTAAAGGTCTTAGCCGTCGAAACGGGTGAGATTTCGGAGCATGTACTTTATAGTGCCACGGTGGAGGCCGAAGCGACCATTGATATTTATGCCCAGGCATCGGGGTTGGTACGTCGCATCTTGGTTGAAGAAGGATCAAAAGTATCGGAAGGGCAGGTTTTGGTTGAATTGGTGGATGATGAGCTCAAGTTGGACGAGTCTGAGGCCAAGTTGGCTTATCAAAAGATCGATGCCCAACTGCGTCGAAAGGCCGAGCTATATAATCGGAAGCTGTTGGCCAAAGAAGAATATGAAGATTTGAGAATGACTGTGGAACAAGCCAAAATCCGTTGGGAACGTGCACGACTGGCTTTGGCTTATGCGCATGTGCGTGCCCCCGTAGATGGGGTGATTGCAAAGCGGTTGGTAAAAATTGGTGACCGCGTTGGGCAAAATGCCAAGTTATATGAAATTGTCAACTTATCTCGTTTAATTGCCCATGTACACGTTCCTGGGCAAGGCATGCAGAATTTGTCAATGGGGCAGCGTGCATTGATTACAACAGATTTTTTGCCCAATGAGAAGTTTGAAGGACGCATTTTGCGTATTAGCCCCGTGGTTGATCCTGGCAGTGGTACTTTTAAGGTGACTTTGGAATTGGCTGCCAGTGATCGTCGTTTGCGCCCTGGTATGTTTGTCAACGCCCACATTGTAACGGCCACACATTTAGAAGCCGTATTGGTGCCCAAGCGTGCGGTTGTTTACGATGATGGTATGCCTCACGTGTTTGTGGTGACAGACAGCATGGCTCAAAAGGTTCGGTTTGATATTGGATTTGATGACACTGAGCATGTTGAGGTGGTATCGGGTGTTGAAAAAGGTGATTTGATTGTGGTTGTGGGGCAAAATGGATTAAAAGATAAGGCGAAGGTGCGTATTATTGATGGTGAAGGACTTCGCATCCCAGCCAAACCTGATTCGACAGAAGTTGAAAAAGATCCCAAAAATACATAAATAACAACAAGCCCTGAATCATGTTTTGATGATTCAGGGCTTAATTAGAATAAGATTTTGGGCGGATCGCAATGAGATGGGCGATTCGCTGATTTTTTGAGGTGACAGAGGGCATTGTTTTTCTGATCGGGAGGCAGTCGGTTGAACGATTCTAAGCGAGATTATTCCAGTACTTTTGAAATTACAACGCGTCGGCCAGTGGCCATATTTATGGTGGTACTGGCCATTGCTGTTTTTGGTTATGTGTCTTATCAACAATTGCCGTTGAATATGATGCCCGATATCTCCTACCCAACACTCACGGTGCGTACAGATTACCCCGATACGGCACCTGAAGAAGTTGAAAACTTGATTTCGCGGCCTATTGAGCAGCGGTTGGGGGTTGTGAGCAATTTGGTAAGCATTACCTCTATTTCACGGCCAGGGTTGTCGGATGTGATTTTGGAATTTGGTTGGGGAACCGACATGAATGACGCGGTTCAAACTGTGCGTGAAAACTTAGATCGTTTGAATTTGCCCCGAGGTGTCAATCGTCCCCTTATTTTGCGGTATGACCCCACTCAAGATCCTATTATGCGGGTAGGTATCTATGGGCAAGGCAGTATGTTTGTGTTGCGACAAATTGCCGAAGAAGAGATAAAACAAGAGTTAGAAGCACTCAAAGGTGTGGCGGCTGCACGTGTTAAAGGTGGCTTAGAAGAAGAAATTCGGGTGGAGATTAGTGAACGCCAGCTTTCTCAGATGGGTTTGAATATCAATACCATTAACAGCCGATTACAAGAAGAGAATGTCAACTTGGCAGGTGGGAGTTTGTTGGATGGCCAAACGGAATATTTGGTGCGTACGCTGAATGAGTTTCGTGAAATTGACGAAATTGCCAATTTGGTGGTGGGAGAACGCAATGGTGTTGAGATTCGGGTGAAGGATGTGGGGCGGGTGCGCAGAACAAATAAAGAGCGCGAAATTATTACGCGGGTCAATGGTATTGAGAGTGTTGAGATTGAAATTTTTAAAGAAGCCGACGCCAACATTGTGGCCACTGCTCAGCGGGTTAAAGACCGTTTGTTTGGTACCCCAGAGCAATTGGAATATGCAAAGAAGTTAAAAGCTGGCCAAGTTGAACAAGCCAAATCGGGCGATCGAGGGGCACAAGTGCGTCAGTTTGTACAAATGAAGGAGATGACCAGCTTTATCGCTTTTTCGCTGCCTGAAAATGTCAATATGGAGTTGTTGGCTGACCAATCAACTTTTATTGAGTCTTCGGTGAACGAAGTGAAACAAACCGCTGTTGTGGGTGGTATTTTGGCCATTTTGGTGCTTTATATTTTTCTGCGTAATCCTTCCAATACGGCCATTGTGGGGCTGGCCATTCCCATATCTATTGTGGCCACATTTGCACCTATGAATATTTTTGGGGTGTCGCTCAATATTATGTCTTTGGGTGGTTTGGCTTTGGGTATTGGTATGTTGGTGGACAATGCCATTGTGGTATTGGAGAGTATTTTTAGATGCCGTGAAGATGGCGACGATCTGGTTACGGCAACGATCCGAGGTACGGGCGAAGTGGGGGGGGCTGTGTTTGCGTCAACGTTGACAACGGTTGCCGTGTTTTTCCCCATTGTGTTTGTAGAAGGTGTTGCTGGGCAAATTTTTGGTGATATGGCATTGACGGTGGTTTTTTCATTGCTGGCTTCTTTGGGTGTGGCATTGTTTTTTATTCCTATGCTGGCTTCTCGTCAGGTCAATTTGGGCAAAGGAGAAGATGGTGAGGGCAGATTGAGAGACATGACGCAATCACAGATTTTGCAATTGCGTTCAATTGCCTCTTTGCGCGAAACCATTGATGCCCGGCAAAATGGCGATATGGGTTTGGGAACTGTGGCTGGGCGGGTGGTGGTGGGGTTGCCGTGGTTGTTGCTTGAATATGTGGGGCGTGTGCTGTGGGTTTTGGGTGTGGCGGTGGTGGTGGTGGTAAAAGCCGCTTTGGTGATTTTGGGTGGTTTGTTGTTTTTTCCAATTGCGTTGTTGGTGCAAAAATTGCGGAAAAAAACAACAGCAGGCGAATTGTGGCAGCGCATTTGTCTTTGGGCCGAAGGACGAGACCTTTTTGGGCGGGCGTGGGTGCGTCGTATTTGGGATGATTTGTTGGGTTATCAAACGCCCAATACGTTGGGAGCAGATTTGGTCGGTCAAATGCGGTGGACTTGGGGGGCTGTAAAGCGTGTGCCACGTTGGACTTGGCAAGGTACTTTATTAAAAAAGATTTTAAAGGTGCTACCTGGCCTTGTGGGTGAGGTGGGGGTGTTGTTGCTGTTTGTGTTGGGGCCTGTTTACTTTTTGTTGCGTTTTTTAATTTTTACCGTGCTGACATTGTTGGGAAAAGTTTTGATTTTGGTGTTGATGTTGACTTTTTTAACTGCATTAACGGCTTTGATATTGTTGGCATTGGTTGTGTTACCCTTGTTGGCGCCTATTTTATTTTTGTTTGAGCAGGGTTTCAATTGGGTACAAAATGCATACTCGCCTTTTATTCGTTGGGCACTGGCGAATCGTTTAACGGTTGTGATGGGCGCTGTGGTTCCTTTTGTGGCCTGTTGGTTTCTTTTGTTACCCCAGTTGGGTACTGAGTTGATTCCCCAAGTGCACCAAGGTGAGTTTCATGTGGATGTCAGTTTGCCTGTGGGGACGCCGCTGGAATCGACGGATGCAACGGTAAAGCTGCTTGAATCGCGCATTTTACAAGCGCCTGATGTGGGCAATATTTCGTCTGCGGTGGGGGTTGATAAAACGGCAGTGTCGTCCTCTGATCAGGGTGAGCACACGGGTGTTATTTCTGTGGTCTTGGCACAAAAAAAGGTGGATGTTCATGAAAGTGCTTTGAGCCGGTGGTGGACAGATATGGTTGAATTGCCGGGGCGGATTTGGAGCGGTATCCGCGGGAATAGCCCCATTGCCCAACGCGAAGATCACCTGATGGCCGATTTGCGTGGGCGTTTTTCCGATTTGCCTCAGCTTAAGGCTGATTTTGCTCGCCCTGCATTGTTTAGTTTTAAAACACCGATTGAAGTGGAAATTCGTGGTTATGACTTGCCTACTCTGACGCGCTTAGGACGTGAAACGGAGAGTGTCATGGCCGATATTGGTGGATTATACGATGTCAAGTCGAGTTTGCAGCGCGGAAATCCTGAGGTTCAGATTGTTTACAATCGCGATTTGCTGGCCAAGTATGACCTCAATGTACGGTCTGTGGCTTCGTTGGTTCGGGAAAAAGTGCAGGGCAATGTGGTGACGCGTTTTCGCGAAGCGGATCGGCGCATTGATGTATTGGTTCGTGTG
This sequence comes from Candidatus Latescibacterota bacterium, assembly GCA_038279365.1. GTDB lineage: Bacteria > Latescibacterota > UBA2968 > UBA2968 > UBA2968 > JABIFK01. The sequence goes on along the minus strand of JAYODI010000036.1, from coordinate 16,645 downwards.
GATGAATCGGATCGGGCAGGGGTTTCTGATTTACGACGATTGGTTGTTAACCCCAATGGACAAGTACCGATTCGCTTGTCGGCGGTAGCCGATATTGAAGTGCATGAAGGCCCGAGTGAAATTCGGCGAATTGATCAACAGCGTGCAGTTTTAATTTCTGCAAATGTTAGCGGTGTGGATTTGGGCACGATGACCACATTGATCCAACAGGCCTTAGAAGGCATGGATATTCCGCAAGATGTTTCGGTGGTCATTGGCGGACAAAACAAGGAGATGGAAACATCGCTGAATAGCTTAACGTTTGCATTGGCATTGGCCATTTTTTTGGTGTATATCGTGATGGCCTCACAATTTGAGTCGTTTGTCCATCCGTTTGTGATTATGTTTACCATTCCATTGGCATTGATTGGCGTTATTCTTGTTTTGTTTGTGACGGGCGTACCACTTTCGGTGGTGGTTTTCTTGGGAATGATTATGCTGGCGGGGATCGTGGTGAACAATGCCATTGTTTTGGTAGATTATATCAATCATTTGCGCCGTTCGGGTGTGTCAAAAATAGAGTCGATCGTTCAGGCGGGGGAAGTGCGCTTACGGCCTATTTTGATGACCACATCTACCACTGTATTGGGATTGTTGCCGATGGCTTTGGGGTTGGGTGATGGTGCCGAAATTCGTACGCCGATGGCCATTACTGTGGTGGCGGGTTTGATCAGTTCGACCATTTTGACGTTGGTAATTATTCCCACGGTGTATTCTTTGCTTGACCGAGGTGAATAGCGGTGCCACATTGTCTTATCTGCTTTGTGCCATAATCATACCACCAAGATACATTGCTGAGCCCTCTGTTAGGATTTTTGAGAACAAATTCGTTTTTTAAATTATTGATTATATTGGCCTTGATTTGTTGTGTGGCAGAAAATTTTTCGCTTTTCTTTTATTGGACTTTCTGTTTTCTTTAGGAGGTTTAAAAAGTAAGCAAATACTTGGTAACTTTTTTGCAATTGTTTCGTCTAATCTCTGTGGCGAAATAATAGATGGCATTTAACGGTTGATGGAGTGTTTTATGATGCGATTTGTCGGATGTTTTTTATGTTTTACCGTGTTTTTGGGGGCTCAAGCCTTTGCACAAACAGAAATGCGTTTGACGTTGGCAGAATGTATTGACGTTGCGCTTTCAAATAATTTAACGCTTGAACAAGGTAAATATACAGTTGCTCTATCAGAGGTGTCTGTTGATCAACAGCGGAACCGGTTTTTGCCCAGTTCATCTTCTTTTAACTGGAGTTCCAGCCGCAATGTGCGTGGGCCCAGTGAGCGCTCCGTTTTGGATGAAACCACGGGGCAAATTCTTAACTTGGTTGGAGATGAGAGCATTAGTGGTGGACAAAGTGTTTCAATTGGTGGATTTTCGATACCTCTATACGATGGCAATGTGATTGCCTCGTTATCTGCCAGTAAAAAGCGTTTGCAACAACAGCAAATCACACAAATTGGAACGCGTTTTGATGTGATCTTTTCGGTCAAGCAAAATTACTTTCAGGTGTTGCAGGCCATGAAGTTGCTCGAAGTGCAACAAGAACGGGTGCGTGTATCTGAGGAAAGCTTGCGCCGATCCGAAACGCTATATGAGATTGGTTCTGCTGCCATTTTGCAGGTGGCCAATGCCAAAGCGCAGTTGGCCAGTGAAAAAGCCACATTGATTCAACGAGAAAATGATGTGCTGATTCGGCGATCCAATTTGGGGTTTGCTTTGGGTTTGGGAACCGATGTGGATGTGATTCCAGCAGAAGAAGAATTTGCGCTTGAAGAACCCCGTTATACCTATGATGAAGCGGTGGGTTTGGCTTTGGAAGAAAACCCCGATATTTTATCGTCGAAGTATAGCATGTTGGCTTCTAAAGATGATTATCGTGCAACCAAATACAGTTTGTATCATCCAACCGTTCGTTTGAATGTGGGATCATTTGGTTGGAGCATTAGCAAAGAAGAAAAATTTGGCGGTTTGGAAGATTTGTTTTTAAAGAATTATAGTTATAGTATGAGCATTAATGTCAGCATGCCTATTTTTAACTTTAATACCACCAATAATCTCAAACAGCAGAAGTTGCAATATATGCGCAGCCAAGTCGTTTTGGATCAGGCCAAACGGCAAAAGGCATTAAATGTAAAATTGCGCTATTTGACATTGGGACGGTTGCGCCGTCAGATTGAAGCGCAGGAAATTGCGGTGCAGGCGCAAGAAGAAAACTTTAAGTTGGAAGAAGAACGCTATAATTTTGGTGGGGGTACATTTTTGGAACGCTTGACCGCCCAACGCGACTTGTTTAATGCAAGAAACAGCTTGGTTCAGGCGCAGTATGACTATTTGATTCAAATGGCACAATTGGAAAATGAATTGGGTCTCTCTTCAGAAGAAAATGAAAAATAGGTCGGAGGATGGTATGCGATTTTTAGTACGGGGTGTTGCAGGTTTGCTTGTTGTTGTGTTGTTGGGTGGTTTAACGGTTCCAGCCCAAGCATTGGATAAAGACTTTTTAATCAATAAAAAATTTCATGGTGCTCTGATGTTGGGGCTGGGCGGTTTTTTTATTAAAGAAGCCTTAGACTCGAAGAACCAAGCCAACGATGCCTATGATGCCTACAAGCTTTCGGGTACTGTGTCGGTGGCACGTGATCTTTATGATGAGAGCAAACGCCATGATACACGCGCAGCTGTATATGGTGTTTTGGGTATTGGCGCCATTGTGTATTCGGTGCATTTGTTTATGAAAGACGATGACAATTTGCCTTCTCCTAAAATGCAGGAAGGGATTGTCAATGTAAAGGGTGTGTCTTTGGGGTTGGACGGTGATTTGATGAAAGGTAAGATGGGGGTGCAGCTCAGAAAAGGTTTTTAAGACCATTCAGTCAAAAAATAAAAAAGGGTCAACACGTTTTGTGCGTGTTGACCCTTTTTGCGTATCTTTGGGTAGGTTTATTCTAAACCGAGTTGCGTTAGAATACGATCTGCAATAACACGGCGAACACTTTCGTTGTCAAAGTGTCCTGAGGCGATGCGTTCGCGTACTTCAGCGATTCGGTCTTGCCGGACATCGGGAAGATTGCGCACCTCATTTTGCAGCTGGGATTCGAGTTCTCGCGTTTCTTGTGCCACAGCAGATAGCTCTACGCGATCACCTGCATCGGTTGTTGATGATATTTCTCGGTTGCGATTTTCTTGAACGCGCCGCGCATTGTTTTCTTGTGTGCGCTGCGGGCCTTGAGGGGGTAAGTTACCTTCTATTCTTCCTGGCATAAATGGCTCCTTAAGATATATTTAGAAAATAAGGTGATATGGGTGTGGGGTCAAGGCGTTTTTAAATTGCACACCGCGCATGGTGTGCCTGTAATTGACCAATTATCAAGGTGTTGTTATATTGTGCATCCTAAAAAAATATCCTGGAGAGCCGTTATGCGACACATTTTTTGGCTAAATTGTCTGTTTGTGATGGTTTTGGGGTGTGGTCAAACACAGATGACAGATCAGCAGGTGAATGTTGAGGCTTTGAAAAAAAAGTTTGTTGCCAAAGAGACTTCGCGCGAGAACCGTTTGGAATTGGGGCTGGCTTTGGTTGTGCTTAAAGAAGGGCAGGTGTTTTTAACTGAACAATATGGGGTGGGGCAACGAAGCCTTGTGCAGGCTGTAATTGACAGCATTCATCAAACCCAACCGGAAGCCGCGGCACAATTGTTGGCCAGATTGATGGCTGCTGCTGGTGGGGAAGCCAAATTGCATTTTGAATCTCAGCTTATCAAGTTGGGTGATGGTGCCGTTAACGCTTTGGTTGCTTTGGCAGAGTCAGAGGTGGATTGGCAAACGTTGATGCGCAGTTTGGATGCTTTGGGTAAGATTCGGGCCAAACAGGGTGTGGATGTGATGCGGGCACATTTGAGCCACCCGAATGATTGGGTGCGCATTGCTGCTGCTCATGCATTGGGAGATGTGGGAGGGGCTGAGGTGGTGCCGGCTTTGGCCAGTGCGTTGGAGGATTCGAGTGATACGGTGGTTTCTGCCGCATTGGTTGGATTGGGCAAGACGGGTGATCGACGCGCGGTGCGTGCATGTGGTCGCAAACTGACTCACGAAAACCCGCGAGTACGTGCGGCGGCTGTTTCTGCATTGGGGCGTTTGGGTGGGCCTGATGTTCGAGGGGTATTGGAACCGATGTTGCAAGATGCGGATTCGGGGGTTCGTTTTAAAGCGAAACAGGCTTTGATGAATGTTGTCGAACAAAAATAAAACCCAACATGGTTGCTTACTGATGATGTGTATATTTTGTGTGGCGTTAAAATAAAATGATTTTTAATGTAAAAAAAATAGGATTGGGCGTTTTCATTTTCCTCTTGTACTGGATATCCCTAACAGGGTGTGGACGTGGCACGGGTGTATCGGTGAATGTGGTAATTGGTGATGCTGATCAGATAGGACCATTGAACCCGCCGTATTTGCCACAGGTGGTTTTTGCAAGTGGGTTGCGTTTGAACTTGGTTACAGATGCTGCATTGAGCAACACGTATCCAACACCCGAGAGCAATCCATTTGGTTTGTCTCATGTGGCATATTATGAGCGGGTGAAATATTTTATAGATTTGACAGAAGCGCCAACAACTGCACGGGTGAGTGATCACTTCAGGTTATCCGAATTTGTTGGCCCCACCTTGCAACGTGGGGGCACACGTGCTTATGTAGATGCACAGATGGCACAACATATGCAATTTATTCGCTCGGGTTTGGGGCGCGCATTGGTGCTTAGCAGTGCTTTTCGTTCGCCTGAACACAATCAATCTGTGGGTGGTGCCACATTTAGCCGTCATATTTATGGTGATGCTGTGGATGTTGATGTGGATCAAAACCGGTCGGATGCCAATATACGCGCACAAGAAATTTTCAACGAAGCCTTAGATGTGGGCGTCGATTTTGTGTTGCCTCTCATTGAGACTTCGGTGTTGGTCAATGGGGTGCAACAGGCATCTTGGGTGCATTTGGATGATCGGGGGTTTTAAATGGCAAACGGCAAATGGTGGATGAAAATGACAACGTGTAAATGGTTATTGTGTGGGGTGTGGGTTTTATTGTTTTGTTTTTCCTTTGGTGGTGTGGCTTGGGGAGATTTGGGGGGGCAGCAGGTGCGTATGGCAAGGGCTGATGTTGATGGGGATGGAGTGTGGGAGGTCATCGCTGGGGGGCGCATAGGACCGGCAGTGGCGGTTGATGTGCCACGCTTTTTGCGTCGGGCTGGGGTAGGGGTCTATCGTGTGGATGGGGATTTGTTACAACCGCTTTGTGAGCGCAATGATTTATATGTGGTAAACGATGTTGCAGGTGGCGATGTGGATGGTGATGGCTTGGATGAGGTGGTTGTTGTTGGGATGGGACTGGTGCGGGTGTTTGATGTTGTGGGGGGGCAGCTTGCAGAGATTGCACGCGTAGATTTGCCAAATGAATGGACCGACCGGGTGATGGTGGGTGATGTAGATGGTGATGGTTTGGCGGAGGTGGGGGTAACGCTTTATGCTGTTGATTTTGGAGCTGAAATTGGGCGATCTGAGGTGTTCTTTTTACAATGGACAGGGGCTGGTTTAACTAAGAAGTTTGAATTTGTCATAGATGGACATGTGGGAGATTTGTGTGCGATGGCATTTGAAGATGGGCGACCTTTGATTGCTTTGGAAGTGGGCTTTGGCGATGAAGGTGGTGAAATACAACTCTTGTCTGGGCAAGGTGGGCATGTGATTTGGCGGGGCAATATGACAGAGGAGCGGGTGCGTGCATTGAGTTTGGATGCCCAAATGGCGCAGTTGGCCATTGGGGGGATTGACGGACGTGTTTATTTGGTGCGTCTTTTGCCCACGGGTCTTTTGTCTCAACAGGTGATTCAGCGTACACCGGGTTTTTCGGGCTTGGCGTGGGTATCGTCTATGTTGTTGTTTTCAAATCGCAGTGGAATACAGACCCTTCGGTTTTAAATTATGCCATCAGGAAAAACACACACACGTATAGATTTGTTTTTGCTCATTGTTATGATTGGCATTGCAGGTTATTTTTGGTCGTCACTGACAGATTATTTTGGTCGTGATGAATTTTCTGAATATGGCAGCATTTTTGTTGTGGCCTATTTGTTTGGCACGTTTTTGTTGTCGCCCGATATGGATTTGAACACCAGTGATCCTATGAAAAACTGGGGTGTGTTGCGGTTGCTTTGGCGCCCCTATGCCAATTTATTTAAGCATCGGGGGGTTTCGCATATGCCTATATTGGGTACGCTCACCCGCGTGATATATATTTTGTTGTTGGCTTATGCTGTGTGTGCAATGGCAAATGCGCTTTTTGATATGGGGTGGCGGTTGTCGATCAAAGACTTAAACGCAGTGGATCAGCGCGTTGTTATTTGGGGGTTGTGTGGGTTGTGTTTGCCCGATCTGTTTCATATTTTGGCTGATCGTGTGTTTAAAAAAAGCCGATAAATGGCTTATTTGGCTTAATATTTGACTTTTAAATTGTGCACTTGTATATTGCACAGGCATAATTGCCCTTCTTTTTGGGAGCTACAAAGTTTGGCTAAAAGACGTCAAAAACAGCTTTCCATATTGGTGATTCCCGATGATGGATCACGCACCTTAGAGTTTAAACTGAGTTATGTTTTGCTTGGTTTGCTTGGAGGTATTTTGGTTTGCTTGGTTGGATGTGTTTTTGCAGGTGGTGTGTTTTTTTGGCAGGCCCATTATTGGGAGGGCCGTGCCGATTCTTTGCTAAGAGACAATTTGCGCTTACAAACAGAAATGGCGCGTGTAGATGAGTTGGCGCAGGTCGTGACACGTATGAAGGCTTGGGATCAGCAACTTCGGACGATTTTATCTCCCAACATTGACTTGCGTCCTGCTGCTTATACAGTTCCTGTTGCATCGCCTCAAGTGGTTGAAGAACAAGTGACCATGGTGCGTGGGCAATTACGTGGGCGCGAGGAGGTGGATGCGCGCCGCACGCCTTCTATTTGGCCAATTTCACGGGCACTGGGTTGGGTTTCTCGCGAGTATCAAGCCCAAGAAGGCATGTTGCGCAATCAGCATTTGGGCATTGATATTGTGGCTGCTGCTGGCACGCCAGTGCAGGCGACTGCAGATGGGCGTGTGGTGGTTGCGGGTGATGATGATATTTTGGGGCGTCTGGTGGTGATTGATCATGGCGATGGTTATCTTACGCGCTTTGGTCATAATGGCGCCTTGTTGGTGTCTGAAGGAGAAAGTGTTCGTCGCGGACAACAGATTGCATTGGTAGGTAATTCTGGGCAGAGCAGTGGGCCACACTTGCATTATGAAGTGGTTGAACATGGGCGTGCTCGTGATCCGCGTGAATTTTTACCCAAATAGTCTTAACTTCCGGATTGTTTCAAAATGTCCAAAAAAACAACAGAAGCCGTAAATACTGTGGTGGGAAAAGGGTCTGTCTTAGAAGGGCGTTTTGAAGTGGCCGATGGGATTCGGGTAGATGGTGTTTTGAAAGGCAGCTTGACATCATCTGGTGCTTTGGTTGTGGGGGCTTCTGGCGAAGTAAATGCTCATCCCATTCGTGTGAAAGATGCCATTGTGGCGGGGCGTATTCGCGGTTCTATTGAGGCTTCACATTTGGTTAAACTTGAGGCGAGTGCAGAGATGATTGGCGATATTACGGCCAAGGTGCTCATTATTGAAGAGGGTGCTGTCTTGCACGGTGTATGCGATGCTGGCAGTGAAGAAGCCATTGTTTTGCCAGACGTGCAAAGACCTGTTGAGGTTGAACAGGCTGTTGGATAGGATGATTTATATCACAAACAAAAGCGGCGTGCTTTTTATAAGCACGCCGCTTTTGTTTGTATTGCCCTGTTTATTTAGGATGTGGCTTCCAATTTAAAACGGTTGTTGGGAAGTAATTTTTGGGCATTTTGTTGATTGAGTTTGATTTCTAAGATCACATCGTTGCCTTCATATGCTGTGTGTAGCACTTCACCCACACGATGTAGGTCTGATAGCAACTTGCCTTCACTTTGGGGAATTTGCAGGTTTAGGGTGATGCGTTCGCCTTCAAGATGGTTGTATATGGCCCACTTGAGGTCTTCTATGCCATCTCCGGTATGGGCCGAGACCCAAATGCTGTTGGGGTATTTGATTTCGAGGGCTTCTCTTTGACTGTTGTCTTGGAGCAAATCAATTTTGTTAAAGACCATTTTAACAGGGTTTTCAGACACGCCCAATTCTTCAAGCACCCCATTGACGGTTGTAATGTGCTCTAAACAGGCCGGATGACTGGCATCGACGACGTGCAGCAAGAGATCTGCTTCGATGGCTTCTTCGAGGGTGCTGCGAAATGAGGCCACCAAATGGTGGGGCAATTTTTTGATAAACCCCACCGTATCTGACAAAAGAATGTCGCGGTTATAACCTAAGGATACTTTGCGTGTGGTGGAATCGAGTGTGGCAAAGAGCCGGTTTTCGATAAATACGTCGGCCCCCGATAAGGCACGCATAAGGGTTGATTTGCCGGCATTGGTATACCCGACCAATGCCGCTTGGAATATGTTGGTGCGTTGTTTGCGTGAAACGGCACGTTGTTTGGCAATGCGTTTGAGTGCTTTGCGCAAAACTTCGATACGATAACGCGTTGCGCGACGATCTACTTCCAGTTGTGTTTCGCCTGGGCCACGTGTGCCCACACCGCCCCCTCCGGCACTGCCTGCTTGCCTGGAAAGGTGTGTCCATTGGCGGGTTAAGCGGGGAAGCATGTAGATGAGTTGTGCCAATTCGACTTGTGTTTGGGCTTCTCGGGTTTGGGCGCGGCTGGCAAATATGTCGAGAATAAGGCGACTGCGGTCAATAATTTTGACACCCATCAGTGTTTCGAGATTACGTGTTTGGGCAGGAGAGAGGTCATCGTCAAAAATGACGACTTGGGCGTCTAAGTCGTGAATCATCTCGACAATTTCACCGGCTTTGCCCCGACCAATGAGATAGGTTGGGTCTATGGTTGTGCGTTCTTGCAAAACACGGTGAACCACCTCTACACCTGCAGTGTCTGCAAGTAATGACAGTTCGTCGAGGGTGTCTTCGGCATTTTGAACTTCCATGTTGGGCAAGATCAAACCGACGGCAATGGCGCGTTCTGGGGTTTGTTGGGCTTCAATTTCGTGCATAAGATTAGGGGAAAAATAATAAAGGGAAATCCGTTGGTTTTTAAACCGATGTGATTTCCCTCAAGGTTGTGAATGATAGTGGAAAAGTCACGAAACTTTCGGTTGGTTTTCTAAGTCTGTGAGTCGGTCACGCAACTGGGCTGCCCGTTCAAAGTCTTCGTGGGCAACGGCATCTCGGAGTTGTTCTTTGAGGTTTTGAGAGGCTGTTTTAGGGCGTTCGTTGCGAATTTCTTCGGCCCATTCTTTGAGAAATGTGACCTCTTCATTTTCTTCTACCAAGTCGATTCTGTCAAATTCTTGGAAGAATGTTTGGATTTCTTGGATGCCTACATCAATTTTTTCAAGGGCACGGTCATAGGCATCTGTTTCAAGGTGCATCAGCACTTCGGCACGCACGCGATGACTGATGACAAATGGACGATAGTTTTCGAAGGCCAAGCGGTCTTCTTCATCTTCTGCATAAGTTTTGACAAAGTCAAAGAGATTAAGGTTTCGCTCTGCATCTTGTCGGGCCTTGTCGTATTCACCAATTTCGAGAAAACTGATGCGCCGGTGATAGTATTGAAGGGCTTCAATTTGGAGCGACATACAGGCTTCAGAGTCTAATTGAAAGGTTTCGTTTTCTGCTTCTTTGGCTTGTATTTGATAGTGGTGAAATAAAGATTCTTGTTCAAAAGGACGTTGTCCATCAGGCCGCCCAGACATTTCCATTTGGAGAATGCCCATTTCTATGCGCAATTGAATTTTTTCTCGTCCGTCGTGCCCGACTATTTTGCGGACACAAAGTTGCCCTGGTTCATAAGGCCAATCATTGAGAAGGGGTTGAATGTCTTGATTCATGAGGATAGATCCTTACAGATTTGTTTTTGTTGCTTGCTCTTTGGTACTATATTATCGGCGGTTTATATTTTGTGTATACATTTGTTATGGTTTGGATAAAAAAAAGTGTACTATAATCACTGGTAGTTGTCAAGGTATTTGCCAATGAATATTTTTTGTCAAATGGGTGGGTATTTTGTTTTTTTTCAATGTCTTATGATTTTTGTGTCGTGCCAAAAAAACGTATCAATAAACGACGCTATGATTTCTGATCTCAATGATGCATCTCATAACCCACAGAATTTTTCATTGCCACCCGACAAACCAGAACGCGTTTATTTTACTTTGCCGTCTGGTACTTCGGTTGAAATGGTTGCCGTTTTTGCTGGTGGTTTTTGGATGGGAGAAGATTGGGCCGAAACAGAAGAGAAACCTCGGCGTTTGATAGGCCTGGATGGCTATTATATAGACCAATATGAAGTGACCGTTTCTCAATATCAACAATGTGTTGATGCGGGCGTGTGTGATGCGCCTGCAGTGGGAGAAGATTGCAATTGGCAAGCGGGGGGACGGGATGATCACCCCGTTAATTGTGTGAGTTGGTATGATGCCAATCGGTTTTGTGAATGGGCAGGTAAACGTTTGCCCACAGAAGCTGAGTGGGAAAAAGCCGCACGTGGTATTGATGGGCGCCGTTATCCGTGGGGAAATGAGGCACCCGATTGTGATCGGGCAATTACGGGGTGGGGGTCTTTGGGGTGTGGGACATTAGAGACGTGGCCTGTGGGATCTGTTCCTAATGGTATGAGCCCCTATGGGGCACACGATATGATTGGCAATGTGTGGGAGTGGGTGGTTGATACGTATGAAGTGGATACGTATCAAAAGATGTCATCGCTTAATCCTGTCAATATGGTGTTGGGTGATTATCGTGTTTTAAGAGGCAATTCATGGTATTACTCGTGGCCTCAAATGGTGTCACGGGCATCAAACCGATATCGTTTTAAACCCGATCGGTGGTATCCTTATATTGGATTTCGATGTGTGAAATCGAATCACTCCTTGCCTGCTGATCATCGGATGGTGCAATCAACAACAGGTTTGCCAGACAATTGGCTTGCTCGCAATGTGGAGGCCAGAAGCCGCAATGGGGAATTGCCTTTTGATACAACACGCCGTGATCCTGAAATGATTTTGGTGCCCGCAGGTACGTTTATAAGAGGCTCTGAAGATGGAGACAGTGATGAATTGCCTATCCGTACCATTTATCAAAACGCGTTTTATATAGATAAATACGAAGTGACTGTTGCAGATTATCGCGCTTGTGTTGTTGCTGGCAGATGTGTACAGCCTGAGAAATTTTTGGGCCCGCCAAACACATATGAAGAAGACTTTTGCAATGGCAGACGAACAGACCGCGACAATCACCCGATTAATTGTATGCGTTGGTGGGAGGCCGATCAATATTGTAAATGGGCAGGTAAACGTTTGCCCACAGAAGCTGAGTGGGAAAAAGCCGCACGAGGTACCGATGGTCGACGTTTTCCGTGGGGGGAAGAACAGGCCAACTGTGATCGGGCGGTTATTGATGATGGGGGGGATGGGTGTGGGCGTGAAAGTACGTGGCCTGTAGGATCTTTTCCTTCTGGTGCAAGCCCCTATGGGGTGATGGATATGTCGGGCAATGTGTGGGAATGGGTGTCTGATTGGTACGATCGAGATTATTATGCCCAAGCGCCCGATCAAAACCCTTATAACAACAGGCCTCAAGCATTGGTTGAAAAACCACCCAAAGTATTGCGTGGTGGGTCTTGGGCCGATCAAACAGAAGTGATTCATCGCACTGCAAATCGGGTGCAATATGACCCCAATACCAGCCCAGATTATACGGTGGGATTTCGCTGCGCGAAGGATGCGCAATAGAACCCAAACGGTCGATAACAAGGGGATTTGATAAAATTTTGTTTTTGTGAGCGAAGTTTTTTTCAATCAAAAATAGAGTGTGTTTGGAAGGAGTATCAGAAGGTGAGTTGTGTGTGCGTACCCGCAATGTCATCCATGATGATGTCGATGGTTTTATTCTTGAGGCGATATCCTTTAGGTAGTTCGTAAAGGTGTGCGCTTAGCCCGATGGATGACGCTGCGTTGGGATTGATGATGGATAGTTCGCCCACATTGGGCAAAATGACTTTTGTTTTGGGCGATCCGTCAAAGACATTGATGAAGCGTCTGCCAGACTTTGGATGTTGGTAAAATTCGGCAATTTTGTTTTGATGTGGTTGAAAGGCGAAATATTGGCTGGTGATGGTGCCGTTGTCATCTATGTTGATGAGGCGATACCCTTGGGGTTCATTGCCGTGAGGCGAGAAGCTTTTGAGGCCTTGTCGCCACCAGTTTCCTGAAACGGCATTTGTGGTCATAATTTCTATGTGACCTACAAAGTGTCGACAGTTTTCGTGATCGTGTCCGTGCAGTGTGGCCACATTTTTGAAGGGTTTGAGCAATTTTAATACTTTTGAGGCATTTGTTACCGCATTGGTGGGTTTGGTTTTTTCGGGCGTGCGTCCTGCACGAAAGGTGAATGTGGTGGATAAGGGGATGTGTGAAACGACAATGAGAGGTGTTTCGCGAGGAATATTTTTGAGGTCGTTCTCAAGCCAGGATAGGAGTGTTTCATCGGCAAGGCCATACCAGTTGCGCGGGTGTTTTTCTGAGGGCTCGTTGTAGCGCACCACATCGAGTACTACAATATGGATGCCGTTGCGGTCTGTGCTGTAGTGTGTGGTGCCTGCCTTTTCTTGTGGCAGATAACCACTGCACATTTCGTGGTTGCCGTTGCACATCAAAATGGGTTGAGATATCTCTTTTGTGATATCCTTATACAATTGAATGGCTTCATCGACAATGCCTAAGTCGCCACCGTTAATGAGGAATTCGGGATTGTGGCGCATCATGGACTCAAAACAACGTTCAATACCTTTTGAGGAGTCTTTGCCTTGACAGAGATGAATGTCGGTGAAATAGATGAATTTCATTGGCTCTCCTTAAAAGTGGGTGTTGCGTAGCGGGTTATGTTTGCAAATGAGTTGGTATTTTAGGCGAGGTGGCGGGCAAGCACATTGGCCAGTGATGTTTGGTATGTTTTTTGGAGATGGCCATTGAGGGTGCGAATTTGTCTTACGGGGTCAAAGAGGGCGTCTGTGTTGTCGGTGCCCATGTGTGGGATATTGGCAATAAATTGGTTGGTGATGTTTCGGCCCCACCACGCACGGTAGCGTTGGGATAATGTGGGGCGAATGTGAAATTCTGGGTGTGGGAAGAATGTGCCACGATCACCTTGGTTATTCAGTAGGGTTTCAAATGTGTGCACACGCAAAGACAAGCCTGGGCTTGTATAAGCCAGCGTATGTGTAAGTCCAAGCAGTGTGGCGTGCGGTATTATTATTTCTATATGTGATAGGTTTTTGAATCGCGTTTGTATATGATTTATAAGTGTTATAAGACTGTCACCTGATGTGATACCCGTGGCAACGATGGCCATTTGAATCCGTTCTCTTTGGGCACCCGTGAGAATATTGTCGGGAGACCTGTATGGGGGCAGATCTTCGGTGTTTTTTTCGATAGGAAGTTCGGGGATATGGTATCCGCAGGTTTTTTGTAAGGCATTGGATAGGCCAAATTGTTTGCCTTCTCGCAAGATGGGTAAGAGCGCAATTTTTTCTTCTAACGTATCCTTTATGGTGGCCTGAATGTCGGGGGTATTAAAAATATCTAAGATACCTTGGGTTAGGAGGCGGGCACGTTCTACACCCAACAAAAGTGTGCCTGGCGCATCAATAACTTGGGATGTGTTTGTTGTTGGCAAACCAACCAAACGACGCCAATCGTCATTGATTTCGAGGGGGTGTAGGTAGGTGAGTGCCGATGTGGCTTTGCTGTGACGGCAGATTAGAGGCAGTTCTCTGCCATTGTCGAGAGCGATATGGCCAGAGCGATATGCTCCAATGTTATCAGACACGGAGGCTGACATTTTTAAGTTGGCACGTTGATGTTCTGTGTGAAATGTGTAGGTAAAGGGTTTCATTGGGTTCGCTTTCAGCAACGCGCTTCCAGCGATCAGTTCTTGAACATATGGATTCAAGTTGACGGCTGAAAGCGAATTGCTGTTTTTGGTATGGGGTTAACCTTCTAAGCCTTCAATAATGCCTTTGAGGTAACCAATGCTTCGTGCGGCAATGGTTTGAGGATCTGGCTTAAAGTTGAAAACTTCAACGGAGACATAGCCATCATAGTGGCGGTCTTTGAGGGCACGCAAAATAGATGCAAATTTTAAATCGCCAAATCCTGGACCGCGTAAGTTGGGGTCGTTGACATGAACGTGGCGCATGGCTTTGCCCGCTTCTGCGATGACGTCTACATGGGGTTTGTTTTCGGCCACAGCAGCTTTGGTATCGACCATTGTTTGGAAGTTGGGATGATCCACATCGGCGATGAGTTGTTTGGCTTCTGCAATGCTGTTGAGGATGTTGGTTTCTTTAGGCGTAAGTGCTTCAATGCAGTAGGTCACATTGTTTTTCTGCATTTCCTTGGTGCAACCAGCAAAAACATCCACGGCGTATTTCCAGCACTCCTCTCGGTTCCAGCCTTTTTGAATGTTGCGTTGGGCAGGTGAACCATGAATCATCACTTTGCCACCTAAGTCGCCACAGAAATTAATGAGCGATTTGATGTATTCTTGGGTCTTTTTGCGAATGGCTGGGTCTGGGTGTGTTAAGTATAAGCCCTTAGGACTGGCAAGCAACCAGTGTAGGCCTACAATTTCAACACCCGCTTTGTCTGCTGCTTTGCGAATGTTGCTGCGACGTTTGGCGGTGATGCGGTTTACATTTTCGGCCAATGTAAAGGGTGCAATTTCTACACCGTCACATCCTATTTCTGCGGCGTAGTTAAAAACATCTTCAATCTTCCACCCCTCAAAAAATTCATTACAAACGGCAAGTTTCATGCATCTTCCTTTCTTTAGAAAGCATTTACAACCATTTTTAGATGGGCATAATATAGCGATAGAAACATGATGGGGCAAGCTTTGAACAGGAGTGAATGGGTATATGGCAATGAGTTGGAGAATTTGTGAAATGAGCCAACAATGGCGTGAGAGGCACAACCGTTTAAAGGTCACGTCAGTAAAGACTTTGTGTTTCGCCTGTGTTTTCAAAAACGCTTGACAGGGTGTTTGTTTTTCGCTACCATAAACGAACTTGAACCCTGAATTTAATTGCTTAGGAGCGAGTCTAATATGGCGCAAGAACCGAAAGTCGCTGCAACACCCGTTAAACGGGATGAAAATGACTTTATTATTACTGTTGTAGATGTTTGGAAAACATATCGCATGGGTGTTCAAGACGTGCATGCTCTGCGCGGTGTGAATTTGAATGTGATTCGTGGTGAGTATTTATCTATTATGGGGCCTTCGGGGTCTGGCAAAACAACCATGTTTAATATGGTGGGTGCCTTGGACACACCCTCTAAAGGCAGAGTGATGGTAAATGGTGCCAATATGAGCGAATTAAGCCAAGCTCAAATCGCTTATCTGCGTTGTCATAGTGTGGGCTATATTTTTCAATCATTCAACTTGATTCCTGTGATGACGGCATTGGAAAATGTTTCATTGCCGATGGTTTTTTCGGGGATGCCCAAAAAGGAATATGAAGAAAAAGCGGCTATGAAACTGTCTTTGGTTGGTTTGGGTGAGCGTTTGCATCACAAACCTTTTGAGTTGTCGGGTGGGCAAATGCAGCGTGTGGCCATTGCCCGTGCCATGGCAAACGACCCTGATTTGATTTTGGCAGATGAACCAACGGGTAACTTAGATTTGAAAACAGGGCAAGAGATTATTGAATTGATGTTGAAAATGCAGGCCGAAAGTGGTGTGACCATTGTAACCAATACACACGATCATAAGATGTTGGGTGTTTCAGATCGGGTGGTGGATTTGCGCGATGGTCAAGTTGAACGCGTTCGACGACGCGATGAAATTACGATTAAAGAAGGCCATATCGAAGGATTTGATCCTACCGCAGAGTGATAAGGATCTTGACATCACAAATGTAGGGCTTTTATTGGCGCTGAGATGCAAATAAAAAACGCTGATCTTAAATAAGATCAGCGTTTTTTTGTGCTTTTAAACGATGCTGGGTTTATTGCGCTGTGTCAATAAAACGAACTGTCACACGTGATCCTGGGTCTGACGCCGCAACATCGAGATAAACGGTATAGGTACCTGCATTCAGATTAAGCATTTGGAGTGCTGCTTTGCCTGCGCTGGAGTGGTAAACTGTTGGACCCCCTTCAACGCGAATACCAAAGACAACATTGCCTGAAGTAATGGCTTCTACACCAAAGTCAACCGCTTGACGACCAGAGGGTAGCGAGATCGCATATTGGTCGTAGCCAGGCATATCGCCACATACGGTACGGAAGAGTAAGTTGCCCTGTTTTCCATTGCTGGCCATAACGTTGGTTTGTTGTGGTTGTTGTTCGCTTTGTCGCATTTCTTCCGAACATTCTGGTGGCATTGGCATTTCACCCGTCATGGGACCATCCATAGGTCCTGGCCCAGTCAT
>JAYODI010000136.1:0-9080 GCA_038279365.1 Candidatus Latescibacterota bacterium | reverse complement strand
CGGCGCATTGCTTCAACGTGATAGGTCATAATAGGTATATTCAGGCAATTCCCCTTGCCAATTGACCTTAAAACCAGATACCCCATCATTGACATCCATCACCCCCTCACGACATGTCACATAGGGGCTCTCACACGTAGGCCAACGGTCAAAGTCGAGTCGCACATCATTCACCGAAGCAATCGGTCGCCAATCTTCTTTGTTGTATTGCAAATCCAATTTGTGACCCCGTGTTGAACAATATTGAACGCGGTTTTCTGTTTGCAACAAATGTGTGTCCAATGAAGTTGCCGACACCTGTTCCTGAAAAGCAGCAAAAGAAGCAAATTCCTCACAATCACCCACTTCGACAGCAGCTCCCACCAAATCGCCTTCTATCACCAATCGGTGATACCCTTCGTGCACACCATCCTCCCAAAACACGCGCCCGCCTATGGGGCGAATGCCCACATATACATCGCCCGATCGCAAAAACACACCCTTAGAGGTCGTTACTGTCTCATCCATCGTTTTTGGAATATAGGCATGCGCCCTTTGAATAATCTTATGTGGCCGACTGCTGAGCCACTTGGGATTATCTCCTTCTGCTTGGCCCACATATGGATCTTCTTCGGGCAAATTGAACAACAACACCGCAGCGTTTTCCCAATGCACCATCTGAAAAAACGGGCTCGTGCCCGACCAATCCTCAGGCCCAAGCAACGCATCAGCACCTTTTTGTTTCCGGTTGACATACCAATAAGGATGAACAAAAAACAACCAGTTGTGAGGCAATGCATCGCGCCAAATAACCGCAAAAGAATGTGCATG
The DNA here is from genome assembly GCA_038279365.1 of Candidatus Latescibacterota bacterium. Classification (GTDB taxonomy): domain Bacteria; phylum Latescibacterota; class UBA2968; order UBA2968; family UBA2968; genus JABIFK01. Next base: position 8,270 of record JAYODI010000136.1, on the reverse strand, counting down.
TCGCAATGTCGGTTCATCTATGTCTTCAACCCGAGCCCCCGCCCCCAACGCATAATGCCGATGCACATAAACACTGCGCACGTTATAACGCGCACAAGGCGAATTGCGATCAACAGGTTTTGTTAATCCATAGGCATTTGTTTGACTTTGTGAAATCACTTCACGACTTGCACGTGCTTGTAAGAGTGCATAAGGCAATGTCAAACGTTTTGCACCCAAATTGCGTATCACAGGTTCTGGTACATAATTTGAAACGGCGTGTAATACCAATGGGCTCCTGTGCCAATCTTCGGATCGTTCCAGGGCATCTTGTGTATCGGGCATCGTTCCCGCCCCCCAATACAACCACCCCGTCCACTGCGTATTGAGCCGATTATACGACACCATAGGCTCTTCTTTCACCAACCCCTTTGCCCGTGTTGCCGGTGGAATGATAATACCATGATGGTAGTTCACCGCCAAATCTGCCAGCATCCAATCCAATATGGCCCGTGCACACAGTTTTGCGCGCGGATCTTTTGCAAACTCCACAACATTTAACCAGGTTGCCGTATGAACAGCGTGATACACCGGCGAAAGATATTCGACCATTGAATTTCGAAAAAGCGTCTGACCATACCGAATCATGTATTGTAAACATTCTTCTGCCAATTCACGCCCAGTTAACCCATGATAAAACATGGCATCGGGAAATCGTTCGCCAAAAAGAAAACCCGACGTGCGACGCATTGCAATATGGTTTTCAGTGCCACCCGTTAAAAACCCCTCATAAGTGGTCACTTCTTCAAACAATTGTTGATGGGTCTCTTCAGACAAGAGATCGCCAAACTGACAGAAAATGCGCGCCAGAGCACTCTTACCAAACGTATCCCCTTTATCGCGAAACCCCAAACCAACCGGCACATAATCCAATGCCACTTGATCCTGAGGGTTTTCACACAATCTGGCCAAAACAATGCGAAAACCCTGTTTGGGATTGCGCGACGTGGGATCAAATTCAACGTTCCGAGCGTCTGCCAAAATTGCCATTTTCTTGCGTCTTGCTATCGCCTCATCACTGATCTTCTTTGCAAGAAGTTGATCTTCATCTGGGTCGATTTTGCACAAACGCTCACCCGCAATCAAATTGTCGATCAAGTTGACAAATGGATCTGCGGTGTTAGAATCTTTGGGCACGTACATTTTCTCCTATCATTTGTTGCACTTAAACAGGCAACTTGTGCAAATCGCCATAGCCTTTTAAAAACAAAAACAGCTTCACGTTTTTCAAACTGCATGGGATGCACGTCAGGCATCCCATATGGTCGCTGCAATATACTGTTCTGGGTGTTCTTCTGTTGCCCAGTAATAAACGCACACCAATCGGCCATCGGGCCGCACCACCATACTCACATAGCCAAGGTCATGGTCACTGTCGTGACATTGATAATAATCATCACGAACAACAACTTCTGATCCCCACGTTTTGCCTTCATCATCACTAAATCGCGCCTTGATCTTGAGATCATTACGATCGCCATACGCACAACACAGTCGGCCATCGGCCAGCCTCACCAGAGCCGGTGGATTTGAATGTGGTTTTGTAATTGTCACCGTGCTTACAAATTGCCACGACTGGCACCGATCCTCCGAGCGATAAATTTCAATCGCATCATCACCGTCGCGGTTCTTGTAAATTTTGCGATAAGCAAGCACAAATGTATCCTGCGAAAGTGAAACCGCTTGTGGCATAATTGCAACCGCTCGGCTGTCTTCTGGCGTCACCCAGGAGAGAAATTCAAAAGAACGCCCCCCATCGCGTGTCTGCATACAACCCACCCGGTTACCCATTTCAGTATTCACCGGTGGTTTGGCAGAAATAAAAAACAAACACGTGTTCTCATCTTGTGGCACATAGGCGGTTCTGGCCGAAAGCATCAGGCCTTTTAGCCCCTCACCTTCATAAAGCCCAGTAAATGTATAAGGCCCTTCCCACGTATCACCCCGATCTCTGCTGACAAAAAATCCACCTTCGGGATCATCTGTACCGTGGTAACCCTGCGAGAAGACCTTCACCACAAGATTGGGATCCAAAAAATTCAGTGCCATCGTCAGCGGTTTTTTGCCACCGCCACGGTATTTTGGGTTTTCGTCTCTGAAGTAACCTTCCGGACGGTAAGCACGCCACGTCTGTCCACCATCCAAACTCTTTGCCAGATGGTTCTCCTGAACACCATCAATGCTGTGTCCTTTCTGTTGGACATAATCACCCTGTGTGAAGCCAACCAAAATTTCATTCCCCCAACCCCATATCCCATTGTTGGCCGGCCAACCGTGATACCGTCTACCTTTTACGGATACAACAGTATGCTCCATCATCACCACCTCGTTAAATAAATGAAAACGGCCGTTGAATACATTTTTTACTTCCTCTATCGTGAGACAAAAAATAGAGTTGTTCTAGGTCACACATACATGTTAGCCCTCAGAGGCTGTCGCAACAACCCTGCGAACAGCATCACTCCAATCATCCCAGAGACCTGGCCCCTCTGAGCGAGGGTTGGGTGGTGGAACTTCTGGCCCGAGTTCAAGTTCGTGAAGCTTCCTCACATTGGGTGGTGGCGATGGCCGAGGGCCTTTCACATAACGGCCATTGTATACCCTGTCATACACAGACTTTTTATAGACATCATAAAGAACCATTTGTCGAATCTGTGGGGGATTGCTGTAGTTTGGTGTTGCCGAGTGAAACATGCGTCCGTGCCACAACACCACATCACCCTCGTCACCAAAAAACTCAAAAGGCTCAATATTGGCGAGTGCATTCTTGAGACCAGGAGGTTGTGGCAGCACAAAGGCTGCGGCACCACTTTCTGGATGAGGCGAGTGTAAGATCGAATGACAGGCGAGATCTGCTGAACGCGGCTCTGCTTCGTAGAGCAAACGATGACTGCCAGGAAAGAGGGCAATGCCTCCCCCACCCTTTGGAACCCGATCAACATAGGCACTCGCCACCAGATGCACCGGCTCAGGGTCAATGTGTGCACCCGCACGAGCGGCATCCGATAAAGAAGGTGCATCGCTTTTGCGCGTTCTGGGCAACACGCAGTACATACCGCGCAACTCCTTGCCCCCCCAAACCGGCCAGCCACGCAGTCGGCTACCCCGCGGATCTGGGTCGGCTGCAGTGGCCGTTACTTCTGGTGCCACAACCTCACCTTCGCCGAGAAGTTGCTCAAACCACGGAAACACACGACGGGGCAGTAAGTTGATCATATCCTCATCCCCAGAGAGTTCACGCAACCGCCAACCGTGGTCTCCAGTACGATCATTCATGCCATCAGAAGTGCTTTGACGCTCTGCCTCCGGGAAACCGTTTAACCAAGTTTCAGGGTCATCTCGGCGCAAATGGCTTGAGGTGTTTCCAGCCCACAACCTGTCTCGTGCCGCCGCACAAAGTTTGGGATCGAGGACCTTTCGTTTTACGATAAATCCGTTCGTGATAAATTGTTGGATCTCTTCTGTACTGAGTGCTGGTAATGTTGTATCCATAGACAGAAACCTTCTTTCTCTCTAACGACCGTTGTTGATCTTCCTAATAACCCACACACAATAAAATATCGCCCCCATATTATACAACATAAAAAAGAGGCTACGAGCAAATTCTCGTAACCTCTTTTTATAATGGTGGGCGATACCGGATTCGAACCAGTGACTTCCTGCTTGTAAGGCAGGCGCTCTAACCAACTGAGCTAATCGCCCCAATATGATAATTTATTCTGTAGCCGGTGCTTCGTTTTGGGAAGCGTCTTTTTTCTCACCAATTAATAGAGCAATGGGGATAAAAACACAATAACCTAAAACTAACAAAATAGGAGCCAATGTCAAAGACATAAAACCATCAACAGGTGGGCGCGACGTAAAAAAATATCCTGCCAAAATGAACACAACTCCGATGGCAAAAAAACGGATATTGCGCCCAGAATAGGGCAGCTCGCGCGCCTGTTGTTCGGGTGTTTGCCGTTGACGTGAACGGCGTGTGTCTTTGCGCGGAGGCATAAACCCTAATTTTCCCGACGTTCCGTAATGCGTGCAGCACGACCACGCAAGCCACGCATATGATAGATTTTAGACTGGCGAATTTTACCACGGCGAGGCACTTCAATTTGTGCAATACGTGGCGTATGAATGGGAAACACACGCTCAACACCAATGCCACCACTGGCAATTTTGCGCACCGTAAAGGTTTCGTGAATGCCATCGCCTTTGCGTTGCAACACAACCCCTTCAAAAACCTGAATACGCTCTTTTTCACCTTCAACCACGCGCACATGCACACGAATTGTGTCACCAGCGCCAAACTCGGGCACATCGCGTAATTGACTTGCACCAATCGAATCCAGAATGGCGTCCATGATTTGGGTACTCCTTTAAAAATGCAAAATCTAAGTATGCAGCCTGCAAAATGACGCACGTTGTAGGTTGCACCTGTGAAAAATGCGAAATGAAAAACGTCTTATTCGTGATCTAATAAATCGGGCCGGCGTTGACGGGTGCGCTCCAAAGCGTTTTGACGCCGCCACGCAGCAATCTTTTCATGATCACCACTTAACAACACATCGGGAACGTCTAAACCTTCAAAAGAACGAGGGCGCGTAAACCAAGCGCAATCGAGCAAACCATCTTGAAAAGAATCTTCAAGCGCAGACTCTGCATCGCCAATGGCCCCAGGCAACAACCGAATCACTGCGTCAATCAACACAAGGGCAGGCAACTCACCGCCACTTAAAACATAATCGCCAATCGAAATCTCATCGGTCACATATCGCTGGCGAATCCGCTCATCAATGCCCCGATAATGGCCACACAACAACACCAAATGTTTTTCCATTGACAGTTCGTTGGCCAGTGTTTGATCAAGCCGACGACCTTCGGGCGATAAAAAAATAACCCGCCCACCTTCTGGTACATCTTCAATAGCGCGTGCAAGCGGCTCAGGCTTAAAAATCATGCCAGCCCCACCGCCATAAGGGGTATCATCTACGCTTTGGTGCTTGTCGGTGGTATAGGCGCGCAAATCGTGTGCGTGAACCGCCACCAAACCATCTTCCATTGCACGTTTGGGAATGCTATAATTTAAGGCATCTTGAATCTGTTGCGGAAAGATCGAAATCACATCTATGCGCATAGGTTGCTCTTTTTGTCACACGTTAAAACTGTGGTCACCTACAAAAGACCTTCTATTTCTTGCACCACAATTTTACGGGCGTCTCGATCAATGGACAACAAATCACGCGCGGCTGGCAAAAGCAACTCTTCACCATCTCGATCAACCACATAAACATCGTTGGCAGGAATGGACAACACATCCACCACCTTGCCCACAAAATCGCCAGAGGTTGTTTCAACCGACATCCCAATCACATCAAACACATAAAACGTATCATCAGGCAAAGGATGAACCGCATCGCGTGGCACTTGAATGACAAAGTTGCGAAGTGTGCCAATCGCATCGAGCGTATCTACACCGCGAAACTTAATGCCCATGCGATTGCCATATTGCCGTACGTAATCAATGTCGAGTTCTGTAATGGCACCCGAAGGGGCCACAGCACGTACAAGACGCAAGCCCTTAAAACGTTCGGGAAAATCCGTTAGAAGCATGAGATAAGCTTCACCACGAATACCCCGAGGCTTTAACACCTTGCCAATGGCAACATAATCCAAGCGATCGTCAGACAAACCTAAGCCCCAGCAGTTTCTTCCTGAGAAGCACCACTGCGTGCATCATGCAATTGCTTGAGAAGGCCTTGTTGGCGAAACAAGCTGCGCACCGTCTCGGAAGGTTGTGCACCCACACCCAACCAATACTTCACGCGGTCTTCTTTCAATTCGATAATTTGGGGGTTTTTGGTTGGATTATAATGCCCCAAAATTTCGATAAAGCGACCATCACGTGGTGCATTTGCATTGGCTGCCACAACGCGATAAAAAGGTGCTTTCTTAGAGCCCATACGCAACAAACGAAGTCGAACCAAAACGCTACTCCTTGATGTGAAACATCATGTTAAACAGGTCATACAACGGTAATTTTATTTATAATCGACACACTATCGCAAAGACGGCAAAGCCATACGACCCGATTTTTCCATACGAGACATACGCTTCATCATCTTTTGCATCATGTTAAACTGCTTGATCAACTTATTTACTTCTTGCACACTTTGCCCACTGCCTTTGGCAATGCGCTTGCGCCTGCTGCCATTGATAATATGCGGCTTGGCGCGTTCTTCTTTGGTCATCGAATAAATAATGGCTTCAACGTGCGAAAATGCCCCTTCATCCACTTGCATATCAGGCATGGCTTTGCTCACACCTGGGATCATTTTCATCAGCTGATCCAAAGGCCCCATCTTGCGAATTTGGGCCATTTGATCTAAAAAATCGTCAAACGTAAATGTTGCGGTACGAAGCTTTTGCTCAACTTTTTTGGCTTGTTCTTCGTCTATTGTGGCTTGAGCGCGTTCAACCAACGTAAGCACATCGCCCATGCCCAAAATGCGAGACGCCATGCGGTCTGGATGAAAAATTTCAAGACCTTCGGGCTTTTCGCTGGTGCCAATATACTTAATGGGCACCCCTGTCACTTCGCGAATCGAAAGGGCTGCGCCACCACGCGTATCGCTGTCCATGCGGGTGAGCACAACACCTGTAAAATTCAATTTTTCATAAAATGCCGATGCCGCAGACACCGCATCTTGGCCCGTCATCGCATCGCAAACAAACAAAATTTCGGTGGGTGTGACCGCTTCGCGAATGTTGAATACCTCATCCATTCGCTCGTCATCAACGTGCAATCGCCCAGCGGTATCTAAAATGACCACATCGTGGCCGTGTGCTTTGGCGCGATCCATCGCTTGTTTGCAAATATCTACCGGATCGGTGCCTTCGGGTGCCCGAAACACGGGCACATCCACTTGCTCACCCAACACACAAAGCTGATCAATAGCGGCAGGGCGATACACATCGGCGGCAACCAACAAAGGCCGTTTGCCCTGTTTTTTGAGCAACAACCCCAACTTACCCGATGTGGTTGTTTTTCCTGCACCTTGCAAACCCACCATCATCACCACGGTAGGGGGAGCATCTGCAAGAGCCAACCCGGCACTTTGTGTGCCCATCAAACCAACGAGCGCATCGTGAACCACTTTAATAACTTGCTGGCCGGGTGAAACCGTTTTCAGCACCTCTTGGCCAATCGCCTCTTCTTTTACTTGGGCGATAAAAGACCGAGCCACTTTATAATTGACATCGGCTTCCAAAAGGGCACGACGCACCTCCCGCATAGCCTCATCAATATTCGATTCAGAAAGCCGCCCGTGTCCGCGAAGCTTTTTAAATGCGCCTTCAAGACGTTCGGTTAACAGCTCAAACATGCCAAAGTCCTTGTGCCACAAAAGGTAAAAACCGGAGGCAGAACGTATAATATAGAAAGTTTGTCAAATTCATGCAAGAATTTTAAAACGAACGAACCACATGTGTTTCAACAAGTTACACACAACCTTAAAATCAAATGCTCTATCATAAGACACCAGAGGCCACTTTTCGGATATTCGCCACATTTTCAACAATGCACCCCCCACGAAAAGCCGCCGACCCTGCCACCAACACATCCACACCTGCCAAAACAGCTTCGCGGGCATTATCAACCCCAATGCCCCCATCAATTTCAATCTCTGTGGCCACGCCCAAACGCTCAATTTCGGCCTTAAGCGCCTGCACACGCCCCAAAGACTCGGGCATAAACGATTGCCCACCAAACCCTGGCTCCACAGACATCACCAGCGCCAAATGCAACTGCGGCAACAATGGAAACAAGGCCTCAATATCTGTACCCGGTCGCAGGGTTGCACCCGGCTTCATGCCCGCATCTTGAATGCGCGCCAACAAACGGGGCATATCTTCCGCCACTTCAACATGAACCGTCAAAATATCGGCACCCGCATCGGCAAACGCTTGTAAATATTGACTTGGATGTGAAATCATCAAGTGCACATCCAGCGTCAGATCGGTCTTTTTACGCACCGCATCGACCACCAGCGGGCCAAAAGAAATATTGGGCACAAAATGCCCATCCATCACATCCAAGTGGATATACTCTGCCCCAGATTTTTCAACCTCGCGAATTTGGTGTTCCAATCGGCTAAAATCGGCAGATAAAAATGATGGGGCAATCTTGGGCATTCGTTTGTCTCTTTCTCAGAGGTGAAACCTTTAAAACCTGTGAAACG
>JAYODI010000135.1:0-9118 GCA_038279365.1 Candidatus Latescibacterota bacterium | reverse complement strand
ATGATGCCCAATTAAACACATCGATGTAATTATAAAAAACAAATACTTATAACCCTTGTTCCCCTAACAAAATGTCAGGTATTTACAACATTTTAAACCGTGTTTCTTTAAATGCACGAACCCACTGAAAGTTTCAAGCCATACTTAAACCTTAGATGCAGGTATCCCCCCAAACGTTTAAGCCACAAAAACCCATTTTTAAACTTGACGAAGGCCGAGGGTTCAACGTATGTTTATTTGATTGTATACTGGCCAAAACCGTTCCCATTCGCTCTCCTAAAAAGGAAATACCATGGTAAATCCGGCCGATAATGAGTCGTTATACCAACAAACCCTCTCAACCGCATTGGGTGAACTTCATACCTTGAATGGACAAATTGAAGAATTGAGAACCCAACTGGATCGGCTTGAACGTCAAAAGTCTGCGGTTGAATCTATTTGTCATGCCATTGGACAATGGGTTGACGCCCAAGAGGAAGAACAATACGAGGAAGACAATTTTTCTTTTTCAGGCACGGTGGGACTCACCGAAGAAGAGGTTTCACTCATCGCTTATCCACCACGCCTTCCTCACGAAGCCTAAACAAAATAAGGATTGTGCACTTTTTCTTGCCCAACGCTTGTTACCGGACCATGGCCAGGAAAAATACAGGTTTCATCGGGCAATGAAAACACTTTCTGCTTGAGCGCCATAATTTGCCCCTCATATGCGGCCAAACTTCTTGTTCCGCCTAACGATCCTGCAAATAATGCATCTCCTGAAAACAATACAGGAGGGGTATAATACCCGATACCGCCAGGTGTATGCCCTGCTAAATTAAATGTATGTATTTCCAAATGCCCCACCCGTGTCGTCCAACCTTCATCAACCCGCTCAGCAACCATCTTGCTTCGCCCCCCCATCAGCCCAAAATCACGTTCACACCCACACACCACGGCGCCCGTTGTTGATGCAATTTCTTCCAATGCCCCAACATGATCACCGTGCCCATGTGTAAGCAAAATATGCGTGATCTTCACATCCAACTCGGCAAGGAGCCCCATTATGCGATGGGCCTCTCCACCAGGGTCAATCACCGCACCTTGACCTGTTTTTTTACAAACCAACACATAACAATTCACGGTCATCCCCGCATCCAATATCAAACGACGAACTGCCAGATGCGCATTATCAAATGAATCATTAGGCGATTGTGGCACCCATCCATTGGCAATACCTACCAATTTCTCACCATTAAGGTTCAATGCATGGGCCAACAACTTAATCGCCTCATCATCAGGCATGAAGGCATAGGATTCAATTTGTGCCAATTGTTCTGCACTTAAACCTGTGGCTTGCGAGATTTTAGCCACATCCAAGCCTTGCCCACGCCGTGCTTTACCAACAATATCACCCAAAAAATCTTCCAATGTTGTATATGTCATCTCATCTGCTCCTTTGCCAACTTCACTATGAATGATGTGCCATATGTTCATGATATACAAAAAAACCTGAAACTCAAGTAAAGAAACAAACTTAGTCGTCACGTGTGATTTGTTCAAAACCATTGCCAAAGGCTATAATTGTCCTTATCTTCTCAAGTCCTAACCACCGAATGAGGGACGACATTATTTATGGCATACAACCCAAAACAACTTGCTGGCGAACGTGCAGCAGACTACGTTAAAGATGGCATGGTTGTGGGATTGGGAACTGGGTCAACGGCATATTTTACCATCCAAAAACTGGGACAACGCGTTGCTGCAGGCCTCAAAATTAAAGGCATTCCCACATCAGAGCAATCTCGGCAACAGGCAATAAAAGAAAAAATACCCTTAATAGACTTTGATCATGATACACACATAGATTTAACCATTGATGGTGCCGACGAAGTAGACCCCCAATTCAATTTAACAAAAGGTGGTGGCGGCGCACTTTTGCGAGAAAAAATAGTTGCCAAAAACAGCAAAACAGAAATTATTGTTGTTGACGCTCGCAAGTTGGTATCTCATTTGGGGCAATTTGCCCTCCCCATCGAAGTCATTCCGTTTGGGTGGCAAGCGACCAAACGGCATTTATCCCAATTAGGCTGTATCCCACGTCTTCGCCAAACCCAAGAAGCATCCCCATATATCACAGACAATGGCAATTACATACTCGATTGTGATTTCCAAAAAATTACAGATCCCCCCAGCACAGAACAAACCATTAAGGCCATTTGTGGTGTGGTAGAATGTGGCCTATTTACGGGCTTAACACACCGAGTTATCGTTGGGCACACAGACGGTACCATTGAAGAAAAAACCAAATGTCTCCCCCAATGACATCATAAAATATGTCGATCACTGCTTCAATCGGTCTTTCTTTTCTGAACGCCAATATTACTTATTTTTAGGAGGCAACATGAGCATTTTAATTGATGAAAAGACACGCGTTATTGTTCAAACCTTTTCAAGCAGCAAAGCAATGGGTGGAGAAGCGGCCTTTCATATGCAACAAATGAAAGAATATGGTACTCAGGTTGTGGGTATTGTCAATGCAGGCAAAGGTGGCGAATCGGTAGATGGCGTGCCCGTTTTTAACACGGTCTCTGAGGCGGTCAAACAAACAGACGCCAATGCCTCTGCCAATTTTGTTCCTGCCCCATTTGCTGCCGACTCCATTATGGAAGCCGCGCAAGCAGGTTTGCCTCTTGTTATTTGTATCAGTGAGCACATCCCAGTGCTAGACATGGTCAAAGCCAAACATTTTCTCGATGGCACCAATACGCGCCTGATTGGCCCAAACTGCCCAGGGCTTATCTCCCCAGGCAAATGCAAAATCGGTATTATGCCAGCATCCATTCATCACCCAGGTCGCATAGGGGTCATTTCTCGCAGTGGCACGCTCACCTATGAAGCGGTTTCACAGCTTACAGAAGCTGGTTTCGGACAATCAACCTGCGTGGGAATTGGCGGTGACCCTGTTATTGGAACCACTTTTACAGATTGTCTCAAATTGTTTAAAGATGATGCCGACACCGATGCCGTCATTATGATTGGGGAAATTGGTGGTTCTGCCGAAGAAGAAGCCGCAGCTTATATTCAGAAACACTTTAAGAAACCCGTCGTCAGCTTTATAGCTGGCCAAACAGCACCTCCAGGACGCCGCATGGGGCATGCGGGAGCCATCATCTCTGGCGGGCAAGGAACAGCAGCCGATAAAATGGCCGCACTCGAAGCTGCTGGCATCCATGTATGCAAAAGCCCCGCTGATATGGGCAAAACGATGAAACAGGCTTTGGCTTAAAGGTTCACGGCATAACAACATAGGCATCATGTCTTTTTAAGTTGGTCGGGGTTTATTTTAACGTTTTTTCGGGGGAGAAAATGGTTAAGGTTTCATTTGGATAGTATGCTTACACTGTAGCGACTATCTTATCTACAGACAAGGAATTGGGTGAACTCGTCCAATAAGCAACAGTCGGTGTCTGATCATATTGTTGGGGATAGTGAGGTGATGCGGCAGGTTTTAAACCTCGTTGATCGCATTGCCAATACACCAGCAACAGTGCTTGTTACAGGTGAAAGTGGCACCGGCAAAGAATTAATTGCCCGCGAACTTCATCAACGCAGCCAACGGCGCGATCAAGCGTTTGTGTCTGTGAATTGTGCCGCAATTCCCGCCAATTTGCTTGAAGCTGAATTATTTGGATATGAAAAAGGGGCTTTTACAGATGCCAAAATCAACAAAAAAGGCCTGTTTGAAATAGCAGATAAAGGCACCATTTTCCTTGATGAAATCGGCTTAATGCCACTGGAAATACAAGCCAAGCTGCTCACGGTCATTGAAACGCATACGTTTCGTCACTTGGGTGGCATCAAAGACATTCATTCCGATTTGCGCATTGTTGCAGCCACCAACGAAAATCTTTCTCATTCCGTTCGCGACGGCCACTTTCGCCAAGATCTCTATTATCGTCTCAATGTGGTCCCCATATCTTTACCGCCCTTGCGTCAGCGCGGTGAAGACGTACTGGTTATTGCCCACCACTTTCTCAATATCTACAGTACGCGCTACAACAAAAACAACCTGCAATTCTCAAAAAGTACTGAACATTGGCTCAAAAATCACACTTGGCCAGGCAATGTTCGGGAATTGCGCAACCTCATAGAACGCGCCACCCTCCTTGCACACAGCAACCTCATCCAACTCTCAGATCTCACCTTGGGCAAAGAAGAACACGATTTTCAAGTGCCCGATCAGCCCCCATCTCTTAAAATTGATGAGTTAGGAGACATACAGATCACCCTCCCACCTTGGGGAATAGCTTTAGAAGATGTTGAGCGTCGCCTCATTATAGCCGCGTTAAAACATACACAGGGACAAGTATCTGCAGCTTCTCAACTGTTGCATATTTCAAGAGACACGTTGCGGTATCGAATCAAAAAATACAACTTAGAAAATCTTTCCGAATAAATGGGGTATATACCCCACCCCCTAAAAAGTATGGGGCAAATCACCCAATTTGGTGATTTGCCCCATACTTTTTAGGGGGCATCACGTGCCCCCTAAACCAGTTTAAATATATATTAATAAAACACTTTAAAAATATATGCCATTAAAATTCGTAAATGGCATACGACTTGCAATTCAATCGAGCATCTTAAAACCCTACTTATGACAAAATCCCCTTAATCTTTCGCGGAGGTGTAAAGGTGCTCTTACTGTATAAAAAGTTTAAATCCATCCGAAATGGGCTTTTGGCGATTGGTTTTTTGGGGCTCTTGGGGTGCCATTCAGGCCAAATGCCAAATGCACCCGACCTATCTGCCGAAACCTCGGCTACCTCATCACAATCTGTGGCACCCTCTTTCCGCATTGCGCTTACCCCGTTTGCATTACATAAAACAGTGGGTGAGCAAACATCCTCTCCCACCAAGACCAAACGCATCGGTATTTTGGGTGGACTCATAAATATTGTTCATGAAAAAACAAAAGCTACATTTATGGTGCCCCCAATGGCCCTCAATCAAAGAACCGATATCAGTATGCAAATACATGGTTCAGGGGCTTCAGCCATTGTCGAATTTGGCCCTGATGGCCTCGTGTTTAACAAACCAGCACTCTTGGCACTTACCTTTTCTGCCGAAGATGTAGACCCCGAAAGCTTAGGAGGATATCTCGTAGAAGAAGATGGCACCTACACACCCGTAGGTCATCGGATCATTGTCAAAAACAACACCATCACGATCTTAATCAAAATAGCCCACTTCTCAGAATATACAGGTGATGGCGGTGACGAAAGTGTTTATGATGATATAGACATTTATGATGAACCACCTATATTGGAATAAACCGCCCATCTTGAAATAAACCATAAACAAACTCACCTGGAGTTGAAAATGAAAATTGAAACCATTGAAGCCCAAATTGAAGCGGCTATTTCTGCAACTTTTACATCCAATTTACCCTCAGACCAAGCCGTTGCCTGTGTCAATCGTTTGTTGTCTGCCTTTAAAGAAATTGGACAATCTCAACCCTCAGAAAGCTATACAAATGACCTGCTCTTTTGTGGAGAAGATGTCATCTACAATTAAAGATATATGAAAAACGCAATTCCTGTCCGAACAACACCCCATTGAGATGCTTTTACAGGTCTCATCACTAAACCGCCATAACGTAAGGGCAATCCTTCGGTGAACACACCCGTTCCTGATAACCTCATCAATAAATTGCTTGCAGATGTGCGCCAAGAAGACATTCCTGCAGCTAAAGCCATACGGTATGTAGATCAGGTACTCTCCACTTTTCGGAAAATTGGACTGAGTAACCAAGATCCGCTACACACACTTGTGGTGCTCATTAACATAGGCGAATCTTACGATGCTTTAAGCAGTTTAGAAAAAGCAACGGAAGTTTACCTTGAAGCATTAGAATTGGCGCGATCTCAAAATAATACAGAACGCGAGGCATATACTTTATGGAAATTAGGGGGTGTTTATCGCAAACGCAACAGGTGGGTAGAAGCCCTTTCTTATTTGGCAGAAAGCAAAAAGCACCAAGCAGAGGGTTCTGAAGGACTTGCCTGGTGTTGGATGAATGAAGGCTTAATCAAATCAAGCCAAGGTTTTTATACTGAAGCAATTGAGGCATTCACATATGGCCTTGAAATTGGTGAACGCCTACACCATGACCGTATTGTAGCTGCCGCTACAATGAACATGGGAATCATTGATATTATTCAAGGTAACTTTGAAAAAGCCACACTTCTCTTTTATAATTGCATTGGCAGTTATGACCAATTAGACAAACCCAAGCAAAAAGCATTTGCACTACATAATTTGGGATTGTGTTTTACGGCTGTCGCCAATTATGCCAGTGCATTAGATGCTTTTGAAAAATCAATAACCATTGCACAAGATATAAGTGACCTCATTCTAACATCTTTAAACTACGTTCATAAAGCAGCGGTATATCTTGCCCTTAACGACCTTACCCTTGTCGCCACCTATTGTGCCAGGGCCTTAGATACTTTTAATGAAGTTGACTACCCTTTGGGTATTGCCGAAACATATAAAGTATTGGGGCAGCTTTATACAAAAAAACAAGATTGGGCAACCGCACAGGGGCTCTTAAATGAATCTTTGCGCTTATGCCAACAATATGAAAAACCTCTCGGCATTGCAGAAGTAAACCGAGAAATCGGCAAGTTATACATAGCCCAAAACAAAACAGAAATGGCACGCGAAACCTTGCAAACAGCGCATGAACAGTTTTTACAGCTCAATGCCCAACACGATGCAACCGTAACTAAAAAACTCTTAGAAGCTTTCTAAAACTCCCCCAACCAATTTTCACCTGAGGTGACCATGTCTACTCAGACAGTGCTGTTATTAACACCCTCCCCAACAATAGCCGCCATATTTGAAGCAGCCGCGACAGTGTTGCAGTGTCGCATTAAGCACCTTCATACTGCCGCAGAGGCCATGGCTTATTTGCAAATACAACATGTTGCGCTCGTTGTTGTTGATCAAGATATATCTGAGCAATCTTCCATTGGTCTTCTCAAAGACATGAATGGCCTGCACAATGGCAAACGCGCGCTCATTCTCAATGCCAAAGCAGAAATGAATCAGGTCGTTTCTGCACTGAATCAAGCCCACGTTTCTCTCATTTTTCGCAAGCCGCTTGTTGATCCCAGAATGGTCATCAAAGTTTTACGTGACACGCTCCAAGACGAACCCACTCCGCAACCACCCAGAACAGCGTTACCCCCCCAACACCCATTCCATTCTCTGCCCATGGAAAAAACGCAAAAGTTGGAACGCCTTTATACATTGGGTGAAATTGCCAATGGTGTTATCCACCAATTTAATAACGTTCTCACCATCATGAATGGCCACCTCGAACTGTTACTCAGCGAATTGGATGACCCCAAACTCCAAAACCGTGCCTTAACCATTTTGAAAGCCGGTGAAGACGGTGCACGCCTTACCCGAACAATTCAAAACTTCGTAAGAACAAGCAAAAATCCCAATCAAATGTTTGACCTTAATGATATTGTGGCCGAAACCGTTGATATGACAGAACCCGTATGGGGCAAGAATACGTCTGAAAACCCAATTAAAATTGACGTGCAACTCAATGAGATCCCCCCCCTAAAAGGCAATCCTGGAGAAATCCGAGAAGCGCTCACCAACCTGATCCTCAACGCCATAGATGCCATGCCTCAAGGAGGAGAGCTCACACTGCTAACAGCAACCGTCAACAAAACCGTTCAATTGCGTGTCGTTGATACCGGCATTGGCATGGCAGACAGTGTTCAAAAGCACATCTTTGACCCCTTCTTTACAACCAAAGGAGAAAAGGGAAATGGTTTGGGCCTGGGCATTGTGTCGCGGATTATTCGCAACCATGGAGGAGAAATTCGAGTTGCCAGCAAACCCGGGCAAGGGACCTGCTTTACACTCAGCTTTCCGGTCGAAAACACACAAAAACACACAACAAACGCGACACGAGTTACCACACCCGCTTAACAATAAAAAAGAGCGAGCATAGACCGCTACACTCGCTCTTAAGACAACGATAAAAACATCTCCTACCGAATGATACCTTCCAAATAAGCCTTGGCTGCCAAAACACCTTCGGCATTTTTTTCGTTGCTGCCATTATAACGGTGGTCTTCTAACTCAATGGCCAAAGGACCGTCATAACCCAAATCTTCTAAACGAGCCACAACCCATTTCCAATCCACAACACCCCACCCAGGTATACAATATCGCCACCACCCCTCACCATGCGAATGACGTCGCCCAAAACTTTGCCCCAATCGCCCATAATCGTACAATCCATCGCTTAATAATTCCGTATCTTTTGCATGAACATGTCGCACCCGATCACCAAATTCCATCAACAAGCGTTGATAGTCTACCCCAATGCGCGCAAAATGAGAAGGATCGTAACAAATGCCCATATGAGGCGAAGGCACCACCTCAAACACTGCACGCAATGTTTCGGGCGTGCAACCCAAATTGGGATAACCTGGGGCTGGGCCTGGATAGGGTTCAATGGCCAAATGCACACCTTCTTTTTCGGCCAACTTCACAATGTCTGGATAAACTTTTTTAAAAATTTCAAATGTTTCAGCCCGCGTTTGCAAACGATCATCAGGATTTAAACACAAAAAAACCACTCCTGAACCATATTTGGCCGTTGCTTTAATACGGCTTTTCATAATGGAAATGGCTTTGCGTCTTACCGTGGCATTTTTACTCAATAACCCACCACCCGCTCCCCAATCAACGGTGCCTATTTTAATATTTGCATCATCACATAATTTGCGGGTTTGACGGTCTACATCGGGTAAATCAATCGAACCCAAACCATTATCTGCTGCCCACTGAATAATACCCGCCAATCCCATGTCCCGCCCCATGGGCGGAATCCGCATCCCTACATGCATAATCCATCCTCCTTCAAAGACACACAGAATTACTGTGTAAAATATAATGACACGTACCCACAAACCTTGAAAGAAAAATCTTAAGGCTTTATTTGTACGATTATGTTATCATGCCACAATGAAACTTCTACACACATACAAAGTCAAGACAAACTTAATCTGCCTTTTCATATTGGACTTCTAAACCATGGCAT
>JAYODI010000035.1:49107-50616 GCA_038279365.1 Candidatus Latescibacterota bacterium | reverse complement strand
AAAACCCCTTATCCAGCGTAGCTGGGTGAGGCATAAATCGTCCAAACTTTAGTAAACAAATAGGAGATGTGTGTTATGTTCGTCGTGGGACATCGAGGTGCGGCTGGTGTGTTGCCCGAAAATACGATTAAGGGGTTTGAATATGCGATTGGTTTGGGTGTGACCTATGTGGAATGTGATGTGCATTTGACATCGGACAAACACTTGGTTGTGATGCACGATGCAACCGTAGACCGCACGACCAATGGCACGGGTGCAATAAGAGACCTGCGTTTTGAAACCATACGGAATCTTGATGCGGGTGAGGGGGAACACGTGCCTACATTTGATGAGGTGCTTGCAGTGACGAAGGGGAAGGTGACATTGCTTTGTGAGTTAAAAGGGGAAGGGGTAGAACAAGCTGCTGTTGATGCGGTGGAGAGACACGGTATGGGCAATGAGGTGATGTTTAGTAGCTTCTATATGGACCGCATTCAACGTGTGAAACAAATCGATAACAATTTGGCCATCCGTGCTATTATGACCTCACCCAGCAAAGAGGATATTCAAAACGCAATTGGTCTGGGCATTGTTGGGCTTGATGTGCACTATCGCAATCTCACTTTACAAATGATTGAAGATGCACATGCTGCTGGGGTAAATATTATTGCGTGGAATCCCAACACATGGGCCGAGCAAAAAGCGATGATCGGATTGGGTGTGGATGGTGTGAGTTCTGATCGGCCCGATATTTTAATGTCCCATTTACAAGAATAATGTGTGTCAATGGGGTGCAAATGTTGGGCCGATCATTTTTGGCGATTATGAGTGAATCGGCGCATTATCTGTAAGCTGATAGGTTTGGCGTGCAATGAGGCGTTCTTCGTCTGTGGGGATGACAAAGATTTGGATGGGTGATGTTTCTGTAGAGATTGTATTTTCTTGGCCGATACAGGAAGTGTTTTTTGTGTGGTCGAGCTGAATGCCGAGGTGGGTGAGGTTGGTGAGGATCTGTTGGCGAATATCTGGGCTGTTTTCACCAATGCCACCTGTAAAGATGATGCCGTCTATTGGGCCCAGTATGGCGAGGTAAGATCCAATATATTTTGTGATGCGATAGGTGAAGACGTTGAGTGCGAGTTGACATTTGGCATCGCCATTGAGAGCGGACGCAAGCAGTTCGCGCAGATCGTTTGATTTTTCAGAGAGCCCCAATAGGCCACTTTCTCGATTGAGAAGGTGGTCTGTTTCTTTGATGCCCAACTTTTGTGCCAGGTTGAGTACTGCGGCGGGATCTATGTCGCCAGAGCGGGTGCCCATTGCAACCCCTTCAAGCGGTGTAAAACCCATAGAGGTATCCATTGATTGCCCATTTTTGATGGCGGTGATGGAACAGCCATTGCCCAAGTGGCAGCTGATGCCCGTAAATGGGTGGTTGAGTATTTCGGAGGCGCGTTCGGAAACATAGCGATGGGATGTGCCATGAAAACCATAACGTCTGATGTGGTCACGTGTGTAATAGATGGTGGG
>JAYODI010000035.1:47753-49007 GCA_038279365.1 Candidatus Latescibacterota bacterium | reverse complement strand
GCTTCTTGGTCAAGGAGAAAGGTGCAGTTTGGGTGCGTTTGCAGAAAACTGGCTGGGCAGTGTGTACCGGGTTGGTCATGGAGCGCATGTTGGATCGCATCTGCTTTGCCTTTTCCGGTGGCCAAGAGTAAAATTTTTTGCGCATCAAACATGGTGGCAATGCCTACGGTGAGGGCTGTTTGAGGGACATCGGATTTGTTTTCAAAAAAACGGGCATTGGCTTCAATGGTGTCTGGCAGGAGGTCAATTTGGCGGGTGCGTGAATTGCGTGCACTGCCGGGTTCGTTAAATGCAATGTGACCATTTTGCCCAATGCCCAAAAGCCAAAGGTCTATACCACCACACGCACGAATTTGGGCTTCGTAAGCATCTCCTGCAAAATTTGGGTCTACGGCTTTGCCATTGGGCACATGGGTGTTCCACGGGCGAATGTCGATGTGATCAAATAAGTGGGTTTGCATAAAATAGCGATAGCTTTGATCGTGGTCACCATCTAAACCCCAATATTCGTCGAGGTTAAAGGTGGTGATCTTGGCAAAACTCAGATTTTCTTGGCGATGCAGTCGAACAAGTTCGGCATAGGTTTTAACAGGTGTAGACCCCGTAGCAAGGCCAAGGACCGCATTGGGTTTTTGGCGAATCAAGTTTGCGATGCTCTTTGCCGCTGCCTGAGCTACATGGTCGTCGGTATCGAAAATTTGTGTTTGTATGGGCATGTTTTTCAGTTTGTCTCAAGAGTGAATGTTGACTGGGTTGCCTGATTTCTTATGGACTATGTGATTGACACTAAGTGGATTGGTGACGAACAACCCGACCGGGTAATTGATCTGTAGGTTGGCCGTTTTGAATGACGATATGACCGTTGACAAGAACATGGGGGATGCCAACGGGAGGCAATGTGGGTGATTCATAAGTAGATTGTGCGGCCACCGTTTGAGGATCAAAAATCACAATGTCAGCGGCTTTGCCTTTGGCCAATTCGCCGCGATCTGGAATGCCAAACCGTTGGGCAGGAAAACCACTCATTTTATATACAGCTTCTTCAAGTGTGAGCAGATTTCGTTCTCGCACAAAATGGCCCAATACACGGGCAAAACATCCAAAGCCACGTGGGTGAGGGTGGGGGATATTGTAGATACCATCTGATGCAACCATCATGCGCGGGTGTGTGGCCGTACGGGTGAGTGTTTGCTCTGATACTTTGGGATCGTTTTGCCACGGAAAAACAAAGGCTTGGTGTTCGTGTTCTTCAAG
>JAYODI010000035.1:43703-47653 GCA_038279365.1 Candidatus Latescibacterota bacterium | reverse complement strand
GTTTCATCATCTACGCGTTCGTGTGAAATATGCACAGGAATGTTGGCGGCTTGAGAAAGGGCCATGGTTTCTTCCCATGCAGCTTTGCGGCCCAAAATGTGGTAACGCGCATGGGCGGCATAAATACCATTGTATTGAGCGGCCACTTTGCACAATGCAACCAGTTCTCGAAAATCTGCATTGGCTGAGGGTTGGTAATCTAAACCGAGGTTGAGTACGCCTGCTCCGGCTTCCATCCATTGACGGGTGAGGTTGGCCATTTGATCAATTTCACTATCAGTGGCAGGACGAGCATCCCAACCGCACACAGCCAAACGCAATGCACAATGAGGCACTTGGGGAAAGACGTTGGCCGGAATGTTGCCTTCAAAAATGGCCAAATAGTCTTCGGGGGTTTGCCATCCTAATGGGATGTTGACATTGCCTACCGAAAAACGGGTGTATGTCCACAACTCTTGTGTTTGTTTGGGCGATAAACCGGTCCACCCAAATCCATCGGGTGCCAAGAGTTGGGTGGTGATGCCTTGTTGTACTTCGGCATGGCGGTGAATGCCCGTAAGCATCGCAATTTCTGAGTGTACGTGCACGTCTATAAAACCTGGTGCCACAACATGCCCGGTTGCGTCAATGGTTGTTGAGGCTTGGGCCTGAGACAGGTTGCCAATGGCATCAATACAGTCGTTTTTAATGCCCACATCGGCCACATAAGCAGGTGTTTTTCCGGTGCCGTCAATAAGCGTACCGTTTTTGATAAGGATGTCAAATGTCATAATGGTCGTTGGATAGAGGGTGGTAGGTCATTGGTTCACGCACACACGGAGGTGTCTGCTTGCAGATTTAAAATGAGGTAATCAATGAATGTCCTTCGCCAGGAAACCAAATGGTGTCAATGATCAGGCCCAATGCAACACCCGCCAAATAACCCATTAACATGCCCAAAAAGAAGGGGGCCGTTTTGCGATACCGATCTAATCCGCCCACGCGCATGATAATGGATTTGATTGCCCAAACGATAAAGATAGAGACAAAAACATTTTGGGTAATGGCATTGGCCGCAATGGTAAACCCGAGAGGGTTGAGTGGGAAACCCGGAAAGACATACCGTGCATACAACAGAAACCCAACAAAGAGTGCACCCAAACCAAAAAATGTGATGCGTCCCATATCGGGCGTTAGGCTGCCTGCTTGGATACGGTTGGCCGTAAGTCTCCAAATGCCAACGGCGCCATCATTAGAGCCATTGAAACTCACCACACCAAAATTGTAACTGCCAGAAACATAATAGGCCTGATAAAGTATGGTGATAATAACGGTCACAAACCCAACAAATGCCGCAGCTAAAACGGCAGGTGCAATTTGGCGACGCATGCGTTTGTTTACGGCTTCACCCAATCTGGGAATGTGGGCCATGGCTGTCATGGCAAATGTTTTGGCATCGCAAAATATGGTGAATGTGAACGCCAATGCTGTGGCGCTGAGTGAACTCATATTGGTCATGCCCACAACATGCCAGGTAAAGGCTTGGGCTGAAATAGGGCCACGCATAAAAACCAATCCACTTTCTACGACGATGCGGGCCAGGCCCAAATAGATGATGGCTGTGGCAAATAAAAATGCCAGAAGAGGCAACCATTCAAGCCCCGTACTGCGCAAAAACAGCAATATAAATATGCCACTGACAATGAGCAAACCCATAGCCCAACGATATGAGATCAGTTCACCCGTATCATCGATGTGTTGCTGGCGAGTAAAGGTTTGTTTGAAAACGGTTTTAAGGTGGGCACGAGCCATCCACAATCCCCAGACAACAAATACCAACATGCCACCCAAGCTTTGCCAGCCAACGGTTGGATCAAAAGACCCCCACGGGTCAGAACCACCCTTGCTGATGCCAAAGCGATTAAAGATGCCCATTTGCAAAATGGCGAGTATATGAAAAAACCAGATGCTGAACAGCACATCGGATTTGGAAAAGTAACCAAACACAAGGGTGAGAATACTGATGGTAAACCGGAAGGTTGGAAAACCATCTCCAAGTGGAATGTAGTGTTTGGATTTGTCGCCGTTTAAAATGGGCAATGCAGGCATGCCAATAAAAAACCACGATGTGATGTTCCACAAAATGAGTAGAAAAACGATACCAAAACCAAATTGAAATAAGCGATTGTGTAAGAGTGTTGTTAGTGTGCCTCGGGAACCAGTGGTGCCCGTAAGGGAGAGCAGAGCCGTGGCAATGGGATAGCTGAGACGTTCGTGTTCCATCCATTGGCGACGCAAAATGACACTGACGCACAAATTGGCAGTGAGGATAGCGGCAAAAAAACACCCCCACCAAAAAAGAGGTGCCCACCACGATTGATAGGGAAATGGGTGGCCTTTGGGCAAACCTTCGTAAAAACCTTGTACGGCATGTGTATCGGCCACGTATAACCAAGAGGCCAAGTGCCCCAATATGAGTTCTGACCACTGGTTTTCGGGGGTGGCAAAATAACCTGGTGCAGTAATGACACCCAAAAAATAGAAAGCCAGCCATTCGCCTTGCATGAGTGCACCAATCATCCCCATGCAACAAATGGTGATCAACTCTGATGGCGATAGATTGCGTGACTTGAGGCGACCGTTGATGAGAATGAGCGCAATAAAAGGAATAAACATGGCCAACGACAAGTGGGCATAGTCGGCACGCGAAGAGTGCAAGACAATGCTGGAGTATGTTGGCCAAAAGTTTGCAAAGACAGCGAGTAGCAAACCAATAAGAAGAGCACGAATCGACATGTATTAAAGTTCAGTCTTTTGAAATGCGTTGGGTTTTACGCATTGTTTTAAGTTTCTGAGTCTTCTCTTGAGCGATTGTTGAGTTCATACCAAAAGCTCGGTGTGGGAATGCCCAGTGGATCCGTTGTGCGATTTTTACCCCGTGATGCAAAATTGTACAAAGCTTCGGTAAGTGGGAGGTTGATGTTTTGGTTTTTTGCTTGGGCAATAAAGTAAGGCAATTCGCGCAGTTTAAAGTCTTGGGCTTCTATGCGTCCTTCAATAACTTGGCGTGCCGCATTTTGGAAGGATGTTTTGGCGGCTCCTGCCGTGCTGAGTGTGTCCCAAATTTTTTGTGGGTCAATGCCTGCTTGTACTCCCAAGTACAAGGCTTCGGCAAATGCGGCCAGCCCAACGCCCATCGCAATTTGGTTGATGGCTTTGCCAAGTTGTCCGGCACCTATGTTACCCAAGTGACCAATGTTGTCCCCAATGACATTTAAAATGGGCATACAACGTTGCACGGCTTCATCTGCTCCTCCTACCATTATGGCAAGGGTTCCCGTTTCGGCTCCGCGCCCACCACCACTGACGGGGGCATCCACAAGGTCCGCACCTTTTTGGCGAATGAGTTGTGCCAATCGCTTGGTTTCTGGCACTTCGGTTGTGCCTGTGTCGATGATGATTTTATTGGGGGTAAGATGGGGGATGATTTCTTCAGCCACCTTGACAAAGGTACCCGATGTGGGCAAACTGGTGAGTGTGACATCTGATTTTTGAATGACATCAAGTGTCGACGAGCCTGCTGTTGCACCTGCTTGAACAAGGGCATTGACATTTTCGATTTTGAGGTCAAATACGGTGAGCGCAAAACCAGCTTTGATGAGGTTTTTGGCCATACCGCTTCCCATGGTGCCTGCACCGATGAGTCCAAGCATTGGATGTGATGACATATCTTGTTTCCTGAAGAAATGATAGACGGCAAATGGCAAACAGTAGACGGCAAATGGCAAACGGCAAACGGCAAATGGCAAACGAATCAACCGTTTTATTTAATCGCGTGATAGATTTGGGCTTTTGCTTTACTGGTTTTAAAGGTTTTACATTTGCCGTTTCACATTTGGCATTTCACTGATTCTCACGTTTCACATTTGGCATTTCACTGATTCTCACGTTTCACATTTGGCATTTCACTG
>JAYODI010000035.1:34700-43603 GCA_038279365.1 Candidatus Latescibacterota bacterium | reverse complement strand
CGTTTCACATTTGGCATTTCACTGATTCTCACGTTTCACATTTGGCATTTCACTGATTCTCACGTTTGCCTGCCATTAAACCAAGCCCCCTTTTACAGCAATTTTAATGGCATCTTTACCATCGAGGCGATAACTGCTGTGCAAGGCGTCAAACCCTTCGGCCACACGGTCGATGGGAATGACATGGCTGACCAAGTCTGCAAATGGGAATTCATTTTTTTCTAAGATAGGCATGGCACGTACAAAGTGTTCGGGGCGACTGGCCCATACGGCTTCCATGCGCATATTGCGGCGCATGAACATTTGGTTGGGGTTGCAGTCAAATGAGCCAGTGTCTACAAAATGCCCCATGGCCACATAGGTGCCACTGCGGCGTAAGAACGTGACGCCTTCGGGAATGGCTGGAAGAAATCCTGCACATTCAAAGACCACATCAGCCCCTTCGCCACGCGGTGTGTTTTCAAGCACCAGTTTGGTGCGTTCTTCGGGGTTGGGTACATCGGCAATGTCAATGGTCACATCGGCACCGAGGCGCTTGGCCAACTCAAGGCGACCGGCTGGCCCACCAACCATAATAAGGCGACCGGCACCGCTGATTTTTGCTGCTACTAGTGTGAGTAATCCAATGGCACCAGAGCCTTGTACGACCACTGTGTCACCGAATTGAAGCCCCGAGCGCATCACCCCGTGAACCCCAATGGTAAAGGGTTCGGTGATGACGGCTACTTCGGCAGGCATGTCAGCTTTGAGTATGACGGTGTCGGGGTTCCACAGATAAATGTATTCGCCAAAGCCGCCTCGCAAATAGGGTGCTTCTTCGGCTTGTAAAAAACCATATGCTCCTTTAGGTGTACCTGGTACAAAGATGACTCTGTCGCCTGGTTTGATGGGTTTGCCGACGTAGTCGGTTTCCACACCTGCACCAACCGAATCAATGATACCCACATTTTCGTGACCCAAAATAATTTCACCAGGCAGCCTTTGATATTCCCAGTTGTGTAAGTCGGTACCACAAATGCCTGCCAATTCTTGTTTGATTAATACGGTTCCGGGTTCTGGTGTGGGAACGGGGTATTCACGTACTTCAAAGTTTTTACCACTCATTACGGCGGCACGGGCTGTTTGAGCCATAGCAAACTCCTTTGATGTCTTGAATAAATTGGAGAAAGAAAGGATATAAAGCCTGCGCAATTAAAGTCTAAGAGATAGGGAAGTCAAGCGCAAAGGCATTGGAATAGAGTGGATATAAACACAAAAGCGTTTGGCATGAATACCAGACGCTTTTGTGATAAATTTTGGTTTATTGGCGCACCGAGAGGAAATAACAACCCGATCCGACACGGCGTATTTTATTTTTTATTTGTGAAATGCTTGAGGTCTTCATCAACCATTTCTTTTACGAGGTCTTCAAAACCTATGTTGTAAACCCAGCCCAATTTTTCTTTGGCTTTGGTGCAATCGCCTATGAGCAATTCAACCTCTGCTGGGCGTAAAAAACGTGGGTCAATTTGTACGTATTCTTGATAATCAAGGCCTACATGTGAAAAAGCGATTTCGCAAAACTCGCGAACGGAGTGTGTTTCACCTGTGGAAATTACATAATCATCGGGTTCGTCTTGTTGTAACATCATCCACATGGCGCGTACATATTCGCGGGCGTGGCCCCAGTCGCGTTTGGCATCGAGGTTGCCCAAGGATAAGTGGCCTATTTGTTTGAGTTTGATACGTGCAACGTGTGATGTGATTTTACGCGTGACAAATTCAAAACCGCGTCGGGGGGATTCGTGGTTAAACAAAATACCGCTGGCAGCATATAGGTTATAGGCTTCGCGGTAGTTGCGGGTGAGGTCAAAGCCAGCTACTTTGGAAATCCCATAAGGTGAGCGTGGGTGAAATCGCGTATTTTCTGTTTGGGGAACTTCGGCTACTTTACCAAACATTTCACTGGAACCGGCAAAGTAGAATCGGCAGTTGGGCATGAGTTCATTAATAGATTCGAGCACATAATGGGTGCCGTTGATGTTGGTGTTGAGGGTTGAGAAGGCATCTTTGAATGAGGTGTCTACAAAGCTTTGTGCGGCGAGATGATAACATTCGTCGGGGGCAATGTTTTTGATGACGTTGTAAATGCTTGGAAAGCTTTCGAGTGAGGCTGGGTGAAGATGGATTTTTTCTTGCAGATGTGCAATTCTACCAAGGCGATGCTGGGGGTCTTCTAATGCAACACGGCGAACGAGACCATGAACTTCATACCCTTCTTTGAGCAACAATTCGGCTAAATATGAACCATCTTGCCCTGTAATGCCTGTGATGAGTGCCTTTTTGGCCATGTGGTTCCTTTCCATTTACAAGAATGAAATATGTCATAACTGTATTGCTATTACACTTCGTTATTGAGATTGGTTCAATTAATAGGTTCGGGTAATATTCGTCAAGATGAAAGCAAGATTTTTATTTGTTATAGATGTCGGGTGACCAGTCTATTTCGTCAAGTTGCTGTTTGAGCAATACAGCTTTATTTTGAGGCACATTTTTCATCAATACCACCCCTGCCCCAACCATAGCACAGGGGCCTACGATGCGACCAGGCATCATGAGGGCGCCAATGCCTGTGCGGCTGTAATCTCCAAAAAGAACACCCGAGAATCCGGGGGCTTTCCGACGGATGCCTAAGACTTCGACTTCTGTTTCGGCATCATCAAAGCGCAGGGTACCTACTTGGGTGCCTGCGCCAATTTCTGCCCGTTCACCAAAGATGCCCGACAGTTGAATTTGATGTGTGACGCGGCCTTCTTCAAGCATGATGCCACTAAATTCTCCCAAATATGTGATGTGACAGTTGGTGTCTACTGTGCCCGATATTTTGGCAAAGGGGCCAATTTTACAACGCTCGCCAATCATGGTGTTGGCACGGATTTGGGATCCCTCAAATATTTGGGTATCTTTTCCAATCCAAACAGGCCCTTCAATGGTAACATTGCGACCAATGGTCACACCTTCATCGACCCAAATAGCGCCTGTAATTTGTGCCTGCGGGTCAATGGTTGCGGTTTTGGCAATGACGGATTCTGTAAGATCGTTTGCCATTTCGCGCAGTGCGATTTGGGTGACATCTTTGGGGTGCCAGGGCATGTCCATGTTAAAATAGGGTTGCGAAAGCTCCACAGCGGTAAGCGGTGCTTGTTCGCGATATAAATAAGGGATGACATCGCATATTTCTTGGCCTTCTGCGGGTGAGATGCCAAATGGCGCGCGTTGGACAAAATGGTTGGTATTTGCCAAGGCTGATAGATGTTTGTTTTGAAAGATGTAAAGACCCGCCAAGGCGGGGCCAGAACCACTCCGTGGTCGGTCTGTGTATGACGCTAAGATATGATTAGCTTCGATGTGGGCACGTGTATGTGATTCGAGATTGGATACCTGAACGACACCCGCAACACCAGCCCCTTTTTGTAAGGAAAAGGTTTCTAAGAGTTGGGGAATGGCTGTGGAGCCAAAGAAAGTATCACCATAGATGACAAGTGCGTCGTCTGTTTGGAGATATTTGGTGGCCAAGCCAACAGCGTGTGCGGTGCCTTTGGGCTCGGGTTGTTCGATGTAAGTGAGTTGACAACCGAATCGGCTTCCTGAGCCAAAGTGATTGCGCACCCGCCCGCCTTGGTGGCCAATGACAATGCCGATGTTTGTGATACCTGCTTGCACAACCCGTTCTATGGTCCATTCGAGCAATGGGCGGTTACAAATGTGAAACATAGGTTTGGGGCGATAGGTGTTAAATGGATAAAATCGTTCGCCTTTTCCTGCGGCCAGTATCAGAGCTTTCATATGTTCACCCAGAATGAAGCGCGTGTGTAAAATTTGAGTTGGTGCGTTTAAGATAGGTTGTGGAATGTGATTTGGCAATGGTGTTGTGCAGAATTTGCCATTGTTTTGCATTGAGATGATAAATGCAACTTGACATTCGGTTCAATTTCACCTAAAGTTTTGATGTTTAAGGAATTAGGTTCTTCTACGCACGGTATATAACGAGGCATGGGTTTCAAATCCATTTAAAGGTATGATGAAAAGATATTTTCAGATGCTGACGTTGCATAGACTATGGTTGGTTGGACTGACTCTGTCGGTGTTGGGCGTGTCGTTTTTTTGGCCATCTCAATTGGGCAAAAGTGATCCCCATGGGCCTATTTTTAAGATTGAGGCATTAATTTCTCAAGGTGAATATGGGCCTGCTTTGAGTCAGTTGGATCGGTTGGATGAAAAAAAAATGGACGCTTGGGATCGGCGCAAAGTGACCTTACAACGGGCCATGTGCCACATGTTTTTGGGCCAAGAAGCTGTTGCATTGACTCATTTTAAGCGGGTGGTTCAAAAAGATGATGTCATTGCCGATTATTTGGCCTTTTGGATGGGGCACTGTGCAGAAGCTGTTGGGCAAACAGACAGTGCGGTGGTGTTTTATCAACAAGTGATGAACATGACTCCGGCCAGTTTGTTGCGCAATACCGCTGTGTTAAAAGCGGCAGAATTGTCGATGGACAAAAAGAAATACGCTGATGCCATCGTGTTTTATGATGGTCTTATTGGGAAGAGTACGCGAGAAGATGATGCTTTGGCAGGTAAAATTTTTGCATTAATGGCATTGGGCGATTCTGTGGGGGCTCGGGATGTGCGGTTGCAGCTGATTCGGGAATACCCAGAGCATGATGCAGGTAAACAGGCCCTTGCCAATTTGGATGAATTGGTGGATGTAGAAGAGGTCTTTGTGGCGGGTGTGGCACATATGAAAAACAAGAAATATCGTCAGGCGGAGGTGCTTTTTAAGCGCATTATTCAAGAATCTGATGACAAATTGTGGCAAGGGCGGGCGCAATATGAGCTTGGACATGTGTATTATAATAGCCGACAATATCGTTCGGCAGAAAAAGCTTTTGAGGCGGCATTTAAGGTATATGGTGAACCTTTGGGGTTGTTTCACTTAGGGCGTTGTGCCATAAAACGTGGGCAAGATTTAACGGCCACCACGCATTTTTTGGAGTTTGCACGTCGGTATCCCAATATGTCTGGTGCTTCTGATGCGTTGTGGCAAACGGGCATGGCTTATTTGCGGCGTGGGCGTCATCGTGATGCCCGTCGCATATTTTTGCAGCTGGCAGAGCAGTACCCCAAAAGTCAAAATGCCGATGAGGCGGCTTGGCGTGCTGGTTTTGCATTGTATAAAACGCGCCAATATACAGAGGCTGCAAAGGCTTTTTTGGGCTTGGCTGGGCGCACCGATGAATCGTATATGCGCGATCAAGGCTATTATTGGGCGGGTAAATGTTTTCAAAAACTTGGCAAAGATGAAGAATCGCAATTTTGGATTCAACGTGCTTCCGAAGGTTTTCCAGCATCCTATTATTCGGCTCGTGCCCGTGCGGTTTTGGGTATTCGCGAGGCGGTCTACCCCCAAACGGCCGACGGTGCGCCACTTGTGATGGGGCAGTCTTATGAACCATCGGTTTATATGCGAAAAGGAGATATGCTGGCATCTTTGGGGCTTTACGCACAAGCCGAAGATGAATATGATCGGGCCAAAACCGTTCATCAAAGCGATTTGTTTGCTTTAGATGATTTGGTACAACGCTATGAACGCATTCGGTCTATGCACAAGGCACTGCAGGTATCGGGGCAAATTTTGATGTTAGAACGCGAGCAGGGCGTACCTATGACTTTATCGTCTTTCCGGCGGTTGTTTCCCACCTACTATTGGGGGGAAATCAGCCATACCGCTCAAAAGATGGACTTGGATCCCAATTTGATGATTGCCATTATGCGCCAAGAAAGTGCATTTAATCATGAGGCGCGTTCCAGGGTGGGGGCACGTGGTTTGATGCAGGTGATGCCAGCAACCGGTAAGGCGATGGCACGCAAAGAAAAGATTACGCCTTTTTCGACCAAAGATTTATATGACCCACGTACTTCTATTCTTTTGGGTGGGCGACATTTGTCAGATCATATGAAGTCGTTTCAACGCGATGAAGGCCGACAGTTGGGTTTGGCATTGTCGGCTTATAATGCAGGGCTTACAGCGGCAAAGCGTTGGTCGCGTAAGTTGACGGAAAAAGATGTGGATGAATTTGTAGAAAGTATTCCGTATAAAGAGACACGCAATTATGTCAAGTTGGTTTATCGCAATTATCAGGTTTATTCTTATTTGCAAGATGGCAGTGAGGCAAATGTAGAAGTTCAAGAATTGGTACATTAAACGTGAGACGACAAATGGCAAACGATAAATGTGTTGCATCGTCTAAGTTGGGAGAGAAGGTATGGGTATGAATGAGAGACCTTTGTGGGTTTTGATAGAAGATGCTTTTATTATTGTATCGATTGCCGCGCTTTGGCCTGGTATTTTGGGGTGGGAAGGTGCTATTTGGACCGTGGTACAATTTGCGGCATTGGCAGGCTTGGTATGGATTTTAATACGCAGGGTTGGGCGATACAAAGCGCGAGGAGAAGAGGTTGAGGGTGATTTTAAGTCAGATGAAAATGGGTGAAGTGCAGATGCATTTGAGAGGCGAATCCTTTTTTAGGGTTCGCCTTTTGTTTTAGTGATTTTTGAGTGCGAGAATATGCGGGAGGATTTTGCGTAGGGCTTGGCCACGATGGCTGAGCTCATTTTTTTGTTGGGGAGACAGCTCGGCAGAGGTGCAGTTGTGTTGAGGAACCCAAAAGAGTGGATCATAACCAAAGCCATTGGTGCCGCGTGCTTGACGAATGAGGCGACCGCGCCAAATTCCTTCGGTGGTTTGGGTTTGGCCATTGGGATGTACGAGTGCCATCACACAATGAAATTGTGCACCCAGTTGGTCATCGGGCACTTGGGCAATGGCCTGGAGGAGTTTTTGATTATTGTCGGTGTCGGTGGCGTTTTCGCCCGCGTAGCGCGCAGAATAAATTCCTGGCGCACCTTTGAGGGCGTCTACTTCTAAACCTGAGTCGTCGGCAAGGGTAGGCAGGCCTGTGTGATGGGCAATGACACGGGCTTTTTTTATGGCATTGGCTTCGAAGGTGTCGCCGTCTTCGATAATTTCAGGTGCGTCTAAAATGTCTTTGAGGGTTTTGACCTCAAAGGCATCCCCGAGCATTTGCTGTATTTCGCGTTGTTTACCCGCATTTCCTGTGGCAATGATAAGGGTGTGCATAAAAGGCTTTCTTGATGGTCTGGCATTGAGATATTGGCAGGTAACCTGCGACAATGCGTTAAGAAGCTGTTTTAAAACCTCCATTTTGGCGTCTGACGGCCTTTTCTTTGTCCTTTGGCCTAAAACGACATGTTAAAACAGCGTCTAAGTATAAAAGTCTTCCGAATTGTGAATGGGATTGTAGCCAATTTCTTGGCGTGGGATTGTTATGTCAAAAATGTTGTATTTGTTGTTTGAAACGACAAAGTAATGCGCTCCACTTTTGAGTGTGCCCTTTTTATAACTCGCATAACAGGCGTGTACAAATTGGGCGGCGTCTTCTTGGTGGCACCACAGTGCAAAGTAACCCCGCTCTGAGGTCATTTTGTTTTGGGCATTGATGCCTCCCCAACGTGCGGCAATGGCACCGTGACCTGCATCGGCGAAACGTTTTACCCATTGTTCTACGTGTGCTTTTTCTTGTGCATAAGGATTGACTGGGGTTGCAGGGGCTGTGGACAGAATGCGTTCAGGCATTTTATCAATGTCGTCAAAACGTCGTTCGGAGAGGATGGAAAGAGCACCTTGATCAACAGAGTAGGATCCATCTACGGCGTGCACCGAACTTGAACCGATGACCATGGGCACAGGTGTCTGTTTTAAAAGGGTCTCAAAGACAAGGTCTGTCATTTGGTTCATTGTTTCAAGCGGTGGTTTGCGTGCCAGATAGACGACCAAGTCACGGCCTTGTATCAGGTCGTTTAGTTGACCTGGATGGGCGGTAATATCACACTCGACGAAGTTGTGTTGGGCCTGAGGGGCAGTGGCTTTGTCAATGGCACCGGGTAGGTCAACTGATGTGATTTGGTAGGTGGGATCAAACTTGGGCAAATAAGTGCGCAATCCCGAACCGATGTTGCCACGCCCGCCAATGAGAAGTACGTTGGGCATGGGTTATCCGTTGATGATGCTTTTTTGGTATGCCGTGATTTCGGAAATGCCTTTTTGGGCAAGGCCAATCATTTGTTGCATTTGTTCAAAGTTAAATGGATCACCTTCTGCGGTGCCTTGTACTTCTACAAAATTGCCGTCACCTGTCATGACTATGTTCATATCTACTTCGGCTGTAGAATCTTCGGTGTAACACAAGTCGAGAATGGGTGTGTTTTGCAAAATGCCCACACTGATGGCGGCAATGGAATTGCGCAAGGGATCGGTGGTGATTTTGCCATTGTTTTTGAGTTGGGCAATGGCATCGGCAACGGCAACATATGCGCCAGAGATGGATGCTGTGCGGGTACCTCCATCGGCTTGTAAAACGTCGCAGTCAATCCAAAGGGTGCGTTCGCCCAATTGCTTAAGGTCAACAACGGCGCGCAAGGCACGACCAATGAGACGTTGGATTTCTTGGGTGCGTCCTTTGGCACCGCGTGTTTCTCTTTGTGAGCGGGTGTGCGTCGATCTAGGCAACATGGCATATTCTGAGGTGATCCACCCTTGTTGTTTGCCGATCAAAAATGGGGGGACACGTTCTTCAACGCTGGCCGTGCAAATGACGTGTGTATCTCCCATTTTGATGAGTGCCGACCCTTCTGCATGCTTCATAAAACCGCGTTCTATGCTTAATGGGCGTAGTTGGTCGGGTTGGCGGCCATCGGTGCGTTGCATATATGAAAACTCCTTAGAGAAGGCTAAAAGGTAAAAAGGCAAACGGCAAATGTGAAACGGCAAATGTGAAACGGC
>JAYODI010000035.1:9894-34600 GCA_038279365.1 Candidatus Latescibacterota bacterium | reverse complement strand
GAATTTGCTCACCTTATTTGTGACCTTTATAAGATGAGGCTATTGCGATGTCTTATGAAGGCACTTTGAGCAATAAAGCTGTCAGCAATCGGCATACTCAGGCTTGCTTTTGAGGTATGATTTTAAGCTGATCGCTGACCTGTTGATCGCTTGTATTTAACTCAAATTAACCCATTTTTCTTCGGGGTTACCCATTTCCCGAAAATCGGGGGCGATCACTTGAATGATGTAACACATTTCGAGAAATCGCGAATAGATACGCCCTTGGGCAAGCTGTTTCAGTTCGTCAATTTTTTGGTTGGTGGTGACAAAGGTCAAACGTCTGTTGGCATAACGTGCATCAATGAGGTTATACAAAATTTCCATTTCCCATTCGGTGTTGCGCTGAACACCAAAATCGTCAATAACAAGGTAAGGTACATTGCTCAACATTTCGATCATGGTCATGGCCTGACCTTGCGTTTCGCTGCCTTCGTCAAAGGTGTGGCGAAGTTCTTGAAAGCTTTTGGAGAGAGAAATGAATTTGCCTGGTTTGACAAATTTGAAGATCAATTCGTTGAGCATCACATATGAGAAGTATGTTTTGCCTCCCCCAGGTTTGCCCCACAAATAAAATCCTTTGAGTGATTCCTTGCCGTTGTGGATGTCATCAATGAGTGTATGGAGGCGCAGTTTGATCTGATTGGCACCCGGAATGGGTTGTCCATTTTCATATCGTTCTTGGAAGTCTGATAAGAATTTGTAACGAAATGGGGCAGGTATGCCAGAGCGTTTGATATACTGGCTGATCTGGTAGACTTTGGTTCGGAAGGGTTTACAAGGGCACCAAGTGGGTTCACCTCTTATGGGGTCATAAACCATAAAGGGTGATTTGCCTTTGCACTGACAATATTTTTCTACTTCGGGCGAGAGTTTGACACTGCCGTGTAGACCTGCTTCAACTTTGGGGTCGTAATAATAACCCAAGTCGTGAGCAGGTAGGGGGATGGGCTTGTTAAGAGCTGTCTGCTGAGAGTTGTTGTTCATAACGTTGCTTAAATGTCTTAATACCTTGGTAAAGGGCTTCGGCTAATTTTTTCTGATAGGCGTTGTTTTTGAGTTGTTTTTCCTCTGCGTGATTGGTCACAAAACCGAGTTCGACCAAGACCGATGGCATTTGTCCCATGGTGCCACGCATCACATAGAAATTGGCTTGTTTAACTCCGCGTGGTGTCGCTTTTACCTGACCCACAATGGCATTGTGAACATCTGCTGCAAGTTCTTGACTTTCTTTTAAGAATTGTGCAGTAAACAATTTGAGAGCCAGGCCTCTATATTCTTCGGGAATGTGGTTGAGTGTAAATTGCGTCGAATCTTCAACCTCATATTTGAGTGCAGCATTTTCGGCTTGTGCAACACGGATGGCATCTTCTGTTTTGGCATCGGAAAGAAAGTAAACTTCGACACCGTTTGCTTCTCTGTTTGGGGTGGCATTGCAATGGAGAGATATGAATATTTTGCCATTTTGCTGAATGGCCATGCGAGAGCGCTTACTTAATGGGATAAAGGTATCGTCGTCGCGTGTCATAATGACGTGAACATTCAGATGCTTTTCAAGCATTTTTTTGAGGTGATGTGCCACGCCCAAGACAATGGTTTTTTCGTGGGTACCATTTGGCCCAATTGCTCCTGGGTCTTTGCCGCCGTGCCCTGGATCAATGACGACTGTTTTGAGCGTCCAGTCAACGGCATTTGAGGAGACTTTATTTTCTGTTTTATTCGATTTGGGTGCCTGAACCAATATGGAAGGAGAGGGTTTTTTTATTGCAACAACAGGCATTTTGGGTGTATCAAACTGCAGAGACACGCGAAGGTGCTGAGCGATGCGTTCTGCGGTTTGCTGTGGGATATAATATTGCCCATTAAAAGCCTGAAGGTTATGAGGCATTCGGTGTATTTCTTGGTCAATGCGGATGACCGAAGATTGCCGAGTGAAAACCACAGGATGCCCTGATATGCTGAGCGTCAATTTGTGATTTGCTGGTGTGCTGTTGGCAGAAACACCAAAGGCTTTGGCAAAATCGCCAATAGAAACAAAATCACCGTGCGCAAAGCGTACGCTGGGTATGGCAATGGATGTTGTGTTGCTGTATAAGGGAGAACTAAAAAGGAGTATCAAAAAGGCGATCACAGATGCAGCGGGGACACCGAATGCTGTGATGGCACCAGCGGATTTTTTCATCTACCTCCCACTTTGGGTGCGTGATTTGAGGGCTTGATCCAATGCGCGTTGGGCATCGCGTTTGGCAATGTCGTGCCGTTTGTCATATTGTTTTTTACCCCGTGCAACACCTAATTCTACTTTGGCCTTTCCACGCTTGAAATACATTTTGAGCGGGATCAGCGTCAGCCCTTTTTCTTCGGCACGAATTCTTAGGCGGTCAATTTCTTTTTTGTGAAGCAACAGTTTGCGCTTCCGTTCAGGTTCATGATTGAAGCGGTTGGCTTGCAAATATTCACTGATGTGTATTTTGTGCAAAAAGGCTTCGTTGCCTTCTACGCGGGCATAACTGTCTTTGAGGTTGGCGCGGCCTTCTCTTAATGCCTTTACTTCTGTACCGTGTAAAACCAACCCCGCTTCGTAGGTGTCGATAATGTCGTAATCGTGCCGCGCTTTTCGGTTTTGCACAATAATTTTAATGCCATCAGCCATAATTTACTCACAAGGTTATTTTAATCTGATATAAAACATTATAGGGTATTTTGATGGGAGAGGCAAACTGGTGAAACGACAAATGACAAACAACCCGATCACCCCAATATGGGTAAGGGCTTCACGTTTGCTGTTTGCCCGTCTTTAATTGACTTCCTGAAGTATTTGTATCAGGTTGTCAACCGATTTGGCGTTTTTGTCTTCGGACAAGCTGAGATAGGTGTGTTTGAGGTTGTTCATCATGCGAAAAAGCGTGAACCGATTTGTTGCTTCGGGCAGCAAATCATCTGTGAGTTTTGTGCCAATCATATCTGCACATTCATTGGGGGTGAGCACTTGACCATGATGGTATGGATCGATATAAATTTCTTGGCCACTGGGTGCATTGTATTTGACAATATAGTGTTTAGGCATCGCCACACCCACAAGGGGCAAGTCGATGCGTTGACCCAAAATGAGATAGATTACAGATAGGGTGATGGGCCAACCCCGTTTGCGGTCGAGTACCCGATTGAGAAAGGTGTCATCGGGGTCATATTGTAAGGGTGCCCGAAATTTTTGCGTTTCAAATAGGTAATGGTTTAAGGTGCGAATCACACGAATGGGGTGATCATCGGGGGCTACCTGCGGTGCAAGCTCAAAAGCCATGTGTCCCAAACGCGTTTTATAAGCGCCAACATCGAGGTCAGGATATGCAAATCTCGCCAACGTAAAGGCACCTTCTTCAAGGTCAATGTCGCCATTTTGATCCGTGGAGAGATTGCGAAATCGTTCTTCTATAGAAGGTTCTTGAAAGCGCATCAATACACGGCTGGCCTCTTTATGGGCGCGAGAACTGGGATCTGTTGCTTTGAGGATTTTTCGAACGGTTTCTTCGCCCAACTCAAAAAGTTTGTGGCGCATACTGGCAATAATGTCTGCATCTTCATCGGAGAGCAGGGCAATAATAATATTTAGTTGCTTGTCTTCCATACTCAGGCCACACCCTTTGTCTTTTTGAGCATGACCATCAACACAGAAATATCAGCAGGAGAAATGCCCGGTATGCGTGATGCTTGACCCAATGAGCGCGGTTGGATGCGGTTGAACTTTTCTCTGGCTTCATTGCGCATAGATAAAACAGATTTGTAATCAAAGTTATCGGGAATGTTTTGACGTTCTAAGTCTTGAAATCGGTGTACTTGCGATTCTTGACGCTGAATATATCCTTCGTATTTAATTTCTACTTCTATGGATTCGCGCACGGGTTCTGGCAGTGGGGTTTCTGTTGGTGCAATTTGGTCTATGATGTCATATGTCAGTTCTGGGCGTCGCAGGAGATCGGCTAAAAAAATGGGTTTGGCCAAGGGAGATGATTCGGCTTCTTTGAGTACTGATTGTATGCGCTCATTGGGTGTAATCTTAATAGACTTGAGCCGTTCCATTTCGGTTTCAATTTGTTGTTTGCGTGTGAGGAAAAGCTGATAGGCATCATCAGATACAAGACCAATACGGCGTCCTAATTCTGTTAGGCGTAAATCGGCATTGTCTTGGCGCAAGAGCAGGCGGTATTCGGCCAAAGATGTGAACATGCGATAGGGCTCTTCCGTGCCTTTGGTGACCAAGTCGTCTATGAGCACACCTATATAGGCTTGTGAACGATCCAGAATGAGCGGTTCGTCTCCCCGTGCTTTAAGCGCGGCATTGACACCAGCCATAAGACCTTGGGCGGCGGCTTCTTCGTAGCCAGTTGTGCCATTGATTTGCCCCGCAAAAAACAGACCGCTAATGGGCTTGGTTTCCAAAGAGGGGTGAATTTGTGTGGGGGGCACATAGTCGTATTCTACGGCATATGCAGGGCGCATAATTTCTGCGCGTTCCAGACCGGGTATGCTGCGTACCACATCTACTTGTACATCTTCGGGTAAGCTCATGGACAAACCATTGAGATACACTTCAAGGGTGTTGTATCCTTCGGGTTCAAGAAAGATTTGGTGGCTGTTTTTATCGGCAAAGCGCACCACTTTGTCTTCTACAGAAGGGCAATAACGCGGGCCAACACCCTGAATGCGCCCACTATACATGGCTGAGCGGTCTAAGCTGTTGCGAATAATATCGTGTGTTTTTTGTGTGGTGTTGGTGAGATAACAACTGAGTTGTTTTTGAGAAAGCGATGTGGTCTGATAAGAAAATGGACGTGGGTCTTCATCGCCAGGTTGTTCTTCACATACGCCAAAATCTATGCTTCGCGCATTTACACGGGGTGGTGTGCCTGTTTTGAGACGGCCCAGTTCAAACCCCAAATTGGATAAACCGTCGGAAGCTTTGTCGGCGGCTTGTTCACCAGCTCTGCCCGCACTGTATGAAAAATCGCCTACATGGATAAGACCTTTTAAAAAAGTGCCAGTGGTTAGTATGACGGTTTTACTTTGGAAGATGGTCTTCGATTTGGTAACGACCCCTTTAACCTGCCGATTTTCAACCACCAAATCTTCGAGCATGCCTTGTTTGACGTCGAGATGGGGTTGGTTTTCAACGACATTTTTGATGCGAAACTGATAAAGTTTTTTGTCGGCTTGGGCGCGGGGTGCTTGCACTGCTGGGCCTTTGCGCCGGTTGAGCATGCGAAATTGAATGCCTGCTTCATCTATGTTGCGTGCCATTTCACCGCCCAGCGCGTCAATTTCACGCACCATGTGTCCTTTGGCAATGCCACCAATGGCGGGGTTGCACGACATTTGTGCAATGGTATCAAGATTCATGGTGAGCAACAATGTTTCACTGCCCATGCGCGCAGATGCCAATGCGGCTTCGGCACCGGCATGCCCGCCGCCCACCACTATCACGTCGTATATTTTGTCGTAAGTAACCATAATTTTTGTTTAGGATATTCTTGAGAATTTATTGCACCAATGCCAAAGGATTTTCTGTCTCGATGGTTTTGACCTCAAAGCCGAGGTCGGCAATCATTTTGTGTGTTTCACTAACGCCCAACCCGCCAGTGGTCAAATACCCTTCCATAAAGAGCGAATTGGCAGGGTAAAGTGCCAAAGGTTGCAGGCTGCGCAGGTTTTTTTCACGCCCACCTGCCACGCGAATTTCTGTATCTGGGTTGACAAAACGAAACAAACACAAGGTTCGCAAGCAGTCGTAGGGGGTGAGGTTTTCGCTGTTGACCAATGGGGTGCCATCAATGGCATGTAAAAAGTTAACGGGTATGGAATCGACATTGAGATTGCGCAACGACACGGCCATATCAATGATGTCGGCGTGAGATTCCCCCATGCCCACAATGCCCCCACAACACGTATCTAAGCCCACTTTTTGAATGGCGTGTAAGGTGTTGATGCGATCTGCGTAGGTATGGGTTGAAACAATATTCGGTGTGTGGTTTTCACTGGTATTGAGGTTGTGGTTCACACGATCTACGCCTGCATCTTTAAGGCGCTGGGCCTTGTTTTCGTTGAGAAGCCCCAAGCAACAGCAAATGTCAATGTCGATATCTTGTTTGATCTGACGCACCACATTGGCCACAGCATCTACTTCTTTGTCTGTAGGGGCACGACCACTTGTGACAATGCAATAGCGATAGGCACCATTGGCTTTGGCCTGCCGAGCCGCGTCTATGATTTCTGAAGTTGGGCGTAAAGGATATTTGTCTATGGGAGCTTCAGATACGGAAGATTGTGAGCAATATCCACAATCTTCAGGGCAAAGGCCACTTTTGGCATTCATGAGCACATGTATTTGAACGCTACGCCCAAAGTGGTGGCGTCTTACCTGATAAGCCGCGTGCAAAAGAGATAAAATATCTTCATCGGAGGTTTGTAAGACCGCGTTCATTTCATCGGTGTCTAATAATACACCTGATAGGGCTTTGTCGGCAAATTGGGTATAGGACATAATAAATAAGGTCTCGAATCGAAGAATCTTAAAAGGTCTCATATCTGATAGGAGATTTTTAAAGATTCGTGGTTATGGATATTATCCGGTTTTTTCGATTTTGGTTACGGTGTTCATGAGGCTATATAAGGCTACTTGGTCGCCTGCAGTGATGTTGGGGTAGGCGGCTTCTGTGCCCAAACGGGCTTCGCGAATGTCGTTTTCTGAACCCACTGGCGAATAATGAATTTGGAGATAAGGTTGTCCATGTACCGTATAGGGCGTAACTTGGCGAATAATAGCCCCTGTTGTTTTTGGCAAAAGGCTCATCGATAAACCACCAAACCCAACACTGCTGTGGCCACAATGGCCAGGGCTGGGTGCAAGTTGAGAAATTGAATGGCAACAAAGGCTACCAGGGCAATGACACCTGTATGCCATGATGTAACCGATTTGGGAAACATATCTACCACAACCACAATGAGCAAGCCCACCACTGCAGGACGAACGGCTTTGAGCATCGATTGCACAACGGGCGTGTCTTTATAGCTCATAAAAGCCAACCCCAATACCATCATCATGAGCAAAGATGGCAAAATGGTGCCCAAAAGTGCCACCAAGAGACCGGGAATGAAGGCCACTTTGTAACCGATGTAGGCCGCCATTTTGGTTGCGATAGGACCAGGTAATGCATATCCCATCGCCAAAGCATCTGTAAACTCTTCGATGGTCATCCATCCGTGAATATCTACCACTTCTTCTTGCACCAAAGGAATCATGGAGGGACCACCACCGTAGGCAAACGCACCTACTTTGGTAAATGAAATAAACAATTGAAACAATTCCACATTAACCCTCCATTTTTTTGTTGTAACCACCTTGTTATTTTATTATTTATATAAGGCGTTGTGGTTGTGTTTTGTGCCAAGAATATACGGGTATGCCTGCTTTTAAACAAGAAAATTGCAGATGGGGTTTGGCACAGTTGGTGGGGCAAATCTATTTTGAGGTAGATTTTTTGGACGATTTCATTACATTTAGTGTGCCTTGATGGATTCGGCGCATATTATTTTAAGACCCAGACCAGGAGGCCTGATGGATAACGAAAATCTCAGCAGCAGTGACAAACGCAATGCTGCACGCTTGAATATGGCACTGCCCATTCAGGCTCGGGTGGGCGAAGGCGACCATATTGAATTGGAAATGGTTGACATCAGTGCCAGTGGTATGCAAATTCGCAGCCCAGATTTTGACGTATTAAAACGGGGGTTTGATGCCCAACACAATTCGGCTACATTTGAAATTCGCCTGATTGCGCGCTTGGCTTGGGCCAGACCAGAAGATGATGGCACATTTGTAACTGGGTGGGAATTTGATCGTGTGGATGATGAACCGAGAATCGGTTAGGTTTATATTTAGATGCTTGGGTGCTTCTGTGTATCTGATTGATCGTTGACAATTTTTGGGCTTTTCCCTATCATGCATCACCTTATTTAATGTGGTAATGAGACGTTATGTCGGCTTCAATCTTGTCCCTTGAGAAACTCGAAAAAATTTGCTCAAAAAACCCTACATCTATTTTATTTGCTCGATTGGCTGAGGGTTTTTTGCAACAAGGCCATGTGAAGCGTGCTGCCGAAATAGCTCGGCAAGGTTTGCGTTATCGCCCATCGTATGTGGCAGGTCATGTGGTGATGGGCAAATGTCATTTTGCCGTTGGGCATTTTGAAGAAGCTCGACAAGAATTCCAGAAGGTGTTACAGCTCGATTCGGATCATCCTGCTGCATTGTGGCATTTGGGACAGATAGATCTGCAATTTGGCTGGGATGACTTGGCATTGCGGCATTTTGAATTGGCGCTGATTCTCGATCCTTTAAATCGGAAAATTGCCAAACAAATTGCGCAGTTGAAAGCAGATGCAGCAGACACCTGCGAACGCGTATCTGTAGCTGATGCATTAAATGATGTTGAGCGCTTAGATACTGCGGTCGTGGATGAAGCAGATGAAGACACGGATGACGACGCGGTTTCTTCACTGGATGATGCGCCACGGCCTGAATTGGTTGTGGATAAGGACTTGGCTTCTTTGGTGTCTGCACTTGCTCAAGGTGATTCTGTTGCCCCTGAAGACAAAAAGGCAAAACCCGTTCAGAAAAAGATGGAAGAAGCACCTAAATTGGAAGCCATTGCAACGGCAACACTGGCTGAATTATATGTGCAACAAGGGCTTATAGAACAGGCTGTGGTTACATTAAAGCAGGTGCTCTTACGGGACCCGAACAATGACTTGGTTTTGGCGCGTTTGGAAGCATTGCAATCTTAAAAAATAGTATCAACGAAGCTTGCTCTGTTGTTTGTTTGAGCAATAAAATTGGCAACTTATCATATTGAGGTTTTTTTATGGTTTCTACAGCACAATTTCGCAATGGTATGGTGCTGCGCATGGATGGCCAGCTCTTTTTTATGGCAGATTTTGAACATTTTAAACCAGGTAAAGGCGCATCTGTTGTGCGCACCAAGCTCAAAAATGTCAAAACAGGTGCCGTGATTGACAGAACATTTCGCTCAGGTGATAAGGTAGAAGATGTGCGTTTAGAAAAGCGCAAGGCCCAATATCTTTACGAGCAAGATAACTTCCACTTTTTTATGGATGCCAATACCTACGAACAATATCAGGTAGAAGCAGAAACGGTTGGCAGTGCATTGAAGTTTTTAAGAGAAAATGATATGGTGGAGGTGATGATTGCCGAAGGGGCTGCCTTAGGTGTTGAATTGCCTATTTTTGTTGAATTGAAGGTCACACAAACCGACCCTGGTTTGCGTGGTGATACAGCCACTGGCGGTACGAAACCCGCTACGGTAGAGACTGGGGCCAGTGTCCAAGTTCCGTTGTTTGTTGAAATTGGTGATGTATTGAAAATTGATACACGCACCGAAGCATATGTTGAGCGGGCTTAACTGAGGAGCTTTTGTGAAACTATCTAAAGAGTTGATGGATGCGGTGCGTGAGCTTGTTGGCATTATTGGCGAAGATGATGTGCAAGAAATAGAAATTGAACGTGGCCTGTGGGGGCAAGGCAAAATACGTATTGCCCGTGCCAGTTCACAGACACCCATCTTCCATAGTTTACCACACATGCCAGCAGCACCTGCAGCACCCGTTACACAAGCAACAGAAACATCTGCAACCGTATCTCAAACACCGGAAACCGACGAGAGCAGCAAATATCATACACTCAAGTCTCCAATGGTGGGTATGTTTTATCGCTCTCCCAACCCCGAAGCGCCTTCTTATGTGCAAGAGGGTGATGGGGTTACGGAGGGACAAACCGTGTGTATTATTGAAGCCATGAAGATTATGAATGAGATTGAGGCCGACATCAAAGGGCGCGTGGTACGTGTGTTGGTCGAAAATGCCACACCCGTTGAATACAACACCCCTCTTTTTCTCATCGACCCTCAGGGATAATTCGTATCCAACACGATGCCGTTTGTCTCTCCTCTGGCAATTCTTACCGTGTTGGTATTCCTCCTTTTAACCATTCCAATTGAGAACCCACTGTGTTTGATAAAGTATTGATTGCAGATCGAGGCGAGATCGCTTTGCGTATTATTCGCGCCTGCAAAGAGTTAGGGGTTAAAACAGTTGCTATCCATTCTGAGGCCGATAGCAATTCTCTCCATGTTGGTGCCGCCGATGAAGATGTATGCATTGGTCCACCACCAGGCGATCAGAGTTATCGCAATATTCCACGTATATTAAGTGCCGCCGAGATTACCAATGCCGATGCGGTACACCCTGGGTATGGGCCATTGGCAGAAAATGCAGAATTTGCAGAAATTTGTGGGACATGTGGGATCACATTTATAGGCCCATCTCCAGATGCCATTCGCAAAATGGGTGAT
Organism: Candidatus Latescibacterota bacterium; assembly: GCA_038279365.1. Lineage (GTDB taxonomy): Bacteria > Latescibacterota > UBA2968 > UBA2968 > UBA2968 > JABIFK01. Next base: position 24,140 of record JAYODI010000035.1, on the reverse strand, counting down.
AAGTCTGTGGCGCGCAATACCATGCAAGATGCTGGTGTGCCCGTTTCACCCGGAACTGGTGTTTTGGATAATTTTGCAGCAGCTCAAAAAGCCGCTGCCGAAATTGGTTACCCAGTAAGGCTTAAAGCTGTGGCGGGTGGTGGTGGGCGTGGCATGCGTACGGTGCTTTCTGAGAGCGACTTGGAACGGGCATGGCAAATGGCACATTCTGAGGCCAAGGCCGCATTTACTTCTGGTGCATTGTATTTGGAAAAAGAAATAGTTCAACCCCGTCATGTCGAAATACAAGTGTTGGGCGACCAATTTGGCAATGTTGTGCATTTGGGAGAACGCGAATGTTCCGTACAGCGTCGTCATCAAAAACTGATTGAAGAGTCACCCTCTCCTGTTGTTGATGCAGATTTGCGTGCCCGTATGGGGGCAGCGGCCATTAAAGGCGCAGAGTCGGTTGGATACAGGGGGGCGGGCACGGTTGAATTTTTGTTGGATGCTTCGGGCGAATTTTATTTTTTAGAGATGAATACACGCATTCAGGTTGAACATCCTGTTTCTGAATTGGTCACAGGTTTTGATTTGGTCAAAGCTCAAATTTGCATTGCAGCAGGCACACATGCTCCTTTGAAACAATCAGATTTTGTTACACAAGGTCATGCGATTGAGTGTCGAATTAATGCCGAAGATACCAAACACAATTTCCGACCTTCTCCAGGAAAAGTGACTGAATTACATGTGCCAGGTGGGCCAGGCATTCGGGTAGATTCACACCTTTATGCAGGTTATACCATTCCTTCGCAATATGATTCTTTGTTGGCCAAATTGATTGCTTATGGTCGTACGCGAGAAGAAGCCATTGCCCGTATGGTGCGTGCGCTTGAAGAATATGTGATTGAAGGCGTGCCTACGACGATTCCTTTTCACTTGCATGCATTGCGCCATGAAGAATTTCGAACAGGGCGTGCAACCACTGAATTTGTTGAAAAATTAGGTTATGGACACTAACTGAATAATAAAAATAGAAGAAAAGAAATGGCCGTTGGTTTTTTGCATTTCTTTTTTCGTTTTCTATTATGAAAGGAGCTGTTATGGCAGAAGTACCTGGTGAACTACATTACAACGCCGATCACGACTGGGTACTTGTCGAAGATGGTGTGGGCACCTGTGGCATTACTGACTATGCACAGGGTGAATTGGGAGATATTGTGTTTCTCGAATTGCCCCAGGTGGGAGATGTTGTGGCACAAGGCGAGTCGTATGGCACTGTAGAAGCCGTAAAAACTGTTTCCGATTTGATTTCACCCGTGTCGGGTGAAGTGATCGAGGTCAATGAAGTCTTGACACAAGATGCCTCATTGGTCAATGACGACCCTTATGATTCTGGATGGATGATTCGGGTGCGTTTGTCAGACTTAAGTGAGATTGATGATTTGATGGATGCAGACGCTTATGCGGGTCATATAGAGGCCTAAAATTATTTTGAAAGCGCTTGACTTCGTGTTCTAAATCCGATATATAAAAAACATTTATGCGTTTTGGGTGTTCTTAAAACTTAACGATTTAATTTTTATGTCACCACCTGCTTCCAAATCGCTGAATCGGTCTGTTTTGGTGCTCAACCAAAGCTATGAGCCGCTACACGTGTGTTCCGTTCGACGGGCTATTGTGTTGGTTTTTAGGGGGAGGGCAGAGGTTGTTGAAGAGTTAGATGCTTATATCCACACGGTGTCAGAACTTTTTCCAATTCCGAGTGTGGTGCGTTTGGGGTTTTATGTTCGGGTGCCTCCCAAACCTTTGGCCTTGAGCAAGCGCAATGTGCTAAAACGCGACGAACATCAGTGCCAATATTGTGGTACCAAACGCGGCCCTTTTACAATAGATCACATCTTGCCGCGTTCTTTGGGTGGAAAAGATACTTGGGAAAACTTGGTTTGTGCTTGTAACAGCTGCAACAATAAAAAAGGAGATCGGTCACCTCATGAGGCGGGTTTGGCGTTGAGGAAAAAGCCGCGAACCCCTCATCATGTGACATTTATCCGACACTATGTCGGGGTGCCAGATGAGCGTTGGCGCCCCTATCTTTTTATGGATGATTAAAGAAAGGCGGGCAAACGGCAAACGTGAAACGGCAAAAGAAGGCATCTTTACCATTTGTTTGGTGTAGATTTGCCATTTGCCATTTGCCATTTGCCATTTCACTTTTTATGTCTGAAAAAAAACGCATATTAACAGGTGACCGCCCCACTGGTAGGCTCCATTTGGGCCATTATGTTGGGTCGTTAAAAAACAGAGTGGCATTGCAAGATCAATATGATTGTTATTTTATTGTTGCCGACTTGCATATGTTGACCACCAAACCCCAAAAAGAACACATTGATGCTTTGCGTGAAAATATTCACGAAATGGTGCTCGATTATTTGGCCGTTGGGATAGATCCTGAAAAATCGACCATTTATCTGCAATCGGTTGTTCATGCTGTTTATGAAATGAATTTGTTTTTTGAAATGCTGGTGAGTTTACCTCGGTTGGCGCGTTTGCCCAGCATTAAAGACATGGCACGTGCCGCAAAGATGGATGATGAGGCCGTTCCATTTGGTTTAATTGGATATCCAGTCTTACAAAGTGCCGATATTATGATGCCACGCGCGCATTTGGTGCCAGTGGGCAAAGACAATGAAGCCCATGTTGAGGTCACGCGCGAGATTGCTCGGCGTTTTAACAATTATTACGGTGAGGTCTTCCCTATACCTGAGCCGCTAATTGGTGATGTTCCATCGTTGGTCGGAACGGATGGACAGGCCAAAATGAGCAAAAGTTTGGACAATGCCATCTTTTTATCGGACGATGCCAAAACGGTTCAAAAGAAAGTGCGCAGCATGTATACCGACCCCAACCGCATCAGTGCTGATGTGCCAGGCACGGTAGAAGGAAACCCTGTGTTTATTTATCATGATGCATTTAACCCCAATGTGGATGAAGTAGAGGATTTAAAAGCACGCTATCGCAAAGGGGCTGTGGGTGATGTTGAAGTAAAAGACAAATTAACCGTTGCTCTTAATACATTTTTAGAACCCATTCGCGAAAAACGTGCTCATTTTGCGGCCCAATCGGGTTATGTGGAGCAGGTGATTTATGAAGGCACATTAAAAATGCAAGCATTGGCAAATGAGACAGTCAATGACATGAAAAAAGCAATGGGATTTGCGGGGGTGTGGAATCGCATTTCTCGCAAAGCACGTGATCGCATGAAGAAGCTTGAAACCACAGGGGAAGCATAAAATGGTTGCCTCAAATTTGGAAGTGCAACTGGATAACGACAATGGGCCATATGGTGTGAAGCTTGAGTTGTTTGAAGGGCCATTGGATCTGTTGTTGTTTTTGATTCGTAAAGATGAGATTGATATTTATGACATTCCCATTGCGGATATTACGCGGCAGTTTTTGAGTTATGTCGAAATTATTCAAGGGCTTAATTTAGAGTTGGCAGGTGATTTTGTGGTTATGGCTGCCACGTTGATGCGTATTAAGTCGCGTATGTTGTTGCCTGCCGATCCTGATGCCGAAGAAGAAGAAGGTGATCCACGCGAAGAGTTGGTGCGTCGGTTGTTGGAATATCAGCAATTTAAAGATGTGGCGGGGTGGTTGGAAGATCAGCAGGAGGCTTTTCGAGATGTGTATTATCGGGGAGCGTCTGTGGGTGTGAATGATTTGCGTGAAGAAGAAGAAGAAGAGGGCTTTCGCCCCGTGAGCATGTTTGAGTTGTTGTCAGCATTTAAACGTGCGATGGATATGGTGCCCAAAGTCAATGTGCATCAAGTGGCCGAAATGGAAGTTTCCTCTGAAGAACGTATGAATTTTGTGCTTGATGTTTTGTCTCAGCGTGGTCAGGTGCCATTTTTTGAATTGATCGCAGGAGCACAGCGCATTGTTGTTGTGGTGACCTTTGTAGCAATTTTGGAATTGATGAAAGAGCTGAAAGTTTTTGTAAAACAAGTGGGCTCTGATGGTGAAATTTGGGTGTATCCACGCGAGGTCGTGGAAGAGACACCCGAAGAAGAAGTATCCCAACCGGAGGCGAGTGAGGATGTCTGAAGAGGTGTTGGAAGCAATTTCTGAAGAAACGGTTGATCAACTAACAGATGATGAACACGCACGCAATCAGGGTGTGGTTGAGGCTTTGTTGATTACGGCAGACAACCCTTTAGGGACTGCCAAATTATCTTCGGTGCTTGGGCGTGAAGTGGGTGCCAAAGAAGTGCGTGGCTATATAGATGCCTTAAACGAAGTATATATAAACTCTGGTCGCAGTTTTCGTATTACCGAAGTGGCCGGTGGGTTTCAACTGATGATCCATCCTGAGTATGCTCCTTGGATTCGACAGTTGATGAAAGAAAAGGTACCTCCCCGTTTGTCTCCTGCATCCTTGGAGACTTTGGCGATTTTGGCATTTAAACAGCCCATTATTAAAGCTGAAGTAGAACATATTCGGGGGGTTGCTGTCGATGGTGTTTTGCGTCAGTTGATGGAGAAAGGGTTGGTGCGTATTGCTGGGCGCTCGGAGGCACCAGGACGACCTTTGCTTTATGGTACGACGCGCGATTTTTTGAAACACTTTGGCCTTAAAACGTTGTCTGATTTGCCCAAATTGCGCGAATTAGAAGAATTGCTTAAAGACGAAGAACAGCGGATTTCTAAAGGTGAAGACAGTCCACTTGCAGGCATTGTGGAACCGCAAGCATCACAAGATGCTCAAGGGCATTTGGCGTTTCAGGAATCACAAGAAGAAACAGGGGATGACGATACGTTGATTGCTGATTCATCTGAAGATGTGGCACAAGAATTTGGTGACGTAGGTGACAGTGAAATGGAGCAAGAGCAACATGGAGCGCCTGAATCGATTTCTGGCACGAGCGGGCGTGGCCTCACGTCGGGCGAGCGACCAACTGATACAAACGGGTAAAGTGGAGGTAAATGGCCAGGTGGTTACCCACCCCGGCACGCAGGTTGATCCTGAGCACGATGTTGTGTATTGTGCTGGGAAACTTGCAACGTTGGTAACAAAAAATAGTTATATCTTACTGAACAAACCCGCAGGATTTCTTGTTTCTGCGACTGATCCTCATCACGAAAAAACGGTTTTTAATTTGCTTGATGGTGTTGATGCCCGTGTGTTTCCGGTTGGTCGATTGGATTTAGATACGCAAGGTGTGTTGATACTCACCGACGATGGCGATTTGAGTTATCGGCTTACACACCCGCGTTATGAGGTTGAAAAAGTGTACCGGGCGGTGGTGCGTGGGCGTCCTTCTGCTGAGGCATTGGGTATGCTTTCAAAAGGTGTTGTGTTGGAAGATGGGGTAACGGCACCTGCCAAAGTAAAAATGATACGCCAAATAGGGGCCAATGCGGTTTTGGAACTCACCTTGCACGAGGGGCGCAAACGACAGGTGAAATTGATGTGCGCGGCAGTTGGGCATCGGGTGCTCGAACTGACGCGCATTGTTTTTGCGGGCTTAAATGTTCAGGGTTTGCCAATGGGGCAGTGGCGCCATTTATCTGGCAAAGAGGTAGATGCATTAAAAACCTTGGTGGGATTAAATTAACTTCAGAAAAGTTACATATGCGAAAAAATGGAATTGTTGTGGCCATTGATGGCCCTGCGGGGGCTGGTAAGAGTACAACTGCGAAATGGGTGGCCAAATCGTTAGATTATTTGTATTTGGACACGGGGGCTATGTATCGAGCCGTGGGATTGGCCGTGGTTCGATCGGGGGTTTTGGCCGATGATGCTCAGGCAGTTTGTGCATTGGCTCAATCGTTGGTCATTGATCAAAAAGCCGATGGCACAGGGGCAAAAACGTTTTTAAATGGTGAAGATGTGTCAGGTCTTATTCGCACGCCCGAAGTTTCAGATGCGGCTTCGCGGGTGGCAGTGCATCAAGGCGTTCGCGATGTTTTGGTGGCTACGCAACGGGCCATTGGACAAGATGGCGGTATTGTTTTGGAGGGCCGTGATACAGGCACTGCTATTTTTCCAGATGCCGAGTTGAAAGTGTTTTTGGTAGCCGATGTGGCCGAACGTGCCCAACGCAGGCAAAAAGAGATGGCACTAAAAGGCGATGTGGCCGACCTGGCTGTCTTGGAAGACCAGATTAGAGAGCGAGATGAGCGAGATCGCCAAACACAGCTTCGGTTTGGTTCATGGCCTTCGGAAGATGCCGTTTTGCTTGACACAACAGGCTTGTCAGTGGATGAGCAAGTGGCCAAAGTTGTTGAATTGGCACAAAAATGGATGCAGTCTGATGTGTAGGATGGCAATTGCCAAATGGATTAACCTGTGGAAAATGGCGTAACCCTATGACTTTTTATCGGTTTATCTGGTGGCTGGCTTATGCAGTTGCCGCTGTAATTTTTCGTGTCAAGGTTGAAGGGCGTCACAATATCCCCCAACAAGGCGGGTTTGTGGTGGCCATTAACCACTGTTCTTACGTGGATCCCGTGATCATTGGGGTTGCGGCAGGACGCGAACTTTGGTATCTTGCTAAGGCTGAGCTCTTTGCGATACCTGGTTTGGGGTGGCTCATTCGAAATTTGAATGCAATGCCCGTAGATCGCAGTCGCGGTGACCGCAGTGCCATTATGACTTGGACCCAGTTGCTGCGTGCAGGGCGTCCTGTGCTGATATTTCCAGAAGGCACACGCAACAAAAAGCCTGGATTCTTAAAACCAAGACCTGGCATTGGCATGTTGGTTCACCGAACGCAAGTGCCTGTTTTACCTGCATATATATCAGGGACGACCCGTATTTGGAAGACGCTGTTGGGGTTGGATCGACTGACGGTGTGTTTTGGGCCTCCGATTCGGTTTGGCACTTATGCATTGCCTGAGCGTCGCAAAGATGTTTATGATTTTATTAGCAAAGAGGTGATGTTACAAATTGGTAAAATTGGTCAGGCGCAACGGAAAGCTGGCGCGGTTGCCCCTGCAGAGCGCATTTTGCGCAATTAATTCATTGGCGTCGGCATAAACTCCCCAATCCTAATGGTTTTAAAGTTTGAAACCATTTTGTAACGAGCCCTTGGGGGTTCGTTTTTTTTCATGATCCCGTGTTTTGGGCACGGTCGTGGAGGATGCATAACGCATGGCAGAAGAACCTAAAGTTATTGATACAACATCCAATTTAAGCCCTGAAGAAGCGCTGCGCGTGCTTGATGAGAGCGAGTACAGCGAAAACGATTTTAATGAAATGATGGATCTCTATGAAGGTACATTAGAGACCATTGAACAGGGTGAAATTGTTGCGGGCACTGTGTTGGCCATTCACGATGGTACTGTGGTGGTGGACATTGGTTTTAAATCGGAAGGCTCGATTCCAATTTCTGAGTTTGGTGACCCTCCCACCATTGAAGTAGGTGATGAGGTTGAAGTCTTTTTAGAAAGTGTTGAAGACCAAGAAGGTCAAGTTGTTCTTTCAAAGACCAAAGCCGACTTTATGCGCGTTTGGGATCGCATCAAAGAAGCCTATGACAACGATCAAATTGTTGAAGGTCGTTTGGTGCGTCGCATTAAGGGCGGTATTGTGGTTGATTTGTTTGGCGTGGATGCCTTTTTACCAGGTTCCCAAATTGATATCAAGCAGGTCAAAAACTTCGATCAATTTATTGGCGATGTTTTCCCATTCCGCATTATCAAGTTAAACAAGAACCGTCGCAATATTGTTGTTTCACGCCGTGTGGTGTTGGAGCAAGAACGCGAACGTTTGCGCAAAGAAATTTTGCAAACTTTGGAAGTGGGCCAAGTGCGTCAAGGCACCGTCAAAAACATCACCGACTTTGGTGCGTTTATTGACTTGGGTGGCTTAGATGGTTTGTTGCACATTACCGATATTGCATGGGGGCGTGTTGGCCACCCATCAGACGTTTTGTCCATTGGCGATGAAGTTGAAGTTAAAGTGCTCAATTACGACGAAGAGCGCGAGCGCATTTCGTTGGGCATGAAACAATTGCAAGCCCATCCTTGGGAAGACATCGAAGGCAAATATCCTGTGGATCACAAGGTCATTGGCAAAGTGGTCAGCATTACCGATTATGGTGCCTTTGTTGAGTTGGAGCAAGGTGTTGAAGGTTTGGTGCATATTTCTGAGATGTCTTGGACACAGCATATCCGTCACCCCTCCAAAGTGGTTTCTATTGGTGATGAAGTTGAGGTGATGATCCTCAATATCGACAAAGACGAACAAAAGATATCTTTGGGTCTCAAGCAAGTGCAAGCCGATCCTTGGTCTGATTTGGATGCCAAATATCCTTCTGGCACACGCTTGATGGGTACGGTGCGCAATTTGACCAACTTTGGTGCTTTTGTTGAAATTGAAGATGGTATTGATGGTTTGGTTCATATTTCAGACATGTCTTGGACCAAGCGCATTCGTCATCCCAATGAAGTGGTGAAAAAGGGCCAAGAGCTTGAAGTGGTGGTGCTCAATATTGACAAAGAACGTCGCCGCATTTCGCTTGGTCACAAACAAACCATTGAAAACCCTTGGGCCGAGTTGGCCGTGACTTATGCTGTGGGCAACCCGGCAAATGGCAAGGTGTCGCGTTTGCTCGAGCGTGGCGTGGTGGTCGATTTGGACGGTGATGTTGAAGGTTTCGTACCTGCATCGCAGTTGAGCATTGACGAAGTGGAACACCCTGAAGATTGTTTTGAAGAAGGTGATCCATTGCCATTGAAGGTGGTTGAGTTTGACGAAGAACAAAAGAAAATTGTGTTGAGCGTACGTGAATATTTGCGCGATGCACCAGAAGAAGAAGTGACTGCCTTTGTGGAAGCACACCAACCCAGAGAAGGTGCCGCTGAAGCACGTGAAGCTGCCGCTGCTGCGGGTGCTTCTGAAGATGGTGCTTCGGCTGTTGAAGCTTCTGAAGATGCCGAAGGCAGTGAAGCTGAAGAAAAAGTAGAGGCTTAGTTTTAGGCCTTTAGCGATAGTATTGCAAAAGCGTTGGGGCCTTTCGTTCCAACGCTTTTGCTGTTTGATGCAATGGTCTGCAGGTCGAAGGTTGACAAGTCACAAGTCTGTGGGCATGATGGAACTTGTGACTTACGACCTGTTGACTTGAGACCGATTTTTAATTCCTGCGAGATATGGCAAACGATATGTCTGAAGAACGCACAAAAACTGTCGCATTTTATACCCTTGGGTGTAAGATGAACACATATGATACACAATGGTATGGCGAGCAATTTGCCCAACAGGGCTATTGTGAAGTGCCGTTTGGTGAAATGGCAGATGTGACGGTGGTGAATACGTGCACAGTCACTGGGCAAGGAGATGCACAATCTCGCCAAGCGTTGCGCAAAGCGCATCGTGTGTCGCCCGAAGGTACTGTGGTGGCCGTGGGGTGTTATGCGCAAACGGACCCCGATGCCTTGGCCGAAATGCCCGAAGTGGATTTGGTGGTGGGCAACGCCGAAAAGACGCAGTTGATGGATTTGTTGAACGATACGTGTTCTATGGGGCGTACATTTGTGACGCGCAGCCGTGCCAAAGATTTTGAAGATATGGATATTTATAATTTTGGCAGTCGCGCACGAGCATTTGTGAAGATGCAGGAAGGGTGTAATGAGTTTTGTTCGTTTTGCATTATTCCTTTTGCGCGAGGGCGCAGCCGCAGCCGTACTGTAGACAGCACGGTTACCCAAGTGAAAAAGTTGGTCGATGCAGGGTATGGAGAGGTGGTACTCACTGGCGTGCACTTGGGTGATTACGGTGTGGATTTGGAGCACACAAATTTATTGGATGTGCTTGAAGCGATTGAGCAGATAGCGGGGTTACAGCGGTTTCGGGTGAGTTCGATAGAGGCCACATTTGTGAGTGATGCAATGATTGACTTTTTTGCGTCGAGTAAGAAGTTCTGCCGACATTTGCATGTGCCCTTACAAAGTGGCGACGATGGTATTTTGAAAGCGATGCGACGGCCTTATACCCGCACGCAGTATATTGATTTGATTGAAAAGCTGGCCAGTCAGATTCCCAACATTGGTATTGGGGGCGATGTGATGGTGGGTTTTCCGGGTGAGTCTGATGCCGCATTTCAAAACACGTATGATTTGATTGCTCATCATCCAATGACCTATTTGCATGTGTTTCCGTATTCACCAAGGGGAAAAACACCGGCGGCGCGTATGCCCGATCAGGTGGATGCGCAGGTGAAGAAACAACGCGGATCGGCTTTGCGCGCGTTGGGCGAAGAAAAAGTATCAGCATTTCAAAAACGGTTTTTGGGGCAAACACTTCCTGTTTTGTTTGAAGGACGACGTGGCAATGGGTTGTTGAATGGGTTAACCGATAACTATATTCGGGTGATGGCACCTGGCCCCGATGCAGCTTGTGATCAGGTTGTGGATGTAAGGTTAGATTGTGTGGAAGATGGCGAGGTGATGGGGCAGATTGTTGCAGAAGGGTTTGATGATGTGGCTCATCAACCATCTGATTTGTTACAGGTTGAGTTGGGGTAATCCATTTTGTGGTATTTTTCAAAAGGTCGACCTTTTTAAAAGGGTCGGCCTTTTTACATGGAGAATGAACGGCGATGAAAGTGGTTTTGACAACGGCTTTTTTGCTGGTTTGCTCAAATGTGTTTATGACATTTGCTTGGTATGCTCATTTAAAAAACCTCAATCACAAGCCGTGGTTGATGGCTGTTTTTGTGAGCTGGGGAATTGCATTATTTGAATATTTGCTTCAAGTACCTGCCAATCGCATGGGATTTACGGTGCTGAATTTATCACAGTTGAAGATAATGCAAGAAGTGATCACGCTGTTGGTGTTTGTGCCTTTTGCCATTTTGTATATGAAACAACCTTTTAAGATGGATTTTGTGTGGGCGGGGTTTTGTTTGTTGGGCGCGGTGTATTTTATTTTTCGATCTTAGCAGGAGATTTTTGATGTTGCGCTTTCTGAAATGTGCGAAAGTCTATTTGGGAAGATTCAAAATTACGTGGTGTTGATTTCCGTGCCATTGGCAATGAGCCTGGGTGGTATTTGGAACTGACAAAGGAAGACCATATTTTGTTTGTATATGACAATGGTCAGCAGAAAGTAATCATGCCAGAGCCGAAATTAGAGGTGCATGCCGATGATCAAACGGCCATTTATCAGTCAAAAACAGAAGCCCATGAGTTGACGGTAACCATTTTAGGCGAGCCGTGTGAAGATACAATGAGTGGGGAACAGTTCGGGTCAACGGTAATGGTTGTACTTGATGGGCAATCATTTCATGGATGTGGTCGTGCATTGCATTAATATGAGATGGGGTATTTGATGTTTGCAAATTTTGAGTGGGTCAGAAATCCGAACAATCCAATTTTTCCACCTCACAAACAGTCTGAATATGACAGCACACGATGTATGAATCCTTTTGTTGTGCGTGTGGGAGACGCATATCGTTTGTATTATTCGGGCGGTGATCTGGAAGGACGGCAGCGTATCTGTTTGGCCATTGCTTCTGTGGATAGGCCAACGGAATTTAAGCGACACGGGGTTGTTTTGGATTTGGGTGCACCAGGTGCGTTTGATGCGAAGTGGTGTGTGTTGCCTTGTGTAAAGCAGTTTGGCGATAAGTGGTTTATGTATTATTCTGGACATGAGGGATCTGATTTGGGGTTACAATCTTTTCCTGGCATTGGGTTGGCGGTGAGTGATGATGGGATTCATTTTGAACGATATCGTAATGAGCCAGTGATTACAGGCAATCAGACGGCGGAGTTTCCCAACAACCGTGGTGTGGCGGGTGGTGGCAGTATTTTGGAAGATGTACAAGTCGATGGTTCTGTGTGTTATCGGATGTATTATACGGTGGCTGTGGGCACCAAGAGTGATGATGTGCATATCGATCAAGAAAAGCATTGTGCGGTTTGTCATAGCGATGATGGGATTCATTGGACGAACCATCGGTTAATCATGAGCCCGCGCAAAGAGATTGCCAATGAAGATGTGGCTGTGGCTGCGCCTTTTGTTTGGCGAGAGGGTGATCTGTATCGCATGTTGTATTGTGGTATTGGTACGCGCTGGGGATTTTATTCGCTTTCTGAAGCGGTGAGTGAAGACGGGTATGTGTGGGATCGGGGAAATGAAGGGGAGAATATTACCTTGGCACCGCAGGCAGATTGCGCGTGGGAATCACAAATGGTGGAATACCCTTGCGTGATTCAAGAGGGAAAACAGTTGCGTCTGTTTTATTGTGGAAATGGATATGGAAAAACGGGAATTGGCACAGCGGTTACGAAAATTTGAAGAAAGCTGTTGGCTATATGAATAAACCAAAAACCTGGCGTGCGATACTGATCGGTCTGGTCTTTGTGGTGTTTGTCAATTTGGCTGGGCCTTATGCTTTGTGGGTTATCCGTTCGTCGGCCATGACGTCGGGATATTTGCCTTTGGGCGTGATTTTTCCATTTTTTTTGTTGGTGTTGTTGAATGGTGTATTGATCCGATTCTTTCCTCGGATTGCACTGGTGCGGGAGGAGTTGATTCTCATTTTGGTGATGGCTTTGGTGGGGGCTGCCATTCCAACATGGGGCGTAACGGGGTATTTGCTGTCTGTGACGGCTGCCCCGTTTTATTATGCCACAGCCGAAAATCGGTGGGCAGAGTTGTTGCATCCTCACATTCCTCCGTGGTTGGTGCCTACAGACCTTGGGGCGTTAAATGGTTTTTTCAATGGTTTGCCAGATGGTGAGCCGATTCCGTGGGGGGTGTGGGTAGAGCCATTGTTTTGGTGGTTGGGGTTGATTGCTGCCATTTTTGCGGCCAGTTATGCCCTGATGGTCATGATGCGCAAGCAGTGGGTTGAACGAGAACGGTTGTCTTATCCTTTGGCGCAGGTGCCCTTAGATATGATGGATGCATCCGAAGAGACGGGTGGCTTTCCGGGTTTTATGCAAGTTCGGGCATTTTGGATCGGTTTTTTGTTGGCATTTCTCATTTTGATGTGGAATGCGATCCATTATTTTTATCCCTATGTGCCAGAAATACCGATTGGTGCGCGGTGGATTCCCATTGCGCGGCAGTTTCCAAATATCAATGCCATGATTTCATTTCCCGTAGTGGGTTTCACATTTTTAATCCATGCGGATGTGTCATTTAGCATTTGGTTTTTTCATTTGTTGTCGAATGTGCAAATTGGCATTTTCAATCGTATTGGGTTTACGATTGGTTCGGGCGATATTTATGGATCATCACATGCGACTCAGGGGTGGATGGGTTTTGGGGCGCTTGCATTTATGGTGGTGTGGGGAATGTGGATGGCACGCGACCATTTGCGCGATGTGTTTCGAAAGGCATTTGATAGGGATGTGGAGGTAGAAGATTCGGGCGAGATGTTGTCTTATCGGGGGGCAGTTGTCACGCTTTTTTTGAGCTTGGTCTATCTGGTGTGTTGGTTGCTGATGTCGGGGATGGATGTTTTGACGGTGGTACCTTTTTTGTTTGCTGTGTTTGTGTTGTATTTAGGGATTACGCGCATTGTGATGGAGGGCGGGTTGGTTTTTGTGCGTGGGCCTATTGTGGCCCAGTCTTTTGCTGTACATACTTTGGGAGCTGCGTCTATTTCACCTCAAGGGTTAACGGCGTTGGCGCTGTCTTATTGTTGGCAACACGAATTGAAGGGGTTTTTTATGGCGTCGGTTGCTCACGGTGGGCGCTTGTCTGTAGAGACGCGGTTTTCCCGTGGGACGATTACTGGCGCGATTGTGTTGTCGGCCATTGTGGCGATGGGCGTTTCGATTTGGTACATTTTGTTATTGTGTTATCAAGAAGGCGCATACAACTTTGGATGGTGGATCTTTCGGCGCGGTGCTACGGTGCCATTTGATACCATGATGAGTAAATTGGCAAACCCTGTTCCTACTGATTGGGGGCGGGTGTTGTTTATGGGCATTGGTTCTGCGGTGATGGGAGGGCTGACATTTTTGCGGTATCGGTTTTCGTGGTGGCCTTTGAACCCCATTGGTTTGCCTGTGTCATCAACCTATGCATCACAGATGTTTTTCTTTTCTATTTTCTTGGGTTGGTTGGGGCGTATTTTGGTTGTAAAAATAGGTGGTATCGGTTTTTACAATAAGGCCAGACCATTTTTCTTGGGAATAATTTTGGGTGGTTTTGCAGGGATGGGTGTGTCGTTTATTATTGATGTGATTTGGTTTCCTGGTGAAGGACATCGGTTGTATGGGATTTAAATTATAAGTCTCAGGTC
>JAYODI010000035.1:0-9794 GCA_038279365.1 Candidatus Latescibacterota bacterium | reverse complement strand
TGTAACTGGCAACGGTTTCTTTATATTTCCCTACCGTAATTGAGAAAATCCATTATATTCGAGTGTTGGTTCTCTCCCTTTAGTTATTTCTTGCCAGCTTCGGCACTGTTAAAATAAGACGTCCGTATTAAAAAATTCACATGTAGATTTTTTTATGAAAATTGAACGCGCAAAAACACGTGACTTTCTCGCCATTGCTCAATTAGACCGCGAGGCATGGGCACAAAATAGAAACGCTGAGTATATTCCCGATGGGGAACATGTCTGGCGGTTGTGGACCGAACATGCATTGGTTTATTGTGCCTGGGATGCTGGCACGCTTGCTGGAGCGGTGCTGGCGTTTCCGACAATGACCGAGGGTTTATTTTGTTTGCACAAAGTGTTTGTTGACCAGGCTTATCGGGGCAAAGGCCTTGGTTCTGAGTTGTTTGATGCGGTACTTCAAGCATGTGATGAACGTGGGGTGGCGTGTTTTCTGACAGTTGACCCCATCAATGAAAGCGCCATTCGTTTATATGAAAAGTGGGGGTTTGTTGATCGACAATTTGTAAAAGGGTATTATCGACCAGAAGAAGATCGGCTGGTTTTGACGCGGCAATGTCGCACAGAAACAAAGGAGTGAATGATGGCATTTGATGCACAAGCATATGGTGAGGTATTTGGTGAATTGGTTTCAGAAAAACGTTTGAACCCATTAGATGGTGGTGTGGAAAACAGTGCGGTGGAAGGAAAGTTAAAAGCATTGACCGTGAACGATGCCTTTGCGGGTAAACAAGTGGTGGATCAAGACATGGCCCAAGCGTGCATTTCGGCCGTGTGGTTGTATCACAATTTTTTGGATGAATCACATACGATTAGCCAAGGGATTAAAACAAATACGGGCAGTTTTTGGCATGGTATTATGCATCGCAGAGAGCCCGATTTTTCCAACTCGAAGTATTGGTTTCGCAATGTGGGTGAACATCCGCTTTTTGATGCATTAAACAAAGAAGCTCAGAAAATTGCACAAGGTGCGACGGATGCACCCGACTTTTTAATTTCGCAAACTTCGTGGGACCCGTATGAATTTGTGGATTTGTGTGCCGATGCCTTATCGGGCAAGTCGTCTAACGATGCTTTGTGTCGCGAAATTCAACAGCGCGAATGGGAGTTGTTGTTTGATTTTTCATATCGTCATGCCATTGGTGCGTAAAAGAAAGACTCTGAAAAAGCATTTATTGGCAGTGGTATGCTTTTTGACTGGTGGATTTTGTTTTTTCTCCGTGGGTCAAATTTGGGGTGCCGATGCCAAGGGTTTGTTTGATACTGGCCATTTTGATGAAGCGCGCGTGGCATTTGAGGCGTTGTTACAAGAAAACCCGAACGACCCTGTGGCCTTGTATTATTTGGGGCGGTTGACACCTGACGGTGCAAAGTCGAAAGCCTACTTCCTACAGTTGGTCAACACGCATGCCGAACACGATTTGGCCGATGATGCTTTTTTTGAGTTGGCTGAGGTCGACTTTGCGCAAGGACTGTATCTGACTGCGCGTAAAAAATATCGCCTGTTGTTGTCTCAATATCCCAAGGCCAACCAAGCGGGTATGGCACATTACCGCATTGGGCTCACTTTTTTGGCCATGAATCAAGGTGATTCTGCGGTGGTGGCTTTTGATGACACGCAGATCTTTCTTGCCGATGAACAGGCAAGGAATCATGCTCGGTTGGGGCGTTTGGAAGCCTTGTTGCAAATGGGAAAAAAAGCGGATGCGCTGCAAGAGGCGCAGGTGTGGGTGACTGAAGGCGTTGGTGCATTAGATGATGAGGTGCGTGCGTTTATTGCCCGTATTGCGCCTGAAGATGGGGCTGTTGAAAGGGTACAAGCTATAGATGGCTTTTGGATTCAAGTGGCTGCATTTGGCAGCCAAGAGGGTGCACGTACCCTGAAGAGGCGATTAGAAGATAGAGGCTATCGGGTTGATGTGGGCGAGAAGCCAAATTCGAGGTTGATATTTGTGTTTGTCGGAAATTATACAACACGTGATCTGGCCGAACGAGACAAAAAGCGAATTTTGGATGCGTTTAAAGATGTTCGCGATTGTAAGGTAATAGAAAGATAGGTTATGGCTAAAGAATTGACACCTGCCATGGAACAATATATGCGTTTTAAGGAGCAACATCCAGACGCAATATTGTTGTTTCGCATGGGTGATTTTTATGAAACATTTTTTGAAGATGCGGTGATTGTTTCGCAGTTGCTGGGGCTTACATTGACATCTCGCAACAATGGCAGTGCTTCGCGCATCCCCTTGGCAGGGCTTCCTTATCATGCATTGGATTCCTATTTGGCGCGTTTGATTCGCGCGGGTAAAAAAGTAGCTATTTGTGAACAGATGGAACCCCCACAAAAAGGCAAAAAAGTGGTGCGGCGCGAAGTGGTGCAAGTGGTTTCGCCGGGTACAGTTTTGTCTGATGATTTGCTCGAACAAAAACAGAATAATTATTTGGTGGGTGTGTTTGTCGATGGTGATCGCGTGGGATTGGCTACAGCCGATTTGTCAACGGGTGCTTTTCGTGCTTCCGAGCGCGATGAGGCAGTGCTGTGGGATGTGTTGGAACGTGTACATCCAGCGGAGGTCGTTGCTCCTGAATCGTGGGCAGAAGCCAATGAAAAGCTTTTTGCCGAACGGTTGCCTGGGGTGTTGCTGACCCGTTTTGACGATTGGTATTTTGGGCATGCGTATGCCTATGATGCCTTGAAAGAACATTTTCGGGTGGCCTCTTTAAAAGGGTTTGGTTGTGATGATTTGACGGTGGGGGTTTCGGCCGCTGGTGGCGTTTTATGCTATTTGCGTGAAAACCAAAAAGGTACGATTTCACATCTGACAAGGCTATCGCACGAACATACCGATACCGTAATGGAATTGGATTTGGTGACACAGCGCAATTTGGAACTGATTACAACCATTCAAGATGGGCGTCGCGAAGGTACGTTGTTTTCTGTGATGGATCAAACGTGTACAGCCCCAGGGGCACGAACGTTGCGTTCCTGGTTATCACAACCGTTGTTGGATACTGCACGTATTGAAGCGCGGTTGGATGCTGTGGAAGAGTTTGTTGCAAATGGATCATTAAGAGAAGATGTGCGTGTTGCTCTTAAACAAGTTGGCGACTTGGAACGGATGATGTCGAAAATTTGTTGTGGCAGAGCCAACCCCCGTGATGTGGCCACCCTAGGGCATTCGTTGGCGGCGGTGGAACCCCTTCGGGACACACTGAAAAGTGCAAAAGCGGGGTTGTTGGTTAAGGCTTGGGAAAATGGTTTGCCCGATTTGCATGAATTGATCGCATTGATTGGGACAACGCTTGAAGATGAACCATCTTTGCTGGTGAGTGACGGCGGTATTATTCGCCAAGGTTATCATGAAGAATTGGATGAATTGCGTGAGATTGCTTCTGGTGGACGCAATTGGGTGGCTCGTTTGCAAGCCAAAGAACGTGAAGAGACCGGTATCGCGTCGTTGAAGGTGGGATATAACAAAGCGTTTGGATATTATATTGAGGTAACGGCCGCCAATAAAGACAAAGTGCCCGAACATTTTATTCGCAAACAAACATTGGTGAATGCCGAGCGCTTTATTACCCCAGATTTAAAAGAGTGGGAAGCAAAAATTTTGGGGGCAGATGAACGGTCTAAAGAACTGGAAAAAGATCTGTTTATCAAATTGCGCGATGAAGTGGCCAAATGGGTAGAACCTGTTCAGCGCACGGCAGAATCGGTTTCGGCTGTGGATGTGTTGGCATCGCTTGCAGAAGTGGCTGCGGTTCACGATTATGTGCGTCCGTCGGTTGATGAAAAGACACGCATTGAGGTTCAAGCAGCGCGTCATCCTGCAGTAGAACAGTTGTTGCCCAGCGGCCAGTTTGTGCCCAATAATTTGTTTATGGATGGGGATTCGGAGCAAGTGTTGATCATTACGGGCCCCAATATGGCGGGTAAATCGACCATATTGCGCACGGCTGGCTTGATTGTGTTGTTGGCACAGGTGGGCAGTTTTGTACCTGCAACAAAGGCTCACATTGGTGTGGTAGATCGCATTTTTACACGGGTAGGAGCATCAGATAATTTGGCCAAGGGTGAGAGTACGTTTTTGGTGGAAATGAATGAGGCCGCCAATATTTTGAACAATGCCACACCCAAAAGTTTGGTGTTATTGGATGAAATTGGGCGTGGCACCAGCACGTTTGATGGCTTAAGCATTGCTTGGGCAATGACGGAATATTTGCACAATACGGAAACCATACGGTCGCGTACCATGTTTGCGACACATTATCATGAATTGACGGAGTTGGAAGAGTTGTTGCCACGGGTGAAAAATTATAGTGTGGCTGTGCGAGAGTCTGGTGATGAAATTGTCTTTTTGCACCAATTGATCGAAGGGGGATGCGACCACAGTTATGGCATTGAAGTGGCCCGTTTGGCGGGTATGCCCAAGGAATTGATTGGTCGTGCAAAAACCATTTTGAAACGTTTGGAGCAAAATGATTTGTCTCCTGTGCGAAATGGAAAGGCAGATCGGGTCAAAGAGAGCGGTCAGTTTTCACTTTTTACCCCAACGCCAGTTTCTGAATCTGTGGTGATGGATGCCTCTGAACATCCTATACTGGAAGCCTTGCGCGATTTGGATGTGGCTCATTTGACGCCTCTTGAGGCATTGGTCAAGTTGGATGGGTGGAAACGTTTGTTGGATGAGAAACCTGTGAGGTAAAATACCTTCGTTAATGGGTGATGGGTTGTTGGCCACTCAACAGAAAAAATAAAAAAAGGCCGATGCAAGTGCATCGGCCTTTTTTTATTTTGATAATTGTTCGTGTTCTTCAAGCCATGTTTTAAGTGGCACATCTTCTGGTGTGGGCGATGTAAAACCGCGCCCACCTGAGTAACTGACCCCGAGAAGTTGTTTTTGGATGGGGTCACAACGATCAAGGTAGTGTGCAACCCGCATATCGTCGCGGGGGCGCAACCAGCGATAGGAGTATCCATAAAAAAGCACACGCCGAGGTTCTGTCCAGTAGTTGGTGCTGGCCGAGTGCCAAATACGGCGGTCAAAAAAAACGGCAGAACCCGCAGGGGCCAATACGGGCACGCCATCTTTGTGTGGGGCTTTGCGATCTTCTCCTGGAAATGCATTGCTGTTTTGACTGCCGGGAATGACAAAAAAATTACCCCGCCCAGGTTGGGACGTATCGGTTAGAAAAAAGGCCACTTTGAGAGAGACCATGGGGCGAGGGTCTTGGTCAAAGTCTTGGTTGATCATACCGCTGTCTTGGTGCCACCCCAAACCGAGTCCGTGGGTTTCAAGGGTTTGCCCTTGGGGGGCAGGTGGCGTGACGGTCATGTGCGTGTGATAAAGTTGGATATGCCACCCCAAAAGCCCCCAAACCTTGGGAAAGGTTTTATACCAATCTAAGGGTTCAAGAAAGCTGTCGTCTTTGCCAATAAAATCGTAATGGTTGATACGATCTTCGGGTTTATGCCCCAATCGAACACGTTCTTGGGCATCGACACGGTCAACGGCCTTGATCAGGTTGGCGACCTTGTCTTTGGGCAACACATCTTCTACGATCAGATAGCCATCTTGTTTGAACTTGAGGGCTTCTGTTTCTGTTAAAGTATAATCCAAACAAGCCGAATTCATGGCACCTCCTGAAGGGGAAAAAACAATGGTGATTAATGTAACCTGTAAGATAGGAGGCCAAATGTTGTGTGGCAAGTTATTCTTAGGTTGCGGAAGGATCGTCGAGACGATAAACAGAGGTGACGTTTGGCACAGATCGAAGGCGTGTAAAAAGTTCTTCAAGTTGGTCGGCATTTTTGACTTCGATTTGGAATCGGTTGCCAAATTCTCCGTTTAAGGTGCCGATGTTGCCACCGACAATAGAGATGTTTAAGCCAGATATAACTTGTGTGATATCAGAAAGCAAGCGTGGGCGATCATGTCCGTTGACTTGAATGGTTATGGTAAAGGTTTCTTGGGCATCACTGTCCCAATCGAGATCCATCACACGCTCGGGGTCGGTGGATAAGTTGGGGAGGTTGGTGCAATCTCTGCGGTGTACGGATATGCCACGCCCACGTGTCACAATGCCCACCACAGGGTCGCCTGAAATGGGGTTGCAACACCGTGCATAATGAATCATGAGATTGCGCAAACCACTGATGCGAAGGGCGTTTTTATTTTTGTCGCGGCTTTCTTCTTGAATTTCGCCAAGGTCGGGACGTGCTTTTGGGAAAAGCTTATTGATAAACTTGCCCATCGAAACGTCGCCGTTTCCTATGGCGGCATAAAGATGGCTTAAATCGGGTTGTTGAAATTCGGGGGCAAGCGCGGCAAGGGTTTCTTCTTTGGGTTTTTTGCGCCTTTTGCGCAATTCTCGTTCGACCATGTCTTGGCCAAGGCGCATGCTTTGGTTGTAGGCTTCTTCTCGCAAATAGCGTCGAATACAATTGCGCGCTTTGGGGCTTTTGACAAATGCCAACCAATCGCGGCTGGGGCGTTGGTGAGGTGACGTATCTATGGCAACAGCTTGACCGGTTGTGAGTGGCGTAGAAAGCGGCACCTGACGCCCATCTACACGGGCACCCACACAGCGATTGCCAACTTCTGTATGTACGGCAAATGCAAAATCAACGGGGGTGGCATGTTCTGGCAATTCGATGAGATCCCCTTGTGGGGTAAAGACATAAATTTCGTGTTGAAAGAGATCTACTTTCAATTCATCCATAAATTCTTGTGGATCAGTGGTCTCTTTTTGCCATTCAAGAATGTTACGCAACCATGTCATATGTTGATCAAGGTCTGATCCTTTGGCCTTGCCTTCTTTGTAAAGCCAGTGTGCCGCAATGCCTACTTCTGCGGTTTCGTGCATGTCATAGGTACGAATTTGCACTTCGAGCATGAGGTTGCGTGGCCCAATAACGGTGGTGTGAAGAGACTGATACATATTGTTTTTGGGGGTTGCAATAAAGTCTTTGAGGCGCGACATAATCGGCGTATACATCGAATGCACAAGCCCCAATGCGTGATAACATTCGGGAATGGTATCGACAAGTATGCGAATGGCAAGAAGATCATAGAGATCTTCAAAGTCTTTTTCGCGTGTTTGCATTTTTTTGTGAATGCTGTAAAAATTTTTGGGGCGCCCTTTAATTTCTGCACGGATTTTTGCATCGTTTAAGGCTTTTTGAAGAGGTTCGCGCACTTCTTCGATATAAGCTTCGCGTTCTCGACGTTTGTGATAGATTTTTTCTTGGATGGCACGATAGGATGTGGGGTCGAGCCACTTGAGCGAGAGATCTTCTAATTCCCATCGTATGCGTGCCACACCCAAACGATGGGCAAGCGGTGCATAGATATCTAAACTTTCTTGTGCCATGCGTGCTTGTGTTTCGGCGGGTAATGCATCGAGGGTGCGCATGTTGTGGAGGCGGTCGGCAAATTTGATCAAAATGACACGCAGGTCATGGATCATGGAGAGAAACATTTTGCGAAAATTTTCGGCTTGTTCTGCTTCACGCGATTGAAATGTGAGGTCACCAATTTTGGTCACACCATCAACCAGACTTGCAATGCGGTCGTTAAACTCTGTTTCGATTTGCGACAGGGAGGCTGTGCCATGGCCTACGGTGTCGTGTAACAGCCCTGCCGCGAGGGTGGTGGTGTCTTGGTGAAGATCTATGAGAATGGTTGCAACGGCGAGGGCGTGGTCTATGTAGGGCTGACCAGATTTTCTAAACTGATTTTGATGGGCATCAAGGGCAAACGCGTAGGCCTTTTCTAAGAGGCTTACGTTGTGATTGGGTTGAGTTTGGAGGGCTTTTTGAAGAAATATTTGGAAGGCTTCGGTTGTGGCGTTTGTGTCCGTATGTGATGGGTTGGTCACACAAGACTCCCTGTCCAATGTTTGATTTGATCTGGGTTTGAATCAAATATACTTCATTTTTCTATCAAATACCAGAGATGAAATCAAAAAGAGCAGTCGTTAAGACCGCTCTTTTTGGCGATTACTTAAAAATCTATGCCCAAGTAATTAAGTTTAAATCGTGTGGAGAAACCAAATCTTCGTGATGGGGCAAGACGCGTACGGTATAGCCCCATTGTCCGTTGACGGTGAGTGTGATATTTGCTTTGTAGAGGAGTGTCCCATCGGACTCTGCTTTATCGAAGGTGAATGGGGTTGTGGTAGCTGAATCAATTTCACCTGTTGTCCCAATATGCCCATGGTATAGCTCAACGTGTAAATCACTGGGGGCGAGTTCTCCTGGCATTAATTTTACTGTGGCGTAGAATGTATCTCCTATACGAGATGTGTTTTGATCTTGTGTTTCGACTGATTGAATGCGTAGCTGTGGCCAGGCTTTGTTAACATGTTTTTTCCACTCGGAAAAAATTTTGGCGCGATGGGCATTGTCTGCAGAGAGTGTTTGTTGTCGTGCGTGCGCCGACAAGTAAAATCGCTCGGCATATTCTTGTACCATGCGGTGGGTGTTAAACTGAGGACACAACAAGCGCATGGCATTTTTCATTCTGGCAATCCATCCGCGTGGCAATCCATCTGCACCACGATCGTAAAAGAGAGGCACTGCTTCTTTTTCGAGAATGTTGTAAATGGCACTGGCTTCAACTTCGTTTTGATAGGCCACGTCTTCGTATTCTTCTCCGTGACCAATGGCCCAACCGACGTCTAATTGATAAGCTTCATCCCACCAACCATCTAATACACTTAAGTTTAGGGCCCCATTGGCAACGGCTTTCATCCCACTTGTGCCGCTTGCTTCTAAAGGACGCAGTGGGTTGTTGAGCCAAATGTCAACACCTTGAACCAAATATCGGGCCACACACATGTCGTAATTTTCTATAAAAACAAGCCTTCTGTGCAAGTGTTCTTGTTGGGTAAGGCGATAAACCTCTTGAATGAACTCCTTGCCTGCATGGTCTCGCGGATGTGCTTTGCCTGCAAAAATGACTTGAACGGGGCGGTGTTCGTTGTTGAGGATGTTGGCAAGCCTGCCCATATCACGAAAAAGGAGTGTGGCCCGTTTGTATGTTGCAAAGCGCCGTGCAAATCCTATGGTGAGTATGCCAGGGTTAAGCACTTCATCGGCGCGGGCAATGTCGATGGGAGAAGCAGATTCGCGTTGGAGTTGTTGGCGCAATCTTTTGCGTGCAAATGCCACGAGGCGTTCCCGACGGCGTTCGTGCACACGCCACAGTTCTTCGGGGGGAATATCGTTGATCAGTTGCCAAATGGTTTGATCTTGGGGCTCTTCCAATCGGCGTGGGCCGAGATAGTTGTCTTGCAAGTTGCGCATTTGATGCGATATGTGTGATGAAATATGCACGCCGTTGGTGATCGACTGAATGGGGATTTCATTTTCTGGCACATTGGGCCAGAGTCCTTTCCACATTTGGCGAGATACTTTGCCATGTAATTTACTTACGCCATTTCGATAAGTTGCAAAGCGCATGGCCAAAACGGTCATGTTAAACCCACTGCTGGCATCGATAGGGTCTGCTTGTCCTAAGGCCAGAAGGGCAGATAAAGACAAGCCCAATTCTTGCGCATAAGATTTGAAATATTTTTCTATGAGCATGGGAGGGAAGACATCGTGTCCTGCGGGAACGGGTGTATGTGTTGTAAAAACATTGCCTGCGGTTGTACTCTCTGTGGCATGGTCAAAGGTATAACCATTTTCTTTCATGGCCAGACGGATACGCTCGATGGCCAAAAATGCCGAGTGTCCTTCGTTCATA
>JAYODI010000134.1:0-9425 GCA_038279365.1 Candidatus Latescibacterota bacterium | reverse complement strand
CTACCCGTGTGTGCGTGGTGTGGCCGAATGTATCGAAGGCAAAATTGGCATCATTCACTTAGACCGACACGTAGACACACAAGAAAAAGACATGGACGAAATCATGCACACCTGTCCATGGTTTCACGCCACCAACATCCCCAACTGCCCACCCACCAACCTTGTACAACTCGGCATTGGCGGGTGGCAAGTGCCTCGTGCAGGTGTTAAACACGGCAAATCCATGCGCTCCACCGTACTTACCATAGACGACATTGAAACATTAGGCATCGACAAAACCCTCGAAATTGCCCTCGAAGTTGCTTGGAAAGGGGCGAGCGCCGTTTATCTTTCTTTCGATATCGACTCAGTTGACGCTGGTTTTGTACCCGGCACCGGTTGGCCAGAGCCCGGTGGTTATTTGCCACGCGAAGCCCTCGCCTTGTTACGTGGCATCGCCAAAGAAGGCATCGCCGCCATGGAAGTGGTCGAAGTGGCACCGCCTTACGACATCTCCGACATCACCGCGCTGTTGGCTGTGCGCGCCATGATGGATACACTGGCGTCTATGGTTAAACACGATCGCATTGGTGGGAAATTAACGGCATAAGTCACAGGTCTCAGGTCTGCAAGTCAAAGTCACACGTCTTTCTGATTTTGACCTGTGACTTGCAGACTTGTAACCTGAAACATTGTTGATTTAGACTTTTTTTCACATTTCACCATCCAGTTACAAACCACAAGTCTTTTAGATTTTAACCTGCGACTTGTTGACCTGTGACTTGGGACAATAAACGCCACCATGTCCATTATTCATGCCCCATTTGCAAGCACGGCATCGGCCTTTGTTTTGCTCACCGATTTGCGTCCAGACAACATAAATTGGACACATGCCGAACACCTTGCACAAACCGTTGCCAAACAAGCCGCCCTCATACTCGGCTTCCATCCACACATCCAACTGGCCAGCCTCTCAGCCGACCAGCAGTGGATAGATGACGACTTGCCCCACAGCTTGCCCGTTGTTATCAACGCCTGTTTGGCCAACCAAGTCAATACCGTTTTTGTACTGCCTGCACTTTTAGACTTCAGCATTTTTCAACAACAAGCATTTGCCGAATGTATCAACCACGTACGGCGCAATCACACTGACAAGCACATTTTTTATGATGCACCCGATATTTGTCACCCCTTGCTCTTTCAAGCCTTCATAGACCGCATTGGCACAACACTTCAAGCCCAACAGTTCACGCCCCAACAAACAGGCCTGCTCCTTGTTGCCAGTGGACACGGCGATCCATCATCGCGCGCAAAAAGTTACCAACTCATGCGCTTGCTTTGGGAACACATTGGCGCACGCCATGCCGATGTGGCCTTTCTTCGCCACGAAAAAACACCCCTGCCAGAAAAATTTGCCACGAGTGCCCAAGCCTCCCACCCATGGCTCATCGTACCTCAAATGATCTGGGAGGGTGAACACGCAGAATACACACGCCTCATCCTATCTGACTTTCAAAAACAAAATGCCCAAGCCCAAGCGTGGCACATGTGTGACCCCATTGGTGCATCCGATTTGTTATCGGCCTACATTCAACAACGCTTGGTCACCATATGGAATGAACACCGCGAAAAAGTAACTGTGCGCGAACCTTCGGCCAAACGCACAAATTTATCGCCCAGTTATCTGCATGGCCCCCAAAAAAGCGTTGCACTCAACAACCTTCAAACCATCCCTCAAACAAACACATATGGCCCAGCCATCATGGCCGATGTGCGCGACAACGATTCTTTCTCTCAACTTCTACAAACCATGGGTATCCAATCCGATCCGATCTTTGTCAAAGTCACATGGCATGGATATGCACGCGGTACCTACACCGACCCGGTTGCACTCGACAAACTCTTATCGGCCTTACCCGGTCGCGCCATTCTCCTTGAAGGCCACACCGTCAGCCGCAATTTGGGCAATGAAACCTTCAACTGGGAAACAGAAAGCAGAGAAAACCGAACCTGGATACGCGACCAAGAACAAGACTATCTCCAACGCACAGGTTTACAAGACATCATTGACAAACACAATGCACAGTACCTCAACATCACCGAAGCCTATTGGGATGGCCAGTGTGCCGACCCCAATGACGTGGCCACCCATCTCAAAGCCACAAACACCGAAATCACACATCCCGAACTCCTCAACTTTATCCCCCAAGTGCTCTTAGATCACGCCGGATGTGATTTCATTTCTTTTGCACGTTTCAAAGGCCCAACACGCCTCTCCATTTCCAACTGCTTTGGTCTCCTGCCTGGCCCACTTCGCGCCGAATGGCATGGTCCCAATCTCACATATTTTGCCAAAGTATGTTGCGAAATGGCCAAAATATACGGCAGCATCTTCAAACCCTTTGGCCTTGTAGAAGCACTCAACGTGGTTGTGCGTTGGAACCGCAAAGGCCTCTACCGAAGCCGTTGGGGCCACTACGACCTCATCCCAAACCCCGGCATGATCACCCTCAGCCAAGGCTTAGCAGGTGCCGACATGCTCGCCAGTCGCTTACAAGGCCAAGACATCACTCGCAGTGCTTTTTTTGACGTCGTGCGTTCATCATTCCAACTCACACCCGAGTTATGCACCGAACCCATTGCCGATCACCTCATACAACGCTTTGCGTAACATCAATGAAACGGCAAATGGAAAATCTTTAAAACCAGTAAAACAAAAACCAAATCTGTCACGCAATCAAATCACCCGATTGATTCGTTTGCCGTTTGCCGTTTGCCGTTTGCCTTCTGCCGTTTGCCGTTTGCCTTCTGCCTTCTGCCCTTCAGAGGTTCCCATGAACCCCAATCCCAAATGGTTTGCCATTCGTCAAGAACTACCCAAGCAACGCCGCTTGCTCTTAGGTCTATTGGCATTTTTATTGCCCTTAAGCATTTGGGCAACCGTTAGCTATGTACCTGGCATATGGCATCCAATGGTGCGCATATCAGATGCGGGAGACGTCAGTTACTTTCAGACAGATATGTTGGTGGAACGTGAAGTATTTGACGATGAAAACAAATACTTAAAAGAAGAAGGCAAAAAACCAGCCATTGGGGAACCTGCCAATCCCATTTATTTACCCGCACCACACATCGTTGTCAAAGCCCTCATCACCGCCTTTCAAACCGAACCCATTCGCAGAGGCGAACCGTGGTTGCATGAAAGTATTTTGCACAGCATTCAAGTCATTTTTTATGGCTTCATGCTCTCAGCCATCTTTGGCGTGCCCCTTGGCATACTGTGTGGCACCTTCTCCTTTTTTTCGCGCATCATCGAACCCTTTGTAGACTTTATTCGCTATATGCCCGCACCCGCCTTTGGTGCACTTATGGTTGCTTTTTTAGGCATCAACGACGCCCCAAAAGTGGCCATCATTTTTATTGGCACATTCTTTCAAATGGTGCTCGTAGTAGGCAACACCACGCGTCAACTCGATACCGCACTCATCGAAGCCGCACAAACATTGGGCGCCAATGCCAAAAAAATTGTTTCTCATGTCATCATTCCGGGCATTGTACCCAACCTCTATCGCGACATGCGCATCTTGCTTGGCTGGGCCTGGACGTATCTCATCGTTGCCGAACTCATAGGCGCAAGCTCAGGTATCAGTTGGTTTATTAACCAACAAGCCAAATACCGCAACTACGAAAACGTTTTTGCCGCCATCATCATCATTGGCGTCATTGGCTTGACCACCGACATCTTCTTGGCTTGGGTGGGCAAACATCTCTTCCCATGGGAAAACAGATCTCAAAGCTCACTTTTTGCCCGTATTGCACAAATCATTAAATCGTTCATCCCCAACCCTCAAGCCAAGAGCACACAAGATGAACAAACTGCAACTTCCTGATTACAAAACACCCACACCCGATGTTGAGGCGCGTTTTGACCGCATCAAAAAACGCCCCGTTGTACTCAACGTCGATCATTTGGGCAAAGTTTTTTCAGGTGGCGATGGCCAAGTAACCGCACTCCAAGACATTTGCTTTCAAGTGCACCGTCGCGAATTTATCTGTGTCATTGGGCCATCGGGCTGTGGCAAATCCACGCTCATTCGTATTCTTGCAGGTTTAGATTACCCCACTTCAGGCCAACTATTGCTCGATGGGAAACCCGTTTCAGGACCGTCACCCGATCGAGGCATGGTCTTTCAGGGCTATACACTCTTTCCTTGGCTCACCGTTAAAAAGAATGTCATGTTTGGCCTTCGCATGAAAGGCCATGGAAAAAATTTTTCTGAACAAGAAGCCCTCCAATGGATTGACCTTGTGGGCTTAAGCAAGTTTGCCAATGCTTACCCCCAAGAACTCTCTGGTGGCATGAAACAACGTGTGGCCATTGCCCGAGCATTGGCCAACAAACCTCGCATCTTACTTATGGATGAACCCTTTGGTGCCCTTGATGCACAAACCCGTGCGCAAATGCAATCTTACCTGTTACAAATTTGGCGCAACGTAGACATCACCACACTCTTCATCACACACGACCTCGACGAAGCCATTTACTTGGCCGACCGCATCATCGTGCTTGGTGCACATCCTGGTCACATTCAAGAAATCGTTAACGTGCCTTTGCCCCGCCCACGCTCAACCGATCAGTTTCTCGACCCCTATTTTCTCGCCACAAAAAAGCGCATCGAAGACCTCATTCACCCCCCTATATCAGAGGGACAAGATGTGTTGCCCATGATTCGCCTGACCCAATCGGGTGATGACATATTATAAAAAAAGCGTTGCATCTTAAATTAAAAGACACAACGCTTGGCCTGTATATCGCAAATGTGATCGATATTATCCCCCCACCATCAAATCAAAGACATTCCCCACCAAACTGGTATTCCCCTTGTAAATTTCGGTAAACCCACACGCCGAGCACGACACCGTCGTAAACTTCTTATTCTGAACATCAAACAACTTGCTCAACCGCCCACCTGCCGTTCGAATTTCCCCTGTTTCATAACGCGTATTCTCACATTTTTCACACCGATAAGTCATTGCAATTCTCCTTGAAGCCACAATTCATCTTGGGTTAAAATCCATTGCATTTTCACGCAGCAGACATCAACTGCCTTTTATGCAACTGCGATACGGCCCGATCTGTTGTTTTAAACGTGGCAAATCGATCGCTCAACTGCATCACCTTCAAAATACGACTCATCCGCACAGACAAACCAGACAAACACAAGTCACCTCCTACTTCGCGCAACATTTTCTGGCCACTGACCAACCACCCCAACAACGCCGCACCACACCCCGTCAAACCAGAACAATCCACCACCACACGTGTGCGCCCCATCTGCTTGAGTTGATCCAAACGATCATAAAAATGAGATACATTGGGTCGATAGGCCAACACACCCCGCACCCTCAACACCACCACATCTTCGTAATCCTTTTCATCCACCTGCATCGGTTCCGCTTTCATGACATCCTCCCAGATAATTAAATACCAATCAGATGCACAACACTTATGCAAGGGATATGCCATGAGTTCACCTACGGCATCTATTTTTTTATCCACAATAAAAACAATAACATATTTTCAATTTACTACAAAATCAACGAACCCTTTTGTTGGTGTAATTCACCAATAAGGCCTGGTCGTATGCGCCAAAAACACCAAACCCTCAGATTTTAATCTCAAAAAATCTATACATATTGAAACCATATCATGTGTGCATTTATCGAATCCACCAACAATCAGCATTCAGCTCACCCATTTTTGCCGTTGGGTGATGATGTAAGCCAATGCTGACTGCTGATCGCTTTTTATTTTGCATCTGAGATCGGATGTGGCATATTTGAACATTATGCCAAGCATTTATGACTATCCAATCGTATACGATGCCATTATGAGGGCATCGACCGATCAGCTTGATTCCGAAATTGAGACCATAGATACCCTATTGTGTGAATATGGCACTCAGGCAGGTCGCATCTTAGAAATAGGCAGTGGCACATCGCCTCATGGATTGCCATTGGCACAGCAAGGGCATCAAGCAGTGGGTATTGATCTTTCTGACCCCATGCTCTCTTATGCACAACAAGCGGCACAAGATCTCAATGTGAACAACCAATACATTCAGGCCAACCTTTGCCATTTTACACTTGAAGAAGCCCCCTTCGATTGCGCCATTTTTATGTCTGAAACATTCCCTTTGTTCGTTGAATATGACGACTTGGTGAATCATTTTTCCAGTGTGCATCGTCATCTTAAACAAGGTGGGTTTTATATGGTCGATATCGATGCACATCAACGTGGCTACAGACATCAACACAAAACCTGGGGGCAAAACCAAATCGTTTTGCCAGGTGGGTTCGTCAACATGCACTACGAAGACCACCCTGCCAATTGGATGCAAGGGGTCAACCATACCACCTTGCATTGTCATATTCAAACACATGATCTCAATGTGACCACAACAGACCACTGGCAAATTCGCGTCTACAGTTTATGGACACTGTCTGTGCTCATCCAAAGCATAAAGGGCTGGCAACTTAAAGGATTTTACTCTTATCGCGACCGCAGTGAAAACATCTACCAAGATGCCAGTTATTATATGTTATTGATCAAACAGTAAAATAGGTAAAGCGCAAAACCAAAACCGCAGACACACGTCTGCGGTTTTTTTTATTCAAAAAACAAGTCTACCCAATAAGAATCATTAGATGGCCATAAAAAAACATTGGGAAGCCCTGTCTGTTGTAGCAACCGAGTCACTTCACGATCAAGGCTTGGCACTCATTGGCAATGATACCTTACGCTTATTGCGCGTTGTTTCATCTCATGTTGGTACACATCGACGTGGAAGCACACCGTGCCCCCTAGGCGTGAAAATTAAATGCGTTGCAGATTATTAAAACAGCCCACAGTAGGTCTTAATGGATTTACAAATAGAACCCTGAACACTCAAGTTCAGGGTTTTTTGTGGGTTATCCTCCTTTTTTGCGCCATTGATCAAGCTTGCCATATTGCTCAAAAGTGGCCTCTAAAAGATACCGGATAGCTGGGCCAAAGTAGCGGCCACGTCGCCAAGCAAAGCCTATTTCTCGGCTAAAAGAAACACCTGTGACATGGACGGTTTGGAGAAGATTCGCATCCAGAGATTCTTGGATGGCGAGTTGGGGAAGGAAGGATATCCCAACCCCTACTTCAACGAGTTTACGCATGGCTTCGGGGCTGCGCATTTCCATAACAACACCTGGGGAGACACCGGCCTCGGCAAATTTTTCATCCACAATTTTTCGCGATATCGAATCGGCATGAAAAAGAATAAGCGGTTCTTTTACGACTTGTTGAAGGGTGATGCGTTTGCGTTTGGCAAGGGGGTGGTTTGCACCCACAACAAGGGGCATTTCATCGTGATAAAGAGATATCGTTTCGATGCGAGGGTGCTCAAAAGGAAGTGAAATGACGGCAAATTCGGAGCGGTTCATAAGCAGGTCTTCAACCAGATAACGCGAAGGAGCCACCTGTACTGAGAGCGCCACTTGGGGGTGATTGCGCATGTAAGTTTTGAGAATGTCTGGCAAGAGGTACGTAACAGCGGCATCAATGGCACCAAATTGAAAACCCTCACCAGGAGCAATGTCCCGACGCAACAATCGGTCTGAAGCTTCGTCTACGAGGTCTTGTACTTGCATGGCATAAGAGACAAGTGTGCGACCTTCGAGAGTAAGCTCTACATGGCGACTGCCTCGATTAAAGAGTTTGACACCGAGTGTTTTTTCAAGCTCAGAAATACCACTGCTTACGGTAGGCTGAGTAACATGCATAGCGTGTGCCGTTTTGCTGAAACTGCCCGTTTGGGCCACGGTCAAAAAATAACGTAAGTGGTGAAGGTTCATAATTGGTATGAGGCGAAATAAGCGATAGATAACAACGCGCTTTTCACCATTCCTTTTTGATTCGGGTGAGAAGTTTGTGTTTTAACTCACAATAAACTTGAATAACCTATTTATACTAAGGTTTGGACAATAGGTTGAAAAATGAGCTATAAAAAATGAGCAGGACACGTTAGATTATCCTTCGATTCAACGCAGATCAAAAAGGAGGATAATCAATGGAAACGTTAGCCCTGCTCGATGGGATATTATACCGATTTCGAGACTTATTCGGAAGCCAAAATTTCCATTTATTTTGTGCCTACATTTACGGCACGATTCTGTGTAGTATGCGCCACACGGTTACAGAAATATCTCAAGCTACCCACAGCCAGGATCAGTATTGGTCACTGATCAAGTTTTTATCGCGTGGTAAATGGGACTGGGAACAGGTTTGTAGTCGTTTGATCTGGACGATTTTACCTTATCTGACGAAGTGGGTTTACGTTTATGATCATACGCACACGGTCAAAACAGGTAAAAAGCAGTTTGGGTTACATTTTTTTCGTAACCATCGCTACCGCAAAAGAAACACCAACCAGTCCAAGTTCCATTGGGGCCACGAGTTTGCTGCCCTCGGCATTTTAGGGCTGACCAAACAAGGTAATTTTCTCTTTCCTGTTTGGGTTAAATTGCTACAATTGGGTGCCGACTATGCCTTATCAGCTTTTCAATCGGCCATTGCACTGATCCCTTCTGGTCTGATTATTTTTGACCGGGGATTCAATAATCGCAAGTATTTTAAGGCTTTGCTCGAACAAGGACATCATCTGTTATGTCGTGCTCGAAAAAATGCTGTCTTCTATCACCCAGCCAAAGAACCAAGGGTGAAAAAACGAGGACCAAAGCCCAAGTATGGCAAACGTGCATCTTTTAGACATTGGCAGTTTCAAAATACTTACGTGGAAGCATTGAATAAAACTTATGCCGTTGCACACCAGGTTGTCTATACCAAATCGTGTCCAGATCCAGTACGATTGGTGATCATCAAAACAAAACCCAAAAAGAATAAACCGTATCGTTACTTTCTGGTTTATACAACCGACCTGAATCTATCCGTTGAAACGATCGTTTATTATTACGATTTGAGATGGAAGATCGAAACGGGTTTTAGAGATTGTAAAGAATCTTTTGGCTTTGATCATTATCAAGTCAAATCTGAAACGGCAATCCAAAGAAGTGTTGTGCTCTCTTTTGTTGCTGCCACACTCACACAAATGATGATCTTGCCAAAGTTCAAAGCCGAACAAGCTGATGCCCTACCCGAGGTTGAGGATGCCCTACAAGAAATGAAGATCCATTGGTATCAACCTCAACAATGGACTTTGGGACTCATCGTCAAGTTTATTCGCTGGAAAAATAGCATACGGCTTTTTTCTGCTTGTTTTTTAAATCACAAAAACTCACTGAATATTCAGAACCCCTTATCCAGCGTGGCTGGGTGAGGGGGAAAACGTCCAAACTTTAGTATATTCAATACCAAATTGCCATTGCCGACCTCAAACGCCAAACCTTATATGATT
>JAYODI010000002.1:88483-157166 GCA_038279365.1 Candidatus Latescibacterota bacterium | reverse complement strand
GGCAAACGGCAAATGAATCAACCGTGT
The DNA here is from genome assembly GCA_038279365.1 of Candidatus Latescibacterota bacterium. Taxonomy (GTDB): domain Bacteria; phylum Latescibacterota; class UBA2968; order UBA2968; family UBA2968; genus JABIFK01. The sequence continues at coordinate 157,139 of JAYODI010000002.1, read as the reverse complement.
GATCTGATTGCGTGATGTATTTGTTTTTTGTTTTAGAGGTTTTGAAGGTTTTACATTTGCCGTTTCACATTTGGCGTTTCACTGACTTTAACGTTTTGCCGTTTGCTTTTAAATGTCTTTCAAATAATCCGCAATCTTCTTCGGTTGCCCGTCCAAAGTGATGTCTTTGGCAGCGATGACCATGGCAAACGAGGTGATGTTTTTTTGTATTTGTGTTTCTGATGGGGGGCCACCGTCGAGCCAGTTTAGAAACTCATCAAAGAGGTGGTCATGGCCTTCCCATTGAATTTCGGGGGCTTCATAAATTTCGGGCGATTGGTTCACGCGATGGATGGTGATGGTGTTGCCACCTGCAATTTCAACGGTGCCGGCTTCAAATTCGGCGCGGTAATATTCACTGTGCCAACTGTTTGTGATGCCTGCCGCAGAGCTGTTGCCTTCGTAGAAGGTGTGGGTGCCGTTGTCCATGTTCATCAAATACATGCCACTGGAGAAATGCTTGAAGCTCGACCATTCGGGATTCCATCCAAAGCCCATGAGTGTTTCTGGGTCGCCACCCGATAAAAAGCGGAGCATGTCAAAGTGGTGGACGGAGCCTTCAAAGAGCATGCCAAAGTCCATGTCGTGACGCCAGGTTTTGCCCCACGAACCATATTTGCGATAGTCGGGGGCATATCGGCCCACAATGTGTTGAAGGCGCCCTAAACGCCCTTCATTGCGAATACGCACCACTTCTTGTTTGTTGCGCGCGTATCGGTAGTTTTGAATGATCGAACAAGGCAAGCCTGTTTTGTTTGCGGTGCGCACCATTTCTTTGGCATCTTCAAGCGTGCCAGCAATGGGTTTTTCACAAATGACAGGCATACCTGCTTCAAGGGCAGAAATAACTGCAGAGGCATGAAATTGAGGGGGCGTAGCCACCCCGCAAAAGTCGGCTTTGACAGTGGCGATGGCTTCTTGGTGATCGGTGAAAAGTTGGTTTTTGGATAGACCCGTTTCTTGTTCGTGTTTGTCGAGGATTTCTTGGTTCACATCTACGAGACCGACAATTTTGACGCGGTCCCCAAAAATTTCTGTCCACCGATTAACCCAACGACCGGCCATGCCACCACCACCGATCATCAGACATGTTTTGACTGCCATTTCATACCTCCAATATATTTTAAAAAAAGAGCGGTGTATCGCAAGCCACATGATACACCGCTTTTTAAGTGAAAACCAGAAAAATGAAAAGGTCTTTGGATGCGTGGTATGATTTTCTACAGACACATTTCAAGACATCAAACCGCATCAAGATGTTTCTGCCCAAGCCCCGCCAATGGATGCGCGATCCTTTTCCACATCTTCAAACCACGTTTCTAAGGCGATCAGCATTTTGTGTGCACGATTTGGGTGTTGATCGGCAAGGTTGTTTTGCTCAAGGGGGTCTTCTGCAATGTTGTAGAGTTCCGCTTGAGGGGGTGGTGGCAATTCGCGATGTGGGAAGGGGCCTTCCACTGGGTCAAAATGTTCCCAAGGGGCATCTCTAAATTTTGAATCTTCGGCTTGTTCTTCTGGGTCTGTCCACGTGGTTTCTTTAATAACGGGACGCACGAGCTTCCAATCGCCATCTCTCATGGCGGCATTGCTGGTGACTTCGGGTTGGTAGCGGTTCCATTGCCAAAAACGTTGGTCGGGCACTTTGTTGCTTTCGTTTTGTAATACGGGAAGCATGTTGGTGCCGTCGATTTTGAGTGTGTTGGGTACGTCAATATTTGCTGTGGAAAGAAGCGTGGGGAACCAATCGCAGGCGTGGATCATGTGGTCTATTTGCTGGTTTGCTTTAAAGCCATCGGGCCAGCGCATGATCATGGGCACACGAATACCCCCTTCATATACGTTTCCTTTTGCACCATTAAAATTGCAATTAAAGCGCACTGTGCTGTTTTCGCCTCGGCCACCAAATTGGGGGCCGTTGTCACTTGTGAAGCAGACGATGGTGTTGTTGCTCAAGCCGAGTTGATCGAGTGTTTCAAGCACGCGACCAATGCCCATGTCCATACGGCGAATCATGCCATAGATGGTGCTTACGGCCGTGTTGAAGTTGCCCGTTTGGAAAGGTGCAATGTCTTCGTCGAGGGCTTGTAGGGGTGTGTGAGGTGCGTTGTAGGCCAAGTGTAAAAAGAAAGGTTCTTTCTGATGGCGATGGATAAAGCCAATGGCTTCGTCGGTGAAAACGTCGGTGAGATAACGCCCATCGGCTTTTTCGTGTTGGCCGTTTCGGTCTATGATCCAGTTGAAGTAGTCTTGCCAGCCACTTCTAAAACCGACAAATTCGTCAAACCCACGTGCGTTTGGGCCAAAACGATTTTGCAAACATCCGTTGTGCCACTTGCCGACAAGACCCGTGACATAACCTGCCGTTTTAAACATGTTGGCAAGGGTGGTTTCGCGCAGGGCGAGGTTACATAGTCCACGCAGTTCACGCGTTTCAATGGCACCGGTGCGATGTGGGTAGCGCCCTGTGAGAAAGCCTGCGCGAGAAGGCGAGCAAATGGGGGAGGCCGAGTAGTGTTGGGTGAGGCAGGTGCTTTGTGTGATGAGTTGATCGAGCACTGGGGTTTGTGAAAGGCCGTTGTTAAAGGCGCTAAAATCGCCATAACCCATGTCGTCGGCAAGTATGTAGATGATGTTGGGTGTGGCCATAACCATCCTTTTTAAAAAACGAGTTTGTTTGGTTGGTGATTAATTTTTTCGGTCATTGCCATTGTAGATGCCTTCCCCTCGCACGACAATGCGCTTGGGGTTGGGCACATCGTTAATTTCATCAACACTGTGATACCCCATCGTCATGCTCATTCGGGTATCTTTTGTTTTGTTGTCTCCTGGGCCGTGTATGAGCATGCTGTCAATTACGAGCATGCCACCTTTGGGCATGGGGACGGGCAATATTTGATCATTGAGGTCTTGGGCCCACTGGGTGTCAAATAGGCTGCCATCTACGCCGGGTAAGTGGTGTGAGCCAGGTACAATGCGGGTACAACCATTGTCGAGGTTTGTTTCTTCGAGGTAGAAAATGACCGTAAAGATGGTACGTGACCATTGTTTCACGTCGCGGTGTAGACCCGAATTTTTTTCTTCTGATGTGCGCAATGTGGCATGGTTGTGTCGGTTTTTGATGAGTTCAATATTGGGGCCAAGCAAAGATTCCAGTGGGTCGAGAACCAGTGGGTGTGTGGCCACATCGTAGAAGATGGCGGCACGATCTACCACATTTGAAAGGCGCACCACTTTTCCATCGGGATTGCGTACAACGGGTTCGACTTCGTTTTTGATGTCTTCCCAAATGGCATTTTTAAGTTGGTCTACAAGGCTTTCGGGTAAAATTTTGGGGAGTCTGAGAAAACCATTGTGTCGAAACAGTTGAATTTGCTGGGGGGAAAGTGTTGGCATGGGTGACCTCAGGTGAGATGTTGAATCAGCCATTGAGCAACATCTGGTGTGGGGTGAAGGGATAGGTTTTGGATATGTTTGTGATAAGCCTCAATGGTTGTGTGATAGGTTGTTTGAATTTCAGTTTCTGGTAAGAGACAATTGCGTCCATCTACGAGATGGGTTAATAAGAGTGGGCGGGGTGCAAACTGCATAGTGATGTCATTCAAATCGCCTGCTGTAAGGGCATTGGGTAAGATGGCATCGTGGGGGATATAACAATAAGTATCGGAGAGGATGCTTTGATAACTTGCAATCATCCCACAAATGGTCATTGCAAAAATGTCTGGCTCAAAGAGGGTGGCAAAAAGCGTAAGCAGCCCCCCACTGGGTTCTGAGAGGTGAGGCGAGGGGTCGGTGTTGAGCAAAGGGTCTTCAAATGGTATGGGATTGGTGGGCGCAAGGCTGTCTCCCCAAAGTGATAATTTGGCCCCAAAATTGTTGCGCAGATGAGACAGAAGGGTGCGGAGATCTTTGAGGCGGTTGCCCAAACTGGTTTGGCCAAACATGAGTGCATTGGCAGATAAAGATGTTGCTGTGTCGCGAAATTGGCGTGAACCTTGGGGGGCTGTTTCTCCTGTTCCTCTTAGGTCGGGCAAACAAATTGCGATATTGTTTTGGAGCAGAATGCGATAGGCATCCATTCTGTTTTGAAGGAGATTTTGTTTGCCAGCTTGTGCAATGGCAATGACGATGTGTTTGGCGTTGGTGTTCCCCAAAAATAAAAAAGGTATGGGAATGTTGCTTGTGGAAAGAATGTTGCGTGAAAAGGAAAACCCATTAAAGGCTGTGGTTTCTAATGTGTGGGCATTGGCAGGTTCGGGTGTGATGTTGCCCAGAATGTTCGCCCAAGTATTTTGATGGTCTTTGTTTTTTTGAGATGCGTCTAAGGTTCTTTGTTGGCCCAACTTCTGTAAGGTGACATGAAGGGAGGGGATGTGAAGCTTTTGTCGAAGGCTTGGTGTGAGGCTTTGAAGGTCTGCATCGGGATATCGCTCTTGTGTTTCATGCAAAGGAGGAGCAATGCCATACCATCGTTGTAAGGCTTGATAAATGCGTTGACGATGGGCCACACCAATGTTGTTGCAATGTGAAGCTTGGGGGGGGCGTTCTTTTAGTTGGCCAAATCCTTGGGTATAATCCAGATGGTCTGATGCCTGATACCAATTATATATTTTTTGCAGACGTGTCCAAACGGGGTCTCGTTCTTTGTCCCACGCAAATTCGTGGGCATAAATGAGTTTGCGTGGGGCTATGCTGCCCACAATAAGCCACGGCAAGAAACCGTGCTGCCCACTAAGCCGAAGGTTGCGTGTCGATTCCCAACCGCCATTGCCCAAGTAGTTAAATGTTTGATGTGCATCATGTGGGAGTGGATAGGGCGATTCGGGTTGTGGCCCCCCAAAATTAAAGGGTACGGCACATCCTATGCGCTGATCCAATGCCGCAGCTACAGCACACGGGTCGCCGCCACCAGCAACTGATCCCATAACAATGATTTTGTCGGGTGCGATATTGGGGTCAGCAAGCAACAGATCCACACAGCGGTGAATGTCCCAGACCATCCATCCCATGAGGCTGTCGCCCAGGGTGTGGAGTTGTTGGCCCGTGATGTGGCGAAACCAATAATCTTGTCGGGGGGCAAAGGTGTGGTCTCTTCGGTCGCCATATCCAAATTGATCTATGACCAAAACCACACATCCTGCTTTTGCCCACAAAATGCCCATATCTTGTAACTCGACCTGTACTTTGGGGTTGTGGTGGCTGTGCACAAGTATGATGCCGGGCATTTGGTCTTTGCGTGGCGATGGCACATAGCGGTTGGCAGAGACAAAGATGTTTTCTCGGCTTTCGAAAACGATGTTTTCAATGGTGTATGCTTTGCTGGGAATGGTTCTGGTTATGTGCGTGGCAAGTGATTTGGGAGGGGAAGGAAAGTGACCTAACGATTGGCGAAGGGCTTCTATGCGCGGTTGGTAATACTGTTCCCATTCGGTGCGTGTTTGAATGCGAGACCAATTTTCTATGTCGTTTTGGTTGATGCGTAGTCGGTCACTTTGCACCACGTTTTCGAGCAGGTCGTGTTGTGGGGTTTCAAAACACTGGGTCTGGATATCGGGGATATTGGGCATGATTACTTTCGCAAGGTGGCAATGGCCACGGCAAATTGACAGGCTTGGTAAAAACGAGGTAAATTTAAGCGTTCTTGAGGGGTGTGCGCATTTTCTTGTCCCACGCCAATCGTAACGGCAGGAATGCCGTGTGCAACAATTTGATTGGCATCCATCCCACCGTTGTTGGTGACACAGGTTGTTTCAAAACCACATGCTTTTGCGGCTTGTTGGGCTGCAACAATAACGGGTGTGTCTTGCCCCAAGTCAAAGGGTTCGTAAGATGGGCCTGGAGAAAATGTGACGCTTCCCTGAAGGCCTTCTGTGCTTTTGAGTTGTTTGGCATATTTAAGGAAGGCATTTTGGTAGGTTTGGATAATGGTTTTGCGAAAGGTTGCGCTGTGAGATCGCGCCTCTGCCAAGATGTGGAGTTCTGGCATAACAACGTTGCTGCCTGTGCCGCCTGCTAGGGTGCCAATGTTGCCCGACCCTTGTCCTTCGGCATTGTCAATTTTTCCATGCCAACCCGTTTGATGCAGTTCTGCTAAGGCCAGGGAGGCGATCATTGCGGCAGAAACACCTTTTTCTGGGCGAGAGCCCGCATGTGCCGCCACACCTTTGATGTGAATGTTGAAGCGTTCGGTGCCAATAACCTTGGTAACCAACTGGTCGGGGGCGCCACCATCAAAATTGAAGCAGAGGGTTGGGCGAGGTGTGCCGAGGGCATGGAGGTCAAGCCCGCGTGCCCCCACAAGGCCCACTTCTTCCTGAATAAAAAAGACCAATGTGGCGGGTGGGTGGTTTCCTTCTAATGCGCATAAGGCACGTGCCACTTGTAAAAGGGTCGCACAACCTGCGCGATTGTCTCCCCCTAAGGCTTTGTCGGGGGCATTGCTCACAATCCAATCGCCTTCTATTTTGGGCAAGGTTCCCACGGCACCTGGCACGGTGTCCATGTGGGTGCTAAACATCCAACGCTCACCTTGTCCTGTGCCGCTGATGTGAACGATGAGGTTGCCCGTATTGCCCCCATATTCACTTTGGTTTTGGGCATGGTCGATGACGATATTATCTTGGGGTACACCCATTGTGATCAGTTTGTTTTGCAAGTGGGCCGATACTTGGGCTTCTTCGGCTGGTTTGCCGGGTATGTCGAGGAGTTCTAACAAATCTTCGAGGGCTTGTGTGTTTGATGTCATAAGAGCGTGTTTTCTGTGTGTTGTGGGGTCGGTGTGAGCATTTAATTTTTGATCAATGGGTGCGGATGCCCCGTATAAGCTTTTTCACCGCGCACGAGTATTTTTTCTGGGTCGTCTTTTAGTACGTCGTGGGCATCGTGAGCACGAAAGGCCACGGTCATACTGCGGCGCGAGTGGTTAGAGAAATTGGTGTCTGAGCCGTGAAAACAGCAGTCATTAAAAAGGAGAATACCCCCTCGTGGCATTGGGATGGGAACAGATCGGTAATAATGATCACAGTCTTTAAAGTCTTCACGCTGTTTTTGAGGGCGTCTTTTGTTGATAAAGGGGCGGTTGTGACTGCCAGGTACGATGCGAATACAGCCATTTTCCAAAGTGGAAGCTTCAAGATAGATTAAGGCCGTGATGAGGGTGTGGTCATAGGGTTCTTCACCAGCGTGCCAAGGAACTGGATAGGACCCCGCAGGGCGCACCATCATGTGGTTGTGTTTGTTGGTAAGAATTTCAATGTTTGGGCCAATAATATTTTCGAGTACGTCTAAAACGATGGGGTGCGATGCGGCTTCCAAATAAACTTGGTCTCTGTCGAATATTTTAGATAATCGCCGTACATTTTCTGGTTTGGGAATGCCGTTTTCTTCCCATACAATGGGTTCATTCATTTGGGCAATTTCTGTGTCGGTTACGGCGTTGAGGCGCTGAACCAACTCGTCGGGCAAGGTTTGACGAACCTGATAAAATCCTGTTGTTTTAAAATACCAGATGTCTTCTTCTGTGAGCATGAAGATTTCCTTGTGGTGGGTTTGGGTTGGTGATGCCCCTAAATTATGCAATTTTTTCTTTGCGACAACCAAAAAAGCACCTTATGTTTTCAAAGACACTTTCTCCCGCAATGTTACGGATTTGAAAGGATGGCGCTGAAATGACAAAGGCTTTGCTTGTTTACCCCGAACAGCCCGTTACGTTTTGGAGTTTCGACGAAGCACTGAAGATGATTGGCAAAAAATCGGCATTTCCACCGTTGGGGTTGTTGACCATTGCGGGTATGATGCCCGAGCACTACGATTTGCGTTTGGTTGATATGAATGTGCAGGCTCTTACCGAAGCCGATTTGGATTGGGCAGATGTGGTGATTACGTCATCCATGATTATTCATTGGCAGTCCTTAGAAACCGTGATTAAAAGATGCAACGAAAAGAATGTGCCCGTGATGAATGGGGGGCCGTTGCCCACACAGTATCACGAAGAGATTGAGGGCGATGCGGTTTTTTATTTGGGTGAAGCTGAAAATGGGTTTATGGATGTGGTGGATGCGTTGGTGCAGGCTGGTGGAAAATCTACGCGTCAGTATATTGACCGACGAGATACGTTTCAAAGTTTAAGCAAAACGCCTGTGCCAAGATGGGACTTGATTAACTTTTCACATTACAGCTCCATGGTGGTGCAAATTACGAGAGGGTGTCCAGAAAGCTGTACGTTTTGCAATATTCCCTCCTTATATGGTCGAACGGCGCGTTTAAAAACGAGCAGTCGTGTTATTCAAGAATTGGACGCCCTTTATAATGCTGGTTGGCGCGGGTCCGTGATGGCGGTGGATGATAATTTTGTGGGCAATCGCAAAGAAATCCGTCAGACTTTGGAAGAAGAAGTGATTCCTTGGCAACAGGAGCGCAAATATCCGTTTGTGTTTCACACACAAGCCAGTATTCGAGTGAGTGACGATCTGGCCTTGTTGGAGGCCATGCATCAAGCGGGTTTTGATAAGGTATTTGCCGGTATTGAGTCACCAGTTGAAGAGAGTCTGAAGTTTATGGGAGCCCGCAAAAATTTGCAGGGCAACACACCATTGTTAGATAAAGTAAAAATTTTGCAAGAGTATGGGATGGAGGTACAGGCGGGTTTTATTATGGGCTTAGATACCGACCCCGAAGATATTGGCGAGCGAATGGTGGCTTTTATTCAGGAGGCGGGTATTCCTGTGGCCATGGTGGGCATTTTGGGTGTGTTGCGCGATACACCCGATTATAAAAGATATAAACGACAAGGGCGGTTGATTGAAGGGGTAAAGTATACGGGTGATTCGGGTATTTTTAGTCGTCAGTTGAGTTTTGTGCCTGTGGGTGACCCCGATGCTTTGTTAAACCAACACCGCCAGACGGTAGAAACGCTTAACAGTCCTGAAAAGTTTTTTGAACGGTGTCGAACACACTATGCCCGACGCACCCGCAAGCCTGTTAATATGATGCCAATAGGGATCACAGAAGTGAAAGCCTTTTTTAAATCGTTGTGGTATCAAGGCATTGTGGGCAATTATCGGAAGATTTATTGGCAGTTTTTGGCTTATATGTTACGCCATCATCCCGGTGATTTTGCCGATGGCGTGCGTTTGGCAGTTCAGGGCAATCATTTGATAATGACCACGCATCAGGCCTTGCAAATTGATGAAGTGAAGACCTTTTTGGATGAGGCATTGGCCTATTTGAAGCAATTTGGTGGCGATTACAAAGAGACCATTCAACGCAATGTGGATTCTGCCAGTGTGATGATGCAAGGCTTACAGGATCGTTTAAAACACTTGGAAAATGATTACCATACATTGCAGCAAAATGCAGAGGTTTTGTTAAAAGCAGCCCAAGAATATCAACAACATATTCGCGAAGAATTTCAATATCAAGTGGCTGAGTCTTTGGAACGGTTTCAGGCCGAAATAGAAGCCATTTTAGAAGCATATGCCAAACAACATGGCGTACAACCCGCACATTGAAAGGAAGTAGTGAATAAAAAAGCGATCCCAGTAAATGAGATCGCTTTTTTTATGCCCTGTCAACCAGAACAATTCCGCTTAAATATTGTCACACAAATGAAGATTGTCTTACTGACTTGCGACTTGCTGACCGCTGACCGCTGACCGCTGACCGCTGACCGCTATTCCCTTACAATTTCCACATCCGGTCCACATCTTTTTGATAGGCATTGGCCTTGCCCGAAATAACATCGCTTATTTTGACCACTTGCCCAGATTTGCCCGATTCGTAAATGGCTTCTGATACAGCTTTGCTTTTAAGACCTTCTGTGGCGTCAATTTCGACATCACGGCCAATACTCAGAGCATCAATAAAGTCCCACAATTCAAGTGCCATACCGTCTGTAAGTCCATAAGGAAACAGGCGGTCTTTTTGTTTTTGAGAGAGGGTGTCGAGGTACATTTGTTGCAATTTGGGCATGCTGTATGTGGTGCCATCGAGGAGTTGGGCTTCACCGTTGGGCCGAAATGCAGAAGGGTGGAAGATGTCGGAATCGACAATGGTGCCTTTGCTTCCCGTGAGGGTGAGTTCGTTAAAGCCTTTGCCTGGGGCACTGATGGTCCAAGACCAGGTGCCAATAACACCATTTTTAAAATTAAAAATGCTCGTCCAAAAATCTTCACGGGCATCATTAACCAGTTTGTCGCCTTTTTTATGGGGCCGTTGTTCCATTTGGGCCACACGGGCATAGACACTGTCAATTTCGCCAAACCAATAACGCATTGTATCCACCCAATGTGCGCCACTGTCCATGGCCATGCCACATCCACCCAATTTGCGATCGACACGCCAATGCCAGTTGGGGTGATCTGCCGGGTCTTGCCAGCTTGAGCGGATGGCATACCATAGGCGTGGTTCGCCCAACAGGCCACTGTGAAATGCCCAGTGAATGGTGCGCTGCCCAATGCTTCGGCGACATTGTTCGGCATTGGCTGCGATCTTTTTGTAACGCTTGGCTGCGGCAATGATTTTTTTGCTGGCTTTCACGGTCACACCAATGGGTTTTTCGCAGAGTATGTTCACGCCACCTTTGAGGAGGTCGCATCCCAAAACATGGTGGAGACCATGTGGGCTACAAATGTCTGCGCCGTCGAGATTGGATTCGCTGTTGAGCAATTGTTCAACACTGCGATAGGTGTTAACCTGCCAACCTGTTTTGGCGGTGATTCGATCAGCAAATACTTTGGCTCTGCTGATCTCACTGTCTACGGCAGCAACGATGCGAAAACGATTTTCACCTTTGTCTATGAGTGCTTCATAGCGACCTAAGTGTGCACCAGCAATGCCACCACATCCTACGAGGGCGAGGTTGACTGTTTTTCCTTTGGGCATTATGCATCCTTTCGTGAGTGGTATTCGGCAACCGCTTCGTAATAGTAGGGTGTGGGAATAGGACTTTTGAGTGAGGGATCATGCACATCTTCCATCCATTGCCACAAGCGATTGCTGAGATCTTTGTAAATTTCCTGATAGTCGGGGTCGGCTGCGACATTGTTAAACTCGTTGGGGTCTTTTTTAAGGTCATAAAGTTCGACCACTGGGAGTTTGATGCGTGGGCGTGGGGTGTGGGTCATGTTGACTGGGGTGTCGAGTATGCGGCGGGGAGCAAAGTTGCGAATGAGTTTAAAATGGTTGGTGCGAATGCTGCGGCTGTCACTGCCCTGAAAGACCGAAAAGACGGCGTCGCGTGTGGGGGTGGCATTGGTTTTTTTAAAGACGTTGGCAAAGCTGATGCCTTCTACGTTTTCTGGAATGGGTTCTTCAATGAGGTTTAAGAGTGTGGGGAGGAAATCAACATTGCTCAAAAGATGATCGCAGGTTTGTCCTCCCGTGATGCCTCCTTTTGGCCAGCGAATGAGCAAAGCAATTTCGATACCGGGGTCATAACAAAACCATTTGGCCCTTGGAAATTCTATGCCGTGATCCACAGTAAAGACGAGAATGGTATTGTCTTCGTGACCGGTTTCTTTGAGGGTGTGGGTAATGATTTCGATGGCATCATTCACACGGCGCACGGCTCCTTGTTGTACGGCGAGTTCTTTGCGAGATGTTTCGTCGTCTACCAAATAAGGGGGCACATAAATGCCTTTGCTGTCGTCGGGTTCGACATCGCCAAAGTCGTGGGGGCGGTGGGTTTCAAAAAAGCCCACTTGTGCGTAAAACGGTTTTTGGGATGTGTCGGATTTCAGAAAATCGGATAGAGATTCGGCAATATCAAGGGCCGTTTGGCGTGTGCCTCCGCTATTTTGGGCATGGCGAGATTCAAATCCCAATTCTTCTACATTAGAGGATTCGTGTTGGATGCCAAATAAAGCGGTGTGATAACCCGCATCATGCATGATGTGTGAGAGGTGACGTTCGCCTTCGTTAAATGACCAATCCCAGGGGGAGTGTGTCAGACCTATGAGGCCATTGGTTTGGGGGTAACGCCCCGTAAGCATACACCCTCGGCTGGGGCTACACACTGGGCTTGTTGTAAAGTAGTTGGTAAATTTAAACCCATCTTCGGCAATGGCATCAATGGCAGGTGAGTGTACGGTGTGAACGCCGTAACAACCAAAGTGGCGGCCTGTATCGTGGGTGGTGATGATGATCACATTGGGTTTGGGCATAGCAACTCCAAGTAACAGGTGGTTAGCGCGTTTCCGATTTGTTGGTGTGTTGTGATGATGATGTGCTTACCCAAGCGGGATTGTCTTTGTGGGGAAGGTGTTCTATAAAGTGACATCGGCGACAACACACGACCACGTCTTCTAATTTTTCATGGCCTACCGTTTGATAGTGCAAATGGTGTACATGTAAGTGTTTTTTGTTTCCACAGATCACACATTGATGGTGGTATGCAACTAAGAATGTTTCTCGTTTTACTTTCCAAGCTTTTGAACGGATGTATTTGTCATAGTCTGGTGGCGGGGTTATACCTGCCAATTCTTTGAGTTGGGCACGTAGTCGCGTTATGTTTTTGATGCCCGTCGATTTGGGTGTTTGCCCCAATATTTTTTTGCGGAGTTGTTCATTCATAAAGGGCATGATAATGAAAAATGAAAAATGAAAAATGAAAAAATGAGCTGAGTGGTCGGGTGATGTGTTTCTTGACAGCGGAAATGGATGTGATACCTTATTGGCAATAAGGCGCGGTCACCAAATGTTTATTTGATTGCGGTGTTTGGATTGTTATGGGTGAAGGAGATTTTTATGGAGTTGGCGTACTTTGCAGATGAAGTGGATAAAGCTGATTTTGATGAGGCGGTGCGGTTGGGTGTTGAAGCTGGGGCAACGGGCATTGAGTTGCGGGGGGGCATTTGGGGGCAACGGGTTCAGGAAATTGATAATGATATGGTCAAGCGCGTGCAAGATGTGTTGGCCAAATACGGTGTGAAGGTAATGAGTGTGGGATCACCTGTTGGAAAATGTGCCCATGACAATGCGGACGAATTGGCCAACCACCAAAAGATGTTTGAGCGCATGGTTGAATTGGCGCATGCATTTGATACCACCGTGATTCGTGGTTTTGCGCTTTGGAATCCCAATCGCAAAGATGGTGACCGTGAAAACCGCCCTGGTGTGGCAAACTATTTGGATATTATAGTTCCCTTTTTAGAACCCATTGTGACGCTGGCCGCCCGTGAAGGTGTGACGTTTTCGCTCGAAAATGAAGGGGCTACCATTGCGGGCAGTTGTGCCGAAGCACGGGAAGTGGCCGATGCTTTGGGAGATACACCGGGTTTTAGTTTTTGCTGGGATGTGAACAACGGTATTTCTTGTGGTGAACGCGCTTTTCCAGAGGGGTATGCACACATTAAAGGCCGCATGACACATTTTCACATCAAGCCAAATGAAAACAAAGAATTGGATCCCATTCGGGATACGGATATGAATTATGCCGATTTGATTAAGGCGGTTTTGGCCGACGGGTACCAAGGCGTGGTGAGCATTGAACATTGGGGTTCGCCCGAATTGATGCTTAAAGGCATTCGTCAGGTGCGTGCGGTTTTAGATACTTTATAAAATGTGTGTGGGGAAAGGGTTTGTTATGGCGTTGGATTTGGATAAGCTGTTTGGAGATGTTTTTCACCCCGAAGCTGATGAATGTGTGGTGGTGATTGTGGATGTGCCACATGGTAATTATGCCGATCATGACTTATGGCGCGAAAGGCGAGAGATGGCTGCCCAGTGGCAAGCGGCATGGGTGTCTTTGGGGGAAAAAGTAGGTTTTGAAGTGTTGCCGTTGGTGTCATTTCCTGCTTCTGGAGCGCACAATGCAAATTTGCCTTTAGATGCAGGTGAGCCAATGGTGCTTCGCCAAGCGTTAGAAAAAGCGACGTTGGCTTTGGCCCTCACGCAGTTTTCGGCAACGGCGCCATTGTCGGCGTGGTCAAAAGATCATGCCGATTTTCGTGCGGCATCTTTGCCCCAAGTGGCAAGGCGCATGGAACAAACGGCATTGGCGGCCGATTATGCCGAGGTTGCAAGGCGTTGCCAAGTTTTGAAGGAGGCATTGTCCAAAGCCGAATTGGCGCAGGTGACTTTCTCAACGGGGCATCAGTGGCAGGTCGATTTGCGTTTTCGGGAGGCCAAGATGGATGATGGGCAACTGCCACGTGGAAAAAGTGGTTTCCCCATTATCAACTTGCCCAGCGGAGAGAGTTTTCAGGTGCCCTATGAAGGTGAGCGCGAAGGTGTTGAGAGTTTAACTCAGGGTGAAATTCCCGTTGCTTATGGAGATGTAAGGGTTGTGTTCCATGTGGAGAAAAACCGCATTGCGACAGTGTCGGGCGATGAACCCAAGGCTGGAGAGTTACGTGCCTTTTTTGATGTGGACCCCATGAGAAGAAACATTGCCGAATTGGCGTTGGGTTGCAATGCAAAGGCAGTGGTTTGGGGCAATGTTTTGGAGGATGAAAAAGCAGGGTTTCACTGGGCGTATGGCCGCAGTGAACATTTGGGGGGTGTGGTTGCGCCCAAAGATTTTTCATCACCCGACCACATCGAACATCAAGACATTGTCTATGCCAAAGACAGCCCGATTCAGGTGGCATCTCTTGTGCTTGTTGGGGCAGATGGTGATGCTTGTAGCGTGATTCGAGATGGTGATTATTTGATTTAACGGATAGATGTTTAAAAAATGAATGATGGAGCTTGCTATGTTAATAGACGCACATAATCATCCCAATTGGCATGGGTTTAATGCCGAGAAGATTTTGAAGAATATGGAGGAGCAAAACATCGATCAGATGTGGTTGTTTTCATGGGAAGTGCCAGAAAATGAATACAGCCCGTCTTATCACAAAGTTTTGCCACCTGGTGGCTGGGGCATTCCGCTTGAAGATGTGTTGCAAGTAGGGCGTGAAGCACCTGATAAGTTTGTGTTGGGGTATATGCCGCACCCCAAGCGACCAGATGCCATTGATCGCTTAAAAGCCGCAGTTGAAATTCATGGGATTCGCGTGGCCAGTGAGCTTAAGGTGCGGGTGATGTTTGACGACCCGGATGCCATTCGGTTGTATCATGCATGTGGGGAGATGAAGTTGCCCATTACAATTCACTTGGACTATCCCATTGATCACGGGCATGGGGATTACCCGCGGCCCAATTGGTGGTATGGTGGCAATATTGAGTCTTTTGAACGGGCAATTGTGGCCTGTCCAGAAACGGTGTTTATTGGACATGCACCAGGATTTTGGGCACATATTTCGGGAGACGATAAATTTGATAAGGAATCTTATCCCAAAGGGCCCATCGAACCTGGGGGTAAGGTTTCTGTGATGCTAAAAGCATATGATAATTTGTATGCAGATTTGTCGGCGGGTTCTGCACTAACGGCCATTAGCCGAGATGAAACATTTGGTCGGGCGTTTTTGATAGAATTTCAAGACAAGTTGTTGTTTGGGAGAGATTATTTTGATACGCGGTTGATGGATTATATACAACGTCTCAAATTACCTCAAGATGCATTTGATAAAATTACCTATCAAAATGCACAAAAACTTTTGGGCGAAGGATAATTTTGACGGTTGGATAGATTTTGTGAACACAACTAAAAAACGGCAATGGATATCCATTGCCGTTTTTTTATTGAATGGCGATATATCGGGTGGGACGATGAATTTGTTGTGGATAGGGTTTGGTGCGTTGTGCCAACTGTGACAATGCCCGAATGCGGTCTTCGGTGGGTGGGTGCGTGCGCAACCATTTGGGTCCGGTTTGTGCATCGGTGGTGTATATGAAACGGAACCGACGTTGTAACCGCGACAGATATTGGTTGATATGTTCCAATTTATAAAGTGCGCTGGCCAAACCTTGTGGGTCGCCCGATAACAAAGCACCATCTCTGTCTGCTAAATATTCGCGTGTTCTGCTGAGTGCGGTTTGTAAAAAATAAGCGATATTGGGTGATATGCTGACCAAAAGCATAACGGGTAAAAATGTTGCAGGCATATCGTTCCATGTTCCAGAAAAGAACATAAGCAAAAGAAAAATCCCAAAAAAACTGGATATGGAGGCAATGGCTTGCACGAACAGACCGGCTGACAAACTTAAAAGGCTGTCTCTGTTTTTAAGATGGGCAAATTCATGAGCCATGACCCCTTTGAGTTCGCGCCGATCCAAGGCATGGATAAGACCCGTACTGAGGGCAACAATGCCCCCTTTTGTGCCCAGTGCAAAAGCGTTGGGCATGTCGGAAGGGTAAACGGCCAACTTGGGTACTGGGATGTTTGCCCGAAAGGCCAATTCTTCTGCCATGCGATGTATTTCTGGGGCTTCGTAGAAGGACAGCCAACGCGCGTGGTGAAGAGACAGAATAATGCGCGTTGAGCTGCTGATGCTTACTATGTTGAATATGGCACTGCCCGTGAGGATGAGGAGGACACCTGTCCATCCAAATACAGAATATCCGATAAAGGCAAATAAAGCGATAATCCCAGTTAATAGGGCTATTGATTGCAAACGGTGCATAAAAACCTCCCAAATGATCAGTCAAATATCTTCATCAGGAGGGTAATGCAAGGACTGTGCCGAAAAAGAAATGTGTGTATATGTGATTTTAAAACAATTATTTATGTTTTTTTAGGAGGTGTGTGTTTTTGGCTGGATGTCATTGTGGCATATTTGTAGCCATTACATGCGCAACTCTGGCAGTTTTGGGTCAGGTAAATCGTTTAATAGGATGGTGTTTAGGTAGATTGTTTCTCGGGATCTTTGCCTATTGTAAGGAGGATGATGGGGATAGCGATCAAGCCAAGTAATAAACCTACCCATCCGGGGTAAAAACCCGCCGTGCCCAAGTAGCCCAAAAGACCTGCTAAGGTCATGGTGGTGAGGGCATAAGGCAATTGGGTTTTGACGTGATCGATGTGGTCACACGAAGAGGCAATGCTGGACATCACAGTGGTATCGCTTATGGGTGAGCAGTGGTCACCAAAGATGGCGCCATCGAGTACTGCGGCAGCGGCCAAAATGGTGAGGGGCAACCCACCCAAGGCGTGGGCGAGGGGGACTACAGTGGGAATGAGAATGGCCATGGTTGTCCAGGACGTGCCAATGGAAAAGGCGACCAAGGAAGCAAGCAAGAAGATGAGCAAGGGCAGCAAGAGAGGCGATATGAGGGGCGAAAGAGCGGCAGTAAGATATGTGGATGTGCCCACATCGGTGCAGACTTCTTTAATGGCCCAAGCCAAAATAAGGATGGCAATGGCATACCAAACCCCCACAATGCCTTTTGCCCAAGTTGTTATGGCACGCACGAGGGTGATGGGGCGTTGTTGTGTGGTTTCGTGTTTGCGGGTGATGGCAATCAAAATGGCCATGATGGAGCCTAAGACCGATGCTATGAAGAGTACTTTTGCCGTATCTGCATTTGAGAAGGTGGCCGTCCAATAAGAACTGCTTAAGAGACCAAATTCTTGACGGGCAAAAAGAACCTCTTCGTTGTGAGCCGTGTCAATGGCCATGCCCCCAATGACGACCCCAATGACCACCAGTACAGGTACCATAGCTGCCCACCAAACCGCTTCAATACCTTCTTGGGGTTGTATTTCATCTTGGGCGCGTCCGGTCATGGGGGTTGCACCTTTGCGAATGACTTGCCCTGTTGAATAGGCCCGTTGTTCGGCTTTGAGCATGGTGCCAAAATCGCGTTGTAAATAAGATGAGAGAAAGACAAAGGCCAATGTCAGGAGGCAGTAAAACCTTAGGGGAAGTGCGCTAAAGAAGAGTTCGTAACCCGACACACCCGTGTGCAGTTCGTTCATGAGATCTTGAAACAAGCTCACTTCATAACCGATCCAGGTACTGATGAGGGCCACACCTGCAATGGGGGCGGCTGTAGAATCGACAATATAAGCGAGTTTTTCACGCGAAACCCGAAAGCGATCTGCAATGGGGCGCAAGGTGGTGCCAACAACGATTGTGTTGGCATAATCGTCGAAGAATATTGCCATGCCCATAAAAAATGCTGCCAGACGTGTTGAGCGAGCTCCTGCAGCACGCGTGGCCAAGAGATCGGCGATGCCCCGGTTGCCACCAGAGAGGGTGGTGACGCGCACCATGCCTATGAGCCCTGCCGTAAATGCGAGTATATAAAGTTGGAATGAGCTTTCTAATGGGGCCCAAATATAAGTGACCATCGATTTGTAGGCTGCAGAAAAGGGCAATTGGTAAAAAGGTGTGGTGTCTGCAAGGGAGAGAAAACCACCTGCGAAAATGGCAAATGAAAGGCCAAGAATCAAACGCCCGCTGATCATGGCTATCAAAATGGCCAAAATGGGAGGCAACAAGCTCCAGTTTGTGATGGGGGATAAAAGCTTTTCAGTGGACGATCCTGAACTTTGGGTGGCTTGCAGTAAAAAGCCGCTTGTTGTGACGTTGCCTGCAAAACGGATGGCAGGTGTTTGTGTGGGAGGATTGGTGCGCTGTTTCTGTGCATCGACAAAAGCATTTTGCAAGGCAGGCGGTGCGCTTTCGTCAAGGGTCCATGGCCCTTCGCCCAGCTTGGCGGCCAGTTTGGGAATGGTTTGTCTCATTTGTTGATGCAATACGGCATCGCGATTGGCTGGCAATATGGCAACAATAAAACACGACAACAACAGTGCCCCAATAACGCGAACAATTGGGTGTTTGATGATATCTGACACAGTTATATCTCCTTTGGCAGGCGAAGATAGTGCGTTAGGCGTCTGTTGTCAATGCCCAAGTCTCTTAAGCGTGGCATTGCAAGAGATGTGTGTATCACAAATGGTAGCGGTTGCAGTTTCTGTTGACGTGGAAGGTTTAAATCGATTAATTGGCAACTGAAATAAGAGTAATATCTATGTGACATTTAGAGATTCATGAGTAATTTGAATTTCTTTGGAAAGGGGAGGGTATGGAATTGATCATTGGCAGTACAACAAGGCCTTATGCTGGGCTTTCGTATGCCGAAGCATTTGAACGTATTGGCAAAGCGGGGTATACCGATGTGGCTATTTTTGCCAATCAGGTGGGTGATGAAAAGGTGATTCCAGTCAGCACGGAAAGCACAGCGACAGAGATCGCTTCTGTAAAAAAAGCCGCCGCTGATGCTGGGGTAACACCTTCCATGTTGTTGGGGCGTGCACATTTGGATAAAGGCTTAGATGGGGCAGTAACGGCCTATAAGAAATTATTGGATAATGCTGCCACATTGGGTACCAAATGGATTTTGGAACTGGGCACGAGCAAAGAAGAGTTTTATGAAATTTATCCCAAAGTGATGCGTCAAGCGGCAGAACATGCCCAAAGTGTTGGTGTGGGGATATCGCTCAAACCCCATGGGGGGATCAGTTTAACAGCACGAGAGTTGGTGGATTTGTGTGCGTTGGTCGATCACCCATCCTTTTCGGTCAGTTATGACCCGGGTAATATAATCTATTATACAAAAGGGGATGTTCGTCCAGAGTCTGAAGTGGGTGAGATTGCATCGCTTACGTCTACGGCAATTATCAAAGACTGTGTATTGCATGAAGATGGACGCCCAGATGTCAATGTGACAGCAGGCGATGGGTTGGTTGATTTCTATACCGTTTTATCGGGGCTGGTCGGGGGTGGGTTTAATGGCCCATTGTATGTCGAATGTGTGGGGTCGAGTGCACCAAATGATGTGGATCGTGATTTGGCATTTACACTGGGTTATGTGAAGGGTGTTTTAACTTCTTTATAAATGGATGTGAGTATGGATATACGCCCCGCCAAGGTATCTGAACTTGAAGAAATTGCAGAATTGCAGCACATTGTTTTTCGCCCAAATGAAGCCGAATCACCTGCGCGTTATTTGGCTTATGCCAAAGAAGATCCCACTTATACGCTGGACCATAGCCGTGTAATAGAAATCGATGGGCGCATTGTTGCCCATTTGCGTATTTGGGATCGCACCATGCGGGTGAGAGGTGTTTCTTTGTTGGCTGCTGGCATTGGCAGTTTGTGTGTGCATCCCAATTATCGCAAGCAAGGATATGCACAAGCGCTGATGAGGGATACGGAAGGTTATTTTTTGCAGGCAGGTTATGATTTTGGACTGTTGTTTACCATCATTGGAACGCCTTATTATGAGGCTCAAAATTGGATTACGATTCCATTGCCCACATTTACCATAAATTTTGTGGATGTAACACGCGAGAGTTTGGATGTTCGTCCGTTAGAGATTGAAAAAGATTTGGATGCTGTGATGCATATTCATGAAGTGGATGGGATGCATGTCACGGGATCTGTGGTAAGGGACCGAAATTATTGGACCAATGGGCCTGCGCGTATCCGAGGTCTGTTTCCCAAATGGGGTGTTGTGCGCAATGGTGAGGTGGTTGCCTATGTCAATTTTGTATCCGATGGCGATGGCGTTTGGGTCAAAGAGGCCTGTGCTTTGCCCAATGAAAGTTTGGCATATGCCGATTTGGCCAGTTTGATTTTGAACAAATGCAATGGCAAGTTGTCTGGGAGTTTGCCACATCGCCATGCATTTGTACATACGCTAGAAACAATGAGCCAATCTACAGCCACTTGGTCAACCTATGATGAGATGATGGTGAAAGGTGTAAATTGGCATTCTTTACGCGAAAAATTAGGTGCAGATGTGGTGCCCAGCCCACAGCCCAAATCGGAAGCCCAGTTTTGGACAGATCTTTTTGGTGACGATGTGTTTTATTGGGAAACGGACTTTTTTTAAGTCTCTTGTGATTTTTAAAAATGAAAAAGCCTTGTTCTGAATGTGAGAACAAGGCTTTTTTAATGAATAGGTTCAGATTATAAAAAATCGAGATCGGCACCTAAGTGGGCGGGTAAAACGTGTGTTGCATAAAGTCTGCGCCAGCCTCTTTCTGGTGGCGGGGTGGGTTTGAATGCGCTTTGACGACGTTGCCGTTCGTCTTCATCAATGAGGAGATCTAGCCGTTGTTCGGCCACATTGAGTTCAATGAGGTCGCCATTTTTAACAAGCGCAAGGGGGCCACCTGTGGCGGCCTCTGGAGAACAGTGCAACACAACTGTGCCATAAGACGTCCCACTCATGCGGGCATCGGAAATGCGAATGATGTCTTTAACCCCTTTTTGTGCAAGATATTTGGGAATGGGGAGAGAACCTGCCTCTGGCATGCCTGCTGTGGGACCCGCATTGCGCAAGACCAATATATGATTGGGTGTGATGTTGAGAGATGGGTCATCAATGCGGTTGGCGGCATCATCGGGCGATTCGAAAACAATGGCTGGGCCAGTGTGTGAAAAGAGACTTGGGCTGGCAGCGGCTGTTTTAAGTATGGCGCCATCTGGGGCGAGGTTGCCACGGATGATGGTGAGTGATCCATTGGGTCCTAATGGATTGTCGAGGGTGCGAATGGTGGTTTGCCAGCTTTGGGGTGGTTTTATGTCTTTGAGATATTCCCCCAATGTTTGTCCTGTGATGATGGGCACCGAAAGGTCGAGTTTTGATTCTAAAGCTTTGAGAAGGGTGGGGATGCCACCCGCATTGTGAAAGTCTTCCATGTATCCCACACCAGCAGGTTTGCAGTCTACTAGCAGAGGAATTTTTTGAGCAACGTCATGTAAGTCATCTAAGGTGAGTTCTGTTCCGGCTCTTCGGGCAATGGCCAAGAGGTGGACGATGGCATTTGTGGATCCACCCAAAGCGGTCAAGACGGTGATGGCATTAAGGAATGACGGGCGGGTGAGCATCTTTTTGGGGGTGTGGTTTGTTTGGGCTATTTTCACAGCCAATCGCCCCGATCTTACTCCCACACGCATTCTGTCCCCTGTTCCCGAAAGTGGGGTGGCACCACCAGGAACGAGCAGGCCAAGCGTTTCGACAATGCTGGCCATGGTCGATGCGGTGCCCATGACCATACAGGTGCCAGGTGTACTGCACAATGATTGGGTGACTTGCGCAATTTCGCCTTCGCCCAAATCACCAGCACGATATTGTGCCCAATAGCGTCGGCAATCTGTGCATGCACCTAAGCGGGTGCCTTCGTAAGAACCTGTACGCATAGCACCAGAAACCACTTGGATAGCGGGTATATTGGCCGATGCGGC
Source organism: Candidatus Latescibacterota bacterium (assembly GCA_038279365.1). Taxonomy (GTDB): domain Bacteria; phylum Latescibacterota; class UBA2968; order UBA2968; family UBA2968; genus JABIFK01. The sequence continues at coordinate 135,020 of JAYODI010000002.1, read as the reverse complement.
AGCCATGAGTTGTGCCGGTACTGTTTTGTCACACCCACCCATGAGCACCACGGCATCCATGGGTTGTGCGGTGATCATTTCTTCTGTTTCCATGGCCAAGAGATTGCGAAAGAGCATGGTGGTGGGAGAGAAAAAGATTTCGTGAAGTGAACAGGTCGGAAATACAAATGGTAACCCACCTGCTTCCATCACACCACGTTTGACCGCTTCAATGAGATCTGGCATTTGACCGTGGCAGGGGTTGTAGTCTGAAACGGTACTGGCAATGCCAATGATTGGGCGTGTGACATCTTCTGCATCGAAGCCTGCTGCGCCTAAGAAAGCACGGCGGATATATTTGCTAAATTCTGGATCACCATATGACGTGAGGTTTTTGTCGATGCCAATGGGTTTTGGGTTGTTCATAAAAGTGTCTTCTTTCTAAGTCAGTGCTTGATCGGCAGCGTGAAGCATACCTGCGATAATTTCTTGTGCGAGGGTATCAATGTTTTGCTTGGTTTGGGCAAGGTTTGAAGATGCTCGCTGTGGGTTGTCTGCGGATGTGGTAGAGATATAATATTTGATTTTGGGTTCTGTTCCCGATGGACGAGCGGTGACACGTGTGTGTCCTTGGTCTGTAAATGTGAATGCAAGCACATTGCCTTTGCCCGCGTCTAATGTACGTATTGTGCCTGTTTGGAGGTTTTTTGCTTCGCCCGATTGATAGTCTATAACTTCGACCACATCGTGGCCACCTATTTGGGTGGGTGGGTTTTTGCGCAATCCGGTCATAATTTGTGCAATTTCACGGTTGCCCTGTGCGCCTTCGCGGTAGGTTGATTTTTGTGATTCGTGAAAGTAGCCAAATTGTTGGTAGATGCTGTCTAAATAATCACGAACTGTTTTGCCTTCCGTTTTGAGTTGGGCGGCACACTCTGATAAAAGCACTGCGGCCGAGGCGGCATCTTTGTCACGCACAAAATCACCCGACAAGTAACCGTGGCTTTCTTCTGTGCCATAGAGAAAAGTTTCATCACTGGAGAGGTGATTGATAATATCGGCAATATATTTAAAACCCACCAAAAGGTTGTCTACGGGTTTGGCACCAAAATGTTTGGCAATAAGAGAGATAAGATCTGTGGTTACTATGGTTTTACACACCACGCCCTTGGGTGGCAAGGTGCCATTTTTTTTGTGGGTGTCTAAAATATAGTGTGCCAAAATCACGCCAATTTGATTGCCATTGATTGCGAGTTCTTGTGGGGTGGCATCCCATCCTTTGGTCGGATGAGGCAGGGCACACCCAAGGCGATCCGCGTCTGGGTCACTGGCCATGACAATATCGGCATTCATTTGTTTGGCATCGGCAATGGCACGGATAAATGTGTTTGGGTCTTCAGGGTTGGCCACACCATTGGAAACGGTGGGAAAGTTGCCATCAGGTATGTTTTGTTCGGCGACAATCTTAAGGTTTTTGTAGCCAAGTTTTTGAAGTGCTGGTACGATTGAGGTTGCACCCACACCATGTAAGGGGGTGTAAACGATGCCGATGTCTCTTGCTGGGTTAAGTGATAGGCTTGCGAGATTTTCAATGTAAGGGGCATCTATTTCCGAACCGAGGGTTTGTATCAAACCTTTTTGGATTCCCTCTTCAAAGTCGATGCGTTTGATTTCTTGAACGGCTTTGACTTCGTTAATGATGTTTTTGTCGTGAGGGGGGACCACTTGCCCACCATCATCCCAATAGGCTTTGAATCCGTTGTCCGATGGTGGGTTGTGGCTGGCACTGATCACCACACCTGTTATGGCACCTGTCTGCCGCAATGCAAAAGAAAGCTCTGGCGTAGATCGGTGGCTTTCAAAAATGCGAGCTGTGATGCCATTGCCTGCAAAAATAGATGCCGTTTCTTTTGAGAAGAGATCTGATCTGTTGCGTGTGTCGCAGGCAATGACAACACCCCTTTGCGTGGCATTTTTAATACCCGATTGAAGCACATAATTGGCAAGACCTTGTGCCGCTTCGCCCATGGTGCGTTGGTTGATGCGGTTTGGGCCTGCTCCCATCTTGCCACGAATACCGCCTGTGCCAAATTCGATATTGGTGCGAAAGGCATCTTCCAATTCATCGAGGTTTTCGTTTTTGATGAGGGTTTCAATTTCGTTTTGAAAGTGTGCGTAGGCAGATTCTGATAGCCACTTTTTTAAATTTTGACTCGCTGTGGCAGAAAGTTTTCCACTTTTTTCAAATGTGTCAATCGCTTCAAATGCGCCCATGGTGCGTCCTTTGCTAGGGGGTGATAAGGTGTGGATCAGGGTGGCAACAAGGAACGTGGCGGTTTATGAATATGTTGTCATTGCCTTACAACTCTGAATAATAGTGGATTCTTAGTGGGTCTGTCAAGTGTTGTGTAACTGATAGAAAATACTTGATTTGTAGGTGTGTTTTGACTATCCTCTCGGGGTCATGAGGAGATTGCTGTGTGGATCAATTTGTTTCTTATTCTTGCTTATCTCATCGGTATTCCATTGGGAATATTGGTGTTTTTGGTCGTTTTGTTGATTCTGTTGCCTATTCATATTGGTGGTTCAGGTTATTATCGTCAAAATGAATATGCCGTCTCTGGGTGGGTAAAAGCTTTGGCTGGTGTGGTGGGGGTGGTGTTTGATTACACAGAAAGGGGTGGGCAACTTCAGGTTGTGTTTGGTAAATGGGTGATTTGGCAACCCAAAGAAGATGTTGAAGCGGGTGAACCTGTATTAAAAAAAGACCCATCTCCAGAACCCATAAGAGCAACACCATCTGTAGGTGCGCCTTCACCTGAACCTGTTTTAAAAACACATACCGATGAAAGTGTTCGGGCAAGTTTGCCGACACCTGCGGTAAAAAGAAAAAAATCTGATACAAATACATCGGATTTACCCCAAGCATCTGCTCCTCCATCGGCATCTATGGAAGCTGGAAGGGTCCCTCCGTTGAAGGTGGCAGGAGCCAACGAAAAACCAGACGCAACACCTTCATTGTGGACGCGTTGGAAAGCTTTGCGTGTTCGAATTTCTCGATATTGGGGGTATTCGCAAGAAGCACGACCTATTCTGTGGCGTTTTTTGAAACGGTTAACGCGTATTTTAGGATTTCGGCGTGTCGATGTCGATGTGGTATATGGGGCGGGGGATCCGGCACTTACGGGGCGATTGTTTGGATATGTAGAGGCTATACGGCCCTTGTTGGGCAAACGTACGTCATTGGTGTTGACCCCCGACTTTACACAATCGCGCTTGGAAGGGGCAGGTGCTCTTGAGGTTTCATTTTATTTGTCGCGGTTTTTATGGGCGGTATTGGCCTTGGTCGTTAGAGGGGGGATTTTGGGAGTTAAAATTTGGTGGCGAGAACGACGGATAAAACGTGAAGCGATGTTGCCAGAAGTGCCATCGGCATAGTGTTGGAGATGGATGTTGTGTTTCAAGGGTTTGCGCCCTGCGCATAAGGAGGCGAAATGCCAATAGATGATCTGATTAAAACAATGATGCAAGAGTTTCGCGAACTGGTCAAGACCGAAACTGTAGTGGGTGAGCCGGTTGTTGCTGGCGATGTGATTATTGTACCTGTTTCTAAAATTTCATTTGGATTTGGCGCGGGTGGTGGTAAAGGCAATCAAAAAGACGGAGGCAGTGGAACGGGTGGTGGAGGATCTGTACAACCTGTTGCGTTTATTATTATCCAAAATGGCAAAGCGCAATTGGTGCCACTTGAAGACAAGGGCATGTCGGTGGGTGATTTGTTAAAATATGCACCTGATGTGATCAAAAAAATTAAAGAGTTTAAAGATAAGAGAGATAAAAAGAAGGGTGGCGGACAGGAAGAACCTGCCGAAAGCGAAACCGAAGAAGATGCCCATTGATTGAAATTACAAAAACGGCGATCAAATCAATATGATCGCCGTTTTTTATGGGGGTACCGTATGGTGCTGATGGTGTTTTATAGCGTGATTGTTTCGCGCCAGCGTGGCATTTTGTCTTTGATATCGGGCACGCGGTATTCTTCTACAGCCCCCTGATACATATGTTGGTTGATGGGCATGTCAAAGAGGGTTTTGTTTTTGTATGTCAGTTGTGAACCATAAATGAACCCGATATCGGCTTCCGTGCCATTGTCTTTTACAAAAGCAAACTCCGCATCGGTTTGCAAGTTGTCATAAGTGACTTGGCCTGTTTTCCAGTCGAACAAGGGACGCCCCCGCAAATTGGTGAGGCCAATGGTTTGATCTAATTTCAAACCAACAGTTACGGGCGATCCTTCATGTTTAAACCGAAGTCCAAGTGTTCTGCATGACCGTTCGGCATCGTGAATGACTTGAACGGAACCCAACATCGATTTGTTGAATTGGCCTGGGTTGTGAGGGGTTAAAACGGTTACAAATGCCAAGCGTTGGCCTTTAAAAAAGTGGCTGTATACAAATTGAAAAAATGCTTGAGAGGGGTTATAACATCGGTCTATTTCTCGTATTTGGGTGTATTTGTCGCGGTTATCGAGAAATTCAATAAGCAGTTCTTTGTTGTGGGGGTTGGTCCAGTGGTCTTGGCGAACAGGAACTTGGGGTGACCAAGAGCGCATCCAATGTTCATTTTCTGTGGCAAAATTGCCGTTTTCAATAATGTGGCTGGGGTGCCACATATTGGCAAATAATTTGCGCCCTTCGCGGTCAATATGAATGGCATCGACGATGATGTAAACGCCTGATTGAACCAAAAATAAGAGGATGCGATCGGTGGTATACCCTCGTTCATCATCAATCAGTCGGGTGCGCGAATAGTCTATGGGGCCAAAGTTTCCAAAGTGAATTTTTTCTGTGAGAACCGGAGAGTATGACCGGTTTTGTTGCAAATAATGCATCACATCGTGGTTAATGGGCCAGCCCAAACGGGCGACAATTTTGTTGTGATACAGGTCGGCTCGCCAGCCGTCGTGTGGGGTGCGGCGGTAACCACCGTCTGCCAACAGCACTGTTTCGTGGTCCATAAGCAAGTTGATGGCATTTTCATCGCCGTGTCCGTGATGGGGTTTTTCTTCATAGGCGGCTAACTGTTGGTTTTGATAGTCTCGTTGATAGCGCCCATATGGTCCTTGGTCACGGTAGTTTAAAAAGGCATAAGAGCTGTTGTTGCCCTTGTCATTGCGAAAGATGATTTTTTTGGATACCAGATCATCAACCAGTTCTTCAGATTGGGGCAATGTATAGGGTTTCATTTCTACGGATGTGTCTAACCAACGTAAAGCTGTGCCGGCGCAATAGAGTCCGTCACCTTCTTCTAAGCCTGCTGGTAAAAAGCCATGGATGGGTTCTCTTAGACCCATTTCTCTATGGGTTTCATAAAGGCGTTTGGCAAAGTAGAGGTATTCACCATTTTGATATTCGGAACCTGCACGTACCATGGTGGCCATATACCAATGCCACATATGTGTCCAATCGCCATCCCCCCATTCGGGAAGCATGCCGTTGGGGGCAAGTAAACCGCGATAGAATTCAAAGTAGTATCGTGTGGTGACGAAGTTCATAAATTCGTCACTGCGGCCTTGAAGGTCTGCGGTTGTCATCAAATAAAAAAGCCAAAATGGCCCATAGATTGAGGCATCTTCAATGGACCAACGTCCCCAACTGTCTTCTATGAGGGCATCTCCATAGTGTTTCCAACGTGTGGCATTGGAATGGTGAGGGACCGACACCGATGCAAAATAAAACCCTGCAGCATCAACGGTAGCTCGGTTTTGCGCACCCCAGTCTGTTGAATCCAAATGCGTGTTGGCGCTGGTCGCTATTTGGGCTTGGATGCGGGTTGTTTCTTCGGATGTGAGCACATTTTGTTTTTGTAAATACAAAAACGCTTCACAAAAAGGTTGCATGAGCCGAAAGCTACCCAGTTGGGGGCGTATGGATCCATCGGGTAAGATGGCACTGTCTACCATCCAGACCAGACCCTCATGTGCCCATTGGAGATATTTTTGATCGCCAGTATGTGCGTGAAGCACCGTTAAGGGAGCGAGGGTCCAAGGATATCCATTAAGTTTCTCTTTGCGCTTGTTTATATCCGTTATGCTCTTTAATTCGTTGTGTATGCGTGTTGCTGCCAGAACAACATCTTCTAACAATTGTTGTTGCATCCCAACCTCCACACGTTTAAAAAACGTTTTTTTATTTTGAGCCAATCTGTAAGGCCATGCAGGTCATGTGATAAAAATTTAACAAAAGTTGGTTTTATTGGTGAAAATAAAAAAGCCTCGGTAGGTATTCTACCGAGGCTTTTGATATGTTTTGGAAATTGGTTATTGCGTGGTCTGATAATAGGGGTTGTTGCCTTCTGCGTGGTCAGTGATATCAAGTACGCGTGTGATTTCTGGCACGGCTTCTTTGATCATGACTTCTACGCCTTGTTTTAATGTCACATCCACCATACCACAGCCTTGGCATCCCCCCCCAAATTGGAGGTAGACCGTGTCATCTTTAATGTCGATGAGAGAAACATTGCCGCCGTGGGAGGCCACACCAGGGTTAATTTTTTCATCTATAACGGCCTGAATTTTTTCGGCCAAGGTGCCTTTGAGATGGGGAGGGACTTTGTGTGGGTTTTCAATTTTGAATCCCCGTCCCATTAATCCATCTACAAAGTCGAGGGTAATGTCTTGGGTAAATTTGGTGCTGGCTTCGTCAATATAAACGTTAAAACCATCGTACTCGATAACCGTGTCTTTGGGTGAATCTTGTCCTTCAGCCACAAATGCAAGCCGATAGTTGGCACGCAATGGGGATGTGGCCTCTGCTGTGACACGTACCCCAATGATGGGTGTATCTTGGTCTTCCATTAGGCGTTTAACTTCCACTTGGGCCACATCGGTTACGGTGATGTTCATGGTGTTCTCCTAAAGAACTGTGGGTGGGGTATTGGGGAGGTTCACACATTATTTGTGTGTTATTTGAACCTTATCCTTTGCCACCTCATTTGATTTTTATGGTGCTGGCGCGACTTGCAAGAGTTCTTCTGCTTTTTGTTGCAATTCCGATTTGAGTGTGATTTCCTCACCCAATAGGTCTTGTAATGTAATGCGATCAAGCATTTGGTCAACAACAAATTGAATGGCGTTCCAAAGAGAACGCACTGAGCAGTTGACCGAATGTGTGCAAAATTCCTCTTGGCCTGCATGGTCTTCACAAAATTCTGGATCAAAAAGACGACCACCCAATGCTGTGAGCACGTCAGCTATGGATATTTCGGCGGGTGTGCGTGCGAGCTTGTAACCACCTGCTTGACCACGTACGCTTTCGATAAAGTTGCCCATTCGAAGCAGTCGAAGAAGTTTGCCCACATTGGCGGTAGACAACCCTTCTGCCTGGCTGATTTCAGAAATGGTGATGCTGTTGCCTGTGTTGCGTTCGTGATGGCCAATTTGAATGAGGCAACGAAGACCATATTCTTCTTGGGTACTCAGTTTCATAAAATTAACCCACTTTTTTAGAGCATGCCGAGTTCGAGTTTGGCGGCTTCAGACATTCGGTCGGGCCCCCAAGGGGGGTCAAATACGAGATCGAGTTTGACATCGTAAACACCTTCTACACCACGAGCTGCAGATTCAATTTGCCCTGGTAAAATACCCGCAGCAGGGCAGTTGGGTGCGGTGAGTGTCATTTTTACATAGGTGTTGCCATCGGGTTCAATTTTTATTTCATAGATGAGCCCAAGTTCGTAGATGTCTACGGGGATCTCTGGATCATAAACGGTTTTAAAAGCTTTGACGATTTCTTTATGGACGGCATCCACATCAATGGGTTCAGACGGTTTTTCTTTGACTGGAGGCGCAGATGCCTCTGGCGCAGGTTTTACAGGTGGAGCGGCCACATTGTGTTTGCCGTCGGGTTTGGGTGTTTCATTTTCTTGTTCGGGCTCGTCTTCTTTTTTGTTGCTTTTAAATATTTTAAGTAAGTTCACGAGGTTTCCCCCTCTGTGGTAATCGGATCTGAGTGGTTATGCAAAGCTGCGTGAGCAGCATGCCAAGGCAGGGTGGCACATTTAACACGGGTGGGGTAGTCTCGAATGCCAGAAAAAACTGCGAGCTTGCCCATTTTTTGAACGTCTGATTCTGATTCTTTTTGGATGACCATTTTTTGAAAATTTTGAAATAAGGCGTCTGCTTCTTCGATGGTTTTGCCTTTGAGCGCGTCAGTCATGAGAGACGCAGATGCTTTGGAAATGGCACAACCAGAACCTTGAAACGCAATGTCGGAAATTTTGTCACCCTCCAATTCGACATAAAGGGTCACACGGTCGCCACAGAGCGGATTATTGCCTTCGGCAACGTGTTTGGCTGTGTCAATCACTCTAAAGTTTCTTGGATTCTTATTGTGATCCAGAATGAGTTGTTGGTAAAGCTCTCGTAAGTCTGACATGATTTTAGCTAAAGACGCGAATCACTTTGTGTAACCCTTTGGCAAGAGCATCAATGTCTTCTCGAGTGTTATAAAAGGCCAAAGATGCCCGTGTTGCCGCGGGTATGTCAAAATGTTTCATAATGGGTTGTGCACAGTGATGGCCTGCTCGAACAGCTACGCCATCTTGGTCGAGAATGGTGCCCACATCATGGGGGTGGATGTCTTTGATAACAAAAGAAAGCACACCCACTTTGTTTTCTGCCATACCGATAAATTTTAGGCCCGGCACTTGACTTAGTAAACCGTGGGCATATTCTAAGAGTTCGGATTCGTAAATTTCTGCACCTGCAAAATCGATGTTGCTGAGGTAGTCAATTGCTGCGCCCAAACCAATTGCACCCGCTATGTGTGGGGTTCCCGCTTCAAATTTGTTGGGCAAGATACCATAGGTGATTTTATCAAAGGATACGTTTTGGATCATGCTGCCACCACCTTGGTAGGGAGGCATGGTATCTAATAAATGTTCTTTGCCATAAAGGATGCCAATGCCTGTTGGTGCAAAGAGTTTATGCCCTGAAAAGGTATAAAAATCACAATCGAGTTTTTGCATATCCACACGTTGGTGTGGGACTGCTTGAGCTCCGTCTAAGTGAATGGGCACATGGTGTGCATGGGCAATTTGAACCAATTCTTTGACTGGATTAACTGTGCCAAGTACGTTTGAAATGTGGACAACCGTGACCAATTTGGTGCGTTCATTAAAAAGTGATTTGTACGTGTCAAGACAGAGTTCACCTTGGTCATTGATGGGAATTACACGTAATTTTGCCCCCACTTCATCACACAACATATACCAAGGAACGATGTTGGAATGATGTTCCATTTCTGATACAATAATTTCATCGCCTTGTTTGATATTTTGGCGACCATAACTTTGAGCAATGAGGTTGATGCCTTCTGTGGTGCCTTTTACAAAGATGCATTCGATGTCGGTTTTGGCGTTTATAAATTGTTTTACTTTACGTCGAGCAGCTTCATATGCATCGGTTGCAATTTGGCTGAGGTGATGTACACCGCGATGCACATTGGCATTTTGATCGGTATAATAGCGCGAGAGCGCATCAATTACCGACCTGGGTTTTTGTGCAGTGGCCGCATTGTCAAGGTAGACCAGTGGATGCCCCTGCACTTGTTGACCCAATATCGGAAAGTCTGCTCGTATGCGTAATGCTTGGAACGGCTGAACTGGCTTGGGAGCTGGTTCAGCTGGTTGGGGCATCAATATGTCTAATGGAGAACTCATGCAATTTCCTTGGCATGGTAGAGGCGATCAAATTTGTGTTGAATAAGGGTGTCTAAATGTTTGCGCAAGGAATCTATTTTGACACGATCAACAATGTCGTCTGCAAAAGCTTTGAGCAAGATGTGTTGCGCCTCTGTTTGGGGAATGCCTCTGGCTTGAAGATAAAATAAGGCGTCTTTGTTGAGTTGACCAATTGTTGCGCCATGTGAGCACTTGACGTCATCGGCATAAATTTCAAGCTGGGGTTTGGTATTGACGCGTGCATTGTCAGATAAGAGAATATTTTCGTTTTGTTGATAAGCGTCTGTTTTTTGTGCTTTTTGATGCACGAGGATTTTGCCTCTAAAAACAGCACGTGCGTTGTCTCCCAAAATGCCTTTATACAGTTCGTGGCTGGGGCAATGGGGTTCTGCATGTTCAAGCAAGGTGTAATTATCTACAAGTTGGCTGCCTTCTAACAAATAAAGGCCATTCACTGTGGCTTCACAACCTTCGCCGCCCAAGTGTGCCGAAACATCATTTCTGACAAAAGCACCCCCAATAGAGAACGCGTGAGAGGTGACGTTTGCACTGCGATCCAATGTGGCATGTTGGTTGGCTATGTGAATGCCTTGAAGGGTTTCTACTTCGACCTTGTAGTGATCTATTTGGGTGTTTTCGCCAGCAACAAACTCTGTGACACTGTTGGTCAAATACGTTTGTTCGCCCATGCCTGCATAGGTTTCTATAATCTGGAGTTGGGCATTGTCTTCGGCTACAATTAGGTTGCGCGTATGTGCCACAGTGGGAGCATTTTCTGCATGTGAAAAGAATATGAGATGGATAGGATGTTCACAAACGGTGTTTTTGGTAATGTGGATATAAGCACCATCTTGTATAAATGCCGTATTGAGTGTGGCAAAAACACGTTGCTCAGACCCGACGATATGACTGAGTTGGTCAGATACGTTTTGGGGGTCTTTTACCAGTGCTTCAGATAGGGCTTCTACACGAATGCCTTTGGGCAATTTTGAAATTTGCGATAAGTCTTTGGCCCAATGTCCGTTGACAAAAACCAATTGAATGGTCTCTGGCAAGGTGTAGGGGGCCAAGGTTTCGACAGAAATGTCACCCAGTGTATAGGGTTTTGCCAACGTGTAATCGGCTTGGGTCATGATGGATGTATTGATCGTTTTCCAAGCTTCATCGGCAGAAGTGGGCAGGCTGGTTTTTTCAAAATGCGAGATGGCACTTTTTCTCACTTTATGAATGGGGCGACTGCTTTGTCCGTTGAGGGATGCTTCGAAAGTTTTGAATTGCTCAAGCCACGCTTTATGATCGGTTGCCATGGGTCAAAAAACTCCTACAAAATGACTGTGAATTAGAAAAAAGTTTGATTGTTTTTTAGGCCGAAACGATTTGAGGAGAATGTTCTTTTTTAATCCAATCATATCCTTTTTCTTCTAATTCTAAAGCAAGGCTTTTGTCACCGGATTGTACGATGCGTCCATTGAGAATCACATGGACAAAATCTGGCACAATATAGTCAAGTAAGCGTTGGTAGTGCGTGATCACAATGGATGCTTTTGTTGGACCATGGAGTGCGTTGACCCCATTGGAAACAATGCGCAAAGCGTCAATGTCGAGGCCTGAGTCTGTTTCGTCAAGAATGGAGAGCAGGGGGTTGAGCACGGCCATTTGGAGAATTTCGTGGCGTTTTTTCTCGCCACCTGAAAATCCTTGGTTTACGGGACGGCTTAAAAACTTTTCATCCATTTCAACCAGTTTGAGTTTCTCTCTTAAGAGGGCCAAAAAATCGACGGCATCTACTTCTTCTTCACCTTTGGCTTTGCGAATGGCATTGAGTGCCGTGCGCAAAAAATAGGCACTGTTGACACCGGGTATTTCAACCGGATATTGGAAGGCCAAAAAAACACCTGCAACCGCGCGTTCGTCGGGGCTTAAGTCGAGAAGGTTTTGACCGTTGTAGATCACTTCGCCTTCGGTTACTTCATAGGCCTCGTGCCCAGACAAAACTTGGGCGAGGGTGCTTTTGCCAGAACCGTTTGGCCCCATGATGGCATGAATTTCGCCAGGGTTTACGGTGAGGTTGATGCCGTGTAAAATTTCTGTGTTTTCAACGCTGGCATGAAGGTTTTTAATTTCGAGCATATGGCAGTCCTTTTGATAATCAATGAAGCTTTTTAGGTTCTAAGATAAGTTTTAGAGTGTGTCTTTTAGCCCACACTGCCTTCAAGGCTGATGCCCAATAGTTTTTGTGCTTCCACGGCAAATTCCATGGGCAGTTGGGCCATCACTTGTTTGCAGAAACCGTTTACGATCATCGAAACGGCATCTTCTGTGGATATGCCTCGTTGGTTGCAATAAAAGATTTGATCTTCACCAATTTTGGATGTGGTGGCTTCGTGCTCAACTTGAGCCGATGGGTTCCTTACATCAATGTAGGGAAATGTGTGCGCACCACATTTGTCACCTATGAGCATGGAGTCGCACTGTGTAAAGTTGCGTGCGTTTGTTGCCCCTTTGAGAATTTGCACAGCACCACGGTAGGTGTTTTGGCCCCTTAGGGCAGAGATGCCTTTGGAGATGATGGTGCTTTTGGTGTTTTTACCAATGTGGATCATTTTGGTGCCCGTATCGGCTTGTTGTTTGTTAGATGTGACAGCAACCGAGTAGAATTCGCCGACAGAATTGTCGCCTTGCAAAATACAACTGGGGTATTTCCACGTGATGGAAGAACCTGTCTCAACTTGTGTCCACGAGATTTTTGAGTTGACGCCCCGGCAGGCACCTCGTTTGGTCACAAAGTTATAAACACCACCTTTGCCGTCTTTGTCGCCTGGGTACCAATTTTGGACGGTGGAATATTTGATTTGTGCATTGTCAAGGGCAATGAGTTCAACAACGGCGGCATGCAATTGGTTTTCGTCTCGCATGGGAGCGGTGCACCCTTCGAGGTAACTGACATAACTGCCTTCTTCTGCAACGATGAGGGTGCGTTCAAATTGACCCGTGTTGGCCGCATTGATACGGAAATAAGTAGATAATTCCATTGGGCAACGCACGCCTTTGGGGATATAACAAAAAGACCCATCGCTAAAGACGGCAGAATTGAGTGCTGCAAAATAGTTATCGGTATAGGGGACCACTGATCCGAGATATTGTTTGATCAATTCTGGATGCTCTTGAACGGCATCTGAAAAGGAGCCAAATATGACGCCTTCTTTGGCCAAGGTTTCTTTAAAAGTGGTTGCTACAGAGACGCTGTCGAACACGGCATCTACGGCGACACCTGCAAGCATCTTTTGTTCGGTGAGGGAAATGCCGAGTTTTTCATAGGTGGCCAATAATTCAGGGTCTACCTCATCTAGGCTTTTTGGGCCATCACCCTTCTTTTTGGGGGCCGAATAATAGACAATATCTTGGTAGTCGATTTTGGGATAGTTGACCATGGCCCATTGTTCGCTTTTTTTGCGCTGAAGAGGGTCGGTCATGGTGAGCCAATGGCGATAGGCTTTTAAGCGCCACTCAAGCAACCATTCGGGTTCATTTTTTTTAGCAGAAATAAATCGAACGATGTCTTCGTTTAGGCCAGGAGGCGCGGAATCTTGCTCAATGTCGGTGAAAAAGCCAAATTTGTATTCACCAGAAGTGAGGGCTTCAAGTTCTTTGGTTTCGGTGCTCATGGGCAACTCCGTGTTAGTGATACAAAACGGATAGATGAAGTTTTACGTATAGCTACAACCTACTCAATCTATACAGAAATGTCAAGATTTTAAGTGTACAAAAAAATCAAGAATGAAATTTTGAAAGTAACATGCTGTAAATATTGATGCTTGAAATGTTTAAGGTGTTGGGTCAGGACTATTGCCCCCAGGCTTTACCACTCGCTTTGCCTCGGTTTTTTTTGCCAGGGAGGTCATCTTTGGCAACCACAAACCCAACCAATCCTTTTTGACCCAATTGTTTGAGGTAGGCCAATAAGGAAATTTCTGCTTCTTTGATATTGAGCTTGTGGCTTTCGCTTAACTTGCGGATCATGGCTTCAACATTTGTGCGCCCATCACACATGTTCCAAACTTGTGAGCCTATTTGATCGAGCACCAAGGTTTTTTGATCAGGAATCCAGAACAGTTTAGACAAAGCACGTACTTTCCACGAGTCTCCACGTTGTAGCGTAACGACTACCTCTTGGTTTTCATTTTCATTCCAAGTGAGTTGATCGTTGCGAACGGGTTTGGATTTGAACATGGCCTCACGGCCAATTTTGGGTTGTTTCTTAAAAGACAACATGAAAATAACTCCTGTATGGGCATTGTGTTTTAGCGAATAAAAACAAATCCCTAAATCCGGTCAAGTCATAAGCGTTTGCCTGGTGTGTTAATTGGGGGGCAATTTTTAGTTAACAGTGGGGTGTTGTGTAACGATTTTGAAAACGGCAATACAAATTTTTTTGGAGATTTCTTATGGGCAAGAAGATTGACATAACAAGACATTTAAAGATCGTTGAGAAAATACCATTTGTTCGTAATCTTTCAATGCATCAGGTTCAGCAAGTGTTGAAAATTGGCAGGTTGGAGACTCATCCGGTTGGGCATGTGCTTTGTAGGGATGGGGAAAAAAGCAATGCCATGTTTATTTTACTTTCCGGTGAATTGGTCGTAAAAGATGGCCAAACACAACTTGCTCGTATTGTACCTGTAGATATTGTGGGTGAGATGGGGGTGATTACCAATCAGCCACGATGTGCGACCATAGAGGTTGTTAAAGATGTGACACTTATAAATGTAGGGAAAATGCAGTTTGATGCATTGCTTAAACAAGATGTAGATATGGCAGCTCGTATCTATAAAAATATGTTGGACTCCCTAAGCCAAAAACTTCGGTCAAACAACAATCGATTGACACAGTCTCAAGACAGCGGGAGTCAACTATTGGCTGCATCTGTTTAGAAAATGCAATTGAAGTTTATGTTTTTAAAAACTCCTAAATATTATAGGAGTTTTTTTTATGCCTGGGGAGGAACTGCGCGTACGGATTGGATGCAGGTTTCAAAGTCAGGTGCCTCATCAGCTTTTTTCCAAAAGCTTTGAACGGCAAAGATTTTGTTGGCGTCATAATCCGTCCAAACACGCCCTGTGAGAAATTGTCTGGGGCGCATGTTCCAAAAAGGTAAGGGTTGTAAAAGGCCACGCCACCGGCTTTTTGGTTTGCCTGTGATTGTGAGGATTTGATTCTCATCGGGTGTTATTTCTATTTGCGATTCGATACGAATATGGCGTGAGTCTTTACCAAAAAATTCTGGATACCAAACATCCAATTTTTTGTTTGCCAAGATGGTTTTTGCCAAACCGATGCGATCTATGAGAAGTGTGTTGTTGCCATGTTCAAATTTGAGGCGCACGTGACCAGATTTTAATTCGAAAGACTCCAATACATACTCTGGGGGAGAGGTGCATTGCATGTCATAAAGCGTCCAGTGTTGGGCTGCCTTTGGGTCTGTATCTGTGAGTGAGTTGAGAATGCGCGGTAAGATACTTTCGAGGTTTTCATCGCGATGTCCCATAACACGTACACAAAGAAGGCGGTCTGAGATGGGGCTATAGCAGGCAAGAGTATAAACGATAAAGTTTGATTCCCAAGTAAAAAATTCGACATTTTGCATATGGGGCAAATCGAGTTCTGCAAGGTTGGCACTGCGTTCTACTTTCAGTTTGTTTTTTTGTTTTTCTGCGTTTTTGGCCAACCCTTCAATGTAGCGATCTACAATAAGTGCTACTCGGTCGTCTCCTCGGGCTTCTTTCCATTCCAATTCCAACCGAACAATTTGTGCATCGTCAAGTCTTACCCCACCATTGTTGGCTTCGCCCGTGATTTTACCAGGATTCCATTCGGAAGGGAGCATCAGTTGGATGCCTTGCCAAGCAAATGGCAACCAAGAGGCATATGTTAAGTTTTTCATATGTATTAACTTTCTGAAAAATAACGGGTTTGAGAGAAATAAGATACAATAAGGTATTGCGTAAGTCAAGCAAGGACTGAAACCCAATATTGCGGTTTATGGGGGCGTTTTTGGGGGGTAAATCTACAATTTAAAAGCAGTTACTTTTATTGTAGTGCTTGACGGATGCACGCGTGTTCACTATATTCAAATGTGCAGGTCATATATAAACAGTTATGATACCCGATTAAGATATCTGCACTTAAATGCTTTATAATCGTTCATTTTAGGATCATTTGAGATTGAATGGGTTTGGAAACAATTGCCAGAGGAGGCACTTTATGCGAAAAAAATTGACTGCGCGTCAACAAGATATTTATGATTTCATATCAACTGCCATTCGAGACCATGGTTATCCGCCCACAATTCGGGAAGTAATGGATGCCTTTGATATTGCATCGACGAATGGTGTGCGAACAACTTTGGCAGCTTTGGAAAAAAAGGGTTATATCCGGCGTCATGCCATGCTTTCGCGAGGCATAGAATTGACGGATTATGTTGAGCGAGACAACTCGACGTCGAGTAACATTCGTGAAATACCCCTCATTGGGCGGGTGGCTGCTGGTGAACCCATTTTGGCAGCAGAAAATGTAGAGAGCACGTTGTCTGTTGATTCTGGTTTTGTGCCTTCAGGTGAAGTCTTTGCGCTTGAGGTTCAAGGTGACAGCATGAAAAACGTGGGTATTATGGATGGGGATATTATTTTTGCACGGCATCAAACATCTGCCCATCAAGGCGAAATTGTGGTGGCTGTGATTGATGAGGAAGCCACTGTCAAGCGCTATTACCAAGAAGGAAATAAAGTGCGTTTGATGCCAGAGAATGAGGCATATGCGCCAATTATGGTGAGCCCTGAAGCAGAATCATTTCGCATTGCTGGCAAAATTGTAGGGCTTATGCGCAGATTTTAACGACCAGTGTTTTTGGATATTAAAAAAAGCGACCTCCTTTGGGAGGTCGCTTTTTTTATGTATTGCGCTGAAAATTTAAGCCCGGTAATTGTTGCACACATCCTTTGAGTTCTAAAGAAAGTAGAATATTCAATGTTTCTGCCGTAGAGAGGTTGACCTGTCTTGCAAGTGTATTTGCTTGCGTTGAGTGGTGGGGGGATAGTGTTTCCCAGATTTGTTGTTCTTGGTTATTGAGTTTTGCACGGGGGAATGAGGGGCTTGTGTGTGGGAGTGGTGAGGAGGGAAGATATCTTTGTATTTCATTCATGATATCTTCTGTTTTTAAGACCAATTGGGCACCTTGTTGAATGAGTTGGTGGGTGCCAATGCTTCGGCCTGAGTTGATGGGACCCGGAACAGCAAATACCTCGCGATTTTGCTCTAAGGCAAATTGGGCGGTAATAAGCGCACCACTTCGTTGCCCAGCCTCAACAACAACGGTGCCTAAGCTCAAACCACTTATGATGCGATTGCGCCTGGGAAAGTGGTGTGCTTCGGGTTTGGTGTTGGGTAAAAACTCTGAAATGGCAACACCTTGATGACATATTTGATGAAAGAGAGCTAAGTTTTGTGAGGGATAGGGGTGATCCAGGCTGCTGCCTAAAACTGCGGCAGTTGCACCCTTTTGATCTAAGGCACCTCGGTGGGCATGTGTATCTGTGCCAATGGCCATTCCGCTTACAATGGTAATGCCCATTTGGGAAAGTTCACTGGCCAGTTGATAGGCGATGTGGCGTCCATAAGGGGTAAAAGAGCGTGAACCCACGATGGCGATGGTGGGGGCATTGCATAGGTTGATATGTCCACGATAAAACAAGATAGGCGGGGGGGCAAATATTTGGCGTAAGTGATTGGGGTAGTGAGGGTCTCCTAATGTGACAATGTTTATGTTGGATTGTTCGGCTTTGTGGATTTGATCCATAGCCCATTGTGTGTGGTTATGGTGTGCGATGGCGTTGGCAAGATTGGGGCCAATTCCAGAAACCTCTAACAATTGTTTTGTAGAAGCAGACAATACCGCTTCTGGTGTTTTAAAATGATAGATAAGTGTGGATATGCCTGCTGGGCCCAATCGTGGAATTGCTGATAGAATCAGCCACGGAATAGGATCACTTGCCATGGTGGGTTCCTCCTTAAAAAGAATCAACCATGGTTGTGCAATTGGTATGCCAAAAAAAGTCTCCCAATTTTATTGAATTGGGAGACTGTGAATTGAAAACTTGTTTCAATTTTTTGTTTTGGGATGAACGTTATGTGCCGTGTTTTTTAAGCGAAAGGTTCTGTCTGTTCTCGACTTTCACCTACTTTTTGACCCAGGTAGCGAATGAGTGCAGGAATGCCCGCACCCGTGACCGATGAAATACCCAGATCAGTTTGGCCATCCAAAAAAGGCCCTTTGTGTTCTTCGGGAGGTAATTGATCTATTTTGGTGGCAATGAGCAGGCTGGGTTTTTCGAGTAAGTGTGGACTAAAATGTTTGAGTTCGTTTTTTAATATTTCTAAATCGTGCTGGGGATCGGGGCTGGTGACATCGATCATGAACAAGAGGATACGTGTTCGTTCTACATGTCGTAAAAATTGTATGCCCAAACCTTTTCCTGTGTGCGCGCCTTCTATCAGACCGGGAATGTCGGCCATGACAAAGCTTTCATAGGTGTCGTATTTGACAATGCCCAAGTTGGGTTGTAAAGTTGTGAAGGGGTAGTTGGCTATTTTGGGGTGGGCAGAAGACATGCGAGAGAGCAAGGTTGATTTGCCAGCGTTGGGGTGCCCAACAAGGCCGACATCTGCGATGAGTTTGAGTTCCAATTCCAGATAACGTTCTTGACCTTCGTGACCTAAGTCTGCGCGTTCGGGCGCACGGTTTGTGGGGGTTGCAAAATGTACATTCCCTCGACCGCCTCGACCGCCTTTCAGAATGACTTCTCGTTGATTTTCATCTAACAAGTCGGCCAAAATTTCACCCGTTTCACCGTCTTTAATGAGTGTGCCAGGAGGGACGGGAATAAGGGCGTCTTCACCGCGTTTGCCGGTTTTTTTTTGTTTGGCACCATGTTCGCCGTGTTTGGCATTGATGTGTTGTTGGTAACGAAAGTCGAGTAAGGTATTGAGGCGAGGGTCAACAACGAAGACCACATCACCACCGTCACCACCATCACCACCATCGGGGCCTCCACGGGGAACAAATTTTTCACGCCGAAAACTGTGACTGCCATTGCCACCATTGCCTGAACGTGCATATACTCTAACTTGATCTACAAACATGATTTTATCACTGTTGAAAAAAGTGAGAACGCTCAATTAGGGCACATCTATTGGTGAGCCATTTTTTAAGAGCAGTTCGTTTTCTATGGGAATGTGTTTGTCGGCGCTGTTGATGAGATCTCTGGCCGTATTGTGCAAAAAAGAAATAACTTCTACGCGGGGGCCAATGGTTTTAACCAAGTTAACCAATGAGACAAAGTCGCCATCTCCACTGACCAAAACAACCACGTCGAGTGTGTTGACAAAACGCATGACATCAATGGCCATACCCATGTCCCAATCGCCTTTGGCAGAGCCATCACTGCGTTGTCTTAAATCTTTGCGACGTACTTCGTAACTTTTTTGTTGTAGCATGGAAATGAAGCTACTTTGGTCTACTTCGGGTGATTGTACCACATAAGCGATGGCTCTAATCAATCGCCTGGATCCTACAGAAATTTTGAGCAACTTATCAAAGTCTAAACGAGAGTTAAACTGCTTGGATGCATAGAATATATTTTGCACATCCACAAAAATACCTACACGTTTTTGCGATTCCGGAATGTCTTCACGTGTTTGTGGGGGAGGTGTTTTTGATTGTTCGGTTTCTTTTTGCTTCGTTCTCAGTTTGGCAAGGATTTCAAGAATTTCTTTGTGCTCTCTCGCGTTGCTAATGGCTTCTTTAAAAACCCGGTCGTGTGTTTCTTTGATGTCTCGGATAATCGTTGTCGAGAGCTGATTTTGCTGATTTTCTTCTATTTTGTTTAAGCGTTGTTCAATGCGTGTTACCGACTCGTTGAGGCGTTTTATTTCATGGATAAGGCGCGTGAAGTCTGCATTGGATTGGGGGCGTTTGGGTCGTGATGTATTGGTTTTTTTATCCATAAGTTATTGGGCCTGAACCATTGCTGCCCCAAGTGCAAGAGCAAAGGTATCTGCTTCTTGGTTGATTTCTTCGTCAATGGAAATACTTTTTAAGTAGTCTGACAGTTGAAATGAAACAATACGCGGTGTCTTAAATTCCGATAAAGATTCTGATAATGTGGCAAGGGGTTGTGTTTCGCCACAAAGAAGGACTTGTTCAAATGCGGGGCGCCGTCGTTCGGTGTTGAGGTCGCCCTGAATCCAGTGTTTGATTTGGGATAAGTTTCTTGGATCATTGTGCGCTTTGTTGTTTAAATATACCGTTTCAATTGTCGTTAAGGTCTGATTGTTTTGTGCAACAAAAGACCCCCATGTTTGTCCCAGCCATATTGCCCCGTGATTTTGGTGGGTTTTGGTGTTTTTGCACAACCCCAAAAGTGCGAGAGGTTCCGGTACAAATGTGATGGTCTCAAACCCCAATTCTAAAAAGTGCTGGCTATAATTTTCGGTAATTTCTTTGCGTATGGCCGTCCAGAATGCAACGCGACCAGCGGGTAGAAAGTCTACAACATAGTGCTCTGGTGGATCGATTAGCACCTGACTGGCTTCCCAGTAGATTTGGGCAATTCTGTCGGATTCAGAAGCCACTTCGAGGGGCACTTTTTGGATATGAAAAAATCCTCCTCCCAAAGTGATCACCAAGGAACCTGACGTTTTGGGAAGCAAGGAGGGGATATCTATCTGGTTCAGGTTTGGCGGGCAAGCATCATTAGACATGGAAACAATGTGACCCGCATCGCAAGACCAGCTGTTGCGTTGGCGCGTAAGTGACAACAAACGCACATGGTCATTAGAAAGGTGCAAGCTGGTAAATTGTTTCATGGTTGATTGATGGTGAGGTTTATACGTAGGCGTTCGAGTGTTTTGGGACCAATACCGCTTACATTTGTTAGATCGTCAACTGTATTGAATTTGCCGATCTGCAAACGATAGGCAACAATGCGTTGGGCGATTGATGGGCCAATTCCGGGAAGTTTTTGAAAGTCTTTTTCCGTGGCAGAATTGATGTCTATCAAGAGTGTTTTTTGAAGATCTTCTTGGTGTGTTACCTCTGGCATTTCGGGAACGGGTATGGCGTTTTTTTTGACATCAAAATCGCGAATGGCATCGGAGTCTGTGCGATCTAAATAACTGACCACAATTCCTGCCAAAAGTGCCAGAGAGAGCATGAGCAATACGATTTGTTCGTTGCGGTTAAAGGTAAACATAACCAGACCATTGGTTGGAAAAAATTTATGGGTCTATAAAAAAGATACTGGCATTATTTTGACGGTCGTATCCAGTTTACTGAAATCCGATCTCACCCCAAAAACGAAAGTCCCAAGCCACATTGGTCAAATCGCGGATACGGTCTTTGCGCCGTTCGTGACGGAAATTTGCCCCCCCCGTAAAGCGGGTGCTAAAGGCATATTGGGTTCCCAGGCTTAAAGACCAGTTGCTGCTGTCTTGGCGAACAATTGGCTCAGCTGGTGTGTCTGAGGCACTGCGTTGTAGTTCGGATTGTTTATTTGCGCCTAATTGAAAGCTCAGGTTTAATTCGAGACTGCGTTGGAAGCGCCCTCTTAAAGAATAACTCATGTCGGCTTGCATGCCATTTTGATCTGTGATGGTTGTACCAATGAGGCGGTCTTGTAGTGTGGGGCGCACGGTAGATGTGTCGGAAGTGACATTGCGTTGATAACGGATGGTGTTTTGCTCGCTGGTATTGCTGCGCAAAGACGTATTGATATCGCCTTTCCAGCGGGCTGTCCACTGGAAGAGGGGGTTAAATGCTTTTTCGCGTGTGTCACTGGTGATGGTTTGGTTGTCGAGACCGCCATCACCTTGCCTGGTATGGCCCTCTTGGTAACCAAAATTGGCACTGGAACTGGTCCAAATGAACCTCATAAGCGGTATTTTTTCTAAGCCTCTCCAAACCACATCTATTTTGGGGTAGGTGAGTTGATCACTTTTGGTTCGGGTGTTGCCAATGTCTTGGCTTTGTGAATAATTGGCTGTGGTATTTAGGCTTAACCCCAATGGCAAACGGATGCCCGTAGATGCTTGGGCTTGATCGCGAATGGATTGGGTGTTGGTGCGTGTGCCTGAGCCTGTGTTAATGGAAGTCACTTCAGCCGAATCTTTAAGACCAAATTGGTAAGCCATTGAGGGGCGTTCGGTAAGGCCAAAGGCATTGAACGTTTTGGTACGTGTGACGCTGGACTGGATTTGCTGAATAGAACCACCCACTTTGCCGACCATTTTGAGAATGGAAAAAGTGGTGTCACGTGAAGCCCCGCGGGTAAGGGTTTGGAAAAGGCTGGGTAAGTTAAAGCTTAATCGGGCTTGGGTAGATGTTTGCATATTTACGGTGATGCCTTTTCGCACACTGCCCAACTGAGTGCGTTGCCCACCTGTTTCGAGTTGTTCCCTGTAGTTGGCCGAATAGGAAGGGTCTATGCGTATCCACCGAGAAATATTGGGGGAATAACGCACGTTAATCGTTTGGCTACGCGACGTTTCTCGGCCAAATTGAAGTTCTGCCAAGGAGAATCCATTGCGCAAATCGCGGTCTATGCTTAAGGAATAGTCTGTAGACATACTCCGAAAGGGGGAATAACTAAAGCGGTAATCTTCGTTCAGCGTAAAGTTTTCGGTATCGGTGTCAATGACGTTTGACGTATCCCCGCCAACGGCGCGAAATGAGAGGTTGTTGCTTTTGCCACGGGTGAAGCGAGAGGTGTAATTAAAGTTTGATGGCACATAAAAGAATTGGGCTTCTTTAAGGGGTTTTAGTAGGGGAAACCACTTAAAGGGTCGAATCTCATTTTTTTGTGCCCATGTTTGGCTGTAACTAAAGGTACCATTGACGTTTTGGTTTGTTGAACTGCGTCTTTGTGTGATGGCACCAGAGGTAGATGCATCAGAGCTATAGTTAAGCGATGTATTGATTTTGTCAAAGAACAGTCTTGAGGCAATGCGGGGTTTTTCAATGGCGGGTCGTTTGCGCCAAGAGATGTTAAAGCGGGTTTGGCTTCGCACATCGTTTTCATTATTTCTTTGTTGGGGGGTGAGCACAATGTCGGACCCTGGTCTGATTCTGGGTACCGATGTGAAGCGGTTATAACTAAATCGAATGGGAATGGTTGTGTTCCATTCTTCTGGTAGGAATTTATCGACATTTATGGAACTGTCGAAGTTTAAACGATTGGTGGTATTGCCCGAAGCATTACCTTGGAGGTCCTGAAAGTCACCGCTTCGTCTTTCAACGTTTATGGTGATATTTCCCAAATCTGAGAGGGTGGTACGCATATCGACTACTGCTGAAAAAGCAGATTTTTTTCGAATATTGTCTACGCGTAATTCGTCAAACCAGACCTCATTTTTACCCAATAAAATATTGTCGCCTCTGTTGCGAACACCCACTGTAAAAGCTTTGATTTGAGACAAGGCTGGTGTGCCGCGCACAATATAGGTGCTGCCTTCAAACTGGGTTTGGATTTGGTTGCGTTCTTTTTCATAAAAAGCTTCAAAATCGCCTTGCTGTAGTGAGACCACAATGGTATCGGTCACTTGGGTTGTGCTTTGTAAATCTAAAAGCTGTCCTTTGAGCTGTGACATAAGTTCAAGGTTGATTTTGACGGTGTTGGCTTCGGTGTCCCATCCGCGATACACGCGTGAACGGTATTCGTAAAAGTTGGTTGTGTCGTCGTTGATGGGTGTAAATCTCAAAAATGCTTCCACAGGGCTTAGGCCAGTGACCAGTGAATCACCTGCTGAAGGGAAGTTTGTGGTATAAGTTGGATCTGCAGGATTACCCCCATGAATGAACATGGTGAGTGTGCCATAGCGGGTATAGTCTGCATTTTGTAAAAAATTGCGGGAGGCCGATATGGCATCGCCAGGGAAGAGATCTGTAAACTCCAAAGAGAGAGAGTGTTCTGAAAGGCGAACACCTGTTGCGGGGTCAATTTCGCGTTCTAAGCTGGGTGGGGGAAGATAGAAGCTGTTGTCTGTTCCGATGGTGGCGATTTGGAAATCACCCGATTGATAACCCACATGGGTGGGATCTTCTTGCCAATCGCTACCGACGGCCTTAAAGGTGTATAGCTCTACGGTGGTGGTGTCGTTGTGTTCGATCCAAAAGCGAACGTAGTCTATGGCACCCGAAAAAGTGGTATCTGGAGAACCTTCTTGGGTGCGAGGGGCTTCTTGGCCTTTGAGTGGGATGCGCAAAAGACGCCACGGCGGATTGGATGCCCCACCCAATTCAATAAATGCATTGGATTCTGTGCCAGGAACAAGAACAGAAGGGCCATTATAACCCCGTGTGGTAGGAGAGTAGCCCATATTGGTAGAAAGATCGACACTGTATCTTAAGAAACTTTCGCGGGTATCGAGAAAACCGTTGCTGTTGAGATCTTCGCTGTCAGGGCGGCTGTTTCGCTCGGTATTGTTGCCCGATGTGCCATTTAGACCTGGGGGATAACGGTCTAAAATATTGGTGGATGTACGGCTAACATCTTGGAAGTTGTCACCAGATGGATCGTCTGGAATGGAAAGCCCAGGCCAAATCTGGCTAAAAATGTTGCGTTCTTCGTCATCGGTAAGACGGTCTAAACCGATGTCTTCTTCTGGGCTTGCCACATCATCACCTGTGGGCAAACTGCCTAAGGGGTCGTCCTCTGTGCGGAATCCATTGGGATATAACTCGCGGTTGTTCGGGTCGTTAAAAATTGGGTGATCCAACGGCAATGCAATGCGCTCAGAAATTTCACCCAAGTCGATGTGGAGGCGGCCATCGTCACCGCGAATCCAGAGTTCGAGGAATTTGGCACGAGACAAGTCCAGGCCATTAAGGTTGCGCATGATACCTGCCCACGATTGCTGGGGCGGTCTGTTTGAGTCGTATGTGACGTGATAGGGGGGGGCATTGCCACGGGCAGGGTCAAAACGCATAGACAAAATATCAACAATATTTTGATCGACGGTAATGTCGTCTCTGTTGGGTTGTATTTGGGTTAGGGCTGCCCGATCTCTTTCTACTGGATTGTACCATGTTAAACGGCCCTTAGGTGTGTTTATTGTGGCATTGTTGCGTGTTGGTGTGCTGGCATGTGACCAAACAATTTTGCCTATTTGGAAAGATTGGCTGTTTTCGGCACCTTCAAAATCATCGATATAAGCCACATTTTTGGTATTGGGATTGGGCAAACTTTGGGCAATTTCAAAATCGAGATCGATAGATGAGGGGGCTTGGGTATTTACCAGTGGGATGGAATTGACCCAATCTGTAAGTGTTTGAGGTTTAAAGCGAAAACGGGCGTTGGCATCCCAAATGATGGTGCGAGCTGGTTCTTGTCCAACGCGAATGCGTTGAGAGGGTGTGCTTTGGTTGCTGTAAAGCAAGGTCATCCCTATGAGGGAATATTGATCATCAAAGGGGCGTTCGAGGCGAACACCCAACAAGCTTTTGGATTGTCCAAAACCAAACAGGTCGGAGTTTTGGTAGCTGACATCGAGGTCTGCTGTGGGATCGGCTACTGCGGCTTGGGCTTCGCCAATAAATGTAATGCGGCCAAACGTGTAGTCGATGTTATAATCTTTGCCACGTTCGAGGTTGCGGTTGTTTAGGCGTATGATTTCACTGTTTTCAATGATGTTGAAGCCCAAATTGATTTCAGTAGACCCACTGGCAGACCGTACGCGAATGGTGTACAAGCTTGCTTCTGCACGGTTGGCCTGGTTGGTTTCCGAATAAATTTTGGGCACCCGTTTGTCTTCTGTCAAATCGGGCGCGCCTAGACCCGATTCTCCAAAGGGTTCGAGAAAGGGAAATACCAAATGCCCGCGTTGCAACAACAAACCAGGGATGTTGTTGCCACCGTCAATATCAATGATGTTATCAGGAGGAGAAGATGCCGATGACCCATTGGTGTGGCGGTCGAGGTTAAAAATTTGGAGGTAAGGAACGCCTTCTTGGTTGTCGATGGGTTCTTCACCTGGTGCTTCTCTGTAGATGCCTACAGCAAGGCCTTCTGGTGGAATTTGGCGCCCACCGAGGCTGTAAACATTTCGCCACGAGAGTTTGTACGTTGGATGGGTGGGGCGTTGTTGGTTGGCTTTAAGCAGTTTGAGTTGGATACGTTTGGTGTTGTCGTTGGGGTCAGGGATAAATTGGATGTCGCCAAAATTGCGGCCGTCATTGGTTTGATAAGCTACGGCGAGGGTAAAACTTGCGTTGATGCGCCCCCGTTCATATATGAGGTAGCCTTCGGGGAAAATTGTGAAATCGTTGGGAGACAGTTCATGAAAAGAGCCTTCTTCAGACCCTTTGTCAAATTGTTGAGAGGTGGCCAAATCGGGTTGGCCATTGCGCCAAAAGGCATAAGCAACACCGGGAATGGCCGAATCTTCAATATCGTTTTGAGGATTGAAATCATTTAAAAACACACGCACACTTTGTACATTGACGCGGTCTGCTTCGGTTGGGGGAACACCATTGCGAAAATTTTCTCGGTAGACTTCGTCGAGAAAAAAGTATTGGTCTTCGAGGTAGCGATAATCTTCAATGGCATAAGAAACGGCTTCTGATTGACCTTGAAAAGTTTTTCGGTTGCTTGAGGCTTTGTCTTGTGACGTCACCAAAGTGAAGTTAACGGCACCCACTTTACCACGTGCTTTGATGCCAAATAAACCACCACGGCCTTGTGCGCTAAAACCGATAAGACGTGTACCTGGAAGAGACAATGACGTGTTTCCGGCTTCAATCACGTCGATAATTCCATCTTCATCGCCACGGTATTGAAGCCGAAGAGATTCGCTTAAATCTACGGCACTGCCACTGTTTTGTTCGAGCTGCAGGGTAAGACGATCACCAATGGTACCTTCAACGGTAAGTTGTGATTCTTGTTCAAAGTTGATGGTTGGAAAACGCGATGTACGGGTGGTGGCCGATTGGGCTTGGCCCAATGTATATTGGCTTAAGCCCGAAAGTTCAATGCGCCGGCGCCCCGTGATGGTGAGATTGGTTTCGCCTTCACCTGTAATGGCACTGAGGCCTCTGGGAACACGAATGGGAATGTCTACATTGAGCAAACCTTCACTGTCGGAATTGACGGTTACTTTTTCACCGACTCTTTTGTGAAGAATTTGTTTGGTTTCACTTTGAAAGCGATAATTTGAAAAGTCTTTAAGTGAGATAATTGCCGGTAACCCATAAGGCCTGCCACCTAAGTCTCTGTAAACGAGTAAGGTGTGTTGTTCTTCTGATGTGTCGAGTAATTCTGCTTTAAGAGGCACAAACTCTCGTCTGCGGGCAAAATACGATTTTTGTTGCATCGCGTCTGACGTGAATGGCGATGCTTGGGATATCCATTCAATTTGCAACTGGGGTTGTGCATGTGCAGGAAGTACCAAGCAACCAAACAGAACGCATTGGAAGTATAAAAAAAGGCGTAAAAAACGGTTGGGAATCAATGTGCAAATAGCCATGAAATTGTCTTAAGCGTTGGGTGCAGTGAATGTGCAGGGTTGGGTATTGGAAATGATATAAGTTGCGATTGAACAATTAGTTGAGGAGAGAATAAGCTGAGCGGTAATAATACCATAAGCCGGAATAAAGATCAAGTGAAATCCTGATGGTTTGCGGTTTGTATAAAGGGCTTTTTTGGGTACGGTAAAAGATGTATATTCGCTAAGGTTGGCAGGCTTCTTTTTAACTTTTTTCAAAATAAAAGGTTCCGCATGATTCTGTCGCGTTATGTAATTCGCGAACACATTGCCCCATTTTTATTTGCCTTTGTGGTCATTATATTTTTGTTGGTTGTGGATATGATCTTGATCACATTGGATCGCATTTTGGGAAAAGGCATTCCTGTTGGTGTTGTTTTGGAGCTGTTTTTTCTCAATTTGGCTTGGATGGTGGCCCTTGCGGCACCTATGGCGGTGTTGGTGAGTACACTGATGGCGTTTGGGCGTTTGGGTGCTGATGGTGAAATAACGGCGATGCGGGCATTGGGGGTGAGTCTTTTTCAGGTTGTTCGCCCCGTTTTGATTGCTGGGGCAATTTTGGCTCTTTTTATGTTGTGGTTTAACGACCAAATTCTTCCAGAAGCCAATCATAGAGCGCGGCTTTTGATTATGGACATTACACGCAAACGACCATCGGTTGCCTTTGCAGATATGGCGGGTATTGTGGTTGATGATTTCCCTGAATATCGCATTTTGTTCGATCGAGTAGATAAAAAAGGGCGCATGATGGAAAATGTGCGTGTTTATCATTTTGAAGGTGCATCCTATCCGGTAACGATTACGGCCGATTCGGGGCAGGTGCGTTTTGATGTGAGCCAAGATCAAGCTTTTCTCAATCTGTTGGGAGGAGCTTCTTTTCGTTATGACGAAAAAGATCCTGAGGTTGAAACCAAAACCCAATTTGAATGGGCGCAATTACAACTTGGTGATGCGGGCAAACAATTGTCGCGGTCTTCATCGACATATCGAAACGACCGGGAAATGGGCATTTCCATGATGCAAGAACGAATTGCAACCAATGAACATGAGATCGTTGAGAGTTGGGGGGCATTGTCTGTTCAAACAACCGAATTGTTTGAACAGTTATTGCTTAGTGAAAAGATATCAGAAGTGGGTTTGGCTCAGGTTCGCGCACTGATTGGCAGACTGCAGGCCAATCAGCGGATCATGATGCATAAGGCTCAAGAAGCCAATCGATTGCGAGTAGAAGTGCATAAGAAATTTTCGATTCCTGCGGCTTGTGTTGCATTTGTTTTGGTGGGGGTGCCATTGGGCATTCGGGTGCGGGGGAGAAGCCCTGCTATAGGTGCAAGCTTGAGTATTGGTTTTTTTCTTATGTGGTGGGTTTTTTTGATAGCGGGTGAAAAGTTAGCAGATCGTGGCGTTGTTGCGCCTTGGATGGCTATGTGGGCGCCTAATATGGTTACTGTGATTGTGGGGGCTTGGATGACTATGCGCGTGGTTTTTGAGCTACATTTGCGCAAAGGCAAACGCACATGAAAATTTTGAGCAAATATATCTTGAGACGATTTGGTGGTTCGTTGCTTTTGAGCTTGGCAGCGTTTGTGGCTGTATTTGTGGTGATCGATTTGGTTGAGCATATCAGTGCTTTTTTAGATCGTGATGTGGGGGTGGGGGTGATTGTGATGTATTACGTGTATT
Organism: Candidatus Latescibacterota bacterium; assembly: GCA_038279365.1. GTDB lineage: Bacteria > Latescibacterota > UBA2968 > UBA2968 > UBA2968 > JABIFK01. Next base: position 106,028 of record JAYODI010000002.1, on the reverse strand, counting down.
ATTTTCCTTATATCATTGTTTTTGTTTTGCCTATGGCCATGTTGTTGGCGGGTTTGTTTTGTATGGGGAGCCTGATTCGCAATGGTGAACTGTTGGCCATGAAGGCCATGGGGAAAAGCTTGTATCAGGTGGTGTTGCCGCTTCAAGTGTTTGCGTTTGGGATAAGTGTTTTTGCTGTTGTTTGGGCCGATCAAATAGTACCGCGAGCAACCGAACGACGTGCAGATATTGAGCAACCCAGGCGTTCATTTATTGGGCCACGTGGTTTGCGGCGAGAATTGGTGTTGCGCGATGAGGGTGGATGGGTTTTTGCGATGCGAGAATTTGTTGCTCGCGACAGCCGTGGGATGGGGGTTTTGTTGGATCGTTATGGAAAGGGTTTGGAAGAGCGTATTCGGGCTGAAGAAGTGGTTTGGGAAGAGGGGCAATGGGTGTTTTTAAATGGCGATAGAAGGGTCTTTTTGCCAGAAGGTGAAGTATTTCACACCTTTGTAGAACGTCGCTTGCCTTTTATTACATTGGTTCCAGAAGATTTTACACGCGATTATCGCCCAGAAGAACATATGACCTATGACGAATTATCGGTATTTATCAGTCGCAAAGAACGCAATGGGGGGCTTGCATTGCGAGAGCGGGTTGCACAACACATGCGTTTGGCGTTTCCTTTTTCAAATTTTGTCATTGCACTTTTTGGCTTGCCATTGGCTTCTCGCATGAGAAGATCGGGGAGACCATTGCAGGTTGGGGTGTGTCTTTTTACTTGTTTTGCATTTTACAGTTGTATTCAGGCTGGGCGCGTGATGGGGTGGAATGGCGTTGTTGATCCGTGGCTGGGAGCTTGGGGAGCAAACATATTGTTTGCCTGTGTGGGAGTGGTGTTGTTTGTAAGAACAAGAAAATAAGCCTTGAAATTGATCTGGAATTCAAATAAAAAAGGACGGAGAACACTGGGTTCTCCGTCCTTTTTTATACAATGCATATCGAATTAAAACACAGAAGTGCGGTTTTTATCATCAAAGATATAGTCAAGGGGTTGAAGTGCTCTGCCGTTTCGAATAACGGTATAATGCACATGGGTTGCTGTGGCTCTGCCTGTGTCACCCATTTCTCCAATTTTGTCTCCGCGTTTTACTTTGGTGCCCGGTTTTAGTGTGGGTTTGCTGCGCAGGTGACCGTAAAGGGTTTGGAGACCATTGCCATGGTCAATTTTTATATAATAACCCAATCGCCTATCGGAAGCGACTTTTTCTACGACCCCATCAGCGGTGGTAACTATGGGCGTGCCAGGCCAGCCAGCCAAGTCTACGCCATTATGAAATTGTTGCCGACCCGTAAAGGGATCTTTTCGGGTGCCAAAACCCGATGACCGATACCATTTTCCTTGTACGGGGCTGATAGAGGGCAAATGTCTGCGAAAATGGTCGTCTTGTTTGAGCTTGGATAAGATGGTGTCAAAACTGGCGTCAAGAAATTGGGCTTCGCGGGTGAGTTGATCCAGGCTGGTATATGTTTCTGTAAATGTTTGACTGACTTCCGCAGATACGTTTCCAACCCATTCGGGCTCTCCTTCGTCACCACCACCAACGCCCATTTTACGAATTTCTTCTCCAGGTTCAGACAAATCAACCCATGCTCTCATCATGCGGTCTTGATCGGTTAGTTGGTCCACCTGGTGTCTAAAGTTTTCTAAGCGCTCTTGCATAAGGGCAAACTGGTGCTTCATTTCGGTATTTTCGGTTTGAAGAGAAAGCAACTGCGTTTCTTTGTTTTGAGAAATATAGTAGCCCGTGGTATAAAAAAGAAATGCAGCGACAAAGAGGGTTAGGCCACTAAAAGTTCCCCACAAAACGGGTCGTGAAAGATGAAACTCTTTCACGTGGTTTTCATTGTGAGGAATGACCATGAGTGTGAGATGTTTTTTCATAAAATCTTTGATTTGGTGTGAATTGTTGAAAATGTCTTAGAAACGAATTTCCCCAATGTTAAGACGTTTGATGGGCAATGTCAAGCCATTGTACGTAAAAGAGTTGGGTACAATTTATTTAAGTTTCCAAGCTTTGAGGAATTTGGGGGCGTGCTTACTCACGACTTCTCGAAGCCCCAATTGGTTTTTACAGAATATGCGAACAACTTTGGCTTGGGCTTCAAAATTATCGAGTAAATAGTCTTTTAGGAGTGATACTTGGGGATCATCAAATGAGAGAGGTTCTGTTTTGTCTATGGGGACGTGAGATTGAAAGAAAACCTTGAGATCGACCTCTGGGCTTTTCCCAAAACGAGGTATGTCTAAGAGGATATCATCTTCTCGTAGGGGAAGGTGCAGGTGTTGGGAAATATGGTTACATAATTGGGTTTCGAGCTTACGGCGTTCTTCTGGGTGATAATACAAGTGGCGAAACAGACCTTGGAGGCTGTCTTGGCCGGTTTGTGGGAAGAACATGTGTGCGACTTTGTGAAGCTTGCGGCGTTTGATGCGACCTACCATGCTTTCTCGTTGGTCTATTTGATGATGTGTCATTTCATCTTCAAGGCGATGAATGAGGTCGGCTTCTGTGGCGCGGTCAAAATCGATCTCTTTGAGGGTGCAATTTTTTTGGTTGAGCAAGTCTTGTATGCCTCGTTTGAACATGGCATTGGCTGATCGAACGGTATGGTGCCAATAGACATTGCGATACATGAGGTAATTGGTAAAAATAAGGGCTTCGACAGCGGAGACCCCTTTGTATGTGATGGCAGGTCGTTGGCTTAAGGGGTCATAGGTGATGGAGCTTAGAAGGCGATCCCTGTTAACGCTTTCACCAAAAGGCACGCCACAATAACGGGCATCGCGCAAAAGGTAATCGATTTTGTCTGGATCGAGGGTGCCACTGAGAATGTGGGCCAAACGGAGGTCTTGGTCGGGAATTTGGGGTTGGTGATAATCTATGACATTGGCCACACGCAATGGGTTGATTCCTGCTTGTCGTAAGGCCTGATGAATTTCTGTTTTTTCATCTTCAATGATTTGTCGCCCACGTGTTTCATGGTCAATAAAAAACATCTGCATTTCTTCAAGCAGATGCGAAAACGGATAATGACCAATGTCGTGTAAAAGACTGGCGGCCAGCAATACACGCACATCTTCAAGGGTGAGTTGGGGTGGTGTGGGTGATTTGAGCAATTGTTTGATGAACTGACCTGCAATGTGAAAAACGCCCAAAGAATGTTCAAAGCGGGAGTGGCGTGCGCCAGGATAAACCAGCAACACGTGACCCAATTGAGAGATGTCGCGTAGGCGCTGAAATTCTTCGGCGTCGACTAATGCCATCATATCTGGTGGTATATGGATATATCCCCAGATGGGATCGCGAATGGCTTTGCCTTCTTCAAGGAATCGGAGGTCTATCATGGAGGTCCGCTATACAGTGGGAAGTGCGGCAACTTGTTCTTTCATTTTGGCCAAAGCTCTTTGGCTTTCGGCCAGTTGCTTGTTGTTGTTACCAAGGCGTTGGGAGAGGATGTGGATGATGTTGCGGTAAATTCTAAATCCAATATCGGGTGACTTTTTCATCAGCACATCAAACTTAATTTTTGAAATTTCAAACACACTTGCTTTTTGGTCGGCAATGACATTTGCTGAGCGTGGTTCACCTGTAATGAGGCCCATTTCACCAACAATGGTAATGGGAGCCAGTTTGGTGAGGAGTATGCCGTCTGTGGCTGTTACAAGCAAACTACCCGACAATAATATATACATTTCTGTGCTTCGAGTGCCTTGTTTGCACAATACTTCTCGGTCTGAAAAACCACGTGGTTTACAGAGTTTTAATATTTCGAGCGCTTGATAAGGTTTTAACCCCTCAAACATCGGTATTTTGTCGATAATTTGAATGAAGCGTCGTGTGTTGTCGGTGAAATTCATAAAAGGTCGCCGAAAATGAGTCGTTTGTATGCTTTGGTCTTTAGAGGTATCGGCAAAAAAACCAAAAGCTTAAGGTGTGTTTTGGGGTTGGAGGGTGTGTTCTGGAACGGTTCTGAGACCATTGAGAAAAATATTGATGAGATTGTCAATCATCAGTTGATCGGCTTCGGGGGGAGGGGGCGAGGATGAAGAAATAAAAGAAGCGATGCTGTATTGGAGAAGGGTATGAAAAAAAGAACGGGTGGTGAGCGCGGCGTCTATGGGGCGTATTTCACCTTTTTTAATACTGTTTTCAATTGCTTTTCGAATGGCACTTTGTCGGGAAGAGCGAACAGCGGCGAAAAAATTGGTGCGAAACTGATGATCTTCGAGTGAACTATACATCATGAGACGAATAAATGTGGCATCATTGCGATTGAGGCGAATAAACTTTTGGGCATAATCGCGCATGACTGTGGGAAGATCTTGGGTTGTTTGGATGTTGGCATCCAGCGATTCCCAAAGGCGGGAACGCAGATCTATAGTATGTGCAATAATGGCGTTGTAAAGATCTTCTTTGGTTTCAAAGTGTCTAAAAATAATGGCTTCTGAAACACCCGCAGCGGTTGCAATGGCACGGGTTGTGGTGCCTTTGAATCCTTTGTTGGCAAAAAGGTGCATGGCCACATCGACAATTTGTGTTCGACGTTCAATTTGAGAGAGGCGTTTGCGTGACATATTGGAACCGAGTTTGAAACGGATCGCTTATGAGATAACCGACCCGAAAATGATGCTTGTGTCACTTACCCTCTTAACTCGGCAAGTTCTTTTTTATATTTCGCAATTTGCTTCTCGAGTGATTGGCGTTTGCGCTGTTTGGTTTTGACTTCTCGGCCAACCATGCCAGACTGGTTTTCAATTTGTTTGAGTTTGCCCCGAGCACTACGTGCGGCAACTTCAACTTCTATAACACGTTGACGCAATTGTTGCATTCGCACCGACACAATGTATTTACCAGCAATCACAACAAACAATAATATGACCGAGATGCCGCCTAATGCGAGTTCCATACAACCTCTGTGTGAATAATGCGAGTGGATAACAAATTTTAATATCGCCATCCCTTTGTTGGTTGTCAAGTCGAAAAAAAACCATTAGTTGAGTTCTGTAGATCACTCAAATTTGTATTTTTAGGCAAATCTTTGGCCCCATGAGCGTATAACCCCTTTTTTCTTGACAGCTTTGGGCGAATGCCATAAATTTTGGCTCATCTGATATTGCTCCCGTAGCTCAGCTGGATAGAGCAACTGCCTTCTAAGCAGTGGGTCGCAGGTTCGAGTCCTGCCGGGGGTGCGTAAACAGTTCAATTGTGGTGGGTATAGCTCAGTTGGTTAGAGCATCTGATTGTGGTTCAGAGGGTCGGGGGTTCGAGTCCCCTTACCCACCCCATAATAATATTTTGGCCTTTGGTTCTTACGCTTTGCGTTAAGGCCAAGGGCTTTTGTTTTTTGTGTAACTCTTTCATCAAAATGGGCGTTAATGACATGCATTTGTTTCGTAAGCAAAAAAAAGGGAAACAACGGGCTGTGGTGATTGGCTTGGATGGTATGCCTCATAGTTTGGCCATTCGCTTAATGGACGAAGGGTATATGCCCAATTTGAAAGGGTTGATGGCGTCGGGTTCTTTGTTAAAAATGGACTCGGTATTGCCAACGGTTTCATCAACGGCTTGGGCGTCTATTGTGACGGGGTGTTTGCCGGGAAAGCACCGTATTTTTGGGTTTGTTGACCGAGTACCCAGTTCTTATGAGATGTTTATTCCCACATCGCGTCAGTTGGCATCTAAAACGTGGGTTGAGCACTTTAGTGGGTTGGGGAAGCGTGTTTTTTCAATGGGGGTGCCCACCACTTTTCCACCCAAGGCGGTAAACGGTATTTTGATTTCTGGTTTTTTGGCACCCGATTTAAAGCGTGCAACGTATCCTTTGCACATTGCAAACGAATTGGCTGCTATGGGCTACTTGATTGATATTGATGCTTGGCAAGCCCGCGAAAACAGAGATGCTTTTTTAGATGAAATTTTTACCGCATTAGATAAGCGTTGTGAGGCGATGTTCAAATACTTTGCCCAAGAACGGTGGGATCTGTTTGTGACGCATTTTATGGACACAGATCGTTTACACCATTTTTTATGGGGTGAAGTCGAAAAAGGGCAAACGAAATTTGTGGATTGGTTTCACCGGTTCTATCAGCGTGTTGATCAAATGCTTGGCCAATTGATTGCCCGATTGGACGAAGACGTGGCACTTATGATTTTGTCGGATCACGGATTTTGCACTTTAAAAAAAGAAGTGCACTTGAATTATTGGTTGCGCCAAGTGGGGTTGTTGTCTTTTGCAAATGCGACACCCCGCCAATTGCGCGATTTGGCCCCTCAGGCAAAATGTTACTCTTTGTTACCTGGGCGTTTTTATGTGCGGGTGCGTGGGCGAGATTATAATGGGTGCGTGCAACCTGGGGCCGAATATGAAACCGTGCGAAAAGATTTGGCAGCCGGTTTGTTGGCTATTCGAGATCCAGAAACGGGCGAGCAAGTGATTGATCAGGTGTTTATGCGGGAAGAAGTTTTTGGTGGGGATGTGATGGACAGTGCTCCCGATGTGATTGCCAAGCCCGCTGAGGGATATGATTTAAAAGGGGGCTTTGAAAAACAGGTGTTGCTTGAACCGAGCCCAGTGAGTGGTACGCACACTTTTGACAATGCCATGTGGTATATGAATCAAACTGGCGTATCTTGTAAGGATGCAACCGTTGTGGATGTGTTGCCAACTTTATATGGTATTTTAGGGCTTGATTTGCCAGGAGAGGTGGATGGCCGATGTTTGCTTTAGGAAAGATTTTTTTTATGCTTTTATTTTTTTTATCTTCAGCTCAAGCACATGGGGATAAGGCTCATGTGTTGGATACCAGCAAAGAAGGTATGAAAGCCATTGCCAATGCATTGGGAGTGGAATGTGCCTATTGTCATCCATCTAAAAAAGCAGATGGCAAACGGGATTTTGAAGCCCCATCCGAAATGAAAACCATTTCGCTTTTTATGAAAAAACATATGGTTGATAAGTATGTGCAAAAAGATGGCAAGCCTATAGATTGTGCTTTTTGCCACCAAGGGAAAGCCCGTTTTTTGGTACGTGATACCTCACAAGCCAAACCAACACGTTTGTCGGGGATGTCTCGTACCGACATTGTAAATTTGATGAAGGGAATGCAACGTGGGTTGGGCGTTTCTTCTTGTGACTATTGTCATGCACGAGGCAGAGATGGGCGATTGGATCATACCATTCCCACAGAAAACAATGTGATCACACGTCAGATGATGGATCATTTGACGGATCGGCTATTGCAGTTAAAAAATGGAAAACCAGCAACGTGCGAGTCGTGTCATGGTGGAAAGGTAACGATCATACCTCGCGTGACGAAAGGTGCCGACGGTACTTCACCTTTGAAAAATGGAAACGAGTGATTTTGAAGGGGCTCTTTATTAAAATCTGTTGGTTGTTGTTTATGGCAAAAAAAACACCCAGACGAGAAATCGTCTGGGTGTTTTTTTATGCTTCATAACGTTTATGAACATCCCATCGAATTGCCACAGTTGAGGCACCGATAACAAGAGCCATTGCGCACAGTAATGTGCCCGCACGAATCGCAAAAGGGTGCATCGCCCATCATTTGGGACAATTGTTCATCGAGCACTGCGGCCTTGGTCAGTGGCATTTCGGTATATTGGGTGGCATTTGGGCCGTTTGTTGAGGTTTTGCCATTTTGACTCTCGGCTGTGGATTGTGTTTCTGGTGCCAGTGCTTGGGGTGTAACCGGCGCATCATTTGGAGGTAAGGATTGCGTGTTTTGCGGTTTGTCCGCTATGTGATCTTGTGGCGTATTGGTGGCAATATCGGGAACGATGTCTTCAGGTTTGACCTGTAGAAAATCAGTACGTCCAAGGTATTCATAACCTACAACGCGGAAGATATAATCGATAACTGAGGTTGAAAATTTGATGTTGGGGTGTTCTACTGATCCCCAAGGTTCAAAGCGTGTGAAAGTAAACGTATCGACAAATTCTTCGAGAGGCACACCGTATTGCAGGCCTTTGGAAATGGCAATGGCAAAACAGTTGAGCATACTGCGAAATGGGGCACCTTCTTTTTGCATATCGATAAATATTTCACCCAAATCGCCATTTTCATATTCCCCTGTGCGCAGGAATACTTTGTGCCCTGCCACCCGTGCTTCTTGTGTAAATCCTTGGCGTTTTTTGGGCAATCTGCGGCGCTGTGGAAGGGGGGCACCTTGTGCGAGCACTGGCTCTGGGGTTTTGGGAGCGGGTTTGGTCTCTGAAACCGTTTCTTCTTCTTTTTCCTTTTCAGAGCTGGTGGCATTGAGCGGCTGAGACAGTTTTGAGCCATCGCGATATATGGCAACGGCCTTTAAACCCAGCTTCCAGCCTTCAATGTAAATGCCTTGAATGTCTTCCGCTGTGGTTTCGTGAGGCACATTTACTGTTTTGGAAATGGCACCCGAAATAAAGGGTTGGGCCGCGGCCATCATGGTGATGTGTGCCCAGGGAGCGATGAAGCGTTTGCCGTGTTTGCCGCACTTATTTGCACAGTCGAAAATGGGCAAATGTTCGTCTTTTAATAAGGGGGCACCTTCAATGGTCATGCGCCCACAGATGATGTTGCTTGCTGTGTTGATTTCTTGGGTTGAGAAACCCAATGTTGCAAGCAAGTTAAAGGTGGGGGCTTGGTATTGTTGAGGTGTGATTTCCAAACGTTGCATGGTTTCTTCACCCAAGACCCACGGGGAAACCACTTGTGAGAGTTCGAAGGCGCCAGGCAATGCCAATTCGATTTTTTCAATGTCCTCATCGGTCAAACCCCGATCTCTTAAAATGGATGCATTGATCGGGGCCTCGGTTTGGAGGGTTAGGGTGCCGCAAATGTAAGCCACAATGGCTTTTATTTCTGAGGGGGTATACCCCAAACGTGCAAGGGCCTTGGGTACGGATGCATTGACAATTTTGAAATAACCGCCCCCTGAGAGTTTTTTGAACTTAACCAAGGCAAAGTCGGGTTCGATGCCTGTTGTATCGCAATCCATGAGCAAACCAATGGTACCAGTAGGTGCAATCACCGTGGCTTGTCCGTTTCGATAACCGTGTTGTTCGCCTAAGGCTACGGCGCGATCCCAATCTTCACAGGCGGCTTGAAACAAGTCTGTGGCACAATGATGGGCATCTATGGCGTGTGCTGCTGCTTGATGCATTTTCATGACGTTTAACATGGGCTCGCGATTTTTTTCAAAACCTGGGAATGGTGATTTTTGTGCCGCAATTTCGGCGGATGTGGCATATGCATGGCCACACATAATGGCCGTAATGGCACTGCAAATGGCACGTCCTTCATCGCTGTCGTATGGCAAGCCCATCACCATCAGGAGAGAACCCAAATTGGCATATCCCAAACCGAGAGGACGGAAGTCGTGGCTGTTTTGAGCAATGGGCTTGGTGGGATAAGAGGCCAAATCGACCATAATTTCTTGAGCAAGAAAAAAGAGCTTGCAGGCAAACCGAAAGCCTTCAATATCAAAACTGCCATCTTCATTGAGGTAGTGGAGTAGGTTAATGGATGCGAGGTTGCAGGCACTGTCATCGAGATACATATATTCACTACATGGGTTGGATGCGTTGATACGCCCACTGTTTGGGGCGGTGTGCCATTTGTTGATGGTGGTGTCATATTGCATGCCAGGATCTGCACAGGCCCAAGCAGCGTTGCTGATTTGATCCATCAAATCGCGGGCTTTAAAGGTTTCGTGTATTTCACCTGTGGTACGCAATGTGGTGTGCCAATCGCCATCGTTTTCGACGGCTTCCATAAAGGCATCGGTAATGCGCACGGAGTTGTTGGAATTTTGACCTGAAACAGTGCGATAGGCTTCACCGTTAAAATCTGAGCTATAACCACCCGCAATAAGGGCGGCCACTTTCTTTTCTTCGTTTGATTTCCAGTTGATAAAGGAGACAATTTCGGGGTGGTCCATATCCAGGCATACCATTTTAGCGGCTCGCCGAGTAATGCCACCAGATTTGGTGGCACCTGCTGCCCGATCAAAAACTTCGAGGAAAGACATCAGGCCTGACGATGTGCCACCACCAGAGAGTTTTTCCATGTTTCCACGAACTTTGGAAAAGTTGCTGCCTGTTCCTGAACCATATTTAAAGAGCCACGCTTCGTTTTTGACCAATTCAAAAATGGACATCATATCGTCTTCAACGGATTGGATGTAACAGGCAGAGCATTGCGGATGGGTATAGGCGTCTTTGGTTTCTAAAATGCGATCTTTTTTGGGGTCCCAATACCAACTGCCCCCAGAGCCTTTGATTTTATACTGGTGATAAAGGCCACAGTTAAACCAAACGGGGGAGTTGAATGCCCCTTTTTGATGTACGAGGTGATAAGCCAACTCGGCTTCAAAGGCATCGGCATCTTCGGTGCTGTCGAAATAATTGCCAAAGTCTTCACCTGCTTGTCGAATGGTATTGGCAATGCGATGAACCACTTGTTTGACAGATGTTTCATGCTCGGTTTTGGGTACGCCACCCTTGCGAAAGTATTTGGACACGACGATGTCGGTTGCCAACTGGGACCAAGACTTAGGCACTTCAACATTGTCCATCCTGAAAACTTCAGAACCGTCGGGGTTGGTAATGACGGAGGTGCGTTTGGTATATTCGACTTGATCTAACGGATTGATGTTGGGTGTGGTGTACCGTCTGGAAATTTTCATCGTTTTGTCCTTCATGTTTGCCGTCAATAGAGCAGGTGAGCAAACAAACCAAATGGCCTATTTAAGGGGCTGGTTTGTTCCCAAATTCTTGAAGTTCTTTTTCAAAGTCTCGAAGATCTTTAAACTGTCGATAAACAGATGCAAAACGCACATAAGCAACGTCATCTAAGGCCTTGAGTTCTTTCATGACCAATGCACCTATGTGTTTTTTTGCCTCGATTTCACGTTCACCCAAACCACCCAATTGATCTTCGATTCGGTCTGCAATTTCGTCAATTTGGGCCGTTGAAATGGGGCGTTTGGTACAAGAAAGCCTAATTTTGGCAATGAGCTTATTTTTGTCAAAGGGCTCACGTCGGCCATCGGTTTTGATAACGGTGAGGGGAATATCTTCAATATACTCATATGTTGTGAACCTGCGTTCACAATCAAGGCATTCGCGACGTCTTCGAATGGCGGTGCCTTCTTTGCTGGAGCGCGAGTCAACAACCTTGTCATCCAATGCACCACAATAAGGGCATTTCATTCGTCTGTTCCTTTTTACGTAAATGGCGTTTGTAACACTATATTGTGTTACAGTGCTATTATAGTACAAAATGTAGTATTGTCAAGATTAAAGTCATGCAACTCATCAAGACGACTTGGTTCCAAGGTGGATGCCTTGTCTGAGACGTGCTTGTGGCCGTATATTCAAGTTTTGGTGTCATACTTAAAAGATTGTTTTTGAAAGTGTTTTTGATGCGAGAATTGCTTGAAGGTATTCGGGCTGAATTGTTGGATATTGCGGGTGAGATTACAACCGCCTTTTTTGAAAATCCATTCTTAGAACTTTCTGCCCCCATGCTTTTGCAACGGTTTGGTGTAAATCGCAATCCGGCTGTTGTTGTAGATGATTTGTGTCGTATTGGTGTGTTGGAACAGCGGGGATCGGTTTTTGGTCTGGCGGATCATGCAGATGTTTATCCGCAGGTGGTTAATTGGGTGGGGGCTTTGCGCGGCGATGATGCACAATTGCGACAAGAGGTGGTGGCGATTGAGACCTTGTCTCGGTTGCGCGATAAGTTGGCCGTGAGCCAAGAAGAAGTGGGTACGATTTTGGAAATGGTGCCCGTGGGCGTGGTTTTGCTCGACCATTTGGGGCAGGTGCTCAAAGCAAATCGATTGGCAGAAAAACTGACCGTGGGATGGGGCGATATTATAACGCACTTGGGGGTGGCTTCTGAGGCTTTGTTGCAAAGGCCTTTTGAAACCGAGTTGGATGGGCATCCACCTGTGGCGGTGACCACACGACCCTTTAAGGTGGCCGGCAGTGAAGCAGGTGTGGTGGTGGTCATTCAAGACATCACCTTAAAAAGACAGGCCGCAGCGCAGGCCGAACAGTTGCGTGAAGACTTTTTTTCTATGATTCGACATGAGTTGCGAAAACCCTTGTTAACGGTTGAACGTTCTTTGGCGCAGTTGGGCGAGGCAACGGGTGAATCGCCATTGGCACTGGCCCGAGCGGCAACGGATCACTTGGGTGCAATGATTGATGATATGTTGTTTTTGGCTCGATTGGAGCGTGACCCATTGGCTGTTGTGATTCAAAATGAAGTATCTTTGCGGTTTTTGTTGGCAGGAAGCGATTTGGCGTTTCGGCAAAAAGCAACAAAAGCAGGTGTCAATTTTACGGTGCAATTTCCAGAGGAAGATGTGTTTTTTTTAGCAGATGAACGACGCCTGCAACAAGTGTTGGGAAATTTGTTGGACAATGCTTTAAAATTTAGCCCAAAAGGTGGATGTGTGCGATTGCAGGGAATGCTCAAAGACAACAACATCCATTTTCTTGTGTCTGACTCAGGGCCAGGCATTCCAAAGGAGGAACGCGGGCAGATTTTTGGCAAGTTTTATCAAATCCGGTCTGATGCGGCCCGAAAGCCCGGTTTGGGGTTGGGGTTGGCCATCAGCCAAGAAGTGGTACAGGCACACGAAGGGGGCATTGAAGTGGCGGAATCGGAGTGGGGTGGGGCATTGATGCGGGTGATGATACCTGTAAGGAGGCGTGACGAGGTATGACCAAAAAGATAGTTGCCATAGACGACGACCCAACGGTGCTTATTTTTGTGTCGCAAATATTAAAAGCCGAAGGATATGACATTCAGACCACTTCAGATGGGCGAGGGGCGTTGGATTCGATGTCCAAATCTGTGCCCGACTTGGTCATCTTGGATGTGGATATGCCCGATTTGGATGGGTTGGCACTTTTGAAGGCCATGCGTGATCAAGAGGCCTTAAAAAAAGTGCCAGTTATTTTTCTCACTGTAAAGGATGCGCGTGAAGATGAAAGCATTGGGCTAAAAGCTGGGGTGGTGGACTATATCAGCAAAGAGGTGCTTACGCCTGAACGCGTGGATATTTTGAAATTTCGGTTGCGGAATTTTTTTACCACCCAAGAAAATGAACGCTTACGCGGTGTGTTGGCGACCATTGTTGCGGCCAATCATGAAATCAATAACCCCATGATGGTGGTGCTGGGCAGTGCCGAACTGCTTCGTTTAAAGGGCGCAGTGGATCACAATGCTGAAGCCCGAGAAGCTGTGGCGAGAATAGTGGAAGCCAGTGGTCAAATAAAGAAGGTGATGGAGCGTACGGCCACGCTTACACGTTTTGAAATCAAACCCTATTTGGATGGGATAGAGATGTTGGATTTGGGTGATGGAAACATGACCGATTTGGATGCTTCGTGAGATACGTATGACTTTACGCGAACAAATATATGCCGCATCTGAGCGCAATGGGGATGTGAGTCGTTTGGCGGCCATTTCAGCTTTTAAAGCGCGGGCATTGGATAGAGAAACGGCAAGAGATCTGTGTGATTGTTTGCAAGATGACTTATCTCCTGCAGAACGTACTGTTGTGGCCCAAATTTTGGGATATCACAAGGTGGCTGTTCGGTTTCCTGAGGTCGGAACCGCTTTGTATGCTCTGGCAGAACGTGAAAACGACATCATTGCTTTACGCGCTTTGGTTTTTGCCTTACAAGGGTGCGATGTGGTCACGCACTTTTTAAGTGCGCGTAATGTGGGGGTTGTGCTTGAGGCTGTCATTGGCGCCCCTGTCCATACGTTAAGCTTGCAAGCTTTATTGTTTTCGGCTTTTAATGGGTTACCCAATCGGCCATTTGAGGCTTTGTGTGGTCGGTTACTGGCATTTGAAAACATTGTGCCCCATGTTGTGGCTTTTTTGATGACGGCAGAATTTAAAGATGTGGGGCAGGCATTTGATGAGCGGGTTCGGCAGATTTTTGCTGTGTTGCCAAAAGGGACGCTTTTTGAGTCTTTGATAGATGTGCGGGGCGAATTAGAGCGGACTTATAAAACCATTTGGCCGGGCATTTGGCGACGAGAGCGCCAGCGCAGATTGTTGGAGCAATTTGTTGAAATGATCGCAGAAAAAGGGGCCGATGATGTCTTGATAGACGGAATATTTAATCGGGTGATGTCCGATGAGCAATCTTATGGGCATTATGTTCGGTTTGTGCGTGCGTTTTTGGGTGTGCTCAATACCAAGATGGCCCTGGCTTGGATTGCAACGTGTGATGTGTGGGGAGAAAAAGCAGATCGCGCCCTTTTAAGTCGTTTGGCCGAAACGTTGATTACTTTGGTGCGTACTTCCCCCTTGATTATTGATGAGGCACAAGCTGTCTTGGGGAAATGGGAACCCCAATTACCCGGTGTGCGTATGAAAGCATTCCACGCCACGCGATAGGGAGTGTGGTGCCAAACCTGCAGGGTGTTTGAGAAGTTATTGTTTTTGAAAACAATTTTTCCAGTTGGGCAATGGTTACTTTGGGTTTGGTGATGCTTCCATCGAAAATTTTAATCCAGTAATTGGTGGCGTTTTAAAATATCCAATGCGAGGTCAATGGGCAGTTCATAACGTGTGTTGCCATCTCTGCCGACAAGTGTGGTTGCTTTAAACAGGGCGTTGTAAATGGATTCTTCTGTGGCATCGGCCACAGCGGTGAAGACTTTGTCGATGAGGCTTTCTCGATGCGCGAGGGTTTGGGCAATGTTTTGTTTTTCGCCACTGCGATATGTGGTCGAAAATGCGATGACATAATCGCCACTTCCGTGGCCACCGTTGGAGCCGGTGCGAGCCAAGCCAAATGTGGCGCGTTTGCAAATGCGATTGAGGAGGCGGTTTGAGAGAGGTAAGTCGGTGGCGATGATGATCATGATGGAACTGCCCATTTTGGATGGGGGTTGTGGTGCCGTGGGGATTTCGGCCATTGAAATGCCTTGGAGGTGAAAACGGCCACCAAAATTGGATTGTACCAGTACGCCTATGGTTCCTGTTTCACCATTGAGATCCACAATGCGAGAGGAAGTGCCAATGCCTCCCTTGAATCCAAAAGTGCTCATGCCTGTTCCGCCCCCAACCGTTCCTTCGGCAACTGGGCCAGTGGTGGCTGTCTCGATGCTTGTAACGGCGTGTTCTGGGCGCAAGTGTAGCCCACCAATGTCATTTAAGAATGCGTCTGAGGTCTCGCCTACTACAGGGTTAAACCACGGTACATCGCCTTTGTCTTTGAAGTGGTGTTCAACCATATAGCGCACAATGCCTTCGTAGGCAGTTCCCACACTAAGTGAGTTTGTGAGCAGGATTGGGGTGTGAATTTGTGCATATTCGTCAATGAGTGTGAGCCCTGCTGTTGTGCCTGCGCCATTGAAGGTGTATTGCCCCGCTTCAAAAGGGGCATTATACCAGTCGCCATCGGGAGGCACAATGGCCGTTACGCCCGTACGTACGGGGCCTTTGCCAATGACGGTGGGGCCATTGCCTTCTATGAGGGTAACATGCCCTACTTTTACGCCTGCAACGTCGGTAATAGCATTTTGGAAACCTGTGGGATCGTTGCCGACAACAATACCTGCTTCACGGGCACGTGGGCGTGTTTTTTGAGAAACTGCGTTTGTCATGGTAGGTGCCTTAGGTGAGGTGTGTTATGATGAGGCGAATGCCCAAAATAAACAGCAGGGCCAAAATCAATTTGCGAAAACGTTCGGCATGGATGCGTTTAGAAAGCGCAAAACCAATGATCATACCCAATGTGATGCCAGGAATGGCGAGCAAAAAAACAGAGAAAACAGCAGGGGTATAATTGTGGCTTAAGGCGTGTGTGATGTTGATAATCAAAGAGTTGATAATAAAATAACCCTGCAAATTGCTTTTGAATGTTTCTTGGGGCCAGCGTTGGCTGTGGGCATATAACACCGAGGCAGGGCCCGAACTGTTATAAGCTCCACCACAAATGCCCGATACAAAGCCCAAACCATATCCCCAAAGTGCGTGTTTGATTTGTGGCACCTGTGGTGTAAAATAGGCATAGAGAGAATAGCCCAAAATGAGAATGCCCAGAGCCGTGAGTGTATAGGCTTCGGGAATGGTCTTAACGGTCCACACACCAATGGGCACACCGAGTGCGCCAGCAATAAGCAATGGTTTTGTGGCTTGTAATTGAAAGGCGTGGCGATAGCGAATAAATATAAGCGCGATGGCAATCAGGTTGACCATTGCCACAATTGGTGCAGCGGTACGAATGCCCAAAATCGGTATCAGCAAGGGCAAAGAAACAATGCCCAACCCAAACCCCGCCACAGTTTGTACAATCACCGCAAACAGAAAAATTCCCACAACAAACAACTGCGCGTCAAAATCAATCCCCATAAAATCCCATCAAAAAGATAGTGTGGTTTACCAGGAAATATCCACTGGCATATTCTTTTCAGCGCTTTCGATGGCGCCAAACACCATTGCCAAACTTCGGATATTGTTGCTTCCAGCTGTCTCTGGTGTACCTCCTTGTAACACACATTCGACAAACTCGTGAATAATGCCTTCGTGCCCCCCAATGCGGTCATTGGGATGATGGGGGGGGACCTCGCGTGGTTCGTATTTGGATCGAAAAGCACCCGTTTCACTCACCACTTCTACATTGAAACCATCACTGCCATTCCAGGTTAGGGTGCCTTTGTCTCCCACAATGCGCCAGTCACATTCCCACGTTGTGTTTAACCCTTCAGAACACCAACTTCCGCGATAGGTGTAAACGACTTGGTTGTCCATTTCAAAAATGGCAATGGCCGATGCATCGTGGTCATACCAAGAACCGGGTGGATTCCATTCTTTGCAATAGACCGAAACGGGGTCTGCTCCTGTGATGAGCCTTGCGGCATCAAAGGTATGAATGGCCATGTCGAGCAACAATACGTGTTCCATTTTGTCGCGAAACCCACCGAAGTGTGCACCAATATAAAAGTCACAATTGACCGTTGTTAAATTGCCCAAATGACCCGCATCTAAAAAATGTCGCAAGCGACGGATGTTGGGGTCATAACGACGGTTTTGAATGATGGCATAGATCTTGTTTTTATGCTGAGCCATCTCAAGGGCTTTTTGGGCATTTGCCATCGAATCAGCCATCGGTTTTTCACTTAAGACATGACAGTCGTGTTCAAATGCTGTGAGGGCAACAGATGTGTGGACTTCTGGAATAGTACAATCAAATACGGCATCGGGTGTGGTTTGTTTAAGCACTTTGGCGAGGTCTGTGCCAATCACAAAATCGCCTTCACCATAATCGGCAGCGCGTGTTTTGGCGGCTTCTTCGTTGATGTCTACAAACCCAACCAATTCCAGGTCTGGATGTGATTTTGACACTTGTGTCCAACGCCTACTCATTCCGCCACACCCAACCAATACTGCCCTTACTTTTTTTGCCATGAAGAACCTTTCATCACTTTTCTTTTAAGTTTGTGACCTGTGACCTGTGAC
>JAYODI010000002.1:44496-88383 GCA_038279365.1 Candidatus Latescibacterota bacterium | reverse complement strand
TGTGACCTGTGACCTGTGACTTACCTACAGCTCCCAATATTCTCCAAAAAAGTCAGCTGCAACGACTCGCAATGGATCATAAGCTGGGGCGGTGATATCTACAATGGCCCAGTCTGGAAGTTTGGGTGTTTGTGTCGAATTGCTTTGTGAGCCGTTTGCCGCAAATGTGAAACCGCTGTTGATCACAACATATCGCTCTGGATTGAGCGGGTTTGGAAATACAAAGACGGGCAGATGTTTGTCTGTGGTAAATGTTTGAGAGCCAACTGCGATTTGGTCTTGGTGCCATTGGATAGGCAGATTGGGGGCAACTTTTTTTAGGAGAGCGTTGCTTGTGGGGTCACCCCAAAGGGCCAAGTTGTGGTTGCGGATGTCATCGTCGGTAACGTCTGTATCGGTTTTGACGCGCGGTTGTCCTCGAAACTGCATTTTCCATTGGTAAATGGCATCGGCTTGTTGGGTCGCAATCCAGTCTGTGACATTTGGGTTGGCCTGTGGGCGGCCCGTTGGCGTGACGATGAGAAAACTTTCCATAAAGGCATCGTCAATGGGGCCCTGAAGACCGTGTCTTTTGCGCAGTGAGGTCTGAGCGATGTTGGCGATCTCCCACGTGCCATTGTTTTTTACATAATGGTCGGCATAGGCCATTTCTTGATTGTCGATAATCACTTTAGAATTGGAAGAGAGGGGGCACAAGTTTTTGTTGAGTGAAAAAGCCGTGATGTTTTGGGTTGTTATTTGAAGGTCGTCTGTGACATCGGCATTCAATTGGGCCCGTTCCCAATGTTTTTCTAACGCGTCAATGGTGACCCAACACATGCGGTTATAGCGCAAAGTGTATGTGGTGAACCGGATTTTGGTCGGGCTTAGATTGCGCCCTTTTTTAACGATTTGTGACAACCGTTTTTCAATTTCTATTTTTGAGTCTGGGTGGAATTTGTGTCCCATGCCTGGGCCAATGATGTGGGGCAATTCGAGGCCTTCTTTGGCCATATATTCGGCCATGATGTCGGCGGCTTGCATTTGTTTGTCGAGTTCGCCACTATAAGCAATTGCAGGGCATTGGTGCAAGTTGCCTGCATAAACGGTGGCATCATAAAGGTTCCACAACTTTTGCTCCCAAATGGGGGGATGTGGTTCTTTGGAAAAGACATTTTGATACACAGCCGTTTCGGCAAATCCAGCCCCCGCGTTGGCCGCGACCCACACATCGGCATGGTGCACGGCTTGGTGCCAGGTGGCCGCACCGCCCATTGAAAAACCACGTACGCAAATGCGATTTTCATCAATGGGATAGTTGGCTTGGGCGTGCGCTAAGGCCTCAAAAGTATCCACTTCGCCAGCAAATTTCATGGCATTCGACCACCGACCATAGGTGTGTAACATAAATGTATCGTCGGGGGTAAATTCGCCAAATTTGGTTTGCTGGCCTTCAATAAACTTGAGTTCACTCAGTTTGGCACCGCGCCCATGATGCCAGATGTCTAAGCGGTGTTTTTGGTTTGTTGTGGGCGAGAAAGATTCGGGTACCGTAAGGCCATAGGGTTGCACGGAATTGTCGAGATCAGACAGGTATCCCCGAACGATGAGCCCTGTGGCCGTTGTCCAAGGGGTTAGACCTTGTTTGAGTTGTTCGGCACGTTCGGTGCCTTGTTTAAGAAATTTCTCAGCAATTTCAATATCACTTTCTTCAAAGAAAATATCTTGTTCAAGGGCATATTGAACGGCGTTGTAATAAATTTGAATGTCGGGTAAAAGGGCGAGGTGTTCGGGAGACTGAATGGATGTTTTTAGGTCATCTATTTTTTGTTTTAACTTTGACGCAGAATCCGTGAGTGCTTGGCGTTTTTGGGGTGAAATATCAATGCCTTTTTCAGGCACAATCCGTTGTGGCGAGGTGGGCATTATGTCATGCTCCTTAGGCGGGTGAATGGAACGCAAATGGTGAATTTATTAGTGTGTTGTTTATTGTGATATGTTGAGAATCTTACTTTTGTGGAAAATGATTTATTTTCAGGCATTCGATTTTGGTCAGGTTTTTCAAGTGGTCTAACTGCTGAATGCTGAACCCTGTCTATCCTATTTTTGCCGCACGTTCGTTTTCAGCAGCTTGAATGAGTGCAATGATATACCCAAATTGATAAGCCCAAGCCTGATTAACACGTTTGGTTACACCCGGAGGGGATACATCGTCTGGGTGATGGGGGGCATGATCGGGCATGAGCATATAGGGGTAGTCGGCATCTCGTAAAATTTTGACAATTTGATACATGTTGACATCGCCTTCATCAGGCCAAGTTTCACTAAAGTTGTTTAAGCCCCCGCGAATGTTGCGAAAATGTACGTTGAAGATCTTTTTTCTTTCGGCAAAATATTTGACAATGGGGGGCAGTTCTTGGGCTGGGTTTTCCAAACCTTCAGCGGCCACACCACAGCAAAAATTGAAGCCGTGATAAGGGCTGTCTACCAGTTCGCTAAATCGTTTCAGTCCTTCAAAGACAGGCCAGTTCCATTTTTCAACACCGTTAAGTATTTGAGTGGGTGGGTCGTTGAGATGGCAGGCCATTTGAATTTTGTTGGCCTCTGCGACAGGAATGATGCGTTCTAAGTAATAGGCTGCGCGTTCAAAGGATTCTTCTCTGCTGACTTCACCCGCAGCATAACGTTTGTCATTGTCGTATTCTGATAAGACGAATGAGCTGTAAGTTGAACCACCGCGCCCAGGCCTTCGCGCAGTGCGTTGAACACGTCCTCCTGCATCATTGGCGTTTAAAACGAGAAAGTTGTAGTTAAGCCCGCGCAGCCCCGCTTTGGCAGCATTTTCTATCCAAGTACACACGCGGTCTATGGCTTGGTCACGTTCTGCATTTGCCAGCCCAATGCTGTCTTGCCACGGCAGGTGAACCATGTCCAAATGAACGCCATACTGGGCAGCTTCTTCACGATGGCGTTTGAGGGTGTCTGTTTCCATGTCTTTGACTGTGGCATCAAAATGGGTCACGCCGTGACGGGTTAAAAATTCCATTTCCAATTTTGATGTGCCAAAGTATTGTGTGCCAACGTACATTTTTAACATCCTTTCGATGACTGGCGCATATAGAGGACAAACCAACGAATCGCCCAAACTTGTGAGCAGTGACCTGTGAGTTATGACTTCTTAAATAACCTCATATCTGACATCAACAATTTGCCCTGTTTCTGACGACGTTTTAATGGCTTCATACAGCACAAGGCTTTTATAGCTTTCGTAAATATTTGAGCGGGTGGTACGATTTTCTTTGATGGCCGAAAAGAAGTCAACCAGTTCGGCCAAATGCCCTGTGTCGTTCCCACTGTCACCTGAGCTGGTAAAGGTGGGCGGTTCGTGCCATTCGCAGGGTTTTTGGTTTTCGGTAATGCGCCAAATGGATGAGTTGTGAATGGTCATGAAATTGCCACCTTTTACGGTGATTTCTGTTTCCTCTGTAGGGATTTGGAATGACCGACCACAGGCCAGCGTGAGTGTGCCCACCGCACCCGACGTGAATGTGAGGGAAACCGCATAGGCGTCTAAGCCCTTTGCAAAGGCAAAGACACGGGCCACATCGCCAAAGAGGTAGCCCACAAGGTCGATAATGTGAATACAAAAATCGAGTAAAAAGGATGTGCGGGGCGAATCGTTTTTGTATTGGGCAGAGCAGTAGTCAATGGAAATGGCATAGCGGTCTTCAATGGGATATTGGGCCAACCATTTGGTGGCGCGATTGGCTGCATTTGTGTAGCGTTTTTTAAAGGCTGTGGTACAAAGCAGATTTTTTTCTTTGGCAAATCGGGCCACTTGAAGCGCGGCTTCGGCCGTTGGGGCAGGTGGTTTTTCTGTATAGACGGGAATGCCCATATCGAGCACCTGAGGGGCAAGGGCAGCGTGGGCTTCTGGCCCAATACAAATAATGACTCCGTCGGGTTTTTCTGTTTGGATCATTTTTTTGAAGTCGGTGTAGGTATGGCCTCCAAATCGACGGGCATTGTTTTCTGCTTTTTTGATGTCCAAGTCACAAATGCCCACCAAATGCCCACCTGCCGCACCAATGTTGGGGTATAAGCGTTTGGTTGATAAACTGCCCGCACCAATGATGGCGATTTTGGGGTTTTGCATCTGATTCCTCTTGGGGTGCGATGGATGAATATTTTTGACGTCCTTTTTTGAAACTGCGCGTCTAATGATAATATGGTTATGGGCAAGAGTGAAGCAAAAAGGTTTGTGATTGCTCTTGTTTCAAGATTTCGATATGTTAGGCCATATACCACAGGGTATGTGCCTTTTTTTGAGGGTTGGCGATTGTTATGAATCCAGACAAACAATCTTCGCTATTGCCTCGCATTTCGGTCAACCGTCCGGTGACGGTAACGATGTGCTTGATGGCATTGTTGGTGGTGGGTGTTGTGGCTTATGTGCGTGTGCCGGTGAAACTCTTTCCTTCGGGGTTTACACCGGCGTTTTTGTATACATCCATTGGTTATAGCCACGGAAATTCGACGCCTCAAGAGTCTGAGCAACAAGTGGCGCGTCCATTGGAAGAACAGTTGCGCACGATTAAAGGGATTAAGCGTATTCGCACATACAGCAACACCCGAGGGGTGGATGCACCGCTTGAGTTTCAACCCGATACCGATATGAATTTGGCTTATAACCAACTTATGGATCGCATAGAGCGGTTGAAGTTACAACTGCCAGAAGACGCCCGAGATCAAGTGTTTGTTTGGAAGTTTAATTCCGACAGTTGGGAAATTTTGTGGATGGGCATTGCCTTATCGGCAGATATCCAAGATCCGTTTCAGTTTTTAGAAACACACGTGCAACGGCGTTTGGAACGGGTGGATGGGGTTGCTCGTCTCAACTTTTGGGGTGTGGATGAAAAAGAAGTGATGATTGAGTTAGACCAAGAAAAGTTAGAAGCCAGGGGTGTCAATCTGGGTGCGATGGTTCAGACCTTACAACAAGATAATTTTGCACTTTCAGCTGGGCATATTCAAGAAGGGAATAAGCATTTTTATGTAAGGTCAATGGCGCGATATCGCAGTTTGGCGGAAATTGAAGATATTCAAATTCCCACGCGCCTGGGAGACGTGCGTTTAGGTGATGTGGCCGATGTGCGCTACGATGTGCCCGAACGCTCTTGGTATCAGCGCATAGATGGCCAAACTGCGGTTTCTATTGGTGTGTTTCAAGAGTCGGGTGCAAATGTTGTTGAAGTGTGCAAACGGGTTATCGCTACATTAAAAGAAATTGAAGATGATCCATTGGTGGGAGGGAAGATAAAGTTTAACGTGTTTTTTAATCAGGGCGATTTTATCAGCAGTTCCATTCACAATTTGGAGTCAACGGGGCTTTGGGGTGGCCTGTTTGCCGCCATGGTTTTGCTGTTCTTTTTACGTGCCGTGCGCATGACGGCCATTATTACATTGTCTATTCCGTTGTGTGTGATGATTACGGTCACATTTTTGTATTTTATCGATTGGTCGCTCAATTTGCTGACCATGATGGGGTTGATGGTGGGAGTGGGCATGGTGGTGGATAATGCAATTGTGATTTTGGAAAATATTTATCGCATGCGTGCCAAAGGGATGGGGCCTAGAGATGCGGCCATTGCAGGTGCCAGTGAGGTCGGGCTTGCGATTACGATGGCCACGTTAACAACGGTTGTGGTGTTTTTGCCGTTGATGTTGATGAATGGCAATGTGGAGTTAACATTCTTCCTTTCGCGTATTGGCGTGCCAGTGATTGTGGCGTTGGTGGGGTCTTTGTTTGTGGCACTGATCTTTATTCCACAAGCGGCTTTTCGGTTTGGTGGCGAAAGTGTCAAAGCCGATCCCAAAGTGATTGTGTGGTTTCGAACGCGATATGAACGGATGTTGTCTTGGGTGTTGGTGCATCGGCGCGATGCGTTTTTGATTGCATTGGTGTTGTTTGCTACCAGTGTTGTGCCTGCAGGAGGGCTTAAGCGAGGGGATAGCGGTGGGCGTATGCTCAACGACTTTCGGGTGCGCTTTGATTTTCCCAAAGATATGTCACTTGACGAAACCAGTGATGTGATTGCCGAAGTGGAGTCTTTTTTGGATGTAAGAAGGGATAATTATGGAATTCGCACCATGCGGGTTTGGTATCGCACTGGATATGGCAATATTCATGTTTTTTTAGAAAATGAAGACGATGAATGGTGGTACTCGCCTTATAAGATGTTGCGCAGTGCCATTGGTTTTCCTGTTAAAATACATATGGAACGCAATGCAGTTATTAATGATTTACAAAAGAAAATTCCACAGTTTGTAGGGGTGAAGGTTGCTATAGAAAGCCAGGGAGGGGGTGGTAATGAACCCAGTGTGTCGTTAAATATTTTTGGAGACGATGTCGATGTGTTGGCCAATCTGTTGGGGGAAGTAGAGCGTCGCTTGCGCAATATCCCGTCTGTGGTAAGTGTCGATTCCGATTTGGAACGCGCCAATGATGAGGTGCACGTGAGCATAGATCGGGCGCACGCCCAACGATTGGGGTTGTCTGCCCAAAGTGTGGGCCGAAGCATTGGTTTTGCATTGCAAGGAGTGCAATTGCCATTCTACCAAGTGGATCAACGAGAAATTCGGGTGCGTCTTTATCTTGAAAAGCTGAATCAGGCCACCGTACAAAACTTGAAGGGGTTGACTTTTCCATCTAAGTCGGGTGAGCAGATTCCGTTGTTGGAGTTTGCAAAATTAAAGGTCAATCAGGGGCGTGGCACCATTCGGCGTGAAGATGGCAAGACCCGGTTGCGGGTGTCTGCATTTACGACAAAAGATGATATTAAGGCGTTATACGGAGAAATTGATAAAGCGTTGGAAGGGTTTGGTTTGCCACGGGGATATTCTTGGGATAAGGGCGAGCGTTATTCCAAGTTGCAAGAAGAAGATGATACAATGTATTTTGCCATGATTATGGCCATTACGTGTGTGTTTTTGCTCATGGGCGTGTTGTTTGAATCTTTTATTTTGCCTTTTTCGGTTTTGTTGTCGATTCCCTTTGCGTTTTTAGGGGTATATTGGACCTTGTTTGCCACAAGCACCCCATTAGAGGGTTTGGCTATGGTGGGGGTGATTGTGCTTATTGGTGTGGTGGTCAACAATGCCATTGTGTTGGTCGATATGATCAATCGCTTGCGGGTTGAGGGTTTCGACCGAACAGAAGCCATCTTGGAAGCAGGTAGAAACCGCTTTCGCCCCATTCTCATGACCACTTTTACGACCATTTTTGGGTTGTTGCCCATGGCATTGGGCAACAGCACCGTGATGGGGCAACCTTATGCTCCTATGGGGCGCACCATGATGGGGGGGCTCATTTCTTCCACGTTTTTGACCTTGTTGTTGGTGCCATTATTCTATACATTTTTTGATGACTTGCGTTTGGCTCTCAAACGCATTGCTTCAAGTGTTTGGAAGAAAAGAAGTTCGGTTGTATCTTCTGAGCTGACAGCCGATGATTAACTTTAACCCTATGGGATACCCTTTTTATGATGCAAAAAGATAAATCATCCCTTTTGCCACGTATTTCCGTAACGCGACCCGTCACTGTCACTATGTGTCTGATCGCGTTATTGGTTTTGGGGGCGATGGCTTATTCGCTTATTCCTGTAAAAATGTTTCCTTCAGGATTTACGCGTCCATTTTTATATGTGCGCATTAATTATCCCAATTCTACCCCCAGAGAATCTGAGCAGCAAATAGCACAACCCTTAGAAGAAGCCCTCAAAATGGTAAAAGGGGTTGAACAAGTGCGCACCTATAGCAGCAGTTCGGGGGTGCGTGCGCCCATAGATTTTCGGCAGGGTGTGGATATGGATTTGGCTTATAACCTGCTGTCTGACCAACTGGAGCGTTTAAAACCTCAGTTGCCCGAAGAGGCACAAGATCAGGTGAGTATTTGGAAGTTTAATCCCGACAATTTTTCAACGATGTGGGTAAGTGTAAGTGTGCCTGAGGGCATTCGAGATCCTTATCAATATTTGGAGTCGCATATTTTAAGGCCCTTAGAGCGGGTGGATGGTGTGGCCAATGTAGATGTTTACGGTGTTGAGGCCAAAGAAGTGAGTGTCGAAGTTGATCAGGGGAGGCTCAGTGCAAGAGGTGTGAGCATGGCCAACTTGGTTCAGGTGTTACAAGGTGATAATTTTTCACTTGCAGGGGGGTATGTGCGTGAGGGGAGTAAGAAATTTTATGTGCGTTCATTGGCCAGATACAACGATCTGGATCAAATAAGGCGCTTAACCATTCCCACCCCCAATGGCGATGTACCACTGAGTGAAATTGCCGACGTCGTTTATGGCGCTCCACCCGACCGGCGTATAGAACGCATTGAAGGGGTGAATGCCATGTCCATTGGGGTGTTTGCCGAGTCAGGCGCCAATATTGTGGCTGTTTCTAAGCGTGTTTCAGAAGCTTTGGACGATATTTCCAATGATCCACTCAATGCAGGGGTGTCGTATCGGGTTTTGCGCGATCAAGGTGCCGAAATTGAAAATCAGGTGAATAATTTGCAAAGCACTGCATTGTGGGGGGGGCTGTTTGCAGCACTCATATTGTTTTTTTATTTACGCACCTTTCGCATGACGGCCATCATTACCTTGTCAATTCCCTTGTGTTTGATGATGACTGTGGTGGTCATGTACTTTATTGGTTGGTCGCTCAATGTTATTACGATGATGGGCTTGATGGTGGGGGTGGGGCTGGTGGTGGACAATGCGATCGTGATTTTGGAGAACATTTATCGTTTTCGAGCAATGGGTTCCGAGCCGCGTGAGGCGTCTATTTTGGGTGCCAGTGAGGTTGGGCTTGCCATTACAATGGCCACGTTGACCACTGTGGTGGTGTTTTTACCGCTTATGGTGATGTCGGGGGGGACGGCCACATTTTTTATGACGCGCATAGGGGTGCCGGTGGTGGTGGCACTTTTGGGCTCCTTATTTGTTGCTTTGATCTTTATTCCACTGGCTGCAGAACGGTTTGGGGGGAGCAAACTTAAAAACGATCCGAAGTCCATTTTGTGGTCTCGCAATGTTTATCGGCGCATGTTGGGGTGGGTTTTGCACCATCGTCGGGATGCTGTTTTGGTTATTTTGGCGGTTTTATTGACCATCAGTTATCCTATGGGCAAAACCAAACGCAGTGGTGGCGGTGGAGATCAAGATTTGGATATTTGGATGGATATGCCAAGTGACTTTACAATTGAGAAAACGACTGAAATTGTTAAAGAAGTCGAAGACTTTATGCAATCAAAGCGTGAAAAATATGGGATTCGCATTTTGCGCTCACGCATTTATAAAAGTGAGGGCCGGGTTGAGTTATATCTCAAAGAAGATCCCAACATGGCCTGGTGGTATTTTGCTTATCAAAACTTTGCCGATGCACTGGGCTACGATGTAAGTGGGCGCATGAGCATGGATGACGTTGCCAAAGATTTGGAAAAGAATATTCCCCGGTTTGTGGGCGTTCGCACTGGTATTCAAGGTATTCGGAACAATGACAGTGGGGGCAGCAATCCCAGGGTTTCTATTCGTATAAAAGGGGATGATGTTGAGGTTTTGGCCAAGTTATCCGAAGAAGTAGAACGCCGCATTCGATCATTGCCATCGGTGGTGAGCGTAGATACAGATTTGGAGCGTGGCGAAGATGAAGTGCGTGTCCGGGTAGATAGAGATCGCGCCCAACGTGTGGGTGTTTCGCCCCAAGTGGTTGGACGCACAATTGCGTTTGCTTTACAAGGTGTGAGTTTGCCTCGTTATCAAACCGAAGAACGCGAAGTGCAGACCCGTTTGTTTTTAAGAGAGAGCGATCGGCAAACGTTGCAACAACTGCGCAATTTTTCACTGGCTTCTGATGGTGTCGAAAGTGTTTCTTTGGCAGATGTGGCCCAAGTGGAATATGCCCAAGGCAGCGGTACCATCCGTCGAGAAAATGGGGTGAGCAGTTTAACGGTTACAGCATTTACCACCCAGCAAGATCGCAAAGGCATTTATGCCGATATTGACCGCGTGATGGATGGTTTGGAGTTGCCTCGTGGTTATTTTTGGGACAAAGGTGAGTCTTATAATGATTTACAAGAAGAAGACAACACCATGTTTTTTGCTGGCATCATGGCCATAACGTGTGTGTTTTTGCTTATGGGTGTGTTGTTTGAATCGTTCATTTTGCCTTTTTCGGTTTTGTTGTCTATCCCTTTTGCTTTGTGGGGTGTTTATTGGACGTTGTATTTAACCGATACCCCTATGAATATTATGGCCATGATCGGGATTATAGTGCTTATCGGGGTTGTGGTGAACAATGCCATTGTTTTGGTCGATATGATCAATCGGTTGCGTGCCGATGGCATGTCTCGGCAAGAGGCCATTATGGCAGCGGGGGCCAATCGTTTTCGGCCCATTATGATGACAACCTTTACCACAGTGTTTGGTTTGTTGCCTATGGCGTTGGGCAACAGCAATATGTTTGGCATGCCTTATTATCCTATGGGGCGTGCGATGATGGGTGGGCTAATTGCTTCTACGCTTTTGACATTGTTGGTTGTGCCACTGTTTTATACTTTTTTTGATGATTTGAGATTGGCATTAATGCGCGTTACGAAAGGCATTTTTTCCAAACCAACAGAACCCGTATATGACGCTGTGGCCGATGATTAAAGGCCCCTTAAGTCATCGTTATTGGGTGTTTTTTGCAACAAGTGCGTTTCAAAATGTTGCAATACATATTGCAAATTATTTTTTTAAAAAAATGGCAAAATAGTGGCTTGACAAAGGAACTGAAATGAGGGATTCTTACTATATCAATCAGATGGTCTTATCCCACCCTGTTCTTTAAAATAAGCAAAACGCGATCCTTTTTTCTTGGAGGCTTCATGAGCCACACGACCTGGTGTTTTATTCGGTTGTGTGGCTTTTTTTTGAATTACGCTTTAAAAAGGAGGGGAATATGGCCACGATTTTGTTGTTAGATGACTGCGAAGAATTGTCGCTGTGTGTACGTATTTTGAACGTCTGTGGTCATACCTGTTATCCCTTTGATTCTGCTCAAGCGGTTTTAAAACGCGTTCTCATTGAACGGCCCGATCTGGTAGTGATCAATCCTCATTTACCAGATGGAGAAGGTATGCGGGCCTTAAAAGCATTAAAAGAATTCGATTCCAATCTGCCTGTGGTTTTATATACCAGTGCTTCGTTGTTTGGTGATTCTTGTGGTTATTTTATCGCCGATGGGGTTTTGGGCAAACAGGCCAAGCATACGCAATTGATTTCCTTTGTGGAATCTAAGTTTGGTCAAGACACAGGCGCTAAAGCAAAGCCGTTTCACGAATTGTATTTTTAATCTTGCATTTTTTTGACAAAGGAGTGGACATGACCATCCTTGTGATAGAAAAGCAGGCGCATTTGCGGCAATTGATAGAATTGGAATTGTCGGACGCAAGCCTTGATTGTTTTTGTGTGGCTACAAGCGATGAAGCCCATGATGTGTTGATGTTTGAAAAGGTAGATGTGGTTGTTTTAGGTGTGGGGTGGCCTTCGCAAGAAGATTTGCATACTCTGTGTTGGTTAAAGAGCTTTTTTCCAGATCTGCCTATTGTGCTTTTTGCGGGTGAAGAAGATTTGCAACCCAAATCCATTGCACGTTTGGCCGATGTTTGGGTAGAAAAAAGTTCTCGAATAGACTTGCTGCTTGTAGAGATCCAGCGCTTTAAACAAAAAATGCCACTGCGATTGCTGACCCCCTAAAACCCCAAAGGAAACCCCTTTGGGGTTTTTTATTTGCCCATTTGTAAGAAATTGATAATTTTCAACGTGTTCGTGAATGGGGAGATTTTTTTGAAAGGAAAGTGTATTGGCAGATCGACCGTTGTTGGGGATTACGATGGGGGATGCTTGTGGTGTGGGGCCAGAAGTAATTTTAAAAGCATTGGCACATCGTGAGGTCTATGAGATTTGTAGGCCCGTTGTGATTGGTTTGGCAGATTTTTTGTTACGCGATATGGCCATTGCTGGTGTTGATTTGGACATTCAGGTGGTCGAAGAACCCGAATCTGGGCAATTTGTTTGTGGTGTGGTCGATGTCTGGCAGCCGATTGCTGTTGATGTCTTGCAGGTGCAACTTGCCAAAGTATGCCCCGAAGCTGGGCGTGCGGCAGCCGAATGGGTGATGGCCGGTATCGATTTGGCATTGGCAAATCGCATTGACGGGATTGTGACGGCACCCTTAAATAAAGAAGCGATGAATAAGGCGGGTTATGATTATGCGGGGCATACAGAATTGTTGGCCGAGCGCACGGGTTCACCCATTGCACATTTGATGTTGGCATCTGAGCGTATGAATGTGTCTCATGTAACGGGGCATATTCCATTGGCTGAGGTGACCAAACGGTTGAATACTGAGCTGATTTACAATACCATTGTGCTGACGCGCGAAGCCCTTATAGGTATGGGCCGAGAAAATCCAAAGCTGGCCATTTGTGGCGTGAATCCACACGCTGGTGAAAATGGGCTGTTTGGTCTTGAAGATGCAAAAATGATTCTACCGGCCGTTGAACGTGCTCAAGAAAACGGTTGGTTGGTCGATGGCCCATTGCCAGGTGATACGGTGTTTTTTAAAGTGTATGATGGGCGTTATGATGGGGCGGTTGCAATGTACCACGACCAAGGCCACGCCCCCGCCAAGTTGGTGGCTTTTGATGATGCGGTGAATGTGACGCTGGGTTTGCCCATTGTACGTGCATCGGTCGATCATGGCACTGCTTTTGACATTGCCGGACAAGGCATTGCCAAGGTGGTGAATATGTTGCAAACCATTCGTGTGGGTGCCCAATTGGCGAATCAACGCAAAAAGAAAATGCAATCGTAGGCGTAAGGAAATCGCGTCCGTTTTTATCTGTTCCTGTCTTCCGTGTTCAAGTTTCTATCCACCGATTCATTTTCTGATCGTGATTCTTAAAAATATAAACCCTCCAGTCTGGTCAGGCTGGAGGGTTTTGATATATTGGCTGTACGTGTCCTTGGCAAGTATAGGAACAATCTATTCCATTCCAGCAATCACGTCCAATAAGACCAAGTTTGCACCCGTGTCTGAAAAGATGGGGGTGCGCGTGGGCGGGTTTTGGGGGAAAAATTCAGAATACGCTTCATTGAAGTCGGCAAAGAGCGAGCGGTCTTTCAGTATGGCCGTGACTTTTAAAACATTGTCGAGAGATGTGCCCGCATCTTCCAATATGCCTGCAATATTGTTTAATACTTGACGTGTTTGTGTTTTGATATCGTCACCCGCTATTTTATCTGTTACAGGATCAACGGGGGGCTGTGCAGAAATGAAGATGAGGTCGCCATATATCATGGCTTGGGAATAGGGAAATTTGGGAATATTGCCCTTTTTGCTGGTAAAAGGTTGTTTTTTCATAATTGCTCCTTTAGGTAAAAACGTGTTGGCTTCATGGTTTGGGTCAATATAAACGTCCATAACGGTTATCGAAATACAATTTTTGAGGTGCATCATGAAACTGTTTCGGCTCGAACAATCGCAGATATTGCCCATTCCGATGGATAAAGCGTGGGCCTTTTTTTCTGACCCAAGAAATTTGGCAAAGATCACACCGCCAGAATTAAATCTTGTTCCGTCTTCACGGGTGCCAGACACTATGCATGCGGGAATGGTTATTACTTATAAGGTAAAGATTGCACCATTGATTTACGTCAATTGGGTAACAGAAATCACACAAATGAATGCACCTCACTTTTTTGTAGACGAACAGCGTTTTGGGCCGTATAAATTTTGGCACCACTTACATCGCTTTTCACCATGTGATGGCGGGGTTTTGGCAGAAGATGTGATTCATTATGGGCTTTATGGTGGGCCTTGGGCCACCTTGATCAATACTCTGATGGTGCGACGACAATTAAATGGGATTTTTGAATTTCGCAAACAGGTTTTGACAAAGATGTTTGGTGGTTAAAATTTTAGTTGTTTAAGGAGCAATGTGTATGAAAAGCTTGCTTTTGTTTTTTTTCTCTTTGTATTTTCAAACAAATATTTGGGGTGCATCCATTGAGACGATTCGAGTGCCCAATGAAGGCATCCAACCTCAAGCTGTGGTCGATCAATCAGGCATTTTACACCTGATTTACTTTAAGGGCGATGCCAATGGTGGTGATTTGTTTTATGTGCGCCAAATGGGGGGAGATACAACGTTTTCTGTGCCGATACAAGTAAACAGCCTGCCTTCAAGTATTATTGCGACCGGTACTGTAAGGGGGGCTCATGTGGCTTTGGGGCGTCAAGGCCGTGTCCATGTAAGTTGGATGGGGTCGGCTGATGCCAATGGCGGTTCGCACGACAAATTGCCCATGTTTTACACGCGATTAAATGATGCACAAACAGGTTTTGAACCTCAGCGCAATGTTGTTCAGCAAGCCTATGGTTTAGATGGGGGAGGGTCTGTAGCCGCAGATACCTTGGGGCATGTTTATGTGGCTTGGCATGCTGGCTCTGAAGAGGCCTCTCGAAAGGTTTGGATGGTTAAGTCAGATGATGATGGAAAGACTTTTGCGCAGGAAAAACCTGTTTGGAGTAAACAAACAGGTGCCTGTGGTTGTTGTGGCATGCGCATTTTTTCCGAATCCTCGGGGGCTTTGTATGTGATGTATCGCTCTGCAACAGAAATGGTAAACCGAGACATGTTTGTGTTGCAGTCTCAAGATTATGGGCAAACATTTCATGGGGTTAAGGTGCATGGTTGGGTAGTCAACAGTTGTCCTATGAGCACATCGGCGATGTTTCAAGGAAAGACAAATACATGGGCTGCTTGGGAAACCAAGGGGCAAGTGTATTTTGCTTCGGTAAGTGATTTGGAAAACGTAAAACTTATGACACCGAATGGGGAAGGTGATAGAAACAAACATCCCGCTTTGGCGCAAAATAAAACAGGGGAGGTTTTGCTTGCTTGGTCTTCTGGGTCTGGCTGGAAAAAAGCAGGAACCTTAGAATATCAACTTTTTGATAGGGCGGGCAAACCACTTGGCACGCCCATCGTGGGCGAGTTGGTGCCTGTGTGGAGCAAGCCCACGGTTGTGGCCAAACCTAAGGGTGATTTTGTGGTGCTCTATTGAAAAAGTGAGACAAGGGTGTCTCTTTAGATTGGGATAGGTGTAGATGATTTGAATTGGTATTTGAGAAAGAGGTTGTTTTTTAATAAATTAATGATATTTTTGAAATTTGGCACGATGTGTGCTTCCTTGGTTTGTGGATAAGGACTGCTTGCTCATATTTATTTTTTATTTATCTTTAGATGGTTATCAATTCGGTGGTTTGCGAAAGGTTTGAATGTGGTTTCTCGGCTGACACATATTTTTATGATTATAGCAATGGTGTTTGCAACCAATGCCGCTTGTTTTTGCTGGATGCAGATGAGCATGGATGCAGGATGCCATGCATCTGAAAAAATGCAAGACTGTTGTTGCAACCAAGAAACCCAAGTAGATGACCAAATACCAGCAAGAGATGTGGCGGTTTTGCTACCTGTTTTACAGATGTTGGATGTTGATTTGGTTGTGTCTGAAATTGATGATGCCTCGTTTTTTGTTCCTCAAAAATTCCTCGCTTTTGCTGGTGTTGAACACGCAAGTTTGTTGCATGCGCCACCCGATCTGTACGTGCTCCACGCCACATTTCTCATCTAATTCTTCCTTTGCGCACGTGGATCATTATGCGGGTATAGACAGGCATGCCTGTTTTACTTTGCCATAAAATGATTTTACTGTGCGCATCACGCCCAATCTCCTGGGCGTTTTTTATTTCTCCAATATCTGTATACCATCATTAATATTCTTGTATTGTGTAGGTTTCTGACAAAGCCAAACCCTTTTGGTTTGTTGCGAGCTTTGCCGACAAACCTGGTCTTCTGTGGGGGTGTTGTGAGACCGTCACGTGTTGTTTTTTGGTAAGGCCATGCTCAATTCTATCATCAAATTCTTTTTGGAAAACAAACTGGTCACGTTGCTTTTGTTGGTGATGTTGGTTGGTTGGGGCATTATCACCGCGCCCTTTAACTGGCAAGTTGATTTTTTGCCACGCGACCCTGTGCCCGTAGACGCCATTCCCGATTTGGGTGAAAATCAACAGATTGTTTTTACCGAGTGGATGGGGCGCAGTCCGCAAGATATCGAAGATCAAATTACATATCCTTTAACAACGGCGTTGTTGGGGTTGCCGAGTGTTAAAAGCATTCGCAGTACGTCGATGTTTGGGTTTTCGAGTATTTACATCATTTTTGATGAAGATGTCGAATATTATTGGAGTCGGTCACGCGTTTTGGAAAAGCTCAACGCGTTGCCCAAAGATATGCTGCCTGATGGTGTGTCACCTGCACTGGGCCCAGATGCAACTGCTTTGGGGCAGGTGTTTTGGTATACGCTTGAAGGGCGAGATGAAAGTGGCCAACCAGCAGGTGGGTGGGATCTGCATGAATTGCGTACGGTGCAAGATTTTTATGTGCGTTATGCGCTTAATTCGGCAGATGGCGTGGCAGAAGTGGCTTCTATTGGTGGCTTTGTAAAAGAGTATCAGGTAGATCTCGATCCTGTTGCGATGAAGGCTCGCAATGTCAGTTTGATGCAAGTTGTTGACGCGCTGCGAAAGAGCAATTTGGATGTGGGGGCCAATACGGTTGAATTAAATTTGGTCGAATATTACGTGAGGGGGTTGGGGTATGTCAAGTCGTTGGAAGACATTGAGCAAGCGGTTGTAAAGGTTGTGGATAATGTGCCAGTGCGGGTGCGTGATATTGCCCGTGTCAATATTGGGCCAGCACCACGAGGGCACAGTGGTTTTTTAGACAAAGGCGGTGCCGAAGCCGTGGGTGGGGTGGTTGTGGCACGTTATGGAGATAATCCGCTTCACGTGATTGAGCAGGTCAAAAACAAAATTAAAGAAATCTCACCGGGGTTGCCCACAAAAACATTGGCCGATGGGCGTGTTTCTAAGGTGACGGTTGTTCCGTTTTATGATCGAACCGATCTGATTTATGAAACATTGGGCACACTTTATGAAGCCATCAACCTGCAAATTTTGGTGACGATCATTGTCATTGTTGTGATGGTGATCAACTTGCGTGCGTCCTTATTAATTTCTGCATTGTTGCCCCTTTCTGTGCTGATGTGTTTTGTTCTGATGCGGTATGTGCAGGTCGATGCAAATATTGTGGCGTTGTCGGGCATTGCCATTGCCATTGGAACCATGGTCGATTTGGGCATCGTTTTGAGTGAGAATATCATTCGCCATCAAGATGAAGCACCTGATGGCCAATCGCTCCTGACAACGATTTATAATGCATCTTGCGAAGTTGCCACTGCTATTGTCACTGCCGTATCAACAACGGTGGTGAGTTTTTTACCCGTGTTTACATTACAAGCTGCCGAAGGTAAACTTTTTAGACCTTTGGCATTTACAAAAACATTTGCGCTTATTTCGGCACTGTTTGTGGCATTGTTTATGATGCCTGCTTTTGCACATATGATTTTTTCTCTTAAGAGCAAACGGGTGCCTCATCGGTTGTATTTCAATGGATGTGTTGTCATTGGGGGGGGGCTTGTGATGGGGTGGTTTCCTTTGGGTGGTTTTGTATTGCTTGCCTTGGGCTTAAATGGTGTGATGGTTGCCTTGGCACGAGATGGAAAGATGGGGTCAAAAGTGATTGGCCAATTTTTTCTGCAATATGGTCGTTTCATCATTGTTGGTATTGTGACGGTGGCGGTGTCGTGGATATTGGGCGACGCGTGGCGACCACTTGGCGTGAGCAATGGGGCTGTGGCGAATTTTTTATTTGTTTTGCTGGTGGTGGGTTTGGTGCTTGGTGTGTTTAAGGTATTTATTGTTTTTTACCCTCGTTTGTTGGGGTGGGGGTTGGAAAACAAAAAAACATTTCTCGTGTTTCCTGTTGTTATGATTTTGTGTGGGGGCGTTATTTGGCAGGGGTTTGATCGGATACTGGGTATGGTACCCAATGCATTGGGTGATGTGGGTATAAGTATTCGAAAGACCACTGTTTGGAGTACTTTGACCCACGCATTTCCGGGGATGGGTAAGGAGTTTATGCCCGCTTTAGATGAAGGTGCTTTTTTGTTGATGCCCACATCTATGCCTCATTCGGGTGTCGATGCAAACCGAAGATATTTGCAGCAAATAGATATGCGTGTGCAGGCCATTCCCGAAGTAGAAATGGTGGTTGGTAAAGCAGGACGTGTGGCAAGTGCTTTAGATCCTGCACCCGTGTCAATGTTTGAAAATGTCATTTTGTATAAAAGTGAATACAAAACCGATATCAATGGCTATCCCATTCGTTTTCGAGTGGATCAATCTGGTGATTATGTGCGCGATGATCAGGGCAATTATATCCCAGATGAAGAGGGTGAATATGTTCGACAATGGCGCGATCATATCCAATCGCCAAATGATATTTGGAATGAAATTGTCAATGCGACAAACGATATTCCTGGGTTGACATCGGCTCCCAAGCTACAGCCCATAGAAACGCGGTTGGTGATGTTGCAAACAGGTATGCGCGCGCCAATGGGTATTAAGGTTTATGGGCCGGATTTAAAGAGCATAGAGGCGTTTGGTTTACAATTGGAAACCGTGCTCAAGCAAGTGCCATCGGTTAAACCCGAAGCGGTGTTTGCAGATCGAAGCTTGGGCAAGCCCTATTTGGAAATAGAGCTGAATCGGCAAGCGATGGGGCGTTATGGTTTGACGGTGGATGATGTGCAACAGGTTATTGAGGTGGCCATTGGTGGCATGCCGTTGACCACCACAGTGGAAGGTCGCGAACGGTTCGCCATTCGTGCACGTTATGCACGCGAGTGGCGCGATGACCCCGAAAAGATGAAACGCATTTTGATCTCTACAGCTTCTGGCGAGCAGATTTTGTTGGGTGATGTAACGGCGATTGTCTATCGCCCTGGCCCGATGATGATTCGCGGTGAGAATACGTTTTTGGTTGGGTATGTGCTTTTAGACAAAAAAGATGGGTTTGCAGAGGTTACGGTAATTGAAGATGCACAGCGATCTATTGAGGCAAAGATTGCATCGGGTGAGCTTGTTGTGCCACCCAATGTGAGTTATCAATTTTCGGGGAGTTATGAAAACCAATTGCGCGCCGAAAAACGTTTGGGCATTGTTGTTCCACTTGTGTTGGCCGTGATCTTTCTCATTCTTTATTTTCAATTCCGTTCAGTCAGTACAGCTTTGATGATTTTTTCTGCTATTGCACTGGCCTTTTCAGGCGGGTTCATGATGTTGTGGCTGTATGGCCAAGATTGGTTTATGAACTTTTCCTTTATGGGCACCCATATGCGCACCTTATTTCAAATGCACCCATTCAATTTGAGTGTGGCCGTGTGGGTCGGGTTTATCGCTTTGTTTGGTATTGCAACTGATGACGGTGTCCTGATAGCAACCTACTTAAAACAGAGCTTTGATGCTCATCAACCCACAACCGTTGCTGAGGTTCGCAAGACTGTGCTTGTGGCGGGTATGAAGCGGGTGCGACCTTGTTTGATGACCACGGCAACGACGTTGTTGGCATTGTTGCCAGTGCTCACCTCCAGTGGTAGGGGAGCAGATATTATGATTCCTATGGCCATTCCTGCATTTGGGGGCATGGCTGTTGCGCTGATTACGCTTTTTGTGGTGCCTGTTTTGTATGCTGCAAAGGCAGAATGGCAGGTGAAAAAACAATGAAACGAACAGTGTGTTTCAAAATTCTTTTGGTGGGTTGGATACTTGTGTATCCAGCTTACGGACAACAATTAGACAGTTATCTTGAATTGGCCGTAGAGCAAAATTTGCGTTTAAAGTCTGCATTTTTGACCTATCAATCTGCTTTGCAGAAAGTGCCACAGGTGGGTGCATTGCCCGATCCACAACTTTCATTAGGGTATTTTTTAAGACCTATGGAGCAGATGATGGGCAATCAGGTGGCGCAGATTTCGTTAATGCAGATGTTTCCGTGGTTTGGTACACGCGCTGCGGCAAAAGATGAAGCTTCTCTTATGGCAAAAGCAAAGTTCAATACCTTTCTCGATGTTAAATCGGCAATCAGATATGAAACAAAGACAACTTGGTATGCACTTTACTTGCTTGAAGAGGAACGCCGTATTACTGATGAGAATCTGAAGATATTGAAGACACTTGAGGCCATTGCCTTGAGTCGTTTTAAAAGTGGTGCAACCGAAGGTTCTGCCACGAAACGTGTAATTGAAAGGGGTGATCAAACGCCCATGAATGTATCGGGGGGCATGGAACAAATGCCAACACCACCCCAAGATCCTAAAATGAACCCAGACAATGCCATGAGAGGGAATATGGATGGAGGACAAGGCAACAGTGGTCTGGTGGATGTGTTGCGTATACAGATGGAAATTTTAGAATTGGAAAATAAACGGTACTTACTCACAGATGCGCGGCAAGTGTTGCAGGTGCAATTTAATAAGTTATTAAATCGCCCATCAGAGACGGAGGTTGTGCTGGACGATTCTTTACATGCCACCCCCATGCCTGTTCCTCTTGCGCAAATGCCTGACAGCATTTTTCAAAACAATCCGATGCTTGGCATGTTACAAGCTGAGGAAGAGGCGTTTTTGGCTCAGGCAAAAATGAATCAAAAAATGGGTTTGCCTATGATAGGTGTGGGGGCACAATATGGCATTTTGAAACCCCGTGCTGGCAATCTCAATCCGATGAATGGCAAAGATATGTGGATGCCCATGGTTTCGATGAATATTCCTATATGGCGTAAGAAGTATCGTGCTGCAGTTAATGAAGTGCAGTTGAAAAGAGATGCTGTAATGGAAGACCATCGTGAAACGCAAAATAAGCTGATGATCATTCAGGAAGAAGCATTGAAAGATTTTCGTGACGCAGAAAGACGACGGGAACTTTATGAACGGCAAACGCAACTTGCCCATCAGGCACTTAATATTTTAACAGCGTCTTATGGCGCAGGTGGCAATGACTTTGAAAGTGTTTTACAAATGCAATCGAAGTTACTGGCGTATCGTTTGGCACATATGACTGCCGTTGTCGATCAAAATGTATCAGTGGCCCAGTTGGAAAGGTTGATGGGGCGTTAGGTGATCCATTTCAATGAAAGTATATATGATGAAAAAAATACTAAGCAGTCAGATTGTGAGGGTGGTGGGGGCACTTGTGGTTGGGGCGTGGTTAGGTGCTTGGTTGTGGGGAGGGGCTGTACCTATTCACGATCATGGGATGTTGGCAGATGTAGGAACCGTTTGGACGTGTTCTATGCATCCTCAAATTCGGCAAAGTGAACCCGGACAATGTCCTATTTGTGGCATGGATTTGATTCCCATGCGCGAAAAAGTGACATCAGATGGTTCAGAGAGTCCGTTTGTTTACCATATGTCTGCCGAAGCCGTTGCAATGGCTCATATTCAAACCTCACCCGTCACTTATTTGCGCCCAGAGACACAAGTGTTTTTAAGTGGGAAAGTTGCTGTAAATGAACAGCGTTTGCGTGTGATTACGGCTCATTATGCAGGCAGAATTGAAAATCTTTATGTAGATTTTACGGGGCAGAATGTTCAAAAAGGCGACAAATTGGCCACCATCTACTCGCCAGAGTTGATGACGGCACAGCAAGAATTATTGGAAACGGCAAAAAACAAATTATCGAACAACATACTTTATCAAGCTGCACGTGAGCGATTGCGATTGTGGAAGATAACCGAAAAGCAGATGGATCATATTGAGGAAACGGGCGAAATTGTCACAGAATTTGATGTGTTTGCGGATGTGTCGGGCGTGGTGCTCAAGAGAACGGTTACAGAGGGTGATCATGTCAGTCGAGGCAGTGCCTTGTTTGAAATTGCAGATTTGCGAGAGGTGTGGGTTTTGTTAGATGCATATGAAGACGATTTGCCTTGGATTAAGACTGGCAGTCAGGTGGATTTTGAAGTGGCTTCTTTACCTGGTAAAGTATTTGCATCGAAGGTGACATTTATTGATCCTGTTATCAATCCACAAACACGCACCGCGTCCATTCGGGCAGTAGCAACCAACCCAGACTTGGCACTGAAATTAGACTTATTTGTCAATGCTCAAATCAAATCTTCTGTTTCCAATCCTGTTCTGGTGATTCCCAAATCTGCTGTTTTGTGGACGGGCAAACGCTCTGTTGTTTATGTGGACTTATCTCAGAAAGACACACCTGCTTTTGAGATGCGGGAAGTGGTTTTGGGACCCCGAACAGGTGATTGGTATGTCGTAGAAAAGGGTGCCACAGAAGGCACGCGTGTGGTCACACAAGGCGTATTTGCCATTGATGCAGCGGCTCAGCTAAGTGGAAATTACAGCATGATGAATAGACCCTTAGATGGGGGGGATGGGCATCAAAAAAATCCATCAGAGAAAGATGTTCCATCGCTCTTGCAAGGGCACAGGCATTAAGAAAGGAGGTGGGTATGTTGTTTGGAAAGAAACAGGAAAAGATCACGGTGAAGGGCATGTCTTGTTCGCATTGTGAGCAGACGGTAGAAAAAGGGTTGGAAGGTACGGAGGGCGTAGTCAAAGTAAAGGCCGATTCAAACACAGATTCCGTGGTTGTTTATTATAAGGGGAATATGCCCAATATGACTGTTGTGCGTCAAAAGATTGTAGACTTGGGGTATGAACCTGTTGGCGAATAATTCATTTGGGTATCTTTTTTAAAGAATACCTTTCAATTCATTTTTTGACATTCAATGAAGAATGTCAGAAAGGAGTTTCTGATGAAATCTCGTATTTTGATGTTGGCATTTGCGGTGGCAGCTGCGGTTGGCATGGCCAATTTGGTGGCTTGTTCTTCAAATACGGAAGCAACGACCACCACCGAAGTGCAGTTGCCTACCATGCAATGTGGCGCTTGTGAAAATACCATTTCAACCGCATTAAAGGGCGTAGAAGGCGTCAAAGAAGTGAAGGTTGACTTAAAAAATAAAAAGGCGGAAGTGGCTTTTGTTGCCAATCAGGTGACGGTGGCCAAAATTGAAGATGCGGTGGTCAAATCGGGTTATGCGGCAAACGACAAAAAAGCCGATGCCCAAGCGTATGAAAAGTTGCCAGAATGCTGCAAAGTGGGCCAACACTAATAATTATGTATAAGTCCTTGGGCTTGATATATTTTGTCTCTTTGGACGAAAGAAAGCCGGTTGCGCAAGTGACCGGCTTTTTGTATTGTCATGTGTCGTATTTTAAGGCGTAAAGGGAACCCTTTGGTGGGTTGGTGCGTGAAAACAAATTGAGCCGAGTTTATGGGCTGAACGCTATTGGAAAGGAGAAAGAATGAAACGTTGGGTGGTTGGTTTTGTTGCTCTTTTGGGTGTGTTGGTATCTTCTTCGGTTGCACAAGCAGGGTGGTTTGACGGGTTCAAGGCTGGAGGGGCATTTTTATACAATGATTCCCCACGTCCAAGATTTGAGACTTCTGGGGTTGGTTTACATGTGTCGGCAGATATTCGCCCACCCGGTGTTTTTATTGTGTCACCCTTCTACGAGGTCGCTGCGGGTAAACCTGCAACTCAGATGATGGGGGGGATGTTGAGTTGGGCGGTGGCCATGCGCGATCGGCGCACACACATCCTCTATTTTGGTGGTACGTATGGCGTGGTCATTGCCGATGGGGTTTCGGAGCGCATCTACGGTTTGCACGTGGGGTATAAATTTCCTTTAAATGAGCGTATGGGGGTATTTTTTCAAATGAAAGGTTTGGAGGCCGATAACAATGCGTTCCAAGGCTTGGTTGGAACTTTGGGCATTACCTTTTCATTGTGGGGAAATATGGCAGAAGATGATATGTAAACCATAAAGAAACGAAAAGTACTATGATGTATGTAACTCAAAAGAGCCAGTTGCTTTAGCAACTGGCTCTTTTTTGTTTGTCTTAATCTGCGGCTTGCAGTTCTTCTCGAAATTCACCCCGTTCTTTGCCTAAAAGCCGATATGTAAAATCGAGAATGTCTTCAATGATGTTGTATAACACCGGCACAAGGATCAATGTGATAAATGTGGCAAACAATACGCCAAACCCAAGTGATGTGGCCATGGGAATTAAAAACTGAGCCTGAAGGCTTTTTTCTAAGAGGATGGGCGTTAGGCCTGCAAAGGTGGTAACTGAGGTGAGTAAGATGGGGCGAAAGCGGGCCACACCTGCTTCACGAATGGATTTTTTAACAGAAAGACCCGTGGCACGCTGTTGATTAATAAAGTCGACCATGACCAAACTGTCGTTGACCACCACACCCGCAAGGGCAACAATGCCAAACATCGACATAATGGTGAGGTCCATTCCCAATATGGCGTGTCCCCAAGCTGCGCCAACAATGCCAAAGGGAATGGCGATCATCACAATAATGGGTTGAACGTAGGATTTAAATGGCACTGCCAGCAAAATGTAAATGATCAACATTGCCAATAAAAAGCCTTGGGACAAACCCGCCATTGTTTCACGTTGTTCTCTTTGTTCGCCTTCCAAATCAAATCGAATGCGGGGGTGATCGGCCAATATTTGTGGCAATACTGTGTTGGTAACGTCTGCAAGTATTTCATTGGCATTGGCAATTTTGCTGTCTACATCCGCAGTGACATTGATCACTTTTTTGCGATCTGCTCGTTGGATGGAGGCATAACCACGGCCCAACTCTGCTTTGGCAGCAACCGAGAAGGGCACCTCTTTGCCATCGGGCGTGCGAATGCGCATTTCCTCTAAGTTGCCCAAGGATTTGCGTTCAGACTCGGGGTAGCGTACCATCACGCGAATGTCGTCACGGCCTCGTTGAATACGCTGGGCTTCTTCGCCATAAAAAGCTTGGCGCACTTGGCGCGCAAGATCGACAAGGGTAAGCCCCAACACTTCTGCTTCTCGGGTGAGAGACAGGTTAACCTCTTGTTTGCCAGAGCGAAAAGAGTCGGTGATTTCGATCACGCCAGGGTATTCGGCCAGTTTTTGCTTGAGTTTTGCAGAAACGATTTTGAGTTCGTCATAATCGGGGCCCGAAAATTGAATATTTACAGGTTCACCACTGGAAAACAAGGATGAAGAAAAGGTAAGCTCCACAGCATCGGGAATGGGGCCATTGAGTGCTCGCCACATATTGGCCAATTCGGTACTGCTGATGTCGCGTTCCTCTGAGGGTTGTAGTTCTATATTGACTTCACCCAGGTGCGCGGCAGAAAAGGACGCGCCAGCACTGCCACCATTTTGGCTTTGTGCCGTACGAAAAGGTTGTTCACCAACAGCGGCTAAAACATGGCGAAAAATACTGCCTGGTTTGTCTTGTTCGAGTTGGTCACGCAATTGGAGGGCTGTGCTTTCTAAGCGTTTAACTGCTGCACGCGTGACCTCTGGGGATGTGCCTTGGGGCATGGTGAGCATGGCCACCACATTGTCAGCGTCAATTTTGGGAAAGAAGGTAAATTTGATCCATCCGCCACCCACAAGGCCAACCGTGATGACGAGGGTGCTGATGCCCCACGCAAGGGTTGCATAGCGCCATTTGAGTGCAAATTCGACAGATGGTCGGTAATACTTTTCAACAAATGCAAGCAAACCCGATGCAAAATAATCTTGAAACTTCTGCCAAGGTGCAGAAATATTGTGGTGCCACCGCGACTCTTTTGAACCTTGGACTTCGCTGTCCATGTTGGAGTGTGCCAAGTGGGCTGGCAAAATGAACAGCGATTCAATGAGCGAAAAAATGAGTGCGAGAATAACAATCTCTGGAATGAGCTTCATAATTTTCCCAATGCTTCCAGAGACAAGCAACAGGGGGGAAAATGCGGCGATAGAGGTTAATACGGCAAAAATAACAGGAATATAGACTTCACGTACGCCATCAATGGCAGCCGTGAGGCCCCTTTT
This sequence comes from Candidatus Latescibacterota bacterium, assembly GCA_038279365.1. GTDB lineage: Bacteria > Latescibacterota > UBA2968 > UBA2968 > UBA2968 > JABIFK01. The sequence continues at coordinate 62,435 of JAYODI010000002.1, read as the reverse complement.
GCCCATTTGATAATGACGGTAAATATTTTCGCCTACAATGATGGCATCGTCCACCACAATGCCCAATACCACGATAAAGGCAAACAGAGAAATGAGGTTGATGGAGGCGTCTAAACCGGGCATCATAGACACTGCGCCTAAAAAGGATATGGGAATACCGAGGGCCACCCAAAAAGCCAATCGCAAGCGAAGAAAAAGTGTGAGCACGATGAAAACGAGTATGAATCCCATGCGCCCATTGCGTAACATAAGATCGAGGCGACCGGTTAAAATGCGCGAAAAATCAGCCCAAACGGTGAGTTGGATGCCTTCGGGCAATCGTGTGTTTGCTTCTTCAATATAGGCTTTGACTTTGTCTGTGATGTCGAGGGCATTTTGATCGCCAACACGATAAACCTGTACCAGCACAGAAGGTTCTGCATCGAAGCTGGCTGTTTGGTCGGTTTCGGCAAATCCGTCTACAACATGAGCCACTTCACCCAATGTGAGGTGGGTGCCATCGGGTTGGGTGCGCAAGACGATGGCTTCAAACTGTGGTCCTCGATAGGCCTGGCCTTTGGTTCGCAGCAAAATCTCTCCGCCTTCCGTGCGGATAGACCCACCGGGTAGGTCGATGGAGTGGGCCCTTACGGCGCGTGCGACTTCGTCGAAAGTGAGACCGTATCTGCGCAAATCGTTTTCGGATACTTCAATTGCTATTTCATAGGGGCGTGCATTTTTGAGTTCTACTTGTGTAATGCCCGGTATAGATGAGATGTCGTCGCGAACTTGTTCGCCAATGACCTTCAGTGTGCGTTCGCTTGCTGGGCCAGATACGGCAATATTGATCACTTGTCGCCTGGGTATGACTTCTGTGATGACGGGTTTTTCTGTTTCGTCTGGGAAGGTGTCAATGGCATCTACTCGGGCTTTGACATCATCTAGCAGTTTGCGAACATCTGTGCCATTGATGGCTTCAATGGATACGGTACCTCTGTTTTCTGAAGCCGTTGAAGTGACACGTTTGATGCCTTCCAAACCTTGAACGGCTTCTTCTATCCGTACATTGACAGCTTCTTCAACTTCTTGGGGAGCGGCTCCTCTGTAGACCACCGAAACATTGATCATGTCGGCAGAAAATTCGGGAAAGACTTCCATGCGAATACTGGGAATCATAAACAGGCCACCGCCCAATATCAAAATCATCAGCAAGTTGGCAGCGACGCTATTTTTGGCAAACCACTCAACGGCTTGTCTCATTGCTGACCTCCTAAGCTGTTGCTGGCAAGGTCTTGGCTGTGGGTGCGAACGCGCATGCCATCTACAACCGTATCCAATGGGGAGAGACAAATTTGGTCATTGGGATGTAAGCCTTTTTTAATAATTGCCTGACTGGCATCGGCTCTAAGAATTTCAATGTCGCGATAATAAAGCCGATTGTCTGTGACCACCAGAATCTGCTGGTTGGGGCGTAGGGCAGACCGAGGAATGGTATAGACATTGTCAACGGTTTTGCCCAGTATTTCGGCTTTGACATACATCCCTACGGCCAAGGGAGGTCGGTCATTTTCATTGCGTCCATAAGGATTGTCTATACGTGCAACGAGGTTAATCATGCGGGAACGGGCATCTATTTCGCCTTCAACGCGTACAATTTGACCTTCCCACGTGTGTGTTAGGCCTGCAAAATTGGCGTGGAGAATCACTTTTGGGCCTTGGGCTGTTGCCGATTGACCTCTAAAACCAAAATCGAGGTCGAGATAGGCCAGATCTTGGTCGGGAATGGGTAAGCGCACTTCGGCATAATCAACGGCATAAATACGTCCTACGGGTGTACCTGGTCCTACGTATTGACCCACGTCGGCACTTTTGCTGCGCACCCGCCCTGCATAAGGGGCACGAATAGATGTGCGTTCTAGGTTGAGTTGGGCACGGGTTAATGCGCCTCGTGCGGCTTCTAATGTCGCTTGGGCTTGGGCTATTTGTGGCTTTCGCAAAACCAGGTCGCTGGGTTGTCCTTTGCCCATGCGTTCCCATTCTTCAAGGGCTATTGCCGATTCTTCTTGTTCTCGAGAGATCATCAATTCGGCTTGGGCCACCTGTACTTTGGCTTGGGCCACAGCAACTTCATAGTCGCGTGGGTCAATGGAAAGGAGCAGGTCTCCTTTTTCAAAAAAACCACCACTGGCAAAGGCTGGGGATACGGCTTTGATTTGACCCGCTACTTGGGCTATGAGTGTGCTTTCGGTGCGAGGGGTAACGGTGCCTTGGGTTAATACCTTGAGCTGTATTTGATTGGGGGTTACTGTTGAGACCCTTACCAATGGTGGGGGAACTTCTGGAGGGCGTGTTTCAACCGTATCGCGGCTTGCAATGAGCCCAGTGGCCCCTAAAATTCCAAGGACAAGGATGAGGATGGGCAAAAGAATTTTTTGGGTCATGTTTATCTCCGTAAATGTGGCTTGGATGAGATTTTCTTAAAGTGGTGTTTTGATTGCAAATTTTTATTTTTGTGTAAGAATGGGTGGTGCCTCATTAACGCGTGATATGAGCGATGCCCTATCAGGAAAGCCTCCGCCTAATGCCAGATGTAAGTCTATGCGGGCATTCAGGCGCAATCTTTGAACGGTTATTAGTTGGCTTTCTGTTTGGTAGGCTGTGCGTTGTGTTTGAAGCATGGTAATGAGATCTGTAAGCCCTCGGTTGTATCGGTCTTCGGCCAATCTGCGTGCTTCAATCGCTTGTTCTGTGGCCTTTTCGAGGGCGCTGAGTCGTTGGGCAAGTAGGTGTTCATCTGTGAGTGTGTTTTCGACCTCTGCATAGGCTTGTAAGACGGTTTGGGCATAGCTGGCAAGGGCTTCATCTGATTGGGCCTTTGTGAGGTTGATGTTGCCTTGAATGCGCCCGCCTTGAAAGATCGGTTGGGTCAAATTGCCTATAAGGTTCCACACACTGTAATCACCATTGAGCAGGTCACCCAAAGCCCCACTGCTGGTACCACCCGATGCGGTGAGGCTGATGGTGGGGTAGCGAGATCGTTTTGCGGCTTTGTGACTGGAAGTTGATGCCGCAAAACGACGTTCGGCGGCGACTAAATCTGGGCGGCGTGCTATGAGATCGGCTGGAAGGCCAGATGGTACGGCAGATGGTACATTGGGCAACGATGGCGTGATTTCAAATGTGCCAGAAGGATATTGCCCCAATAACACTTCCAGTTGGCGCACCGCGAGGTTGTATTGTTGTTGGCGTAGGTATAAGCGGTCTTCTGCTATGGCCAAATCGGTGAGGCTGATTCTCACATCGAGCGAGGATCGAACACCACGTGTGTAACGGGTTTCGATTTGTTCTGCGCTGGTTTTGTTGTTGGTGTAAGTGGCTTGGGCCAGTTCCAATTGCCTTTTTGCTTCTATGGCAGCAAAGTAGGCTTTGGCGGTTTGGGCAGCCAGTGATTGACGCGCCCCCCGATAGAGCGCTCGTGAGGCTTCGAGGTTTGCAAGGGCGGCGGCTTGATTGGCGCTCAATTTTCCCCAAAGGTCAATTTCCCAAGAGGCATTTACCGATACGCCGTAGGTGGTGATGTTGGTTGGCCCAGGTAATGGAGAAACGAGTGCCCCTTGTTTGCGTTTAGCCGCTGAAAAACCTGCTCCAATTTGCGGGTAAAGTGGGGCACCAGCTAATTTGGCTTGGGCTTGGGCCATGTAAAGGCGTGCCGATGCGGCTTGTAGGTTGTTATTGTATAACAATGCTTGATCTATCAGCGTGTCTAAACGCGCGTCATTAAAGGTTGCCCACCAGAGTGAGTCGGTTTGTGTGGCCGTTGTAAACGATGTTTGGTATTTGTCGGGAATTCGGGTATTGAGTTTGGCTTGCTGTGGGCGTGGTGCAGATGCACACCCGATTAAGAGTGCAAAAAACAAAGGGGCAATACGTTTCATCTATCGGCTCCGTTTGGATTGGATGAGCTTGGGGCGCGCAAACCTGCGGCCGTAAAGTCAATGAGGCGTTGCATCAAATTTGTGTCGGTTGTAGCAAACTTTTCAGTTGAACACGGTGGCGTGATTTGGTCGGGCAAGGCCAGTGTGTGGGCCATTGCACCTATGAGAAAATGTACGCGCCAGGTGAGATCTATGAGGGGTAAGTCTGGCAATGTACGTTGAAGGGCAGAAAAGTAACGTTGTTGAACTTCTCGAAATTGTTGTAAAATAATCACTTTAAGGTCATTGGATTCTGTTAGGACACGGCCCAATAAGCATACAAATTCTCGCGACTTTGGGTTTTGTCTCATCTCAAATGTGGGTTTTAAGAAAGCATTGAGAATGGCTTCCAATGGCAAGGCATTTGGACCTGACTTGTTTTCTAAGTCGTTTAGTAGTCGGATCCGTTCTTGATTAAGTGGGGTCAAATGTCGGGCAAAGACCGCTCGAATGAGTTCGTCTTTGGTGCCAAAGTGATAATTAACCGATGCGAGATTGGCACCGGCTTCGGTGGTGATGTTGCGAAGGGATGTGGCATCGATGCCGCGTTCAACAAATAATTGTTGGGCCGCATCTAACAGTCTTTCTCGTGTATCTGAAGCATTCATAAGCGCATAACCTGTGGAATGAGACGCGTAATTCAAACGTTTGTTTCAAACGAACGTTTGAATTTTACTCGAAAGTTAAAAAATGTCAATGGTATTTTTTGAGTTAGTTTACAGTAAGTGTTTCAAATACTTAAAAATAAAATGGTTATTAAGTGTCTCAGTAGTTAGTGGCAACACGCACGCGTGTATTGATTTGAAAAGGAAATGGGACAAGGAGGTTGGGGATTTTGGGGATGCTGTAATTTTTATGGAAAGATCAGGGAGGGCAAGGTTGAGAATATGGGCAGGAAAAAGCGTTTTAAATTGCGATAATTTTTGCAATTGTCACCTTGAACAAGGAGGCTACTTTTTGTATCATAAAACAAAACAGTTTGTTCCATGGTTAAAACAAAGGACAAGAGATGGGTCGCGAAATTATCATGGTTGGGATTTGTACGTTGGCAGTGATTGGCTTGGCTTGGTTAATGGATCATCCTAAAAAGGAGTTGGGTTCCCTGATTGCTTTGGGCGCATTTGGCGTGATGGTTTTGGTGGCGTATCTCAAGAGCAAAGATCAAGTGAGGCGTCATTCCAGTCGTTTGATCGTTAACAAACATAGGGCGGATCAAGGGGATGACACATCTGCCGATGGGGAAAAAGAATAAAGAATTGGATTAAAAAATTTGAAGCTTGAAATGGCAGAACCAGTTACATATTGGTGGGATTGATTTTAATGGGTCAAAACATAATTGAGAGCATCTGCTACGACTTTAATTGGATATTTATGGGGCGATAGATTTTTGCATAAGGTGTTGGAAGTTTAATGATTTACCCTTGAATGTTCTGTTCGGGGGATTTTTTGTGCATAAATATCCCTTTGACATTAAATATGAATTAGTGTATTATTTGAATAGAACACTAAAACATTCATATTTTTGAGGAGGCGGCCGTGGGAACATTTGAGTTTGATCCAAATCGGCCCATTTATCTCCAAATTATAGAGGAGATAAAAAAACGTGCTGTTCGGGGTCTTTATCCACCAGGCGAAAAACTGCCTTCGGTGCGGGAAATGGCACAAGAAATGGGCGTGAACCCCAACACAATGGCACGGGCTTATTCTGAGTTGGAGCGGGAGAATTTTGTGTTTACCAAACGGGGGCAAGGGTCGTTTGTAACCGAGTTGGTAGACTCTGTAGAAAGTGAACGGCAACGGTTGGCCGATGCGGCTGTAGAGCGATTTGTGTCTGAGATTCAGGAATTGGAGCCAAGTGCAACACAAGTAGAACACTTGCTTGAACGGATCAAGGGGGAGCTGTTATGATGGTGCATATTCAGGATGTGTGGAAACGGTATCCCGGCACATGGGCACTGCGTGGGATTTCGCTGGATGTAGAAAAGGGGCGTGTGTTGGGTGTGTTGGGGGAAAATGGCAGTGGGAAAAGTACGATGCTTCGCATTTTGGCAGGGGTGACGCACCCAACAAAAGGAACGGTTTTGCTTAATGGCCAAGAAGTGGGTGTGGATACCAAAAAATGGGTGGCCTATTTGCCCGAAGTGAATCCGTTTTACGATTGGATGCGGGTGATGGAACAGGTCGAGTTTTTATCTGTTTTTTATCCCGAATGGGATATGGACAAAGCACGCCAGATGGTTGCTTTTATGGGTTTGGACGGTGATAAGAAGGTGGGTGCTTTGTCACGCGGACAAAAAGGTAGGTTGAAAGTGGCCTGTGCTTTTTCTTGGCCGAGTGCGTTGGTGTTGATGGATGAACCTTTGGCGGGCATTGACCCTCCTTCACGCAAAAAGATTTTGGATGCGCTGTTCAATGAATATCGCTTTGGTGAGCAAACCATTATGATGTCAACACACATTGTTCATGAAGTGGGCGAATTTATTGAAGATGTTATTTTTGTTAAAAGTGGTGAGATTGCTTTGCGCGGCAATGCAGACCAATTACGTGAAGAACGCGGTCAATCGTTGTCTGAAATGTTTGAAATCGTTGCTATGTGATTGGGAGGTCCACAATGAAAACGTTCTGGGCATTGTATAAAAAGGAATGGAAAGACAGTCGCCAACTGTTAGGATTTTTGGTCATAGGAATTATGGCATTAGAGTTCTATGGATTGTATCACTTTGATCCTGCGTTGATAGGACAAAAAGAGAGTGCATGGTATCAAATTCCATTTGTACTTGCTGTTGCTGTGGGATTTTTTGCACCTGCGTTTTTAATGGCACGATCTTTTTCTTCTGAGTGGAAAGCGGAAACGCATTATCAATGGTTTTCGTTGCCGGTAAACCGATGGGTTACTGTGATGAGTAAGTTTGCGGTGGCGTTCAGTCAGGGCATTGTGTTACTTTTGTTTTCAAGTGGTGGGGTTTTTGAGGCATCTTCAAAAGATGGCGGGTTTACACTGTGGCATGTATATTTTGAAAAACTCGAGGACCTTCAATTGTATCAATCTGGCCTGTTCATGATAGATACATTTGTTGTGTTTTCACTTCCAATATTTCTCGGCCTTGGGCTAATTTTGGCTTTGGTTACGGCAATGGAAGGTGTAAAGTTTACTGTTCACCGCTATCGTGGGTTGATGGCCTTGGTGTTTTTTGGCAGTTCGATTTTTTTGTTTGGTCGTTTTTTTGAATCTTCAATTAAATTTTTGAGTTTTCTCGGTAGATATAAACCTATGTCCTTTTGGCAAAGTGGTCCCTTGAGTCCAGGTTTAGATTTGGCGATTTGTGCTTACCCGATGTTGGTGATTGTGTTGTTGATGGGAATTGGTTTGTGGCTGTTTGAAAAACGGGTTGAAATTTAAGCGAGTCAGCACATTATTCAATGTGTGTTGTCTGATAAAGGAAATAGTATGACTATTTGGTGGGCATTGTATGTGAAAGAATGGAAAGATGCGCGGTATGTATTTTCCTTTCTAATCGTGGGTTTGGTGGCGTTGGGGGCTTATGGAGCGATCAACTTTGAGCCTGACCTTGTGGCTGTAGGGCCGCGTGCTTTGTTGAGTTATATCCCATTTATTTTGGGGGGCGCCGCGTGTTTTATTGCGCCACCTTTTCTACTGGCCAGATCCTTTTCCGCTGAGTGGAAATCGGATACGCATTATCAAATGTTTTCATTACCCGTTCCGAAATTTGTACCGGCATTGGCCAAATATTTGGTGGCGGTGAGCAATGGGTTTTTGATGTTTGTGGTGATCGGTGGGTTTATGTTTTGGGTGGGTGTTGAGAACTGGGGTGGGGTAGATAAACCCCGCGTTGCGTATGACGATGTGGTGATCTTGATGGGGATGGGATTTTTGGCGTATTTGATGATGATGCTTGGATTTGTAACGGCTATGGAAGGTGTGAAATTTGCCGTAAAGCGGTTTCAGCGTTTGGCTGCGGTTGGATTCTGTGTGGTGGCATTATACTTTTATTTGTGGTTCTATTGGCAAATTGTTGGCGTGTTAGATTTTTTTGGCACATTTAAAGTCGATTCGGTTATAAACGGGCAATTCGTGATGGTGATTGCCGAAATTGCGTTTGCAAGTTTTGTGTATCCTGCATTTGTTGGGGTATTGCTTTTGGTGTTGGGCTTGGGTCTGTTTGAAAAATATGTTGAGATCTAAGGGGTTCGGATATGCTTTCCAAATATGTGGGTATTGTTTTGATGGTGATCGGTGGCGCAATGGCTTGGGGCTATCTTTGGCCGTTGTTATTTGATGTGGTTGCACTGGTTTGGCAGGTCATTAAATTGGGCATGGTGCTGTTTGTGGCCTATATTGGATATCGTTTGTGGCGACAGCAGTATTTGCAGGGAGTATAAATGGTCTTGATTACGTCAACCCCCTATGGTATTTGCTATAGGGGGTTTTTGTTTTGGCACTGAGCAAAAAACTTTCGAGGGCAATAGCCATCATGTATATTGGGTCACCATTTTTAAAATAAGGATAAAAACTTATGGAATATCGTACATTGGGTCGCACGGGTTTGAAGGTTTCGATCATGGGGATTGGAGGCGGTGGCCCCACTCAACTGGGGCAAAAAACAGGTGTGGGACAAGAAGGGGTAAATGCGTTGGTGCGCCGTGCATTGGCATTGGGCATTAATTTTTTTGATACGGCTGCGGCATATGGAGAAAGCGAAGTGATTTTGGGCGAGGCGCTTAATGGTGTTCCTCGTGAAGATTATATTTTGGCCACAAAGTTTCATCCTGCAAAAAATGGCAAAGGTGAGGTCGTCTCGCCAGGAGATGTTATTGCGTCTGTTGAGCGGAGCCTCGAGCGGCTAAAAGTGAATTATGTAGATGTGATGCAGTTTCATGGTGTGCGACCAAATCAATATATAGAAGTGATGGAAAAGCTTTGGCCCACAGTCGAAAAACTGAAGGAACAGGGTAAATTTCGATTTATTGGCATTACGGAAACCTATGGAGATGACAACAAACACGAAATGTTGCCAATGGCTTTGACTGATGATTTGTTTGACACGGCAATGGTGGGATACAATATGATCAGCCCAACACCAGAGCATGAAATTTTACCTATGTGTGAAGCGCGCAATGTGGGTGTTATTTGTATGGTGGCTGTGAGGCGCGCACTGAGCCGACCCGATTATCTGAAAGAACAAATCGCCAGTGCTAAAAAACGTGGTTTAATAGCCGAAAATGCATTGCCTGAGGATGACCCTTTGGGCTGGCTGGTGAAAGATCATGTTACGTCATTGCCTGCCGCGGGATATAAATATGTGAAAGCACACCCTGCAATGGGCACGATCTTATCTGGAACGGCGAATATCGATCACTTAGAAGAAAACGTAAAGGCAGTTTTAGGGCCACTGTTGCCAGAAGATGATATGGCTCGGTTGCGATCTGTTTTTGGCGATGTATGGGAACCTTTAGGCAATTAAAGGGGGACTAAATGAAACTTGGATTATGCAGGTTATTGGTGTTTTTGCTTTTTGTTGCACCAGTGATGTCTCAGGAAAAAAAGGCCGAACTGCCTCCAGAAGTTTCACAGTTTGCATTTGTGATTGGTGAGTGGGATGTGCAGATTTTTTGGAAAAATAAAGATGGAGAATGGGTAGATTACCAAGCACTGTGGCATTGTAACTGGCTGGCCGGTGGATATATGGTACATCAAGATTGGGATGGTCCATATTTGAAAGGCTCGGAGTTTCGTGCTTGGGATGTTAAAAAGAAGAAGTGGTTGGGGCATAATTTTTATGCCAAACAGCAATGGGCCAATACGGAGTCTCAATTTGTGGATGGCAACATGATTGTGTATATCACGGGCATTTCCGATGATCGTGGTGATTTTATAAATCGAGAGACATATCACAACATTGCTACAAATTCTTTTGAAATGAAAAGTGATCGGTCTTACGATGATGGAAAGACTTGGGAAGAAGGGCGTTATCGCCTTAAGGCAACAAGAAAAAAATAACAACGGATGGTGAAAGGGAGGCACGGATTGGAAAACCCGTTTAAGGAATGGAACAAAGACTTTCGTTTGCTTGCGCTTGCAGTTGCATCGCAGGGCATTTTTTTTGGCGTGCAACTTACTTTGTTTAACAATTTTATTGTAGAACGTTTGGGTATTGAGGCACATCAGTTGGGGTATGTGGAAGCGTTGCGCGAAGTGCCGGGTTTTATGAATGCTTTTTTTGTGGCTCTGATGGTGCGTTTTGCGCCTCCTATTGTTGCGGCTGTTTCTTTAATGATTATGGGTGTGGGCATTATGGCCTATTCACAGGTCGATTCTGTGACAATGCTTGCTTTGTATTCACTGGTGTGGAGTATAGGATTCCACTGTTGGATACCTATGGAACAATCCATGTCTTTGTTGTTTTCTCCTGAGGGTAAAAAAGGCAAGTGGTTGGGGCAGTTGCGCAGTATCAATAGTGTGGCGTGGTTGGCTTCTATTGTGGTGTGTAAGTTGAGTTATGATTGGGTTGGATATAGCGGTTTGTTTGTTATGGCGGGGGTGGCCACGATTGGTGGGGGCATTGCCATTTTGTTTGTATCTCGCAAAAGACCTCCCGAAGAACGCAGTTTTGTTTTTAAGCGCCGTTATGGTCTTTATTATGGTTTGAACTTTTTACAAGGTTTGCGAAAGCAAATGTTCATCACTTTTGCCATTTTTGCCTTGGTAAAAATTCATGGTATGCCTGTGCATACGACTATGTTTTTGGTGTTGATCAATCAAACCATTATTACACTTACCGCGCCAACGATGGGGCGATGGGTTGATAAATATGGTGAACGAACGATGTTGAGTATCAGTTATATTGGGTTGGCATTTGTATTTTTGGGATATGCGGTTATCACACATCGCCCAACTTTGTATGTGCTTTATTGTGTGGACAATGTGATCTTTTTTGGTGGTATTGCACTGACAACCTATTTACATAAAATTGCCCCTCCAGAAGATTTAAAACCTTCTTTGGCAATGGGTGTCACAATGAACCATGTGGCCGCAGTTGCTTCACCTTTGGTGGGGGGATTGGTTTGGTATCATTTTGGGTATCAGGTTATTTTCTTTAGCGGTGCCATCTTGGCCATCATTTCTCTTATTGTGAGCCAATGGGTCGATCCCGAAGGGCAATTGGCCAGAGAAAATGGCGATGAAGAGTTGCCAAAAGATGTGGTTGTACAACCTGCAACATAAAGTGGAGGTTTGAATGATATTGTCTGATATCACTATAAAAGAAATGTTAAAAGACGGTACACTGGTGGTGGATCCCATAGAAGAGGTGCAAATACAACCAGCGTCAATTGATATGACGTTGGGCACACACTTTTTAAAGATAGATGAACATTCCGAGTCGGCATTAACACTCGATTCTGAGATTGCATATGATGTCATCGAAAAGGATGACCTTGTGATTCCTCCGCATTCATTTTTGTTGGCGGTCACCCGAGAGTTTATCAAGTTGCCAAATGATCTGACGGCTTTTGTAGAAGGTCGCAGTTCTATTGGACGGATGGGTTTGTTTATACAAAATGCGGGTTGGGTAGATCCAGGTTTTGAAGGGACGATCACACTGGAATTGTATAATGCCAACCGTTTGCCCATTCGCTTGGAGAGTGGACGACGGATTTGCCAGTTGGTATTTGCAAAGATGGATCGAGAAACCCTTATGCCGTATCGAGGGAAGTATCAAGGGCAAGTGAGGCCCACGGGCAGTCGTGTGTATCGGGATCAAGAAGTGGACCCTGTTAAACCATAGATTTTAATTTTTGTGAAATGTGAGGGAACGATGGGTTTGACAAATGTGGCTATAGAAGAAGAGAAGTTTTATATCAATGGGGAACCCACTTATGCGGGGCGCAGTTGGAAGGGATATGAGATTGAAGGTTTGTTGTTGAACAACCGTCAGGTTCAGGCGACGTTTGACGACGAAAACCCCAAAACGCGTGAATTGTGGAAATACCCCGATACCGATGAGTGGGATGCCGATCGCAACACACAAGAGTTTATAGATGCTTTGCCCATTTCGCGTGATCATGGTGTGTTGGGCATTACGGTGAATTTTCAAGGCGGAAACCCCAAGGGGTATGGGTGGCCGCAACCGTGGGAGAACAATGCTTTTGAACCCAATGGCGAGATTCGTCCTCCTTATTTGGAGCGTATGGGGCAGGTTTTGGAGGCAATGGACAAGTTGGGTATGGTGGCCATCTTGGGTGTGTTTTATTTTGGGCAAGATGAGCGATTGGAAAGTGAGTCGGCCATCAAGCGTGCGTTGGATGGCGTGGTAGAATGGGTTTTGGATGCAGGATATGGCAATGTGTTGTTGGAAATAAACAATGAGTGCAATGTGAAAAAGTATGAACATGAAATTTTGATGCCACATCGTGTTCACGAGTTGATTGACCGTGTGAAAAATACGACCAATGATGGGCGTCGGTTGTTGGTGAGTACCAGTTATGGCGGGGGTTTTATTCCACTTGAAAATGTGGTGCGTTTGGCCGATTTCCTTTTGATTCATGGCAATGGTGTCAAAGAGCCATCGCGCATTGCCGAAATGGTCGATCTGACGCGCAAGGTAAAGGGATATCACCCCATGCCCATATTGTTTAATGAAGACGATCATTATGACTTTGACAAGCCTATGAATAATTTTGTGGCGGCCATTTCTAAGTATGCCTCCTGGGGGTGTTTGGACATTGGTGAGAACAATTATGTAGATGGGTATCAGTCTACACCCGTTAACTGGGGGCTTTCAACAAGGCGTAAAGAAGAATTTCATAACTTGGCTCGAGATATAACGGGTGTGTAAAGTCGGCGAAAGGATATGAGATGTTGAGGTATGAGGGGTTGGTGAGCCAGTTGGATAAGCGTGTAGAAGCATTGCTTCCTCAGCAGGTGATGGACCGGACTCGAAAAGATTGTGGTGGTTTTGTGTCGGCTGGTTATGGCCGTGTGGGAGGCAGTCAAATAGGGAGTGTGCAGACTTTAGGGTTTGCTTGGTTAAGTGAAGGTTCTCGATATTATGGTGATGCCGAAATCTTAGAGCGGTTGCTGTTGGGCGCTCTGTTTTGTCAAAAGGTGAGACGTCCATCGGGGTTGTTTGATTTGGTGACCACCGATTGGGATTCGGGACCTTATACGGCTTTTTTGGTGCAAGCCCTTGCGCCTATGGTGCGTGCTGCTCGAAAGAGTGATTTAAACGGCGCTGAGTCTGTTGCTGAAGAATGGGGAGAAATTATACGGGTGGCAGGTCCGCCGATGGCCACGGGCGGATTTAACACACCCAATCACCGATGGGTGTTGGTGGGCGCGTTGGCTCAGACATTGGATTTGTATTCTGACTTGGATTTGATGCCTGCGATTGAATCGTATTTGGCTGAGACGATTGATATCAACCCCGATGGAGAATATACCGAGCGCAGTACGGGGGTTTACAATGCCATTTGCAATCGGTCTTTGCGTTTGGCCGCTGAGTGTCTTAATCGCCCTGACTTGTTAGAGCCTGTTCGCCAAAATTTGGATACGTCTTATCATTTGTTGCATGCCGATGGTTCGGTGGTGACGAGTTTGTCGAGTCGGCAAGATCGCGGTACAAAGGTTGTTCCGCACGGTATGGCAGACAGTTATTATACATTGGCACGGTTAGATAACAATGGGGCGTATGCTTCGGTTGCCGATTGGTTGGTGGGGTTTGATGGGGCGGGTTTGCCGTGGTCTTTGGAGCCATTGTTGACGCACCCCGAATGGCGCACCGATGATGTGGTTCGTGAACCTTTGGTAGATACGTATCAAAAAGTATATCCCACATCTGGGGTTTGGCGTGTTAGAAAAGGGCTCATGAGCGCCACCGCAGCAACTGGCATTTCAACACCATTTGGTTTGAAGTTTGGTGACGTGGCTTTGTCGGGCGTACAAATCTGTGGGTGTTATTTTGGTTTGGCACAGTTTAAAGCCGATGAACTCACAAAAACAGATGCGGGTGTCGAATTGTATTTTGCGGGTAAAGGGCGGAGACACGATGGTCCCATTTATTATCATCCGGTGGGGCGTCCAGTTTCGATGGCTGATTATCGCACTGTGGCATTGGAACGAGAGGTAACGGTGTTGCCACCATTGGAAATGCGTTTGAAAATTGACGAGGTGGAAGGCGGTTTTGATTTGCATTTATGGACATCTGAGCCTTTTGATGAGATCCCTGTGCAAATGGCATTTGACTTTGTACCAGGCGGAGAATTTGATTTTGAACATGGTGCGATTATAGGCCATGCAGATGAAACGTTTTTTTTGAAAAGTGGAATGGGAATTTATCATGTGGGTCAAGATGCCATATCCATTTCACCTGGGTGTTATGCTCACAGAATGTGGCAGATGCGTAACAGTGAGGGTGTTCGAGGCGACTTTCGCGTTTTGTTAACGATGGTGACACCTGTTGATTACAAGGTGGCCATCCGTTATGGCCAATGGGACGAAATCAAAATGGCATTGGTCTGATTTTAAATTGGAAAAGGGAGATGGGGTTTATGATACGGTATGAAGAGTTGGTTCAAAAATTAGATACACAAGTGCCTGCTATATTTCCACGTCAAGTGATGGACAAATCACGCGAAGATTATGGCGGTTTTGTGAGCGATGGTGTGGCTGCACCAACGAGTGTAAGCACGCTTTCGACATTGGGATATGCTTATTTGTTGCCAGAATCGAAGTATTATTTAAGTGATGAAATTTTGGCGCGTATTGTGGCGGGAACAGATTTTGGGCGCAAGGCGCGTCGAGAAAGTGGTTGTTATGATTTAATCACCACCAATTTTGATTCTTCACCCGATACGGGTTTTATGGTGAAGGCGATTGGGCCAGTTGTAAGGGCAGCAAGAAAAGTGGATCATGAAGGGGCACAAAAAGTGGCCGAAGTGTTGGGTGAAATTATCCAAACGGCTGTGCCAGGCATGGTTGCTGGTGGGTTTCATACGCCCAATCACCGATGGGTTTTGGTGGGTGCGTTGTCTTTGGCTTTGGAATTGTTTCCAGATTTGGAGGGTATGGAAACGGTAGAAAAATATTTGGCAGAGACCATTGATATCAATGCTGATGGTGAATACATTGAACGCAGTGCTGGGGTCTATAATGCAGTGTGTAATCGGGCATTGCGTTTGGCGGCTGAAGCGTTAAATCGTCCAGAATTATTTGAGCCTGTGCGACGGAACTTGGATTTGTCTTATCATTTGTTGCATTCAGACGCGACAGTGGTTACGAGCTTTTCGGGGCGTCAAGATCGTGGTCAGCGCATTGTGTTGGTGAATATGGCAGACAGCTATTATCACATGGCCAGACGTGATGGCAATGGGTTTTATGCTGCTGTGGCCGATTGGCTTTGTGAAGCGGCTCCCACGGGTGGTGGCGTGTTGCTGGAACCATTTTTGACGCATCCCGAATGGCGAAAAGATGATTTGGCCCGTGAACCTTTGCCCGAAAGTTATTCCAATGTGTATCCCAAAGCACGGCTTTGGCGTGTGCGAAAAGGTAAAACGAGTGCAACGGCAGGAGCGGGGATTACGGCGCCATTTAGTGTGAAACACGGTGAAGCCAACCTCACGTCGGTGAATCTTTGCGCGAGCTATTTTGCCATTGCCCAATTTGAGGGTGAGACATTTGACAAAGTGGATGGCGGGATTGAGATGGTACACGTCAGCCGAAGTGCAGATGGGCGTCGCCCTGGTTATGATCAACCATTAGGATACGAAGTCCCATTTGATTCATTTTACGCGACCCGAAAAGATCGCGATGTGTATGCGCTGGCTCCACTAACGACCACTTTGAAAATCTTAGAAGTAGAAGGTGGTTTTGATTTGTATGTGACATCAAATGGATATGATCGGGTGCCATTTCAAATAGCGTGTGATTTTACACCTGGTGGCGAGTTGGATTTTGACAGTGGTGTGATGCAAGGAGGAGTGGGAGAGGTTGCCTTTTTGAAATCGGGCTACGCGACGTATCATGTGGGGAACGATGCCATTTCTATTGGGCCAGGGGCGTATGGCCACCGTTTTTGGCAAATGCGTGGCAGTGAGTCTGCGCCCAATGCGTTTCGGGTGCTGATGACGTTTATGACGCCTGTGGATCAGAAATTGGAGATTCGGTGTGGTACCTGGTCTACAGCAGAGGAGCGGATTGTTTGAGGTGAGTTAAAATAAAAAAAAGCGCATCGGATCATAACCCGATGCGCTTTTTTTGTGAGTGAATGATTAGCTTTCGAAAACTTCGAAATATTGTTCAGCGGTTTTGGTCCACGTATATTCTGTGCGGACATAGTCTCTTGCTTCTTGCTCGATATGTGCCCGTTCGTCGGGGGAGAGTTTATAGAATGCGTGGATTTGATCTACAAAGGCTTGATAGTCGTTTGGGGAGATTTGGTAACCTCCTTTGCGAACACTTTCGACAAGGGCATCCACGGCAAATACAATGGCGGGTGTACCATCATACATACATTCAAGTTGGGCAATGCCAAAACCTTCAACATCATTGGGGTAGGGCACATTGGGCATTAAAAAAAGATCGGCTTCGCCTCTGAGCATGGCAAGCATATCGTTGTCTAACCAAAGCAACAAAACACGATCTTCAAGGCCTTTTTCTTTTTGTATTTGCCGAATACGGTCAGAGTCGGGGCCTGAACCACTGATGATAAATTTGATATCTGGGTCTAAGAGGGGCATGCCATGTTCAAGAAATTTGGCGATGCCTTTTCGGGGGACTTGTCGGCCAAAGTTAAGCAAAACGCGGTCTTTGCCAAGTTGAATGCCGTGTTCTTTTTCAAACTGAATTTTGAGCTCTTGACGCCGTTCTTCTGAAATGCTTGGTGGATCTATACCCAAATAGATGATGTCAATTTTATCTGCTGGTACGCCTGCTTCAATAGACACATCACGTGTTTTCTCACTGATAACTGGAACCTTATCACATACAGAAACACCCCATCTCATGAGTTGGCTGAAAATGGGGGTTGAATAAGTCATTTCGAGACCGTAGATGGTCACGACAAATTTGGCTTTGGTAAATGGGCGTAAAAAGGGTGCCAGGCAACAAATCACGCCATCGCTAAAATAGATGGCGTCTACGCGATGAAACAATATTTGAAAAAATGAAGCTATAAATGTATAGGGCACAAACCACGCCAAATTGAGCAGAGATTGTTTGCCCAAGGCAATGAGTTTGACGTGGTGTTTTTTAATGAGGCGATTATACAGGTTAAAGCAGTGGGTTTGAACGCCGCCCACACTGGGAGGATAACGCCTGGCGAGAAACAAAATGTGCATATGTTCTTTTGCCATAAAATTTAGGTATGAAGGTCAGCCTGTTTGGCACGTTCGGCCACTTCGGCATTGGCCTTGGCCATGTCTTCATCGGTTTCGAGGGGGGTGATGGTAACACCAGGTGATGGTTGTGGGTAGAGTATGCGATGGGGGCCTGTTTTTGTAATGGCCTGTATGACCGATTCGGGGTCGTGTGTAAGGGCGATGATGGTTCCGCCCCCACCTGCACCAGCAAGCTTGGCTCCTATTGCGCCACCATCTAAGGCGGCTTGAATGAGTGCATCGTTTTCTGGGCCAGAACCGCCAAGGTCGCGTTGAATTTCGTGGTTTTCGATCATGAGTTGCCCCAAACGAGCCCAGTCGCTTTGAAGCAGGGCACGTTTGCCCATGCGAGCAAGGTGTGCAATGCGCAAATAACAACGCGTCACTTCACGGTCACCAGCAAGCCATCTTTCGCGAATGGGAACGTGAACGGTACCTGAACTGCGTTTGATGCCCGTGTGAGCCAAAATAAAAGGATATTCCGATACATAAGGATGTAGGCCCTCAATGGTGGCATAAGGTTCATCGCCAAAAGCACGATAGAATTGTTTTTGGCGAAAATCCATATAGTTGAGACCTCCAAATGTACACATA
>JAYODI010000002.1:25550-44486 GCA_038279365.1 Candidatus Latescibacterota bacterium | reverse complement strand
CATATAAGCATCTTGATAACCGCATAATGCCATGTAGTTGAGTTCTACATGACGTGCCATTTCTGCGCGATAGAAAAGGTGTTCTTTCCGGCCTAAAAAGGCGAAGATGGCATTGAGTATGGACACACTCATGGCCGAAGAACTGGACAGCCCAGCGGCAAATGGGACATTGCACGCCCAACGCAATGAAAATTTGGCGTCAGCCAAGTTGAGAAAGTGCACAATGGCTTTGGCGACGTCAAAAAAACCACCATCGGGTTTGAGATCTTGGGCGTGATGAATTTCACACCGTTGACCTGCTACTTCAAAACTGAGTATGTCGGATGGCTCAATGATGACAGCTGCTCGTTCTTGTGTGGAACAAGAAATGACGCTGCCACCATACATATCGGTGGGATTTCCAATAATTCCACACCGACCGGGAGCTGTTGAAAGGTATGCTTTGGCCATAGTTTAAGGTTCGTATATGAAAGATTACACGCAAAATGGATCAAGGTTCAATGTTTAAAATGGGTGCCGGAAAAAGGTAAATACAATTAGAATTCTCGCAGACGTTTTTGCAAATATTGGCGAATGAGGTATCCATAACGTTGGTCAAAGAGCGCAAAATCAATGAAAGACTTAAAATAGGATTCCATATTCCCAATGTCATACCGCAGTTCTTCGGGTTGCAATTTCACACAGCGCACCTTGTATCCCATGGTCATGAGTGTGGCGATGGCATCGGTCAGTTCCAATTTGCCACCCAATCCTGGGCTGGTGCGTTTGAGTGCGGCAAATATTTCTGGATTAAAAATGTACCGTGCTGCAACGCACAAGTTGCTGGGGGCTTCGTCTCTGGCGGGTTTTTCTACGATGGCTTCTATTTCAAAGTCGTTTTCATCTTCACCCGTTTTGGGTTTTACAATGCCATATTGACTGACTTCATCTGGTGAAACGGCAGCAACGGCAATGGTCACACTGGCCTGATTCTTTTCGTGAGATTTGATCATGCGGTTAATGAGGCCCGCGTGGTTGCCCGATTTGATAATGGTGTCACCAAAGGCAACCACAAAAGGTTCACCAGCCACAAAATCTTCGGCCATACTGATGGCATGGCCGATGCCCGCTGGTGTTGTGCGACCTGAAGGAATGATTTGGCGTGTATAAAAAAAGTTTACGCCTTCTTGCTCATAATCAAGTTCTTCAAGCAGGTTTTCACGGTCGCTTTCGTTTAAATAGGTCTGTAAGTCGGGGTCGCGATCAAAGTGGTCTTCGATGGTGCGTTTGTTCTTACCTGTGATGAAGAGGATTTTCTTGAGCCCTTGCTCTACAACTTCTTCGACCACATATTGAACAATAGGTTTGCGCCCAACAGGTAACATTTCTTTGGGTTGTGACTTGGTGGCAGGCAACAAACTCGTGCCCATTCCGGCAACGGGAATAACAACTTTATAAATGGCCATAAATGCCTTCTCCTTTAAGAGCAGGTGCTTGACAGGGAATGGGTTGTGTCGTAATGTTTTTTACGTGAAAGAAGATAACAGGCGCGTGTTTGCGAGGCAAGGCAAAATCTTGATGGAATGGGGTTGATGATGGCAGAAGAAGCAGAAAATGAGCAAGACATAGGCGATCCAGTGGGTGAACCCAAAGGCGCTTGGTTGAAGCAATTTATTATATTGGCTGTTTTGGTCTTGGTGGGGCAAAGCGTTGTGGCTTACGTTTTGGTGACACAACAGATTATACCGTGGTATTTGGGAGAAGACGAGACATCGGAACAGGTTCAGAAAGAGGCTAAAAACGTCAAACGGGAGCCCGTTCCGGTTGACGTGCCTATTTTGTTTAGCATAGATGAAATGACGGTGAACCCCCAAGATTATCACACCATTCGTTATCTCAATATTAAAATGACTTTGGAATTGGACAGTCAAGAAACATTTGATTTTTTGAAAATGGATCCGGTGGCCGGTGCAAAGGTCAGGGAGACGATTCGCGAGACTTTAAATATGACAAACTTTCGTGAGTTGGATGATGCTTCTGAGCGTGGGCCCCTGCGTGAAAGGTTAGCGGCCAAGGTCAATGCATCGGGTTTGTTAAATGATGGAACGGTAACAAATGTTTATTTTGAACGATTTATTGCACAATAGAACGCTGTGTAGGTAATAAAAAAGCGGTGGAAAGAGATATCTTTCCACCGCTTTTTTAAGAGTATGAACTAAGCGAGAACCGTGTTCAATTTGTCTTCAATTGCTGTTTTGGGCACAGCGCCAACGAGTTGATCGGCAACTTTGCCATCTTTAAAAATCAGCAAGGTTGGAATACTGCGAATGCCAAATCCTTGAGCTGTTTTTTGAGCATTGTCAACATCCACTTTCACCACTTTCACGCGACCTTCAAATTCATTGGCCAATTCTTCAATGGATGGTGCAATCATACGGCAAGGGCCACACCACGTTGCCCAAAAATCGACGAGAACGGGCACATTGGAGTCGACCACTTCGGATTGAAAATTTTCGTCTGTCACATTTAAAGGGCTTCCCACGTATTTTACCCCTTTCTTTAAATGGTTGGTTGTCATAAGACAATAACAATGAAGGTGTTTGGATTAAAATGGCCTGTCTATCTAAAAAATAAACCGTAACATTTGCAAGCACTTTTTTCCAAACTTGGCTAACCTACCAAGTTTGTTTGAGATTGTCAAGGGCAGACCCACGACAAAGGGTGTAGATCAAATCTGAGAGTGTGGCGAGGGTGGCTCGCGAACTGGATTTTAGGCGATTGTCGGCATGGAGCAAGGCTTCAAATGAAGCCCAGAGTGCCGAGTCGTCAAAGTTGCGTGTTTGCTCTAAATAGTTGCTGAGAAAGAATGGGGGCACTTTGAGTTGTGTGGCAATATCATTTTTAGACATGTGTTGCCCAGACAACCACTTGGCCTTGCGTAATATCGTAAAATGGCGGGTGAGCATGGCCACAATTCCCACTGCATTTTCACCCTGTTCAAGCATGCGCTTTAAGATGTGTTGGGCTTTGTCCAATTTGCGGTGGCCAACAGCATCTGCCAGTTCAAAAACCGTGACGCCTCTTGTATTTGCCACCACCCGTGCCACGTCGTCACGGGTGATATGGTTATTGCCCGTTGCGACGATGAGTTTTTCAAGCTCGGTATTGAGCTCTCGCAAGTTACCACCAATACTGATTTGGAGCAATTGGGCCGCGTCATTGTCGATTTTAACACCCATAAATTTGCCGCGGTTTTGAAGCCAGCGAGGTATTTCGTTGTCATAAGGGGTTTTAAACTCTAATGCACATGCATTTTTTTTAAGCTCTACAAAGAGTTTTTTGCGGGCATCGGGCTTGGTGGCAGTAATGATCAAGACGGTTGATTCAACGGGGTTTTCGATTAGGGGTAGGAGTTCGCGTGCTGCGGTGTCGGGCAACTTATCTACGCGTTTCATTACGACGACGCGGCGTTTGGTCATCATGGGAAAGGTTAGGGCTTGGTTGACTGCTTCTGAAATATTCATATCCTCGGCTTGGTATGTGTCGAGGTTAAAACTGCGCCCCGCCGGTTCTACAGCGGTTTCGATCAGTGTGCGAATGAGCGTGTCTTGCTCAAAGTCTTCTGGCCCATAAAAGTAATATAACGGATGCAGTATGCCTTTTTGGATATCGGCAAGAACTTGTGCAGATGAAAGGCCCGCTTGACGCGCAGTTTTTTTGACAGTTCTTGGTGGCATAGGGGAAGCTTCACTATTTGAACTTGTAGGGTTTGTGTTGTTCTACAATGCCAAACCCTTGTTCTTTGGCCGCATCAATATGATCGACATAGTTGTCTGGCAAATGCATAAGGGTTGTTTTGCTTCGGAGGGATTGGGGGAGGGTGCTGAGTTCTTCGAGGCTTGCGTGAATGCCACCCGTAAAAAATTGGGCGTCGTGATAGATCACTTCGGCATTGGTGCCATATTTTTGAATCAAATCGGCATCAAATTGGGTGTCGCCCGAAAAGAAAATGCGTTTGTTGATGTTGAGGCCACAGCAAAAGCGGTTGGGCACGTGGTTGGTGGGAACCACTTCAAAGTGAATGTCTTCAATTTCAAACTCATCTTTTACTGGAATCAGATTGTAATAGTCTGCAAGGGTTGCACCACCAGTTTCAATATCTTCAAGCCCGCCTCTGAGTGAATAGGCCCAGAGTTTGTCTGACAAAGGCGTAGGCACATATAAGTTGGGTTTGGCACCCCCGTTTACAAATTTGTTAAAAAAGGCACATTCTTCAAGGCCACCAATATGATCGGCGTGGGTGTGGGTAATGAATATGTGTTCAATTTGCCCAAAAGTGCGACCACTGGTGTGTAATCCATGCCCGGCCATAAAACCACAATCGATGAGTATGTTATTATTTATGAGCACGTTGTTGTGGAAATTGTTTTTGGCAAAAAAACTGCCAATTCCGATGAACTCAAGGTTCATACTGTTCTCCGGCCCTTAGAGGTCTTTGAAGTCTGCATCTTGAATTTGTGACGGGTCAAGATCCATCGGTTTTTGACGCTTATTGGATTGTGCTTTACCCACATTGGGCCTCCGAGGCAAGAAGAACGCAAACATTCGCCAAAAAAAGCGCAAAATGGCGCCAAAAAACAGGCCCAGCAAGAGCAATCGAAACAACATGGCTTATCCTTAGGCGATGTGAACTTCTTTGTTTGCATCGGGTATGATTTCGCCAATAATATAGGCGTTTTCGCCTGTTTTTTGCAAGATTTCTTGGGCGTTTTGTGCCTGATCGGAAGGAACCACAATGACCATGCCAATGCCCATGTTAAATACCTGGAAGAGCTCATTGGCTTCAATGTCGTCGCCAATATTTTGGAGCACTTTAAAAATGGGCAATTCGGGCCACGTGCCACGTTGGATGCGCGCACCTAAACCATCGGGCAAAATACGTGGCAAATTGTCTTTAAGCCCGCCACCTGTGATATGGGCCATGCCATGAATGGAAACCGTTTCCATTAGTTTAAAGGCGGGGGTGACATAGCTTCTATGTGGGGCAAGTAAGGCTTGTCCTACGGTGGCATTGAGGTCATCTACATGGGTGTCGACATTCCAACCTGCAGTTTCAAAAAGGAGCTTACGGGCCAAACTGTAGCCATTGGTGTGTAAACCATCAGAGGCAAGCCCGATTAAGGCATCACCTTCTGTAATGGTTGCTCCCGTCAGAATTCGGTCTTTGTCGACCATGCCCACAATGGTGCCAGCCAAGTCGTATTCGCCTGGGGCATAGAAATCGGGCATTTCGGCCATTTCGCCACCTAAGAGTGCGCAATTGGAGGCTTTACACCCATTGGCCACGCCTTCAATGACAGCGGTGGCCACGTCTGAATCGTGATGCCCCATAGCCAAATAATCGAGAAAAAATAGGGGGCGCGCGCCTTGCACGAGGATGTCGTTGGCACAGTGGGAGACCAAATCGGCTCCCACTGTGTTGTGTATGCCTGTTAAAAAGGCGATTTTGAGTTTGGTACCTACACCATCTGCACTGGAGACCAAAACAGGGTCTTTGTAATCTTTCCAGGCTGGTGCAAATAACCCTCCAAAACCACCAATGTCTGTTAATACTTCTGGGCCAAAGGTGCCACGAACAAGTTGTTTGATGTTTCTTTTGGTTTGGTCTGCGGCATCAATATCGACACCCGCACTGGCATAGGCTTTGGTTTTGTTCATAAAAAGCTCCAAATAGGGCAATAAAGGGGTTTAATGTTGTTGAAGATGTGATCCAGATCACGCAAGTGTTGCATTTAGCTGGCCAAAAGGTCACTTGATAGATGTGTGCGTGACTTCTTGGGCAATGATGGAGTCGAGTTCGTCGCTGTCTTTGGGTTCTCCCACAATGCGCCAAATGAGATGGATCATGACGGGTACCACAATAAGTGTCAAAGCTGTGGCAAATGCCAAACCAAAAATAACGGCAACGGCCATAGGGCCCCACCACTGACTGCTGCGACCACCAATTTCGAGGGTAAACGTGAAAAAGTCAAAACTGATGCCTGTTGCCAAAGGAAATAACCCCAAAATGGTGGTAATGGCGGTCAGGATAACGGGACGAAAGCGTGTGACGCCTGCTTGAATAATGGCGTCACGAGCCGCTTGACCTCGGCTCTTAATTTGCAAAGTATAATCAATGAGTACAATGGCGTTGTTGACCACCACGCCTGCCAAACTGATGACGCCAATGCCTGTCATTATGATGCCGAAAGGTGTGACTGTTACAATGAGGCCAATGAGCACGCCAATAAGAGATAAGATGACGGATGTTAATATGGTAAATGGAAGGGTGATGGAATTAAATTGGGTAATGAGAATAAGGGCAATGCCTGAAAGTGCCATAAAAAATGCGCGCATCAGAAAATCGGCGGCTTTTTGTTGTTCTTCGTTTTCACCCGCATAGCTGATTTGATACCCGGGAGGAAGGGGGAAGTCTTTTAGTGCTGCTTGTACATCTTGCATCACTGCATCTGAGGTGCGCCCTGCCACTTTGCCTTCAATGGCAATGAGGCGTTTGAGATCTTTGCGCTTAATGCTGCCAAAACCACCGGCGGTTTCTATGCGGGCAACGGCACTTAAGGGTACCATTTGGCCATCGTCGTCAAGCATAATGCGTTCTAAGTCGGCCAAACTGTTGCGTTTGCCGGGTTTAAAGCGCACCCGAATATCGTGTTCGTCTTCGCCCACCCGATATTCTGTTGCTTCTGCGCCATAAACAGCCGTGCGAACCGTGCTGGCAATGACCGATGTGTTTAAGCCTGCCAATGCGGCGGCTTCGCGGTCGATCAGAATGCGAATTTCGGGGCGACCTTTGTCAAAGTCGTCCTTAATATCTACGGCACCCGGAATTTGAGCGATGATGCGTTTGGCTTTGGCCGCCAATTCGCCTAAGATTTGAATGTCTTCACCTGATATTTCAACATTTACGGGTGCGCCAACTGGTGGGCCAGAGCTTTCTTTTGATATTTCAATATCTGCACCCGTTAAGCTTGTTAATGCTTTGCGAATATGTTCCACAGTTTCAAAAGACGATTCTGTACGCAGGGCTTCGTCAATAAAATCTATGCTGATTCGGCTGGCGTTTGAGACATTGTCTCCCGAAGAAAATTCATTTCCACCTCCTACGCCCACATTGGTCACGTAGGTTTTGATATTGGGTGTGGTTTCGAGCATTTTCTCAATTTTTTGAGCCAACACATTGGATGTTTCCAAATTGGTACCTGATGGGGCGCGCACATCAATATAGGCTTTGTTGGGCTCTACTTCAGGAAAAAATTCAACGCCGTGGCCTAAAAAAACATATGCAATGATTACGACAACCAGAGTGCCAAATGATAAGGAGAGGGTGGTCCAGGGCCGAGCGAGCGCCCATTCTAAACGGCCCTGATAATGGTTGAGCACGCGTTGAAATTGGGGGGATGTTTCCTCAAGTGAGCCTTGCACATTCATAAAGGACGCACAAAAAGTAGGGTTAATTACAAGTCCAACAAACAACGATGAAGAGAGGGTAATGATGAGGGTGATGGGCAAATACTTCATAAATTCACCCATAATACCCGGCCAGGCGATCATGGGGGCAAAGGCACATAGTGTTGTTAATGTCGAAGTGATGACCGGCCAAGCCACTTCTTTGGTGCCAATATATGCACCCGCATCTGAAGATTTGCCTTCTTGACGGTGGCGATAAATGTTTTCCACAATGACAATGGCATTATCGACCAACATACCCAAGGCCAGAATGAGGCTAAATAATACAACCATGTTGAGGGTGATGTCCATTATGGACAGAATAACAAAAGACATCAACATTGAAAATGGAATGGCAATTCCCACAAATACGGCATTCCGAACGCCCATAAACAGGAACAGTACGGCCACCACCAAAAGCAACCCCGAAATGATGTTGTTTTCGAGATCTTTTACCATCATTCGAATATCTTCAGACTGGTCGCCCAAGATGGCCATTTGGGTGCCTTGAGGCAGTTTGGGAAGGGTGTCGTCGAGGAGTTGTTTGATTTGGTCGGCAATACCAATGAGGTTTTCACCGCTGCGTTTGATAATTTCAAGGGTAACGCTGGGCTTTTGATTGAGGCGTGAATAGGTGGCGCGGTCTTTAAAACCATACGTAATGTCTGCCACATCGCGTATATAAATGGGTTTGTTGTTTTTGGCTTTGATTAAGAGTTTGCCAATATCGGCCACATTTTCAATTTCACCTGGCACGCGCACGGTATATTTGTAGGTGCCCAGTTCCACACTGCCACCAGGGAGAGAGAGGTTTTCTCTGCGAATAGCATCTACCACATCTTGAATGGGCAGGTTATAGGCTGTTAAACGATCTGGATCGACATCTACTTTGACTTCGCGTTCCAATCCGCCAGCAATGCGCACTTCCAATATGCCAGGAATGGTTTCTATTTCATCTGCCAAATCCTCGGCGATTTCTTTTAGGCGGATTAGACCAAAATCGCCTGAAAGCGTGACCAGCATCATGGGGATATTTGAAAAATTGATTTCTAAAACGAGAGGATCTTCAGCATCTTGTGGCAATTCAGATTTGGCCAAATCGACCTTGTCTTTGACGCGTTGTAGGGCATCGTCGATATCTACATTGGGGTTAAATTCGATGGTAATAGAGGATGCGCCTTCAATGGATGAAGAACGGATTACTTTAATGTTTTCGATGTTTTGGACTTCTTGCTCGATGGGGCGGGTGATGAGATTTTCAATATCTTGTGGCGATGCCCCAATATATACGGTGCTGACAATGATTACTGGAATGGTAATATCTGGGGAGGCCTCTCTGGGCAAGGTGACATAAGACACCAAGCCCATGACCGTCAAGATGGCTGCAAAGACATATACGGTTATGCGGTATTTCAGGGCTTTGGCAGTAATAATCATTGCGTTGATTCCGTTTTTTGTATCAAAATGGGATCACCGTCGATGAGGTCTCGGTTGCCTTTAACAATGAGCAGGTCGTTGAATGTAAGCCCTTTTTTGACGACCACTCTGTCATTTTCTGCGGCACCTAACTCAAGGGGGCGTAAATAGGCTTTGTTGTTGATGGCCACAAAGGCCACGGGGCCTGTTTCGCGCTCCAAAATAGCTTCGCGAGGAGCGACCACAGCTTGTCGATAAATCTGGCGAAGAATTTGAAGTTTGCCAATCATGCCAGGCAAAATGCGTTCATCAAAGTTGGCCAAATGAACTTCAATGGGGAAGACCCGTCGATTGCCATCGGCAGCCGTGCCCATTTTTCCAACGGTTCCTTGAAAGACTTCATTGGGAAATGAATCTAAGGTGAGAGTAACTTGGCGGCCTTTGGCAAAGTCGACAATTTCATTTTCAGATACCCAGGCCTCAATACGTACGCTGTCTATTTGCACCAGTCGAAATGTGGCACCGCCTTGGGGGACCAATTGTCCTTTGTCGATAAAGCGTTGGGCAATGCGGCCGTGGAATGGGGCACGAATACGACCAAAATCGAGGCGCGTTCTGATGGTTTTGGCATTGGATAAAGCTCTTTTGTAATCGTATTCGGTATTTTGATGCGCCTGCTCAGAAATGGAGCCCTCGGACATAAGTTGCTGGCTGTGTTTAAAGTTGTAAGTTTGAAACTTCAAATTGGCTTCTGCCTCAATGGCTATTTGTTCCAGCACATCTAATTTGAGTTCCGCCAAAACATCTCCGCGTTTGACCTTGTCTCCCAAATCTTTTTGCAGGTTCCAAACAACACCAGATTCAAGTGCGCTGATCGTGGCATCATGCCAGGGGTGAACGGTTGCGGGCAAACGGCTGTATTGGATGAGGGAATCTGGGGTAACAACCTGAATGGTGACATTGGTTTGGCGTGTTGGAGACGGTGTTGTGTCTTCAGGTTGTGAGGGTTCTTCCTGATCTGCGCAACTGAGCAATGCCAAGAGCAATAAAAATGGAAACAAGTGAAAAAGTTTTTGCATCGTGTCCTCAAGGTTGTGTGACGGGGGTTTCTCCCAAAATACCCATGCTGTGTTCTAAACGAACGATAGCAATGGCCACATCGCGTTTGGCTTGCACCAATTCGGTTTCTGCGCGTTGAACGGTGAGTTGTCCATCAATTATTTCAAGTTGTGTGCCAATGCCATTGCTGTAACGTGTTTCAGCAATTTTAAGCCCCTTTTGTGCCAAGTTGACGGTTTGCATTTGGGCTTCTTTTCGAGCCAGCGCTTCTGATAATGTTTGGTGGGCTCGCGCTATTTCAAGACCAATGGCACGCTCTATTTGTTGCAACCCCAGTTCGGCGCGACGTGTGTCGGCTCGAGATTGAGCCACTTGGGCATTTGTGCGAAATCCATCAAAGAGTGGCACACTCAGGGTGAGCCCAGAAAACCAACTTTGTCGAAAATCATTGGCATTAAATTTAAAATTGTCTTTTTGGGCCTGCCATTGCCCATTAATGACAAGTTCGAGTTTGGGGCGACTGCTGGATTGGGATATTTTTTCAGCATTTTGGCGCATTGGAATCATCGTGTTTTGCTGGCGAATTTCTGGGCGAAACTGATGGCCTATGGCAATTTGTTCGGTTTCAGATTGTGACAAAACAGGCGATGTTAATCGAAATGATCCAATGATGTCGATGGCCATGTCTGGCGTGAGACCAATTTGGTTTTTAAATGTGAGCGTTGCCAACTTTAAATTGTTGGCTGCAAGAATGGAATCAGGACGTATTTCGGCCACTTGGGTTTGTGCACGCAACAGATCATATTCTGAGACTCGGCCCGCATTGAACAGGTTTTGAACCCGTTTGTAGTTGGCTTGGGCACGAGATAATGAGAGTTTGCTGACGCGTAACAATTCATGTGCAAGCAACACATCGTAAAAAGCTGTTTCGACATCGCTTAAAACGCGTTGCTCAATAAATCGAACGTTTTCCTGAGAATATTGGCGAAAGAGACGGGCAACCCGAAGAGATGCAAAAAGTTTACCGCCCGAGTAAAGTGATTGTCGGATACCCAAATTGCCTGTGAGGCTGTTGTGGGCACCAATGGTGACCGATTGGTTTCCAAATACAAAGTTGGGTAAGAGCCAATTGCGGTCATAACTGAGACTGGCACTCAATTGGGGGAGGCCGTCGGACAAGGATTCTCGAATACGTTGGTGGGCAGTTTCTAAATCTTGTTGGGCAATAAGGAGGGCTTCATTGTTTTTTTGTGCGCGTTGTAAGCTTTCTGAAAGCGTAAGCTGTAGGGGCATTTGTGCGTAAAGGGAGAGTACATCTGCACAAATCAAAAATAAGAGCGTCAGAATGCGTACCGTCATGGATTTGTTTCTGGAGGGAATGAGCAGAAATGGGTCGGTTGAATATACATGAAAGCGGGGGATAGAGCAAGTTTGAGCGTTGGGTGAATATTCTTAAAGTTACCCCAAAATAATGGCTTGTTTTATTCCGCAATCTGGATGTGATTGCCTTCTATTTTGGCTTCGTCCAAAGCTTTTTGCGTGCGCCCATATAAATCATCGAGGAGGGTTTTGGCTGGTTTGCCACTGGCTTTGGGAAGGGTGGCTACTCCCATGCTGATTTTAACCGATAATGCACCGCCATCGCCAAAGTCAAATCGTCTGGATGTGAGATCTTTGTGAATGGATTCGGCGCGTTTGCCCAATTGGTGGGCGGTCATTCTAGGGACCAATAGGCCAAAATTGACGCTGTCTAAGTGGACGAGTCGTTCTCCTTTGCGTACGAGTTCTTTAAGGCTTTCGGCCAATTTGCGCAATACATCGTCGCCTCGGGTTCGCCCATATTTGCCATTAATACCTTCCATGCCTTGGGGAGACAAAAAAATGCAACCCAAGGGTTCGTTTTTGGGTGCGGCCTGGCGAATCGCTCCGGGCAAGAATACCCGAGACAACATGACACGATTGGGTAGGCCCGTGATTTCTGAAAACCCAGCCAACTTCATCCATCGTTTGTTTTCGATATCCAATTGTGCAATGCGTTCTTCTAATTCTTTGGTATTGCCTTGCGGTAGGTCAAATACAGACGGTTTGGATGCTTTTGCTTCTGGTGCAGGCGTTTTGGGCGTTTCCTGAATCTGGGGTGCTTTGGCTGGGGGGGGAGTTGCTGTTTGTTTTGGGGCAGTATTTCGTTGATCTGCGGGTACTTTTGCCCACTTTTTTTGCAAGGCGCGAAGTTCTCTGCCACGCTCACCAGCTTTTTCGAGCGTGTCTTTGGCCCGGTTCACGGCGCCACCCACAATCGACTTGTCGTTAATGATGCCCATGCTTTTTTGCATCACACCACTAAACAAACCTTGGCCTTTGGTAAAATCTTCATCGGCACCAGAAAGCTCATAAATTCGGTACCCAATTTCAGAAATGAGGGTCATAAGCCGCAAGGTGTCTTCTAAGGCATTGGACTGTAGTTGGCTGTAATTCCATTCAAAATAGGCCAAAGCTGCTCTTAATGCGGAAATTTCGTCTGTTGCCAAGGGGGGACGAAGGGGAATGCTTTCATCTTGGGGTAACGACTTTGCCCATTCTGAGGCCGTATCTTTCAACAGCTGGCGAACAGTTGATGTGGGGGCAAACTCGGAATACAATTTTTCTTCGTCACGATAGACCCAAGCGATGCGCAGATAGGACCGTGCCAAACTGCCAGGAACTGGGCGTTCTTTGAGGCATTCGGAGAAAATACCCAAATAGAATTGAACCAAAATGGTGCCAAAGATATCGTCGGCAAGAACGGCTGTACCCAATTTTCGGGCCACCCCTTTTTTTTGCGTTGCCAAATCGGATAGGGCATCGAGGGCGCCTTGGCGATATTGGCTGCGAAACTTGCGTTCTGAT
This sequence comes from Candidatus Latescibacterota bacterium, assembly GCA_038279365.1. Classification (GTDB taxonomy): domain Bacteria; phylum Latescibacterota; class UBA2968; order UBA2968; family UBA2968; genus JABIFK01. The sequence continues at coordinate 31,640 of JAYODI010000002.1, read as the reverse complement.
TTTTTCCAGGTCCTAAACTCTGTGTCATCGAGTTGACCCGTATAAAAACAATTTTTGCAAATGGCCCAAAAGTAGTTTAAAGGGGTAAGCCAATTGGGAAATTCTATATCGGCACGCCAGCGAACAGCATGAGGGTGTCCGTCGGGCTCGGTGTCGCGTGCACTATAGATATCGGGTTTTAGTCTTGGAAATACATTGTCAATATCACAGGCTGGGCATTTGACGGTGTATTCTCTGCAAAGATGGGGTGTGATGACATCAAGTAAGCTCATAAATATTAATCGCTTTTATCGTTTTCGACGCATGGCCAAGAGTTCTTCGGCACGACGCTGGGCAGCTGTTTTTGCTCCCGATGCGTTTTGCCCCAATGTGCGGGTGACTTCATAGAGCTGTTGAGCTGAAACGGTACGCACTTCACCAGTTCCAAATTCAATGGCAACAGACTGTTGTATACCATCGTCAAGTAATTTAATGTCTTTAATGCGCATGCAAAACCTCCAGTGGGTTGTGGATGCCAAAAGGGTATTTATGAAAGAGAATCTAAAGGGGAGCAGGGGTGTTTGTCAAGCGGTTAGCAGGGGGGATGGTTTAAGATGTGGTCTGCCAATTGAGCGGCTTGATGGGCTTGCCACACATCATGAACCCGCACAATGTGAGCACCCGATAAAATGCATTTTGTCAGTGCGGCCAATGTGCCAGGAAGGCGATCTGTGGGAGATACCTGGGGGCCTGTAAATTGTTTTCGGGAGGGGCCCACCAAAATGGGGCACTGGAGTGTGTGAAATTCTTTTATGTTTGCAAGGATCTCTATATTGTGTTTAAAACGTTTTCCAAAACCAAACCCTGGGTCAATTAGGATATTTTTTTTGTGTATGCCAGCCTGAATAGCCTTGTGAATCTGTGTGTCCAAAAAGGATATCATTTCAGCAATAACCTGGTCGTATTCTGGGTTTTGCTGCATCGTTTTGGGGGTGCCTTTCATATGCATTAAAACAACAGGCACCTGATATTTTGCCACAATTGTCGCCATTTGGGGGTCAAAACGCAATGCGCTGATGTCGTTGACTATGGAAGCTCCTGCTTCGATGGCGTGTTTTGCAACCTCACTTTTGGTGGTATCTATAGAGATGGGTGTCGTTACCTTAGGGGCTAATTTTTTAATGATGGGGATGGTACGCCTGATTTCTTCGTCTTGAGAAATATCAACGGCACCTTCACCATAAGGCCCTTTGGGACGTGTCGATTCGCCCCCGATATCAATAATATTGGCCCCTTGGGCGATCATTTCATTGGCCCGATCAAGGGCCAAGAATGGATCGAGGTATTTGCCCCCATCTGAGAATGAGTCGGGTGTGGTATTGAGAATACCCATGATTTGGGTATTGGTCCCAAGTGTGAGTTGGGTGTTGGTACATTGGATATGAAAGAATGGACGCTGCATAAGTGGGGGCAGAAGACAAAGAAAGGGATGGCCACAGCCATCCCTTTTTGAGGTTGTACTTATTGAATTTGTTTAATTTTGGGCAGGTGGTTCTTCTTGGTTTTCACCTGCATTTTCATCGATATTGTCGGTTTTAATTTTTGCTTTGGCCTGTCCATTTTGTGGGGGCACTGGTTTTGTGAGCTGTTGTCCTGCCATTAACTGGTTCAGTTGGGAATCGTCTAAAGTTTCAAATTCCAACAAGTTTTCTGCCAGGATATGAACGATTTCCAGATTTTCTGAAAGCAGTTTTTCCGCTTTGGCTTCGGCTTCTAAAACAATGCGTTTGATTTCTTCATCGATCATTTCAGAAACGCGTTCACTATAATCACGGCGTTGTGTCATGCCCCGACCTAAAAAAACCTCGTCATTTTGTTGCCCATAGGCAATAGGCCCCAATCGGGGGCTCATGCCCCAGTCGCAAACCATTTGACGTGCAAGGCCTGTCGCGGTGCGATAGTCTTGTTGACCACCAGTCGTAATTTCGCCAAACACGAGTTTTTCAGCCACGCGCCCACCCAGTGCATAGGCCAAAACGGCTTCACAATAACTTTGTGGGTAGGTATGCCGGTCATTAATGGGCATGGTGTGGGTTACACCCAAAGCCCTTCCTCGTGGAATGATGGTCACTTTGTGAAGGGGGTCACTTTCTGGAATGAGTTTGGCAACCAAAGCGTGGCCAATTTCGTGGTAAGACGTGAGCCTTTTTTCTTTGTCTGAAATAACCATACTGCGGCGTTCGGCACCCATCATGACTTTGTCTTTGGCGTTTTCAAAATCGAGCATAGAGACTTGTTCTTTGTTGTCTCTTGAGGCAAGTAAGGCAGCTTCGTTGACCAAGTTTCTCAGGTCTGCACCCGATAAACCTGGTGTGCCACGCGCCACACTTTGCAAATTGACATCGTCTGAAATGGGCACATTGCGCGTGTGTACTTTAAGAATGCCTTCGCGACCACGCACATCGGGTAGGTCGACCACCACCTGACGGTCAAATCGACCAGGTCGCAAGAGGGCAGGGTCAAGCACATCGGGGCGGTTTGTGGCGGCGATGAGAATGACACCATCTTTTGATTCAAAACCGTCCATTTCAACCAAGAGTTGGTTAAGGGTTTGTTCGCGCTCGTCGTGACCCCCACCAATGCCAGCACCCCGGTGTCTGCCCACGGCATCTATTTCATCTATAAAAATGATACAAGGTGCATGATTGCGACCTTGTTCAAACAGGTCTCGAACACGAGAGGCACCCACACCCACAAACATTTCGACAAAGTCGGAGCCACTCATGCTAAAAAAGGGCACCCCGGCTTCACCCGATACGGCACGGGCCATGTGTGTTTTGCCTGTTCCTGGGGGGCCAACCAACAAAACCCCTTTGGGAATTCGACCACCCAAACGTTGAAATTTGCGTGGATCTTTTAAAAATTCGATTATTTCTTGTAGTTCCTGTTTGGCTTCTTCTGCACCTGCAACATCTTTAAAGGTGATTTTTGTTTTCTCTTCAGAAACAAGCTTGGCTTTGCTTTTGCCAAAGCTAAATGCCCCTTTGGGACCACCTTGCATTTGTCGAAGGATAAAAAGCCAAAGCCCCACAAAAAGTAACCATGGGAGAAAGTTGAAAAAGACATTGAGCCAGTTAAACGGTTTGCTTTCAAAGCGAAAATCTACGCCATTGGCCAGCCATTCTTTGGGTGTTTCACTGTCAATAACACCTAAATTGACCACAAAGTCTTTGTAGGCACGTTGTGGACCCGCACCTGGAGGGGTGATCTCTTCGGTGATTAACTTGCCATGAAATTCATTGTCAATAATGACAGCACTTTGAATCTTTTGCGCTTGCAAAAGTTCACGATAGTCTTTGTAGCTGAGTGTGACATCGGTGGTGGGATCAGAGCCAAAAAACTTAGAGGCAAAAATGGCCACCAACACAAAAAAGACCCAAAAGGCCAATGTTTTGGAAATGCGATGCCACGGGCGTTTGCCGTCACCTTCGCTGTTGTTGCGCCGGTTGTCATCGCGGCCAGTTACGGAAAAGGTTGGTCTTTTGGACCGGGTTTCTTTTTCTTCACCCGATTTGTTTTTTTCTTTTTTTTCAGGTGGGGTTTGTTGTGCTTCTGGTGTTTCTTGTTCCCTGTCTTTGGGATCTGCCATGTTTACCTCGTTTCGGGATGGGTGATCAAGCGTTGCCATCCGCCTTCAAACATGAGTTTCTGAATGTGCTTTGTTTTGGGTGTAATGGGCGCATGATTTGAACGACGCAAACCGAGCACCCACAGAATTTGATTGTCTCCCACAAGCACAGGAACTTCACTGCGCAGTGGGTGAGGGATTTTGTGTTCAACAAGCAACTTGTTTACTTTTTGAGTGCCTGAAAAACCAAAGGGTTGAAAACGGTCGCCTGCTTGAACCTGGCGAATATATAGTGATGACGGCAATTGATCTGCGTCAAAAAATACGGTATACGCATCATTGGGTTTTACTTGCAAGGTGTTTGTTGCACTTTGTCGTTTTGCAAGAATGCGGGCGTTTTGGATGGGAAAGGGCGTATTTCCCAAAAGGCAGATAGGCACTTGAAAGGGCGATGTTGGTTTCGCCAATATGAAAAGTCCATTGACATGATGTGCGGATATGTCTGCCGAAATTTGAATGCGGGTATGATTTTGATTTAGGCCTTCGAGAAGCCTACCCATTGTAACAAATGTAACGGCATTTTCAGATATGCCAAGCTCAAATAATGCCTTTTTAAGAAGTCTGCGCCGAAGTGATATATGATAACCGAAAATCTGCTTAACATCAAGAATTATTTTTCGGTTAGCACTGTATAAGGTAGCCTTTTGAAAGGCATTTTCACTCAAGCTTTGGAGGAGGCTGTCATCATCTTGAGCCAAGGTTCCAAGACGCGTCAGTGCAGATGCTATTTGGGGTGTGTAGTGGGTCTTTATGTGTGGGATCAATTGGTGGCGAATTTTGTTTCTTGCATAGCGCAAATCGGTGTTGGATGCGTCTTGAACAAAAGATATTTTGTGATGGGCAACAAATTTTTCGACCTGTGTTCGGGTGGTTTCTAATAAGGGGCGAATCCATAAGTTATCTGTTTTGGGGCGGATGCCCGATAGGCCTGTAAGGCTTGTACCGCGTAATAGGCGGAATAAGATGGTTTCAGCTTGATCATTTTGCGTATGTCCCAGCGCAATGCGGGTTGCGCCTACGTGATGGGCGGTTTCTAATAAGAACCTTCTACGTGCCTGACGCGCGGCATCTTCAATGGAGCGTTTTTCCTTTTTTGCCAATATACGGATGTTGGCTGTGCCCAATGTGATGGGCACAGCCAAGTTGTTGGCTGTTTGGACAACAAAATCAGCGTCGGTTTGTGCCTCTGGTCTGAGTTGATGATTCAAATGAGCGATATGGATATCAAAGGGTAAGTCGGTTCGCAGTGCATGTAATACATGTAACAAACAAATAGAGTCTGGGCCACCAGAGACGGCAATCAGTACAAGAGAATGGGGCATGATGAGTTCATTTTTCTCAATGTACGTCTGTATATCGGTGTGTAAGTTGCTCATGCGGGGTTGGGAGATTAGACGTATAGTTGGATGTATTGGTTTCTGTTAAGTATATCACAAAAAGGGAGAACGAAGAAGGGGCAAAAAAAAACCGACTGCATTTTTACAGTCGGTTTTTTTTAAACTCTGTTTAAAATTAAGTATTGATAAGCATTTCAACACCTTTAAAGGGTAATACCTGATAACATGTGCCCGAGGTACACGCTGTGCCCCCGCGTCGTTCACCTACAAAAAGTACGGCGTCATAATGGTTGTTGATGCGGGCATTGAGGTTGAGGGCTAAAAATGCACGTGTGCCTGTTTCAATGGCAAATGTTTCTGCCCTGTCTACTTCAAATGGGTCTGTTGTACGATCTATTACACCGGCAATACCAAATCCTTTGGGATGTTTCCAGGATAAGAGGAGATATGTGTCATTAAAGTTTTGCGGGTTGCCAAAGGGGCGTGATGCACGTTGGTGTTGAAGATCTATCCCTAAAGTGTGCCCAGATGAGAGGTTTTTTTCAGCTATCAAACCTGCAATACGCCTTTTGTTAATACCTGATAATTCGTCTTTGCCCCAATTAAAGAACACGCCCATATGCAAGTCGAAATATTTTTCAAGATCGAATGCCAAATGTCGTTCTTTAAAAACGGTGGTAATGGTAGGGCCCAATTTATTTTTGGCATAGGTCACATTGGCAGTAAATGTGCCCCAGTTGGGTTGGGTGTAGGTGGCTTCTGTTTGATAGCCTTTTTCGTTAAGGGTAAGCAGAACATGGGTGGCTTTGTTAAGTAAAAATGCGGTGTGTTCACGAATGAGAGAGGGAGGGTCGTTAAAGCGCAGAGCCATATTATCGTAGTCTTTGTATTCAACACTCAACCCGAGTCTTGAACCACCTATATTGCTCGATAAATACAACCCATGACCATTGGGCCCGCCTTGGCGGGTGGCATATTCTCCGTAAAAACTGCCATAAAGGCCAGATTGTCCAAACACGGGTGTTAAATCGATGTCGGCAAATCCGGACAATGCACCACTTTCATCATCTGTGGGGGCATCTGGGT
>JAYODI010000002.1:0-25540 GCA_038279365.1 Candidatus Latescibacterota bacterium | reverse complement strand
TCTGGGTTGATGTGTAAGCCCGTTCCGCCCACACGAATGGCTGGCAGGGGGCGAATGGATAATTCCCCACCCGATACCCAATCTTGTTTGCGGGCGATGTCTTTTGGTGGATTGCCACTGGTAGCTCCGGGGGGGATATCGCCAATGGTGGGTTTGCCGATCAGGGCTTTGGCTTCCACAAAGCGTCCTGTCCAAGAGGCATAAGCCCCTTCCATATCCTGTGTGGGAGAATACCGCAAACGATACAACTGACTTTCTAAAACCACACCGGGCAATTCATAGGCGCGTAAGGTGATGCCTCTGCCCAAAATAGCATAATAGTTGCCCACTTCTAAACGAAAGCCTTTGTGGTTCCAACGTGCATATTTTTGCGTAATCTCGTAAACTTCTCGGTTTGTGCCCCAAGCATTGTAAGCTTCTGCCCGCAACCCTGCTTGTAATCCCTTTTGTGAAAAATCGACATTGATCTGATTGTAAGCAGTTGAAATGGCAGTAGAGTCAGAGCCTGGCACTTTACCACGTTGCATTTCTGTAAGGGTATTGACGGTAATCTGTGCGGAGGCGGGAAGGGGAATGCAAAGCCCCAAAAGAAGCAAAAGGCTACTCACTCTCATTGTTTGTCTCCTTTTTGGGCAATAGCATTTCAATGGCCTTTATGAGGGGGGCTTCGTCGGACAAACCAGCTTGGCGAAGTACGATTTCACCATCGGATGCAATGAGTATGGTGGTGGGAAGTGCACGCACTTGCATGCGTTTCATGACGCTGCCATCACTGTCTATGGCAATTTGGAATGTGATGTTGCGTCCATTGAGAAAAGGGCGAATGCGGGTTTGGCCGCGGGGACCGTCTTCGTTTACCCCAATAACTGTCAAACCTTGATCTTTGTATTTTTGGTGAATGGCATCCAACTTGGGCATACCTTTGATACAGGGTTTGCACCAAGTGGCCCAAAAGTCGAGCAAAACAGGCCCTTGTTTGAGCAATTTGGACAATTCCACACGCTCGCCGTTGGGGGTTGCCAAGTTGAAGTCTGGTGCATCTGTGGCATTTGCTTTATTCCAGGTGAGCGATATACAGATTAAAAGCAGTAAGAATTTCTTCATTTGAAACCTCATGAATGAGTCAGGGTTTCTGCTAAAATGCGAATCACGGGTAAAATAGGCAAATTGTGTACCTAAACAAGGGTATTGTTGGGCAAGTATATGTTTTTCTTATTTTTAAGAAATGTAATTCTTGATTTTCGTGCCTTGAAATACACATGGTAAACTTCAATGGGTCATGTAGACATGATACCTTGGGAGATGTGCTTGCTGTGTTTTGTTCTCCGTCCTATATTGCAAACGCCAAAAACAAGAACTTGACAGGAGGAAGCGATGGTTTCGATTGGTATTGTTGGTTTGGGGTTTATGGGCATGACGCATTACCGAGGAATTCAAAAAGTACGCGGTGCAAAAGTGGGTGCTATTTGTACGCGAAATAAAAAGAAATTGCAAGGCGATTGGCGCAGTATTCGGGGAAATTTTGGTGAACCGGGTGGTATTGAAGATCTTTCTACGATTGGCAAATATGAAACGGTGGATGCATTGCTTGCGGATTCCCAAATTGATCTTGTGGATATCTGTCTGCCTACAGACCAACATTGCGATGTGGCCATTCAAGCAATGCAGGCGGGCAAACATGTTTTGGTGGAAAAGCCGATAGCTTTAAAACTCAAAGACGCAGATCGTATGGTGCGCGTATCTGAAGAAACGGGCAAAATGCTTATGGTGGCTCATGTGTTGCCTTTTTTCCCCGAATTTGCCTATGTCAAAGAAGTGGTCGATTCTGGACAATTTGGCCAAGTAAAAGCGGCGCATTTTAAACGCATCATATCTTCTCCAAATTGGTCAACAAGCCTGACAAATATGGCCAAAAGCGGTGGGCCGGGGGTCGATTTGCATATTCATGATACGCATTTTATTTTGACGCTGTTTGGTAAACCCGATCGCGTGCGTTCCGATGGGCGATTGGTGGATGAACAGTATGCCGAATATTTATCCACGAGCTATTACTATGCAGATAAACCAGATATGTGTATTACATGTGCGTCTGGGGCCATTTCTCAAAAAGGACGTGCTTTCACACATGGGTTTGAGGTTTATTTGGATGATGCCACGGTGGTTTTTGAATTTTCTACTTTGGCAGGAAAACCGGCACTTACCATGCCTTTAACGGTGTTGACAAATGATGGCAAAGCAAAAAATCCAAAGTTAGGGGCTGGTGATCCTGTTGTGGCTTTTACACGTGAAATTCAAGCGGCTGTCCATTCGGTTCAATCTGGTCAGGTGAATACCGCATTATCGGGTGGGAATGGTGCAGATGCCTTGCGTTTGTGTTTTAAAGAGGTGGCGTCTGTTCAATCGGGACGGGTGGTTAGGGTATAATTTATTGTAAGTTCGAGCTGAGCCAGTTCATCACTTCTGTCCATGTTTCATTTGATGTCAAAATATCCATTCCATGTGCAAGGCCTTGCAAACCTAAAACACGTGTGTTGCCTTGGGTGCGTTCAGACATGGTTTGCGATGAGGTGTAGGCGTATCCATCTCCAAAAGATGCGATATATAAAATGTTGTGGGGTTGGAAATTGGGAAGGTTGTCACCCGTTAAAATACCTTGGGTAAGGTTTTCACGAAATTGGGGTGATATAGAAACGGCAGCTTTGATTTCGGTTAAGATACCCGTGCCAATATAAGCCAGATTGGCCCCAATATCGGCCCCCACAATGCCAATGCGTGTGGCATCTGCTTCTGGGCGTGTTTTAAGGTAGGCTACTGCGGCTTCAATGTCTAAGGGCATGCTGTTGAGATCGGCAGATGAGAAGGTTTGAATGGGGAATGCAACCCCATTTTGAAAGATGCTTTCCCCATGGCCGCGCAAATCTATGGCCAAGACCACAAAGTCTTTGTTGTCGACCAATTCTGGGGCAAATGTAAACCAGTCTAAGTGGGAACGATTGAATGCGTGTAGAAGGATAATGACGGGTTTGGCAGTGGTTTCCGATTTGTCATGGAAGAATGTGCCTCGAATTAAAAAACCATCTGAGGTTGAAAATTCAATGGGGTCGGCACTTAGAAACCGTGCGTCCACATCGTTTGTTGGGCCTGTTGCATCGTTGCTACAAGAACTGGTGAGTGCGAGCAAGCATAAAAACAAGAAACGAAATTTCATTCGGTGTCCTTGGTCAATGGCGAGGGCTGTAAAAAGAAACTACTTGTTTTAAACGACAATATGGGGAAATGAGTTCCCCAATGGATGTTCATTTGACAGTGGAGGTGGGGCATGCCAGAGTTAACACGTTTCGATTTATTGGTTTTGGTTACGACGGGTGCTGTTTTTATTGTGGGTTTGTGGTCTATGGTTTTTGCTTTTATGTATGGATTTCAAAAACGGTTGGATCGCATTATTTTATTGCTTCAAGAGCAAAACGCAAAAAAGACATCTGAATGATCCAAGGATAAGCAAATTTTGTCATCGGCTCAACATAAGAAAAAGGGGGGCAAATGCCCAAGCCAAATCTGTTATTGATTATGACGGATCAACAACGGTGGGATGCCATGGGATGTAGTGGCGGATGGGTAGATACGCCGAATATGGATCGCATCGCCAATGAAGGGGTGCGTTTTTCAAATTGTGTGACCAATTCACCTGTTTGCATTCCTGCGCGACTGAGTTTGGCAACGGGGTTATATCCGCACAACACGGGTGTGTGGCAAAATATGGGACATACGTTATCGCCTCAGGCCAAAACTTGGATGCAATCCCTTAGAGAAGCGGGGTATCGCACCAGCTTGTTTGGCAAAACGCATTTACACCCCCACGGTGGCGATTTGAGAGACCGCGAGCATTTAATGCATGCCTATGGTTTGGATGATGTAAATGAAATTGGCGGGCCACGGGCCAGTGCGCGATGTTTGTCGCATATGACGGAAATGTGGCAAAAGAACGGCAAGTGGGCAGCTTATCAGGAAGATTTTGATGAACGATTTGCAAACAAGCCCTATGTGGTGCGACCTTCTACGTTGGGGTTAGAAGAATATGCCGATGTGTATGTGGGGCAACAAGCCAAGGCATATTTGCAAAATTATGATCGTGCGCAACCGTGGTTTTGTTGGGTGAGTTTTGGTGGCCCACATGAACCGTGGGATACACCCGAGCCATATGCGAGTCGATATCGCTTTGAAGATATGCCCAATCCGGTTGTGGCACCAAAGAATGGCCATGAAAGACCTTTGGGGATATTGGATGATCGATTGGGCAAGCAAAAAATAGTGTTTGAACCAAATGAAGAGAAAAAGATGCGTGCCAATTATGCAGGGAATGTGACACTCATTGATGATCAAATTGGCGATATTTTATCGGTCATTGAAGCGCGGGGAGAGTTGGACAATACGGTCATCGTTTTGGTTTCTGATCATGGTGAGATGAATGGTGATTATGGGTTGATCTATAAAGAGAATTTTTTAAATGGAGCAGTGCGTGTTCCTTTGTTGGTAAGAACACCCCAAATGCTTCAGGCCCCTGTGACCGGTCGTGTTTGTGACAGCCCCGTTGAATGGATGGATGTGGGGCCAACACTTGTGGCGCTGGGAGGTGGTGAACTCACATATCAACAATTTGGCAAATCGTTGTGTCCAACGCTTGACCATGTTGAAACAGAACATCGAACAGAGGCCATATCGGAGTATGGTGGCGAAGTTATGTTGCTCAACAGAGAGTGGAAATGTGCCTTAAACCGTGATGGGCAGGTATATCTGTTGTTCGATGTGACAGATGACCCGCAAGAGGTCAATAATCTGGCAGGGCTCCCCAAAGTGGCCGATGTTGAACGGGCTTTGCGATTGCGCATTTTGGAACGGATGATGGCCTCGCAAGTTACGAGTGGTATGAATGTTCAATTGGCTTGATGTTTTTTTATTTTGTGTTTGAACACAAGACCTTTTAAAAGGAATGGCAATGCCTAAGATTACGGATATTCAAACGATTCGCACACGAAGCAACGGCACTTGGGTTTTTGTGAAGGTGTTGACCGATCAACCTGGGTTGTATGGAATTGGTTCTGCCAGTGATCACTTTCGCGCAAAGACAATGATCACGGCTATAGAAACCATCAAACCCTTACTTGTTGGCCGAGATGTAAGCCAAATTGAAGACATCTGGCAGTCGATTTATACGTGTGGATACTGGCGAAATGATTCCATAGTTAATACCGTTCAAGCTGGCATTGATATGGCTCTGTGGGATATTAAAGGCAAAGAAGCAGGGTTGCCTGTTTACCAATTGTTGGGGGGGGCATGTCGCAGTGCTGTGCCGTGTTATGCCCATGCCTCGGGTGATGATTTACCCGCGCTTGAAGATGATATTCGGCGATATTTGGAAGAGGGATATCCTGTCGTTCGGTGTCAGTTGGGGCCTTATGGTGGGGGTGGATTTCTGCGTCCAGATCAAACCTCACGACCTAAAAATGCTCCGCTTCAAAGGCGTTCTTTTGACGATGAAGCCTATTTGGAAAATGTGCCTGCAATGTTTGCCTATTTGCGTGATAAGTTGGGTTTTGGCCCCAAATTGACGCACGATGTACATGAGCATTTGCGGCCTCACAATGCGGTAAACTTAGCCAAACTGTTAGAGCCTTATCGGCTTTTCTTTTTGGAAGATTTGTTATCTCCCGAACAAGTGCATTGGTATCGGCAAGTGCGACAACAATGTACAACACCACAAGCGATGGGAGAGTTGTTTATTAACCCACATGAGTGGACGCCACTTATTACAGAGCGTTTGATTGATTATGTGCGGGTGCGTGTTTCCAAGGGCGGCGGTATTACAAATTGCAGAAAGATTGCAAACTTGTGTGAATGGTTTGGGATTCATACGGCGTGGCAAGAAGGGGGCGATAATGACCCCGTCAATCAGATGGCCGCAGTGCATTTGGATATGGTGTGTTGGAACTTTGGCATTCAGGAAGAAAATCATTTTCGGCAAGAAGAGTATGATGTTTTTCCTGGGCATGCAGTGCTGGAGGGCGGTCACCTTTATCCAAATGACGCACCGGGGTTGGGGATTGATATTGATGAGGTATTGGCTGAGAAGTTGATGGACCCCGAAAAATCAGCACAATCATTCTTTATTGCGGAAGACCGTCGGGCAGATGGAACGATTGTGAGGCCGTAGGTTTTTAAGGTCACATAGAAGCGCACGTGTCCTATATTCAAAAAAAATTAAAGTGGAATGTTTCTATTTACTCTCAACCCAATGGCATAATTACACATGAAACTATTAATTCGTAATATTGATCGCAGTACAACTGAAGAAGAATTAAAGGTGCTCTTTAAAGAATATGGCACCGTACAATATTGTAATTTGGTGTTAGATAAAATGACGGGTGGCTCTAAAGGATTTGCCTTTGTAGAAATGCCGAAATCTGGAGAAGCCAAGGTTGCCATCAAAAATTTGAATCATAAAAAAGTGGGTGGTAACGTTATTCGTGTTAAAATAGCGGAAAATAAAAAGGCGTGACATGATCTTGCCGTGATAAAAAAGTTATCCAATCAGTTTTTCAAATGTATGATAAGCCTCATCCCATGCATCTGTATCGGTTGGTTCATAGGTTTTGATGGTTGTTGAATTTCTTACAATCGCGCGCAGTTCTGTATGAGAAGCAATGTGGCCTTTGGCCATTGCTTGAACAAGAATATTGCCCATAGCTGTTGCTTCAATGGGGCCAGCTAAAACGGTGCGCTTGGTGGCATTGGCTATTAGTTGGCACAATAAGGTGTTTTGAATGCCGCCACCCACAATGTGAATGTTGCCCATGGTTTTGCCCAAGGCATCTTCGAGTTGGTGGAGCGTATATCGGCACTTAAGTGCAAGGCTATCAAGTGCGGCGCGAATGATGGCACCATCTGTTTCTGGTATGGCTGTGCCATTTTTTTGACAGGCTTGTTGGATGCGTTTGGGCATGTCACCCGGTGTGCCAAAGTCGGCATGGTCAGGGTCTATTAATGATCGGTGTGGTCTTACTTCTTGTGCCAATGCTGTTAAGTGCGTCCAATCGTAATTTTTACCAGCCAAGTTCCAGACGCGCCGACATTCTTGTACCAGCCAAAGCCCCGTGATGTTTTTGAGAAAGCGAAAAGTGTTGCACACACCACCCTCGTTTGTAAAGTTATTTGCGAGGGCTTTGGCATTGATAACGGGTTCGGCAATTTCGGCCCCCATCAATGCCCAGGTACCACAACTGATATATACGTCGTCGGGTGAGCCTAAGGGAACTGCTGCCACGGCAGAGCCCGTATCATGGCAGGCTGGGGCAATGACATCAATTGGGGAGATACCCAAATCTTGATTCAATGCATTTTGAGTGGGCCCCAAGAGGGTACCCGGTTGCACGATTTCTGGGAGCATCTCGGTGGAAATATTGAGGGCGTTAAGTAGGTCGTAGGCCCAAGTTTTGTTTGTTGGATTATAAAATTGGGTGGTTGTTGCATTGGAAAATTCACATACTTTACGGCCTGTAAACCAAAAGTTGAACAGGTCGGGCATGGTGAGAAATGTTTTGGCCATATCAAGTTGTGGGGCATTTTGCAAACGCATGGCCACCAGTTGGTAGAGTGTGTTCAGCTCCATAAATTGGATGCCTGTTTGTTCAAAAATTTCTTCGCGAGAAACGCGTTTGAAGGTTTCTGCAAACATGCCTTTGGTGCGTGCGTCGCGGTAACAGCGGGGGTTGCCTAGGAGTTCGTCTTGGCTGTCTAAAAGGCCATAGTCGACCCCCCAAGTGTCAAAACCGAGTCCATCTAATTTTTGAACAGATTGAACGGCTTTGCGCAATCCGATGCGCATTTCTTCAAAAAGACGCAAAATATCCCAATAATAGTGGTTGCCAACGGGGATGCCATTGTTTTCGAATCGGTGTTGTTCTTCAAGCGTGATGCACTCGCCATCAAATTTACCAACAACGGCACGGCCACTGGATGCACCCAGATCATACGCCAAATAATTGGTCGTGGCAGACATAGAAACCTCTTTAATGAAATCAATTTTATGGGTTGTGTTTTCGTAAATGATTTGCGATATTAAGGATACAACGGTTATGTGTCAAGTTTTACATGCTGGCATGTGACGAAGTGGAACGTCGACCAAAAGGAGGTCGAGATGCCGAATCGTGTTGATGCGAATACAAATGTGAGTCGCCCAACATTTGGACAAAACGAAGCGCGGCGGGCCAACCGCGCTTCGGAAAATGCGCAGCAGGAAACGCAAACCATACAAAGAGACCGGGTTGAGATTTCTGCACAAGCGCGTTTACAAGCCGAACAAAATCAACCCCGTGTGGGTGATGCCAATGCCAATACCCGTGGTGCCGCAGCAGAAGCACCAAGCGCGCGCCCTGAGGCAGGTGATCAAGGCACACAGGGTGTGAACAGGGCAACGGCCCAACAGGCAGAACGCGTTCGGGAAACACGTCAACAAGTTGAACGAGAAACCGTTCAAGAACCAGCCGAAAGGCAGGGGAATCTTGTTGATGTGGTTGGATAAGCTGCGCATGATTTGTAGTTTGGCTTAAGAAATATTTGCCCGCTGATATGCTTGTCAGCGGGCTTTTTTGTGAAGGGTTTTGTGTGTCTACTGTCGTGCATTGTGCCAATCCGTTTTTACCTGCGACCACTGTGTGGATGTATGATCAGATTCGAACACTTAAGCGCTACCGTCCTGTGGTTTTGACGCAGTTGAAACAGAATCTGGATCAGTTTCCTGTAGAACGGGTCTTTTCTGCTGAAGATTTGCCTTCTGTTAAGCGATTCTTTTACCGCTTGGTGCGCAAAGCGAGAGGCACATATGCAGGTTATGGGAAGTGGATTAAAGAGGTGGATGGCAAGTTGATTCACGCTCATTTTGGGCAAGAAGGATTTCGGTGTTTGGCTGCCAAACGGGACGCCCAAGTGCCTATGGTAACCACATTTTATGGCATGGATGTGTCACAATTGCCTCGTCAAAAGATGTGGCAAAAACGGTTTAAACGCTTGTTTGCAGAAGGCGATATATTTTTGGCCGAGGGGGCTTATATGGCCCAACAGTTGGTCCGTATTGGTTGTTTGCCCGAACGGATAAGGGTGCAACATTTGGGTGCCGATTTGGATGACATTCCATTTGCTGCTCTCTCAGAACGAGATTTTGAACGCCCCGTGGTATTGACATATGCTGTTTTTCGAGAAAAAAAAGGTTTGATTTATGCCATTCGTGCTTTTTCCAAAATCGCCCAAACCTATCCTTTGGCACAAATGCGCATGATTGGAGATGGTCCCTTGCGCAGTGATTTAGAGGCCGAAATAAGGGCATTGGGTTTACAAGACCGTGTTGAGATGTTGGGTTTTTTGTCACACAAAGCAGCTTTGGAAGAATTGCGTCGGGCAACTGCTTTGCTTTATCCCAGTGTAACGGCAACAGATGGAGATACAGAAGGAGGTGCACCCGTGGCTTTAATTGAGGCACAGGCCTCAGGTACGCCCATCGTCTCTTCTTTGCATGCCGATATTCCCGAAGTGGCTCCAAATGAACGGTGTGGGCTGTTGTTTCCCGAGCGCGATGTGGCGGGGTTGGCAACGGGTTTAGACGCGTTGTTGGGAGATCAAACATTGTGGGAACAAATGGCCAACTCTGGGCGTGTTCATGTGGAGGCTGAACACAATTTGAAGATACAATCTGAAAAATTAGAAAAAATATATGATGATCTTTTAATAAAAAAATAAGCCAACTCAACTGAGTTGGCTTATTTTTATGCTGTTAGATCGATGTGATCGCCGTCTTGATGTTTTGTTTCGCGTTTCTTGGGTGTTGATTTACGTGGGGCAAATTTACGGTGTGGGTGCTCTCTTTCTGGATATTGCTCGGCCATCACGCGCGGGTCAATCACCTTTATTGGAGCCAGCATAACGCATCACCACCTTTGGGGGAAGGTAAGCAGGTCTGGCGAATCATTCATCGTATCTGTTTGTACTATCGGCGGTTATGTGTTTTTCTTTAAGGTAAGAGGCTACGAATACGAGAAGCCATTTCGCGCAATGCCAAACGAAGGCGCTCTATTTCTTCGGTGTTTTCATCGACCATGAGTTCGAGGGTTTCGGCAAAGGCCCGTTGTTGAATGATGAGGTCATAGTGTTCTAAGGCACGTTGAACATTGATGGCCAAGTCGTTGTTGTTCCACGGTTTGGTGATAAATTTGTAAACTCTGGCTTCGTTGATGGCATCCATGGCCAGTTTCATATCGCCATGAGCTGTGAGAAGTATGCGAATGGCGTCTGGGCAAATATCGCGTGTTTCCTTAAAAAAGGTGATGCCGTCCATAATGTTCATGCGATAGTCCGACAAGATCAGATCGGGGGATTGGGTTTTTAACATTTCAAGTGCTTCTGTGCCATCAGACGCTGTGGTAACGCGATATCCACGGCTTGTAAACAAGTCTTCAAGGACGAGAAGCACATCACGCTCATCATCCACGAGCATAATGTGATGCTTCATAGAACGCTCCTTATACCTTAATGTTTTGGTTTTCGGTAAATAAAATACGCAATGCGCAATACTTTCACAAGTCTTACAAATTGGCGTTGAAGCATTGACGACAAGTAAGGCAATGTTTACTTTAAGACATATGAAAAAAAGACAAAAACACAATAAAAAAATATCTCCTCCAAAAGAGGCCCACATTGTGGGTATGGCACCACATGGATGGGCTGTGTCAGGCAAAGGCAGAGATCGGGTGCATGTGTGGGGTGGGTTGTTGGGCGATGTGTTGCAACTGGGGCATTTTAAGCAGGAGCGTGGGCGTGTTGAAGCCGCTATTGAGAAAGTAAACCATCGTCTGATTGAGACGATACCTGCAAGCTGTGAACATTTCGATATTTGTGGCGGGTGTTTGTGGCAACACGTGCCTTATGAGGCCCAGTTGGTGATGAAACAAGAGATCGTTAAGTCTTGTTTTGCCAATGAACGTTTGGATACCGGGTGTGTTTTGCCTGTGATGGGATGTGATGCCCCATTTGAATATCGCAATAAAAATGATTTTACTTTTGGATTTGGAAAAACACCGGCCTTGGGGTTTTTTGAATCCGAAATGAAAATCTCAGCGGGTAGAAAACGCCAGGAACGCGGCCAAGTGCCACCGGTTTTTGCGGTTCAGTCGTGTGCATTGCAATCTGTTTGGGCAGATCGCATTTTGAGTAAGGTGCGCGCCTTACTCGCAGAATCGGGTTTGTCTTATTACCATCCGGGCAGTCGAAGAGGGATTTTGCGGTCATTGGTGATTCGTCAAAGTGCCGCTTTGGGCGATGTGTTGGTTCATTTTGTGGCAACGAAAGATTGCGCGCAAGAATTGACGCCTGTTGCAAATGCCTTGATTCAAGATGAAGAGGTCGTCAAGGGGGTGGTGTTGAGTGTGAACAACAAACGGTCTAAAAATGCCGTGCCACAAGAACAGACAATTTTGGCTGGACAAGATTGGATTGTGGAACAGGTTTTGGGTTTGACCTTGCGGGTATCCCCCACAACATTTATGCAAGTGAACACCAAACAGGCCGAAAAGCTATATGAAATTGCTTTGGATTTTGCAGAATTGACAGAACAGGATCAAGTAATAGATCTATATTGTGGAACGGGCAGTTTGTCGTTGTTGTTGGCTCAGCGTTCGGGCAGTGTTTTGGGCATTGAGGTGATTGATGCCGCAGTACAAGATGCGAAGCGGAATGCTGCTGTAAATAAAATTGAAAACTGTGATTTTGTTTGTGGGGATGTGGCCGAGGTTTTGCCATCTTGTGTAAAAAATGGCAAACGCCCTCAAGTGGTAACCGTTAACCCACCTCGAGCAGGTGTGGTGCCGGAGGTTATTCAAGAAATCTGTTCGGTGCGCCCACAAAAAATAGTTTACATTTCTTGCAATGCTGAAACTTTGGCCAGAGATTTGGTGCATTTTAATCGCGGGGGATATCGGATTCGGGTTGTACAACCTGTAGATATGTTTCCTCAAACGCCGCATGTTGAAGTGGTTGTTAAATTGGAACAACGACCACAATCTTAAGTGATTTTGATGGGGTAATATTGTGATTCCCATTCTCGTATTTGTGGTGGTGTTGGTGGGCTTGTTGGTTCGCTATATTCAGTTAAGGGTTTTGTTGTCACGCTCTGAATCGACATGGATGAAAAGCCGTGATGAGATGTTGGATTTGGGGCAAGAGTTTGGACGTTATGCTTTTTCTCATCAGGGCTTTTTACCTGAAAAATTAGAGGTCATAACGGCTGTTTTACCAGAGAATGATAAAGGTTATGTGTATCGATATGTGCCACAATTAGATTGTGATGGGCGATTGATCTTGGTCTATGATGAAACGCCTCGGCATGCCATGATGGCATTTCCAAAGTTGGTTTATGGGCGACATGTATTGTTTGCAAGTGGTAAGGTCGAATTGTTTGAAGAGGGTGTTGTACATCAGTTGATTGTGGGAGACAATGTGTTACGCAATCGATTGGATTTGCCCGAAATTCCATTTATGGAGGTGTGGGATGGCGGAACGTGAAACTCAAAAAAGGACGTGTCGGGTTTGTGGAGGCATTTACGAATATCCTGGCCATAAAAGCTTGGTCACACGTTTTCACTGTGAACGATGTGTGGATATGCCAGAAGACATACAGCGTGTGTTTGAGTTAATGCGCCGAAAGATAGATCGGTTGACGAAAGATGTGGAACGCTTAACTCAAAAGGATGCATAAGGATTCCTTTCATTAAAAAAGGCCATTCCCAACAGGGAACGGCCTTTTTTATGTTTAACCCGTTTGCTTAAGTGAGTATTTGAACGGCTTCGCGCATCATTTTGCCAATGGGTAAGTTGTGTGGGCAGGCCTTTTCTGCTGCCGAAAAATCAACATGGGCAATGTTGCGTGTATGGGCGGGCAATTCAGCAAAGAGACGCCGTGCGTCTTCTGGTTTGCCATAACCATTGTGATAGAGACGAAAGCGCAGTGTGTCGGCGATGTTGACTGAGCCATTGACATTGTTTTCGCAAATATGTCCACAACCACGGCAATAGAGATGTGAATTGGCGTTGGCATATTCTTCTAAGTGTTGTCGTTCAATACTGCCCATATCTTTTTCTCGGGCGGCAGTGGTGTTCTCTCGCACTTGTTTGATATTGGTCATTTCGGAGCAGATGGCGTGGATGCGATCATCGGCCCAAACGGCTTTGAGCGCGGCCTGAAAAGGATTAAATCCTTTGGCCTTAAATTGATCGACCTTGTCAGGAACGGTTGCGGCACCACCTTGTGTTTTCATGGCAATTAAACCAATGTTGGCTTTTGCGCATTTGTCTATGGCTTTGTTAAGGGCATCATTGTCATAATCCCAGAAATTGTATTTGAACATAACCATATCTACAAAACCCACTTCTGCTGCTTTTTCAAGGGTTTGGATCATGTTGCGATGATGAGAGGAAAAACCAAAAAAGCGAATCTTACCTTCTTTTTTGAGTTTTTCAGCAGCCGATTTCATGTCTGCGTTGAGCAGATCGGGGTTGCCCAAGTTGTGCAAATAATAAGAATCGACATAATCTGTTTGTAAACGCTCCAGACTGCCTTGTAATTTATCGGGTAGGCCAGAGGGATCATGTCTGCCCGTTTTTGAAACAATAAAACAATCTTTGCGATTGGTGAGTTTGGACAACATGTCACCAATGCTGCGCTCACTGTTGCCATTGTTGTAGCCTTCTGCTGTATCAAGATAGTTCAATCCCTCATTAAGGGCTATGCGCACCAATTGTGGCGTGAGGTTGAAGGCCGTGCCAAATGAAAGTTTTGGAATAATTTGACCCGTCTTACCAAGTTTCACTGTGGGAACGGTGCGTGCGGCATAACCCATACCAGGTGCCCCAATGGTAAGAAGAGCACCGGCACCTAATGCAGCTGTTTGAGCAATGAAATCGCGTCTGGAAAGTTTGTTTTGGTCTGGCATGATGGGCTCCTTAGATGAGAGGTTAGACCGTTTTTTTCTGAAGCAAGTCGAGGAGGTTGAAGTTTTCATCTGTGCCTGCTTGATCTATTTGGAGCAGGTCGGTGGTGGCTTGTTTGGCGGAGGAACACCCACAAGATCCGCTGCCACAGCCATGTGACTCTTTTTGGCTTAGCAATAGGGAACGGTCTTGAGAACGGGTTTCACCTACTGCGGTAACACGAATGGCACGGTGGTCTTTAACTGGGCATTCGTGTTCACAAATGCCACAACCTATGCACAATTCTGGGTCAACATAAGGGCGGGTGAGTTCGACTTGTTCACCCCATCGGTTTGTAATGGTGGCATGGCGCGAGTAAATGGCTTTGGGAGAGGTTGGACAAACTTCTTCGCAGACCACACAAGGTGTGTCCATGGCCCAAGGTAGGCAACGGCCTCGGTCGTAAAAGGCTGTGCCTGTTTTTACCGCACCCAAGTCGGCAAATTCGCCAATGCCCAGTTTTTGTGCGATGGATATTTTTTGAATGGCACCTGTAGGACAGACCTCACCGCACAGAGTACAGTTAAGTTCACAATACCCCATACGCATGTTCATAATAGGTGTCCAAATGCCTTCTGCGCCAGATTCAAATAAAGCAGGTTGCAAAACGTTGGTTGGGCATACACGAATACATTGGTCGCATTTGATACAACGTTCGAGAAACTCAGGTTCGGCCACGGAGCCAGGGGGGCGGATAACTTCTTTTTGGAAATTTTTATCTAAGTCGCCACTGCGTCGTGAAAAGGAGAAAAAGAGCAAACCCGCCAAGCCGGCAAAAATCGCGTGTCGGCGTTTTACATCGGGGTTGGTGACTTCGTGTGGTTTTGGGGGAAAGATAGAGAAACTTAGGGCATCGTGTGGGCAGTCGTCGATGCAGTTGAAACAAACAAAACATTCTGATTTACGCAAATTGGTGTGGGGGTCTGAAGCGCCTTCACAACTTTGGAGGCACAGGTCACAATCGACACATTTTTGAACATCGCGTTCGATTCGCCAAATGGCAAAACGAGACATAAACCCTAAGGTTGCCCCCAGCGGACAAACATAACGACAAAAGAATCGGGGGATGACCAGGTTCATGGAAACAAAAAAGAGGAGAATAAAACCCACAACCCAACCCAATTGGTGTGTGTGTGGACGCACATAAACCCATTCTGTGGGCATATCAACAGTGGGTAAAATCGCAACAGTAAAGGAGCGAAACAGCAAACAAATGGGATCTAAGAGACCGATTTGCAGACTGCCAAAAATGGCGGCACCACCAAAACCAATGAGAATCAAATATTTGGTTGCATAACTTTTTCGGTAGCGGTTGCTTTCAATTTTTTCTTTGATGGTTTTGTTGTTAAATATCCAACCGATAAACTGATGCAATGTACCATAAGGGCAAATCCAATTGCAAAAAAAACGCCCCAAAAGCAACGTGGGTATGATCAAAACCAGAGCCCACAATAAGCTTTTGTAAAGGGTGTGGGTGGTGATGGCTGTTGCAATGGCAACCAACGGATCCGCTTCGAGGAAGAGGGATACCGGATATCCTTTGAGGTAACCAAATTGTGTAACAAATGCAAAAAAGAGAAATAAACCAAAAAAGAATGTTTGAGAAATGACGCGAACAGTAGTGATTTTCATTTATAGACTCTCGGAAGAAGGGCTTGTTAAATGCGATTCTTGAGATGTTATTTTTAAAGTTTGAGGGCTAACCGACCTGAATCTCTCGCCAATTTTGCTCACGCCATTTGGTGGTGCCAAGGCCTCGTTTTTCTGCTTTGTGAAGATATTCGAGTTTGGCAGGGTCGCGCCCTAAAAGCGCGTAACCAAAAGTGTCTACGGCCACCATGTCGGTGCCAACAATGAGAGATTGTCCTTTGGCAACATCGCCCATACTGCCACCTGTTGGGCCATTTTTCATGAGCATGCGTGTGGCATCCAAAACAACGAGTGTGGGTTTGATCATGTGTGGAAAGTCGGAGACAATGCCATGGATGTTTTGGTGAAACTGATTGCGCCTGCCACCCAACAGGCCATACCAATTTTTCATGGTCATCGATCCACTGCACAAGTTGTGGTCTTTGCAGGGCGCAATGCCAATGACTTTATTGGCGATTTCAAAAGGTTTGTAAAACATAGTCCAGGTGGAAAGCACTTCACCGTCTATTTTGACAGGCGCAAAAGCACTGGGCTTGGGGAGGTAGAGCTCGGCCCCAATTTCATTGGCTGCGGCTTGAATGCCCGATTTGAAAAAACAGCCTTCGGGCTGATTGATGGGGTTATCGGCAATAAGGATTCGCGATGCACCGGCTTCTTTGCAGAGTTTGGCCACAGCCTTAAGTACATCGGGGTTGGTGGTGGCTCCTAAGATGGGCGCACGGTCAAAGGCCACATTGGGTTTGAGCAATACCACATCGTTTTTTTGAATGAAGCTTTGAATCCCTCCCATTTCACCTATTGCTGCACGCACAAGTGCTTCAACATCATTTTCGCCTCGTGCCACGGCCATGGTGACGGGGTTTGCACCGCGGTCTACGAGAAAAGAAGGTAAGATTTTGGCATCGGCAACTTTTGATTCTCGAAAGAAATCTGCACCACTGCGCGGGTCATATAACCAGGCCGCTCCTAAGGCCGTGCCTGCAATGGCAAGGCTGGTGGCACCTGCTTGTTTGAGAAAATCTCGTCTGTCCATATATATCCTCAATGGGTGAGGGAATGATCTGCTAGAGCGATTTATTGTACGGTGAGTTTGGGAAACCAGTCACGCACCATTTTTTCACTGACCGTGCGATCTTCTGCCAATGTGATGCCACCGACAAAGTTTCCTTTTTGAAAGACAATGTCATATAACCCACCCATATCACCAACGAGCAAGGTGGTATTCGCAGTTTCTTCGGTGTTTAACATGTCGCCGTAGTTGGTGATATAAGACGTGTATTTCCCCAGTATTTCTTTGGCTTCTGCGGGGGTATTTGCTTGGGCGATAAAGGCTGTGAGTTCTTGGCCTTGAATGAGGTAGCGTGCAGAGAAGGCATTTGTAAGAAAGTCGAGGCTGAGTGCATCGCGCTTAAAATATTGGACGGTATCTTGAATGCGTGCATTTTGAGGCAGGAGATCATACCCCCAAAGTGTTTCACCATTGTCATTTAACCGATTGGTGAGGGATTCGGCAATGGACTGGCTTACTTGTTGTAAAGATGCATCGGTGTCTGAGGCGATTACTTGACCGTAATAGGGGCCTTTCCAGAAAAAGTAACTGGCCTCTACCTGATAACCCTCTCTGCCCAACGTCGCTTTGGGCGCACCTTCGGTGCGTTCTACAGAATAAATGCCAAATGCCTGAATGGGCGTATCCATGTCGTAGACGAAAACATCGATAAACTTGTTCCCATCGGTAAAACCGACAAATTGCATGCCTTTAACACCATAACGAATGTATTGCTCGGCGCGTCCATTAATTTTTTCATAAAGGGTATCGGCGGTAAAGGCTTCTTCTTTGCCCAACATTTTCCAACCCGAGGGCGTCAGATTGGAAAATGGCGTGGTTGCAATTGTTGGGGGGGATGGTGAGGTGATTTCCCCGTCTGGTCCAAATCCCGGTTCGTAAAGTTTGAGCGATTCACGAGGGTCTGTTTGGGCATTTTGGATATATTCATGATCCAATTCAAACAGCCCAGGATCAAAACGCTGTCCTTTTGTATATATGGATATTCCTATGCCAAGAATAAGAATAAGCAAGGCATAGGAGATGGTTTTTTCGGTTGTTGAGATTTTTTCACGAACAAAGCCGCGTTTGTTGTTGCTTCCGCCAAACATAGACGATGAACCTTCATTAGATGGTTGATGGGAAACCAAAACTATATTGATGGTTATTTATTTATATATTTTTAAATAATGGTGAAAATTGAGAGATTAAGCAAGTATAAATTCGTTGTTTTGTGGAGGTTTATGCCCTATACTATTCAATAAATTTGGGCATTTATATGGTTTGTTGGTGCGTGAAGGAGTGGGTTTATGGCAGAAACGATAACGGCAGAGTCGCCAAGATCGGTTCATGTGATGGCAAAACCTTCGGGGGCTGTTTGTAATATTGATTGCAAATATTGTTTTTATCTGGAAAAAGAGAAATTATATCCAGAAAAAGGCAAACAATGGAAGATGAGCGAAGAAACACTTGAGCAATATGTGAAGCAATATATTGAGGCCCAAGATGTACCAGAAGTCAACTTTGCTTGGCAAGGTGGCGAACCCACTTTGATGGGGATTGATTTTTTTAAAAAAGCGGTTTCTTTGCAGCAACAATATGCCAATGGGAAGACGATTACCAATGCCTTTCAAACCAATGGCACCTTATTAGACGACGCATGGGCCATCTTTTTGGCCAAGCACAAATTTTTGGTTGGGGTGTCTGTCGATGGGCCTCAACATATGCATGACTTCTACCGCGTGGACAAAGGGGGAAAAACTACATTTGACCAGGTGATGCGTGGTATAGAGGTGCTTAAAAAACACCGCGTAGAATTTAACACCCTTACCGTCTTGCAGTCTCACAATGCCCAACATCCGTTGGAAGTGTACAATTTTTTGAAGTCTATTGGCAGTCAATTCATGCAATTTATTCCCATTGTGGAACGCATTGCGGCACAACCTCGTGAAGATTTGTTGACATTGGTTGATCCCAATTTTGAAGATGGTGCAACGGTTTCACAATGGTCGGTGAGTGCCCATCAGTATGGTCGATTTCTGTCACAAGTATTTGAAGAGTGGGTGCGCAAAGATGTGGGGCGTTATTTTGTGCAAATTTTCGATGTGGCCTTAGGGGCTTGGTTGGGGCAAAACCCGAGTTTGTGCATTTTTTCAGAAACGTGTGGCGATGCCCTTATTATTGAACACAATGGCGACTTGTATTCGTGTGATCATTTTGTGTATCCCGACTATAACTTGGGCAATGTACACGACACATCTATTGGCGAACTGGTGGCCAGCCCACAACAACGGAAGTTTGGCACCGACAAACGCGATACCTTGCCCCAGTATTGTCAAGATTGTACGTTTCGTTTTGCCTGCAACGGGGGGTGTCCTAAGCATCGGTTTATATTAACCCCAGATGGCGAGAAAGGGTTGAACTACTTTTGTAAGGGTTATAAAATGTTTTTTAAGACCGCGGACCCTTATTTGCGCGTTATGGCAAGCGAGTTGTCTCACAGGCGGCCTGCATCAGGGGTGATGGTTTGGGCAAAACAACAAGATGAAGCGCGCTTGGCCAAACAAATGCAACTTGTTGGGCGAAACGATCCTTGCCCTTGTGGCAGTGGAAAAAAATTTAAACAATGTCATGGACAAAAAAGATGATTGACCGGTCATTGCTTGAAGGTTATGGGGCTCGTGATGGTGTGGCGGTGGTGGCTTTTGTTGATGGACGCGAATTACAACTGCTGCCTGAGTGGCACAATGATTCGGTCAAACGCATTCAATCTGTGCGGTTATTAGATCATGGACAGATGATCGCACACGTTGTTTCTGGTGGGTTTGCATCTTTGGGAGTAATTGACCAACCCACATTGGGCCGTTATTGTGCATTTGCTATTGAACTGGAGCGAGATGTGTATCGCCATTATCGATTGGGTAACATCTCTGAAGATGAGTGGTGTAAAAGATTTCGTAGCTATTGGAAAATAGTGATTAAAAGCAGGCAAATAGCAACTGCACTGTCACATTCTCAACTGCCAACAACCCTTGCTTGGAGTGCCTAATGGCTGTGATTTTGGTGGTTGATGACAGCAAAGAAATTCGGTTGATGCTCGATGACTTTTTGAAACTCGAAGGGCATACGGTGTTTTTGGCTGAAAATGGGGAATGCGGTCAACGTATTTTTTTGTCTCAAGGCCAAGAGATCGACCTTTTAATTTCTGATATTTACATGCCAGAGATGGACGGCTTGGAATTTATCCGCATGGTTTTGGCAAACAGGCCTGATATGAAGGTCATTGCTATGTCAGCAGGAGATACAAAAGGGAATTTAGCATCTTTGGGTTTTGCTGGTGACTTTGGCGCACAAGAACTTTTGTCAAAGCCTTTTCGGATGCCTGATTTGCTTGCTGCGGTGAACCGATTGTTGGTATAAAACTTTGTGAGGGAACCATGGCGGAAGAAACGACCAGCATTACGTATGTGTTCAGTTTTCCTGATGGACACAAAGAAACCTTTGTGGTGGTCTTAGATCCCAAAACAATAGCGGCCACAGAGCCTTTGCCCGAAAATTTGCCAGACTGGACGCTTTTGGATTTTCATAAGTGTGTGCATTGTCCATTGCAATCTGAAACGCACCCACATTGCCCGTTGTCGGCCCGAATATGTGGTATTGTGGATCGTTTTGCAGAAATTATCTCGTATGAAGAAATGGTTGTGGAAGTGCTAACACCAGAGCGCACTGTGTCTAAAAGCACATCTGCCCAACAGGGTTTAAGTGCCCTTATGGGCTTGGTGATGGCAACCAGTGGTTGCCCCATTATGGCACTTTTTAGACCGATGGCCGCGTTTCATTTGCCATTTGCAACTTCAGATGAAACGACTTATCG
This sequence comes from Candidatus Latescibacterota bacterium, assembly GCA_038279365.1. Taxonomy (GTDB): domain Bacteria; phylum Latescibacterota; class UBA2968; order UBA2968; family UBA2968; genus JABIFK01. Next base: position 4,904 of record JAYODI010000002.1, on the reverse strand, counting down.
GGCGGCATCGATGTATTTGTTGGCGCAATATTATCTTTATCGACAAACCGGGAATGCCGATTTGTCGATGCGTGGATTAGGCGATTTTTATCGCAGTGTTGAAGTATTAAACGAACACATGGCCAAGCGTGTTCGTGAGGCCATAGAGCGAGATGCAGCCATTAACGCCTTGGTGGAATTGGATTTTTTTGCCAAAAATTTCACGTTTGGAATGGAAGAACGGCTTGATGAATTGAAATATATTTTTCAACCTTATCTGGATCGATTTGATGGTAAAAATTAAGAATGGGGCACGCCAACCTTCACAAAAGCTTTGGTGGTGTAAGAAGAGTATGCTGCGTTGGATGGCATTTGGGGGATGATATTTGGCGTGGAAACGGCGTTCTTTTTGAACGTCGTTTTTGTGTTATTAAAGTTGTTATGTCATATGTGGCATCCGCATGGCATTCATCCGATTTATTGAATGGAAGGACGTTTTGTGAAAAAACCTAAAATTTATATTGCATTACCCGAAAAAGATGAGAATTTGCGGTTGGAAGACCGTGATTTTTTGCGCACGTTTGCAGATGTGATTCAGCACCCTGGTGATCAAACCCCCACAGTTGAAGAAAAACGTGCAGCGTGTGTGTCTGTGGATGCCATTGTGGTGGGCCGCAGTGGTGGGTGGTTGACAAAAGAAATTATAGATGCAGCGACTTCATTGAAGGTTGTGGGGGTTGTGGGCGGGGCAGTTGGGCAAACAGAACCCGAATATTTGCTCGATAAGGATGTTACCATTATCAATACGGGGTGGGCCATGTCACCTGCGGTTGCAGAGACGACCTTGGCCATGATGCTCAATGGATTGCGTGATTTTCCGTATATGATTGAGCGGATGAAAGAAGATGGATGGGGAAAAGCACGCGGGGCTTTGGATTTGATGGGTAAGACGGTGGGGTTGATTGGTTTTGGCATGATTGCCAAGCGTGTGGCCGAATTGTTACAACCGTTTAGAGTCGATTTGCGGGTGTTTGACCCTTATATTGATGCGGCAGTTGTGGCACAATATGGTGGCCAACTGGTGGGATTGGATGACTTAATGTCAAATTCTTTGGTGGTTTCTGTTCATGCAGGCCTCACACCTGAAACCACGGGCATGATTGGCGCACGGGAGTTGGCATTGTTACCTGATCGTGCATTGGTGGTCAATACGGCACGGGCTGGTGTTGTTGATGAAGAAGCCCTTGTATCTGCATTGCAATCGGGTCGTATACGTGCGGCATTAAATGTGTTTTGGAAAGAACCCTTGCCCAAAGAGCACCCGCTTCGCGATTTGGATAATGTGATTTTAACCCCTCATGGGGGGGGCTTGACCTTAGACACGATGCGCAGGCACAGTGAAAGTGTGGTGACTGATTTGGCGCGTTTTTTTAAGGGTGAAGCCGTACAAAACGTGGTTTCGCGAGAGATGTTGGGGCGTATGACCTAACCTAACAGAGCTTATTTTGCCCAAATAGGAACCCCCGATGTGATGCCAAAAACGGGAATGGCAATGAGATACATTGCCAGTGTGACGACCACGACGCTGATAAAGTTTAACCAAAGGCCTGTGCGCGACATTTGAGGAATGGTGACGCGCCCACTGCCAAAGATTACCGCATTGGGGCCCGTACCGGAAGGCAACATGAAGGCACAAGAACAGGCAAATGTGCCTGGGATCATGAGTAAAAAAGGATGGGATTGGCCTGCTATGGCCATGGTGGCCAATACGGGCAAGAAGATATTGGCAGTAGCGGTGTTGGAGTTGACTTCGGTAATAAATGTCATAAACAGCACCACCAACAACAAAATAAGAAATATGGGAAGGACACTGATAAAGCTCAGTTCGTTTCCTATCCATGTGGCAAGCCCTGTTTCAGAAAATCCTTTTGCAATGGCGTATCCACCGCCCACAATGAGTGGCACCCCCCAAGGCACACTTTCGGCAGACTTCCAATCGAGCAACCGTTTTTGGTCTTCGCCCGATGGGATGAGAAACATGGCCAATGCCGCCACAACGGCCACGGTGGCATCGTGAACCATATCGTCTATGCCTAAGAGCCCGGCCCAGCCTGGAATGACCATTTGATCAATGGTAAATCCGTTTCGAAAGACCCATCCAAGTGCGGTGAGCACAAAGATAATGAAAACGCGTTTTTCGGCTTTGCTCATGGTGCCAAGAGATTTTATTTCTTTTTGTATGACATCCCCACTGCCCACAAAACTGCCTTCAATTTTGTGATATTTCACAAGGTAGAACCACGTGATAGGCAAAAATATGCACACCAGCGGGATGCCGATCACCATCCAATTGAAAAAGCTGATTTCTGGGGCCGAAGGATAAAGGCTTTTGACCATACCCGCAAAGACCATATTGGGCGGTGTGCCAATCAGTGTGCCTGTGCCACCTATGCTTGCCGCATAAGCAATGGCAAGCATAAGAGCCAAACCAAAGGCATCTTGTTCTTGGGTTTCTGATTCTTCACGGGCAATAACGGCCAAGCCTATGGGCAACATAAGCAAGGTGACGGCCACGTTGGCGATCCACATGGACAAAAAGGCAGTGGCCACCATAAAGCTCAAGATAAGACGACGGCGACTGGTGCCAATGCGTTGAATAATGGCCAATGCGATTCTGCGATGCAAGCCGTGTTGTTCTATGGCTTTGGCAATAAAAAAACCGGCCAGCAACATCAGGACGTAATTGTGACCATAATTGGCGGCCACGGTTTTGGCGTCTATGACATTTAACAGAGGAAATAATGCCAAAGGAACAAGAGCTGTGGCAGATATGGGAATGGCTTCGGTCATCCACCAGGTGGCCATAAGTAAGGTGACGGCACCTGCGCGCATGGCTTCGGGGCTTAGACCATTGGGCACAGGAAGCAGGAGCAACAAAAAGAAAAGGGCGAAGCCAACCAAGAGACCTATTGTTTGCCGAGGCATAAAAAATCCTTTTGGGTTTAAGCGACGTGGCGTTATTTTGAGAGCCTATTATGCAAAAAAATTAAACAAGATACAAGTTTTCTGAGGGGTGTTATGAAAATTACTGCCATTGAAACCAAAGTTTGTCATGCGCGCATGCGCAATTGGATTTTTGTGAAGGTATTAACCGATCAAGATGGTTTGTGGGGGTGGGGGGAGGCCACGCTTGAGTGGCACACACGCTCTGTTGTGGGGGCCATTGAAGATATTTCTCAGCTCTTAATTGGGGAAGACCCGCGCCGAATAGAGCATTTGTGGCAAATGATGTATCGGCAACATTTTTGGCACGGCAATGGCATTGTGCGTTCTACGGCCATTAGTGGAATTGACATTGCACTTTGGGATATATTGGGCAAGATTCAAGGTGTACCCTGCCACCAGCTTTGGGGGGGACCTGTGCGCGATTATATTCGCACCTATTGTCATTTGGGTGGTGGGCAAATGGAGGTCTTTTACGAAACCCAACCCAAAGATGCAGGGCGTTTTGGTGAGTTGGCCCAACAAGCCGTGGCCGAAGGTTTTACGGCATTTAAGTCTATGGCGGTACCACCTACTATGCCACTTGAAGGGTTAACACCCGTTCACTATGCAGAAGCCTGTGTGGGGGCCATGCGCGATGCTGTTGGCCCAGAGATAGATATTATGGTGGATTGCCATGCGCGTCCGTCACCCCGTATGGGGATTCGATTTGCAAAAGCATTGGAACCCTTTGGTTTATACTTTTTTGAAGAACCTTGTTGGCCAGAAACTATGGCCGATATTGCAGCGGTTCAACAAGCGGTAACCACGCCTGTTGCAACGGGTGAACGGTTGATTTCTCAACACGATTTTCGCGAATTGTTTGAGTTGCGTGCCTGCAGTGTGATACAACCCGATATCACACATTGTGGGGGATTAAGCGAAGCGCGGCGTATTGCGGCTATGGCGGAAAGTTATCGCATTGCCATGGCACCTCACAACCCCCAAGGGCCTGTGAGTACGGCCGCGTCATTGGAGTTTGGGTTTGCAACACCCTCGTATATCATTTGTGAATCGGTACATTCTGATGTGCCGTGGCGCGATGATGTGGTGACCGAAAGTTATACGGTGGAGAAAAAGGGGCGTATTGTTCGGCCAAGTGACAAACCGGGTTTGGGCATTGAAATTAATGAAGATGAAGTTGCAAAACATCCATTTGAGCAAGAGTTGTTGCAACGCGTCTTTTATGCAGATGGCAGTGTGGGGGATTGGTAAAACTGTGAAACGGCAAATGTGAAATGGCAAAAGAAACACCTCTATTCAATCAACTCTATATTGATCCCTCTTTGCCATTTGCCATTTGCCGTTTGAAGCCTTTTCAAGGAGTGTTTATGGCTTTTGATTCGCGATTACAAAGAGATATTATGGGGCGGTTTGCAACTGGGGTGACGGTGGTGACCACCCGATATAAAAGCGGAGAAGTGACAGGGATGACGGCCAATGCTGTGATGTCTTTGTCGCTTGACCCACCCTTGGTGGTGGTTTCGGTAGATAAAAAGGCGACCATGCATGAGGCTTTGTCTGATGGACAGTGTTATGCAATCAATATTTTGGCCCGAGATCAAGAGCATTTATCCAATCGGTTTGCAATGCCAGGACCCAAGGATTTTTCCGATTTGGACGTGGCGGAGGCTCTGTCGGGTGCGCCTATTTTGAGTGGTACTTTGGGTTATTTGGATTGCAAATTGGTTCAGGTTTTGCCGGCGGGTGATCACGATATGTTTGTGGGAGAGATTGTGACAGGGCAAATGGGGGAAGGAGATCCATTGTTGTATTTTGGTGGTGGGTATCGCAGCTTGGGTGAATGAGGTAAGGTTGGGGCATGGTGATACTTGGTTAAAATGATATCAAAATATAAATTATAGAAGGGGTTATGTGATTTT
>JAYODI010000133.1:8307-9582 GCA_038279365.1 Candidatus Latescibacterota bacterium | reverse complement strand
CCTAAGAGTTACTTGCCTAAAATAATAAATTACAAAACCGTCTCTCTACACCTATCGACGCTTTCGCAATGATCTAAAGGCAATTTTTGTACCGTATTAGCCATTCAATTTTGCCAATCATTCTTTTTTCATTTATTAATGAGATTTATCCGTCCCACTCAATATGCCAACATCGTACATAAATAAAATTTTAACAATCACTTAAAATACACCGTTATCACATCTTGATCCATATTATTATTTTGACTTAGACTTTACTTCCCCAACATTTTCCCCTATGATTAGCCTACACAAAGAGTTCAAACATATGATGAGATAAGGAAAAAAATTCTGAAAACCCGTATCACAATCCAAAAAATCTACTACCCCATTCACTCATCTCCCCAGGTAATAGAACAATTTACCCCCACAAAGATTATTTTTTCTCCAACAAAAGAAAAACCCGACTTTACCTTCACAAAAAATACAAACACAAGGCATTAAATAACAATATTTTAACATAAAAAAATATTTCTTCAAAGAAAAGGCATACGATTTGCTAAATCATATGACAACAGATATTACCTAAACAAAACCATATATCTGCCGATACTTATTTATGAGTGCCTGTTACCCACCCAATTTCACGGCACTTGCACCAGACCATCCCACCCTGCCACACCCCGTTGCAGTATCATATCCAAATCATACCCAAAGCCAAATATGATGAATATGATTTATTTTGGAAATGGTCCAAGAGGTGTCAAATGTCTCCAAGCCCTCCTGGACGCAAACCACACCATCCGAGCCGTTATCGGTCAAAAAGCACAGACAGACGTCATGGTATTGGCACAAAAACATGGTTTGCCAACATTCTTCCCTCAAAAAATCAATGACCCAGCATTTGTGGATCAATTACGCCAAATGAACCCTGATTTATTTGTTTTGTCAGGATACAATCAAATTTTGCACTCAGAAATAATTCAAATACCACGGCTTGGCGCTCTAAATTTACACGGCGGCAAACTCCCCGATTACAAAGGCACGGCCCCAATCAACTGGCAAATCATTCGAGGGGAAACAAAGGGTGGGTGTTGTGTTTTATTTGTTGACGAAGGTATAGATACAGGTGACATCGTAGAGCAAGCCTACTACGATATTGGCCCCAACGACACTGCCGAAGATTTGGTTAAAAAGCAACTTTTGCTTTTTCCTTCTATGTTGCTCAATGCCATTTCTGCCCTTCAAAAAGGCACCTTAAAAAGACACAAACAAGATCCTTTGGCTGGTGCCTAT
>JAYODI010000133.1:0-8289 GCA_038279365.1 Candidatus Latescibacterota bacterium | reverse complement strand
GCGCTACCCAAAAGACAGCCACCTGAATTGGCAACAACTTACAGCACAAGAAGCCCACAATCTCATACGTGCCATGCAAGGGGCAGGATATCCACCCGCCTTTTCCTTTTATAAAGGCGAAAAAATAGAATTATATGCCTCAAGAATAATTCAAGAAAATATTCAAGGAGCACCAGGCCGTATCGCGCTCAAACGTAAAGAAGGCGTCATTGTAATTGCCAAAGACCGCGGTTTGTTGTTAACCCAAATAGTCTTAAAAGACGGTTCCCCCCAAAACCCTCGGCGCTTGCTGGATATGGGCGAAGATTTGATCTAAGTTTGAAAGGTTTGACATGACTGTTTCTATTGTTATTCCCATACATAATGAAGCTGGTAACATTGAGCAATTGGTCAAAGAACTTGATGCCGTGCTCAATCCTCCCATTGCCATCGAAAAAGCAGTGGATGCCAACTGGTCAGGGGCTTCGCTTCTCAATATTGAACACGAACTCCATCTGCCATCCCCTATCGACAACACACCCGCCTTGCCCAGTACCGAAGTGCTTTTTGTCAATGATGCCTCTACCGATCAGTCCGGCACAATTCTCGACCAACTGGCACAACAATACGACTTTATGCGGGTATTGCACCTGCCCAATCGAAGTGGCCAAACAGGCTGTTACCAAGCGGCCTTTAATGACGTAAACAGTGATTACATTATCCGTATGGATGGAGACTTGCAGGACGATCCCAAAGATTTGCCTCATTTTTTCAAACTGCTCGATCAAGATCCCGATATCATCATGGGACTGCGTTCCTTACGTCGCCATCGTCGTATGTTGCGTATTGTAACCTTGCTTTACGACATTTTAATGCTGTCACTGTTTGACACACCATTTCATACAAACTCAAGTAGCTTTATTGCTTATAAGGCTCAATTTGTTCAAAATATTCCCTTCAAACGCAATGACCATCGCTATTTACCCATCATTGCAATTCACCGGGGTGCGCAAAACTTACACGAAATTTCTATCAAAAACCGCAATCGCAAATATGGCAAAACCAAATACGGTTATTATTCGAAGTTTCTCAAAGGTATTCCCGAAGTGTTGCGATTCCTATTTCGGCTCAAGCGTGGTTATTACGATGTTTCACCCAACACATTATTTGGAGACTCAAAATGAAAACAGCCCTCATCACAGGTGGGATGGGCCTTATCGGATCCTTTATCGCACGCAAACTTATTGAAGATAAAATAGTCGAAAAAGTTGTCTTGCTCGATCACTACGGCAGATACGTTGATTCTTCTCGCGAAGAATTTGTAGACTATCGCAAGTTACGCACCCGCGGTATCGAAAAAAATATCATTATCGAACGCGGCGAAGCCAAATACTACAGTGTGATATTTAATATCCTCAGCCAACATCGACCAGCTTATATCTTTCACCTTGCGGCCTTACCTCTGGCCAAATTGCAAAACCTCAATACGCAAGAAGCCTATGAAGGTTCGGTGATTTCGACCAGCAACCTGCTTGAAGCCATTGGTATTTTAAAAGATAACAACGATTATTGTCCAGAACGCTTCGTTTACGCATCATCAAGCATGGTTTACGGCGATTTTCAATACACACCCGTAGATGAAGACCACCCCACCAACCCCAAAGAAATATATGGAACCATGAAATTGGCTGGCGAAAATATCACCCGTGGATTGGCCAACTTCTACGGCATTCCCTGTGCCGTTGTGCGCCCTTCCGCGGTCTACGGCCCCACCGACATGAATCGACGGGTTTCCCAAATTTTTCTCGAAAAAGCTATGCTTGGACAAAAAATAAACGTACAAGGTGTTGACGAAGCGCTCGATTTTACCTATGTCAAAGACATTGCAAAGGGTTTTGTGTTCGCAGCCATCAAAGAAAATGCCATTGGCGAAACATTTAACATCACCTGTGGCAGTGCACGCACCTTGCTGGAGTACGTTGAAATTCTCCAAAATTATTTTCCAAATTTGGAATATGAAGTCACCGCAAGAGATGCCTTTCGTCCCAAACGTGGCACCCTCTCAATTCAAAAAGCAGAGCGTTTACTGGGATATACGCCAGACTTTACACTCGAAGAAGGCGTTCGCGAGTATGTTGACTTTGTTCGTGAGCACAACCCCAATTTTCGTCCGCAACTCAAAGTAGGCACCTGAGAATTAAATTATGTGTGGTATCTGCGGTTATTTCCATAAAGATCCGGCGCGCGTTTTGGCTCCGGATGTCATTAACAAAATGACCGATGCCATGCAAAAACGCGGCCCCGATGGCCGTGGTATCTATTCGGCTCCAGGTGGTGTATTAGGCCACCGTCGGTTGTCCATCATTGATATTAGTGGTGGCCAACAACCCATGCAACATCCTTCAAAACAATCGGTTATCAGTTTCAATGGCGAAATTTACAATTATATAGAGTTAGGGCAAACATACTTAAACGCTGATCACCATAAAGCTGGCGATACCGAAATACTCTTACATTTCTTGGACAAATTCGGCACCGAATTTCTTTCTCAACTCAATGGTATGTTTGCTTTTGCTTTTTGGGATATCAAAAATAAAAAAGTTATTTTAGCCAGAGATCCAGTAGGACAAAAACCCCTTTTTTATCACTGGTCCACGCACAGTTTTGTTTTTGCATCAAGCCTGAACAGTCTCATACACCACCCCGATGTCATAGTCGATCTCAATGTTGAAACATTACCCTATTATTTGTTTTTTGAATCCTATCTCCATCCCCATACGCCCCTAAAAAATGTATATAAGTTGTCTCCAGGCCATGCCTTAGTCTTAGACCTTCAAACGTGGTCATTGCAAGAATTGACTTACTGGCAAAACCCAATCCAGGCCACAAAAACAGGGTATACAGAACAACAAGCACTCGCACAATTTGAAACCACCTTTCAACAAGCCGTAGATCGGCACCTTCGTTCAGATGTTGAAGTCGGTATTTTTTTGTCAGGCGGTCTCGATTCGCCCTCGTTGGTCAAAGCAGCCTGTTCCGTTCGTCCTCCTGAGTCGTTAAAAACATTTACCATTCGACACGAACAAGACAGTTTCAATGAAGCCGATCAAGCCCAAGAAATTGCAAACTACTACAAAACACAACACCACGAACATTTGTTGACGGGGAATGACTTCTTAAATGACGTTCAATACGTCCTCTCACAAATGGACGAACCCATTTCAGACCCTGGCTTTTTGGCCATCTATGAAGTTGTAAAATTTTCGAGCGAACACGTCAAAGTTATTCTCAGTGGTAATGGTGGCGACGAATTTTGGGCAGGATATGCACCATTTAAGGCATTACAAGCCTACAAATACACAAGCACATTGCTACCAGCAGGTGCAAATTCAATTTTAAAACGACTCGTAGACAAAATGCCTGCCAGTCATGGCTATATGAATGCAGGTTTCAAATTGCAACGTTTTTTACGGGGCGCGAGCGCATCACAGGCCGAAGTATTGCAACAGTGGATTAGCGCATTTCAACATGAAGAAATTGATAACATACTGATATCCGAAACATCTAAAAAGGCACTGAACACGCATCCCCAATGGGGTGTTCCGCATTTATATGCCCCCCTTTATGACCAATATGATGCCTTACCCCAAAAAGACCTTATTTCAGTTCTTTGCCACGCATTTCAACAATTTTTCTTACCTGCTTGCATTTGTAACCATGCCGACAAATCAAGCATGATGGAATCCCAAGAATTGCGAAGTCCCTATCTGGATATAGAAATGATGCACCTTGCAAACCAGTTGCCTTCGCATTTTAAATACAGACAAGGGCAAACCAAGTACCTGATCCGCAAGTACCTCAATAGCAATACACCAACATCTGTCGCAAAACGCCCCAAACGTGGTTTTACCGTTCCAATAGCCCAGTGGCTTACCACGTCTCTTAAAAGTTGGGCAGAACAATTGCTTGCCCCAGCAACCATCAAAGCCGACGGTATTTTTAACCCCAGCGCAGTTCAAATACTCTGGAACGAACATCAAAATCATCGCGCCAACCATGCAAAAGCATTATGGACGCTCATCGTTTTTCAACACTGGTATCATACGAGCTTTGCCCAATGGAAAAATCACAGATAACCACCGCGCCAATCGAGACCACACAAGAACCCAAACAGGTGATTCGTCCGTGTATAGTTTGCGAACAAGACAATGCCCACGTACTTTTCACATTTACCTATGATTTTTTGACGCGGGTTTATCATATTCCCTCCCATTGGCTTGAAGGTATCGGTTGGTCTCCTGATACATCAGCAAGTATTGTGCAATGCCAAAACTGTGGGGCCAAATATACACGCGATGTTTTCTGCAATTTTGAAGAAGGCAAACCCGAACTCTCAGAATCAGATATTGAAGAAAAACAAAAAAAACTTAACAGCCATAAACAATTTCCCCAATCTGAAAAACGTCTCTGGATTCTGCATAATTTATTCCATCAAACCCATGCCTATTTTAAAAGAGATATTCACTTTCTTGACTATGGCGCAGGTTCAGGTACTTGGAGCAATACTGCCCGTGCTATGGGTATCAATAAGGTTTGTGCTTATGAACCCTACAACCCATATCCCCCTCATCTCTATTCAAATTACAATTTTCCCGATATTATAGCATCACGCCAATGGCCAGAGATTTCAGAACATGGTCCCTTCGATGCCATTGTGTGCAATGCTGTATTTGAGCATCTCATCCATCCAAGACAAGATGTGCAACGTCTTTTTGACAATCTTACGCCTGGGGGATTTCTTTATTTACACAACCCATTCATGGATTTAGACAGTGAATTACCAGCACTTAAACGCGCATCCCATATCGAAAAATCTATGTCCATCAGTCACTACCATCCAGGTCATGTCAATTATTTAACACCAAAACATTTTGAAAAATTTGCCAAATCTTTTGGGTTCAACATTATTTCAATACATGCCAATCCGTTTCCGATCACGCTCAAAAGACAACTTAAAAATCTGTTCAAACCCATCTTTTCATCGCTTGGTCTTTATCAAAGCAAAGAATTTCTCTTACAAAAACCATCGTTTTAGTTCGGAGATCAAAATGGAACGTATTCCATTGTGTATACCTGCATTAGGAGACGAAGAAGTAAACGCCGTAGAAGAAGTTCTGCGCAACGGCTGGCTTGCACACGGACCCAAAAATCATGAGTTTGAGGAACTGTTTCAAAAACACCTCAACGTCAAACATGCCATTACAATGAATTCTTGTACATCGGCATTGCACATTGCACTTGAGGCACTCAACATTCAGGGTGAAGTGATCACCCCATCCTTCACTTGGGTCGCCACGGTTAATGCCATCATCTTAGCTGGTGCAACACCTATTTTTGTCGATATAGACAAAAATACACGCAATATATCGCCCCAAGCCATCGAAACGGCAATTACAGACAAAACAGAAGCCATTATGGTCGTTCATTATGGGGGTTTGCCTGCCGACATGCCCGCCATCATCAAAATTGCCCAAAAACACAACCTTCGCCTCATTGAGGATTCAGCCGAATGTTTAGGTGCCACTTATAACGATATTCAAGTTGGAACCTATGATATGGGCTGCTTCTCATTTTTTCCGACCAAAAATATCACAACTGGCGAAGGCGGCATGTTCACCACCAACGATGATGCCCTTGCCCGACGCATCCGCACCCTCATCGCACATGGCATAGACTCTACAACCTTTGCACGCGAAAAAGCCGAAAAACCTTGGTTGCGCATTGCATCTCAATATGGTTATAACTTTCGCATGAGCAATGTACTGGCGGCCATTGGTGCCGAACAAATGAAAAAGCTCAATACACTCAACGCCGCACGTCAACACATTGCAAACTGTTACATACAACGTCTGTCAAAAAATGCACAAATTGGTTTACATCACATACCCAAAGGATTTACACACTCTTGGCAAATGTTCACAATTCTTGTGCCCCAAAATGTGCGTGATCCACTTTTGGCACACTTGCGAGAACAACAAATAGAAGCATCTGTGCATTTTGATCCACCAGTGCATCAACAGGAACCTTATCACGATATTTATCAAGCAACACCGCTTGATAACACCAATCTCGTTTCTGCCAGTCTCATTACATTACCTATTTTCCCTACCATGACAGAAAATCAGGTCGCGCGTGTCTGTGATACCCTTTTATCCTATCCTGGGTTACAATAAATGAAGGATTCTCTTCCCCAATTATTGGCAGACAGCTCAGACACTCTTCAGTTATCTGCCGATAACATTTGGGTAACCGAACACATGAGTGCGGTGTCATATCCCAAAGAACAAACACAAGAAAAATTTCAAATTGAAAACGATTCTTTTTGGTTTAAACAACGCAACCAATGCCTCTTAGAAGTTTTCAAAAACTATCCCCCAGCAGGTTTATGTGTTGATGTGGGCGGCGGCAATGGGTTTGTCGCACAAGCCATTCAAAATGCTGGCATAGAAACGGCATTGCTTGAACCCAATGAAATAGGCATAAAAAATGCCCGTTTACGGGGCATACAAAATCTCATTTGTGCAACCTGGCAAGATGCACAATTTAGACCAGAAACACTTCCTGCTGTTGGATTATTTGATGTGCTTGAACATATCGAAGATGATCTGACATTCTTACACAGCATCCATCAAACCTTAACAGCTCAAGGACGCCTTTACCTGACCGTACCCACATTTCCATTTTTGTGGTCTGCCGTCGATGTCTTTGATGGTCACTTTCGGCGTTACACACAACAATCCCTTTCGCAGGTTCTACAACAAGCAGGTTTTCGGATCGAATATTTCACCTATTTTTTTCAATACCTAGTACCGCCTATATTATTACTACGTGCACTGCCGACAAAACTCGGGATATTAAAATCAAAAGACATTAACAATACATCCAGCGATGACAAAGTACATCCTGCCTTCCATTTGATATTTGACCTCATCGCACGCCGCGAACAAAAAAGAATACAAAAAAATAAAAGCCTCACATTTGGATCAAGTTGTCTTTGTGTGGTTCAAAAAGTATAAAAGAACCATAGGAAAGGACGCAACACAATGAAGCATCAATATCTTACCGCATTTGTTTGTCCTAAATGCAAACAATCGCTCGAGCACGAAATCATGACATCCCAAAATGATACAATCCAAACGGGTACCCTAACGTGTTCAGCCTGTAAAATCACCTATCCAATAGAAGGTGGTATCCCACGTTTTGCACGCGACCTTACAGCAGTCAAAAAACATACAGCCGCGTCATTTGGTTACAAATGGGAAAAGTTCTCACAAATAGATGATTATTATAAAAAGAACTTCATTGATGAGTTGGCCCCATTAGACCATAAAACTTTCTTCAAAAACAAAAGGGTTTTAGATGCTGGAACAGGCATGGGAATTCCCAGTTATTGCATGGCAGAAATGGGTGCCAAAGAGGTTTTTGCAATTGACATATCTAATTCCATAGAAGTAGCCCATCACAACACCAAATCCTTTGACCAAGTTACCGTTTCACAAGCCGATATCTATAACATTCCATTTCCAGAAGCATCATTTGATGCAGTGGTTTGTGTTGCCGTATTACAACACTTGCCCGACTATCCCAAAGCGATAGAAGAACTCATTCGTTATGTCAAACCAGGTGGCAAATTGATTTTGTGGGTTTATGCCCGAGAAGGCAATGGATTTGTTCAATGGGTAATCGAACCGTTCCGCAAAATCATAACCCGCAACATCCCCGTAAAACTCACATTGGCCCTGTCCTATCCCATTGGTATTCTGTTTCAATTGATTGCAAAAGGCATATACACCCCCCTCAATAAAGTTGGCTTTCGAATGCTTCCCCTTAATGATTACATTTTTTATCGTACGCATTTCGATTGGCGCATGAATACCCACATGATATTTGACCAACTACTTGCACCCGTTTCTTACTTATTTACCAAGAATGAAATGGTTCAATTTATGACGCATAAGCGCGTAACCCAATACGATATTCGGCATCACAACAAAAACTCCTGGACAGTTATTGCACAAATCAGTGATACGCTCAAATCCACAACGCAAAACCAACAGGTCAACGCATTAAACACATGAAAACGCGCATAGAATATGCAGGTATAGCACTCATTTCTGGTCTATTGCTGTTAATAAACTGCACGTGGGGCCTTCCCAATCAGACGCGTCTTGATCTCATAGGTGGCAAATCCGTTTTACAGGCAAATCTCCAAGCCATCAATCAAGCCAAAAACAAAGCAAAACAAATTGG